>NZ_CP195790.1:2373500-2975500 GCF_051465645.1 Planctomicrobium limosum | reverse complement strand
GGCGACCGCGAACGATGTGACTCCGCAGCAGCGCCGGGAATTGAAAGCGGTTGCCGAGGCAAACAGGGTCGAAATCGTCGGACTCCATTGGTTGCTCGCCAAAACTACTGGATTTCACATGACCACGGCAGATGCTGCAGTTCGCCGCATTACGGCCGACTATCTGGGCTCGCTGACGGATCTCTGCGCGGACCTTGGTGGATCGCTGATGGTTCTCGGTTCGCCGCTACAGCGCAGCCTTCAACCCGGCGTTTCTCAGGAACAAGCGTTCGACAACGCTCTCGAAGTGATTCGAGCAGTTGTTCCGCGACTTGAAGATCGTGGCGTTGATCTGTTGCTGGAACCGCTGACGATCAAAGAAACCGATTTCATGATTTCCTGCGATGATGCCGTAAAGATGATCGAGGCAATTGATCATCCTCGCGTCGCATTGCATCAGGATGTGAAAGCGATGCTCGGGGAAGGTAAGCCGCTCCCTGATCTGATTCACAAACACGCACAACATACGCGGCATTTTCACGCGAACGACGAAAATCTGCGTGGGCCGGGGATGGGGGAGATCGATTTCGACCCGATCTTCAAAGCGTTGAAAGAGACAAACTATCAGGGATGGGTCTCTGTTGAAGTGTTTGACTACACTCCCGGTGCCGAGCATATCGCGGTGGAAAGTCTCCGCTATATGAAAGAGGTCTGGGATCGAGTCGGGAAATAGTCTTCTCCCAACCCGTCTGGCAGTAATTCGCAACCGGCCAGTCAGAATTGTTTGAAGTACACGAAGCCGTCAGAGCACATTGTTCTGACGGCTTTTTACGTTCGTTCAGGCGATCCATAACTGGTCGAACTGTGTCAGACCTTGAGACATAATGCTGTTTCTTGATGTGAATTGGATCGTGTTGCGACTCGTTCGATTGCAGATATACTGCAAGTCGTACAGGAATTGTGGACATGATTGACCGACAGCGGGGGCTTCAACTGGAAATGCCATCTCAGCAGATCCGTATTGGAGCTGTGACATATCTGAATAGCCGACCACTTGTTGAGGGTCTTGGAGGTCTCGCGCCGCATGCGCAGTTGATTCTCGACTATCCCAGCCGACTCGCTGATGCATTGGCAAAAGGGGATCTGGATGTTGCCTTGATTCCATCTGTGGAATCGTTCAGCAATCCGAACTACGAAGTGGTTTCGGATGCCTGCGTCTCAACACACAGTGATGTTTTCAGTGTGAAGCTGTATTGTCGCGTTCATCCTGGAGCGATTCGGACTCTCGCATTAGACGAAGGGTCCAGAACGAGTGCAGCTCTGACGCGGATCATGCTCGCGGAGCGATTTGGAGTTCTTCCGGAACTTCGCATCCTTCCACTGGAGAAGACGACTCGCGATATCGAAGCGGACGCTGTTCTATTGATCGGCGATCGTGCCATGCAGCCCCCTGTCGAAGAATTCCACACCGTGTGGGATCTTGGAAGTGAATGGGTGAATTGGACCGGCCTCCCATTTGTCTTTGCGATGTGGGTGACTCGAAAAGATGTCGCACTCCCAGGGATACCACAGGGTCTTGCAGCCGCGCGCGATGCCGGACTGGAGCATCTTGAGGCGATTTCTCGCGAAGGGTCCGACCGCCTGAATCTTCCTTATGAAATGGTCTACAACTATTTCACGAAGAACCTGCACTTCCGCCTTGGTGCTGCAGAACGGGCAGGGCTGCGGTTGTTTCAGGAGCTTGCAGCAGAGTACGGATTTGCCGTCTCAAACAAGCTCACATTTCGCGATGATGAGCTGAGAGCCGTTCGCATCGAACAGCTTCAGGAAAAGACAACGGCTTCGAAGTAACGAGGCTTCTTCTTCGCTTTCTGGAGGAGACTCGGAGTTGAAACGGATCGACAGGCTTTCGCGAGTCGATCCTGCGTCGGTTACTTCTTCAATTTTCCCTGCAGATCCTGCAGTGCCTGCAATGCTCCCATCGGAGTCATCTGCTCCAGGTTAATCCCGCGCAGTTCATCCAGAAGTGGATGGTCTTCCTGTTCGACAAACAATTGCAGCTGACGTGTATTTTGTCGCTTACGTGCTGGGATCTTGGTTTTTCCAGAAGCATCCTGATGATCATTCTCTAGTGTAGTGAGAATGATTCCGGCGCGTTCGATCACAGCCCGTGGGACTCCGGCCAGTCGAGCGACATGAATCCCGTAGCTGCGGTCAGCGCCACCGGGAACGATCTTGTGGAGGAAGACAACGTCGCCGTTCTCTTCGTGAACAGCGACGTTCCAGTTACAGACTCTCGACATGGTTTTCGGGAGTTCGGTGAGTTCGTGGTAGTGCGTTGCAAACAACGTCCGGCAGTTGATCTGGTCGTGAAGATACTCGGTGATGGCCCACGCGAGTGAAATTCCGTCGTACGTGCTCGTGCCGCGCCCGATTTCATCCAGAATGACGAGACTTCGGTCCGTTGCCATGTTCAGAATACGAGCCGTTTCGGTCATCTCAACCATGAAGGTTGATTGCCCGCGGCCTAATTCGTCGCTCGCTCCGACTCGTGCGAAGATGCGATCGGCGATACCGATTTTTGCCGAACCCGCCGGAATGAACGAACCCATCTGCGCGAGGACTGTGAGGAGCGCGGCCTGACGGATGTAGGTACTTTTTCCGGCCATGTTCGGGCCAGTAATCAGTGCCATCGTTGGGCCAGGGGCGTTGCTGTCCTGTGGGGATGCTCCGAGGAAGACGTCGTTGGGGACAAACTGGCCAGACGACATGATACGATCGAGGACCGGATGGCGCCCGTTTTGAATGATCAGGCAAGGTTCATCGACAATCTCCGGACGACAATAGTTCTGTCGGAGTGCCAGTGTCGCCAGCCCACACAACACGTCGAGCGTCGCCAATACTTCGGCTGTCTGCTGCAGACGAGTGCAGGCGGTCGCAACCTGATCTCGCAGAGTCTGGAATAATTCGATTTCCAGAGCGTGAGATTGTCCTTCCGCCTTCAGTACGCGGTCTTCGTACTCTTTCAGTTCCGGTGTGATGAACCGTTCAAGATTCTTCAGTGTCTGCTTGCGAATGTATTCGGCCGGGACTTTGCTCATCTGAGCTGCAGTCACTTCGAGGTAATACCCGAAGACTTTGTTGAACCCGACTTTCATTGTGGAGATGCCGGTGCGTTCAATCTCCTTCGCCTGATACTCGGCGATCCACTTTTTCCCCCCGGATGCGAGGTCACGAAGTTCGTCGAGACCAGCGTGTCGGCCGGCGAGGATCATTCCGCCTTCACTCGTGAGCAGGGGCGGCTCTTCAACAAGCGTCGCGTCAATTTCGGTGCGTACATCGGCGCAGAGATCGAGTCTGGCGTCGAGAAGTTTGAGTAGATCAGAGTTCCGTCCAGCGAGCTTGGCCTTCAACTTTGGAAGAATGGAAAGTGTCTTAGCGAGCGACCCGAGATCTCGTGGCGAGGCTCGAAAGGTGGCAACGCGTGCGGAGAGTCGCTGGAGGTCATATGCCTCTTCCAGTTGCTCCCGAAGTTCACGACAGAGTCGACTGTCGCGGATCAACTCTTCCACGGCATCCAGTCGCCGATTGATGGCGATCCGATCCGTGAGCGGATTGGACAGCCATTCTGTCAACAGGCGGGCGCCCATCGCAGTGCAGGTCTCGTCCAGCACGCTGATCAGCGAACCCTCGCGGCCGGACTCGCGTTGTGTTCGTGTCAGTTCCAGGCTGCGTCTGGTTGTTTCGTCGATGAGCAGATTGGTGCCGCGTCGATACGGTTCCAGCAGCACGATATGCCCGAGAGATGTCTTCTGTGTTTCCTGAACGTAGTCCAGCAACGCACCTGCGGCGGTGATGCCGACGGAGTCTTCGTCCATCAGGTCAAAACCTTCCAGAGTTGCTGTCTGGAAGTGCTTCAAAAGAATGTCACGGCATTGTTTCGCTCCGAATGACCAGGCCGGCCGTTCCGTGAGGACAGGACCATTTAATTCGATCAGCGACGTGTAGACCGGATGGGCTTTGATCTGCTCCGGAATCAGAATTTCCGCTGGTTCAATTCGAGCGAGTTCGTCCAGAAACGCGAGTCGCGAGCCGAGTGCTCCTGCGTCCTCTTTTTGTTCGACCTCAACACACTGAAATCGACCGGTCGAGAGTTCGAGCCAGGCAATCCCCACTCGTTGTTTGAACGGGAAAACAGCGGCGAGGTAGTTACTCCGCTTCGGGTCGAGCAGCGCGTCGTCGGTCAATGTCCCTGGGGTCACAATGCGAGTGACTTCACGACGCACCATCCCCTTGGCGGTCTTCGGGTCTTCAACCTGTTCGCAAATGGCAGCACGATGACCGGCTGCGATCAGTTTACGCAGATAACCTTCCAGAGCATGGAATGGAAACCCGGCCATCGGCACCGGGTTCTCTGAGGTCTTGTCTCGACTGGTGAGAGTCAATCCGAGGATTTTTGCTGCTGTTTGTGCGTCTTCGTGGAACAACTCATAGAAGTCTCCCATGCGGAACAGCAGGATGGTGCCAGGCGTTTCTGCCTTGACCTCCATGTACCGCTGCATCATGGGAGTGAGTTTTGTGTCCTTTGCTGCTGAAGACGACATTCAACGGAGTCCGATGCGGAAGTTCTCGAAAAGAATCTCTGAAACCAGTCAGGGGGATTCAGCGTGTTACTGTATCAGGCTTTCTTGCCGTACAGGATGTCGCCCATGTTGTTCTTATAGTCTTCGACGCCGGGTTGCCCGTAGGGGTTGATTCCCAGCAGACGACCTTCGACAACGGTTGCCAGCATGAACATCTGCAGCAATTGCCCCAGCGCGTAGGCATCCAGTTTTGGAATATGGAAATCTGCGGTCGGACGCTGAACGTCGGCGTAGGCTTTGTTGGTCCCCTGAATCGCTGCGGTGAGCAATTCCGGAATCGACTTGCCTGCGATGCGGTTGAGTTGATCCTGATCGAAGTTGTCCGCGTTCTTCGGGAGAGCAACGGCAGGTTGATTCGGAGCCCCGATGATGACGTTGGTGATGACGCGGTCGCGTTTCCCTTCCTGATGTTGTTGTCCTCGACTGTGAAGGTCGCGGGTGTTCACAACTGTCAGCGGAGTTGCTCCCTTTTCGTGCTTGCCAAGGCTCTCGGCGAGCAGCTGATCATACCACAGCCCGACTGCTTCGAGCTTCTTCCCCCAGGTGGAGAGAACACGAAGGTCCATACCGTGATCGCGTTCCAGCAGATGGCAGGTCGCCACGTAGTCGAGAACAGGATTGCTGCCAATCGGGGCATTAGCAAAGGTGTCAGTCATGTCCGCTGCCCCTTGCAGGAGAGCTCGGATGTCCATTCCGAGGACCGCTGCCGGGTACAGGCCGACTGCTGTGAAGACTGAGAATCTTCCGCCCACCCCATCCGGGATCGGGAAGGTCGTCTTATAGCCTTTGGCGTTTGAGTAATTTCTCAGCTTGCCGGTTTCGCCAGTGACTGGAACGACGAACTCTTTGGACTCTTCTGACCCTTCGCCGTAATAAGCATCGAGTGCTTCACGGAAGATACGGAAAGCAGCAGCGGTTTCCAGAGTGCCACCAGACTTACTGATGACGTTGATCCCCCAGCGCTGAGAAAGTTCTTTAGGGTCTTTGCATTGCTTTTTCAGCAGGTCGAGCAGAGAAAGAACTGCGTCGTTGTCGAGGTTGTTGCCTTCGTAATAGAGCTTTGGTGCGTCGTTTCGACCTTCACGGCAGCGTTCGTTGTGGTAAGGGTCGCAGAGTCCTTCAAACAGGGCTCGCAGGCCCATGTATGACCCCCCGATGCCCAGAACGACAAGGCGGTCGATCTTGCTGCGCAGTTCGGCAGCGCTTTTCTCGATCCGTTCAAGAAGACCGTCTTCGCCTGCCAGCAGCCGTTGTGGAAGATCAATGAAGCCGCTGTCGAGTGGGTCCTTCTCCGCAGGGATCGGGCCTTTCGATGTCAGGAGTTTGATGTCGGCGAGGGTCTCCTTACGAGCTGCTTCCAATGCGGAAGCGATTCCAGTTCGGGCGGACTGGATCAGGAATTCACAAGCTGCTGAATCGTAAGTGAGTGTTGATTTCGCCGACATTATGCATCCTTCAATCGAATTCGAGCGCAAAGACAATCTGAAATTGACGCCTCGGAATTGATAGTACCGTGTTTCAAATTCACGAGGTGATGAAAACGCATTCGCCTTTCGCGTCTGGTCCCCACCATAT
Source organism: Planctomicrobium limosum (assembly GCF_051465645.1). Classification (GTDB taxonomy): domain Bacteria; phylum Planctomycetota; class Planctomycetia; order Planctomycetales; family Planctomycetaceae; genus Planctomicrobium. Next base: position 2,969,303 of record NZ_CP195790.1, on the reverse strand, counting down.
TGAGCACTGGGGGAGAGTGACGCCATCCTGAAGGCCGTGTCCTCAGCGAATTCTCTGACTTAGGGACGGATCAGGATTCGAAAAAACGGGATGAAATGCTCGTAGAACGAATTAAAACGCCGCACAGCGAGTGTGCGGCGTGAATCATCGAAAATGAGAGAATCTTGATCACCGAATTCGGCAGCAGACCGGTGTCGCTTTGACCCGACTATTTGGCACAATCGTTTCAGCTGTTGCTGTCTGTCGCGGGGATCATCCCCGTCTGGCGGCGAATGATTTTCAACTTCGCGAGTTGTGGCCGTTTGCCTAATCAATGACAGGTGGAGTGATTCCAAAATCTTGAATTGTCAGCAGTGACTGGAGTGGGATGTTTCTGGCGGCGAAGTTTTTGGCGCCCCCTTCCATCCGGTCAATGATGGAGAGAACCTGAACAACTTCGGCTCCGAATTCCTGCACGCGATCAACGGCGAGCAGCGAACTTCCGCCGGTGGTGACGACGTCTTCCACGATGGCGACTTTCATCCCCGGTTGCAGTGGCCCTTCAACATATTTATTGGTGCCGTGCCCTTTGGACTCCTTGCGAACGAGGAACCCAATCAGTTCCTTACCGCGAGCAGCAGCAGCAGAGAGGATTCCGGCAACAATTGGATCGGCGCCAATGGACATTCCGCCGACGGCATCGACGTTGTCGAGATCGATCAGATCAAGAAGTCCTTCACTGACTTGCTGCAAGCCGCGAGAGTGCAGGGTGATCTGCTTTCCATCGAGGTAATAGGTCGCTTTTTTTCCGGAGGCGAGGGTGAAGTCGCCGAACTTCAGGGCGCGTTCGCGGAACAGGTCACACAACACTTGTTTGTCATACATCGAAACACTCATTTCAACTTAAACGATGGCGACCAGAGAGCGGGTTGACGACGTGGTATCACACTCTTGGGACGCAGAAGAGGCTTTTTCTCCTGCGGATCAGGTCCCGATGAGGGACCGACTTGCTCACGCTGATTGGCTGATCGAGGATCGCAACTCAAGAGACCGCTTTGAGAGGAATTCCCCGATCCGGACTCGAACGTTTGCAACCAGTTGGGAGCCTCGGAAAGGGTAGCGAATGGCAGCTGGAATGAAAACGGCCGGGTTTTGTGGGAGAACCGAATCACCACTTCTCGACGGGCCCATTCGGCACTTTGAGTAATGCCGTTGGAATTGTCGCCTGTCGTTCGCCGTGTCGTGCCCGAATCTGTTCGGCAATCTCCAAAAATTCGTCCATCGATTCAAAGCGTCGCAGTCGGTCTTCCAAATCGTCTGGAACCCCGAGTTTCTGCCCGTACCATGCTGCAAATTTGCGAAAAAGCTGGCAGCTGCGTTCAGCGTGCTGCTCTGACATAAATCGAAAGTGATCAATCAGAAACTGTAACTGGTCATCAGGGGAAGGATCGCGAATCTCTTTGCCTTGAGAATGGTCTGCCAGACGGGAGAAGATCCAAGGATCGAGCAGCGCTCCGCGGCCGATCGCAACTGCAGGACACCCAGTGACTTTCCGCATGTGAATGGCATCGGCAACGGTGCGCACGTCTCCGTTCCCGATAATCGGGATGCGTTCGACTGCTTCAACGACATCACGAATCCCGTTGAGATCCGTTGTCCCTTGAAATCCCTGTTGCCGTGTTCTGCCGTGAATGGTGATCGCTGCTACGCCCAGTCGTTCGAACTCGCGTGACAGTGCGGGAGCGGTGATTTGGTCCCGATCCCATCCGAGTCGCATTTTGACGGTCACCGGGATCTTGACTGCTTGTACAACTCGCTCCACCAGCCCACAGGCCCCGTTGGAATCGCACATCAGCCTGGCTCCGCCCCCCACGCCATTCACTTTGGCCATGGGGCAACCCATGTTGATGTCAATTCCCTGATATCCATTGTCTTCCAGCCATTTGGCGGCCGAGATCAGATCTTGTGGAATCCCTGAAAAAATCTGGACCGACAGTGGTTCATCACCGGGAATTGTTTCAATCAGTTCGCGTGATTTGGGGTGTCCTGCGAGGAGAAGAGTTGCCTGAACGAGATCGGTCGTTGCCAATCCCAGTCCCCCGAGATTTCGCAGGACTCGACGAAAGGCCAGATGCGTGTACCCGGCCAATGGGGCAAGGAAATACCGTGTCGCCAGCGTTCGCGAGCCAATCGTAATCGGGGATTCGTCAGGCAATTCAGCGTTCACTGGAACGTTTTCCCAATTGATGCCCTTCGCCCAGAGCAGTGAGGCGTCTGCATCGTATCATTTTCTGTGTCGTTTCCCCGGCGGAGTGCTCAGTTACGCTTGAGGAGCAGCGAGAGCACAGGCGAATTCCAGTCGAACGCAGACTTTTCCATCAACAGAGACCTTCCCCTTCAAAAAGAAGGCATTGGTCAATTGTTCGGTCAGTTCGACTTCGAGTTCCAGAGTCTGCCCGGGACTGACCATTTTTCGAAACTGAACGTTATTCAGTCGCGTGACGACCGGCACTTGTCCGTCCGCTGGGGGAAATTGGGTCGCAATCAGTACCGCACCTGCCTGAAATGCGGCTTCACACTGCAAAACACCCGGCAGAACAGGAAAATGCGGGTAATGCCCCTGAAAGACGTCCAGTGATGCTGGAATGTGCTTGTGAGCAACGATTCGTGTCGGAGTTAATTCCGTCACATCATCCAGCCACAGAAACGGGGCTCGGTGGGGGATGAGTTGCTGAATTTGGGCCACGTCCAACGGCAGTTGTTCTGGTGCAGACATCAGGGCATTCTTCAGAGATTTCGTTGATGAATCGTCGAAATCGTAGGGGCCTGCCCAAGGAAACACAATCTTCCGAAATGGAACGGATCGGTCCACAAGCCGGGATGCACTCGGAAGTCCCTCAGAGGAAAGCGGCCTATCACTTCGGTGGTTCCATCTCTTACATTTGCACTCAACTCGTTATGATTCATGGATGATAGGACGACTGGTCAGGCGGGACTGGCTTGTTTAGCCACTCGTTTGGCGTGTTGAATAATGGATGTTTCATGATGACTGCCCAAGGATTATCCCGGCGTCCTCAAGCTGGTCCTTTAACGAAGGCCTTGCTCGAAAAGCAACGTGTCACAATGAGGAGCGGAATGAACTGTACCGCGTATGAATGGCTGGGAGCCCATCCTGTTGCTGAGGGCAATCTTACTGGAATTCGGTTCGCAGTCTGGGCTCCAAATGCGCAGGAAGTGTGCGTCGTTTGCGACAGGAATTCATGGAAGCATGGTGCATTCTATTTGAATTCCAGCCATGAAGGGGTCTGGTCCGGCATCATCCCGGAGATGCGTCCCGGGGAAACATACAAGTACAGCATCCGTACACCGCAGGGGAATCTCGTCGAGAAATGTGATCCCTACGGGTTTGCATCAGAACAGCCTCCGCATACAGCCTCAATCGTTACTGATCTGACTCAGTTTCACTGGCATGATGAAGAGTGGCTGGACCAGCGCGCGAAAACGAACTGGTACGAACGCCCGATGCAGACTTATGAAGTCCATCTCGGTTCGTGGAGACGTCCCAAGGATGGTCGACGCTATTTCAGCTATCTGGAACTTGCTGATCAGCTGATCGAATACTGTCTGGATTTGAACTTCACACATATCCAGTTGATGCCCGTCACCGAGTACCCGTTTGACGGGTCCTGGGGGTATCAGTCCACAGGCTACTTTGCACCGACTTCACGTCATGGAACTCCTCAGGATTTCATGATGTTTGTGAATAAGTGCCATCGTGCCGGGCTTGGCATTCTGATTGATTGGGTGCCTGGCCACTTCCCTACAGATTCGCATGGGCTGGCAAGTTTCGACGGAACAGCGTTGTATGAGCATGCTGATCCGCGACAGGGGTTCCATCCGGACTGGAATACGCACATTTTCAATTATGGGCGTTATGAAGTTCGAAACTTCCTGCTGTCCAGTGCCCGATTCTGGTGTGATAAGTACCACATCGACGGAATCCGAGTTGATGCCGTGGCATCGATGTTGTACCTCGATTACTCACGTAAAGCAGGCCAGTGGATTCCGAATAAGAATGGCGGCCGCGAGAATCTGGAAGCCGTTCAATTCCTGAAAGACATGAACACAATGTTGCATGGGGAGTTCCCTGGCATTGTGACGATTGCCGAAGAATCGACTGCGTGGCCTGGCGTTTCCCGGCCAGTCTATGACGGCGGTCTTGGCTTCTCGATGAAATGGGACATGGGGTGGATGAATGACACCCTGCGCTATCTCCGTCGAGAACCGATTCATCGCCATCATCATCAGAACGACCTCTCGTTTCGATCGCTGTATGCGTTCACTGAAAACTTTGTACTGCCTCTCTCACATGATGAAGTGGTCCACGGTAAGCGGTCATTGATTTCGCAGATGCCCGGTGATCAATGGCAGATGTTTGCAAACCTGCGATTGTTGCTGGGGTATCAGGCAACGCTACCCGGCAAAACATTGACGTTCATGGGAGCAGAACTTGCTCAATGGACCGAATGGAATCACGACTCCGAGTTGGATTGGGCTCTCGAATCGATTGATACCCACGCAGGGATCAAACGCTATGTCAAAGACTTGAATAAGCTGGTTGTGAGTTTTCCGGCACTTCACGAACGGGATAATTCGCACGACGGATTCAGCTGGATTCAGGCCGATGACGCTGCCAACTGTGTTTATGCCTATTGCCGTCTTTCTAAAGACGCCAAAGAAACACTGATCGTGGTGTTGAATATGACGCCGGTTCCACGCGATGGATACATTGTTGGCGTTCCGGTGTCAGGGGAGTACGTCGAGATCTTTAACAGCGATGCCTGGATGTATGGCGGAACAGATGTCGGCTGCGGTGGCGGTGTGAAATCGTCTCCTCTAGCGGCTCATGGACGTCAGCACAGTATCGAACTGACACTTCCTCCACTGGGCATGTTGATTCTGAAACACGCTCCGCTGAAGGCTACGAAGAAGACCGCTGAAAAGGCGGCGTCAGGTGATTCGACTGCAGAGAAATAAGCCTGCCTGAAGTACAAAATGCCCGAGTCTCAATGTCCCCTTTCAGGTTCATTTTGACTCGGGCATTTTCGTTGATTGGGAGTCTTTCCCTCCGAGCGCCGCTTGAATCGATGTCGCGGCTCCCGGTGGGCGACTTGAGTCTCTGACTCAATTACTTGGTCAGTTGCAGGTCGAGCACATTTTTTTCTGTGGCGACCTGGCAAACAAAGGGATGCTTCGGCGCTTCCCAGACTTCAATTCCTTCGACTGTGGGTGACAGCATTCCTGCCCCAAGAGAGCAGACAATCAGATTGTTCTTTCCGATCGCAGGTCCACTCTTTTCATCAAGAGAAAACTTGCCGCGCGAGACCATCGCAAACGCGGTTGGTGCGTTCTTGTCCTCTGGGATGAAGGTGATCGTGCCTCGTGGCAGCGGCTTTCCTTCGAGCTCGACTGAACCAGAGATGGCGGCGCGTTTGGTTGTGGAGAGAAAGCCGTTGATCTTCAACCAGTCAGCCAACCGCTCTTTCCATGTGCTCAGCACAGGATCTTTTGGGGCAAGTCCGACTCCGTGTGGCCCCTTCTGATAGAGATGCATCTCGGATGCAACTCCATGCTTTTGAAGCGCCTCGAAGTACACGATCGCATTTTGAACGGGAACAGCCTTGTCTTCCGCTGTATGGAAAATAAAGGTCGGTGGCGTTTCTTTGGTGATCTGCGTTTCAGTTGAGAGTTTCTCAACCAATGCTGGATCTGGATTGTCGCCGAGAAGGTTCTTCTTCGACCCGCCATGCGTGAATGAAGATTTCAGGCTGATGACCGGGTAACAGAGAATGGAAAAGTCAGGACGGCTGCTTTGACGATCGATTGGATCGGCGCTGGAAGCATCTCCGGCGTCAAAGAGTGTCGACACTGTGGAAGCCAGGTGCCCGCCTGCAGAGAATCCCATCACACCGATGCGGTTCGGGTCGATTTTCAACTTCTCAGCGTTCGCTCTCACATAACGAATGCCGCGCTGGGCGTCGAGCATTGGAGAAGGGTGTCCGTAGTTCGGAGCGAGACGGTAAGACACGACTGCTGCTGTGACGCCGATTGAATTGAACCATGCGGCAATCTGTTGGCCTTCGTGATCCATGGCGAGATGGCGATACCCACCGCCTGGAAGAACGACCACGCATGCGCCAGTGGCATTTGCTTCTGGAGCAGGGTAAAGGCGAACCGCAGGGGTATCGATTTCTTCTTTCCCTTTGGCACCCGGGGCTCCATTTGGCCAAAGAGGGATCGCTTCAGGTCCTGCAGCAATGCCGACAGTGTTGGAAAGCACGAGGCTTCCACAGACTAGCAGGGCGGCGCACACTCGTCTCATCGAGTTCTCCAGTTCAGCAGGTTGTGAATGATTCAATTCCGTGAACTTCAATCCAGAGTCCGTCCGACTTTCGGCTGCGTAAGGGGCATCTGCCGAATCAGGCAGAAGGCTCGGTTGTTGAACATGGCTGCTTTGGCACGAAACTGCAAGTCCACCATTTGATGAAGTTGGGTGAAGTCGCCGCACGGTCGGTATCCGGCGAGCATTCGTCATAAAAAAAGGCACCGAAGGAATGTCTCCTTCGGTGCCTCGTCGAACTCGATTGCGTCGGTCAATTTACTGACCGATTGGTCTTAAAGTATTTCCAGAAATCATGCAGCGCTTCTGGCACGCGGAATTCAGCCTTTCGCTTAACAAGAAGGCTGCCGCGCGGCCACATGATAGACCGAACCGGTCTAGCGAATAACGCTTTTGGCTCGGTCTGCGGACGAAGCCGGAGCTGCTGGTTTAGCGGTTCCAGAAGCCGGAGCGGTTCCACTTGTCGGCTGAATCGTCTGACGCCCAGTGGACTGATTCGTCAGGAAGTTATCAACTCGAGACTGATCACGAACGTCTTCGAACACTTTGGCGACGGCTTTCTGAGTCTTCTCGTCAACCAGTTGTGCATAGAGGTCGTCCCAGACGTCTTTGATCTCTGTAACAACAGGTTCCGTGAAACCTTCGCACTTCAGGATCACGTAGCGGCTTTCCTGAACCTGAATCACAGGCGAGATCTCGCCGACCTTCATGCGGAAGGCCTGTTCTTCAATCTGTGGGCTCCCGCCATGCTTACGAATTGGAGGAATCACCCCACCGAGTGGTCGGGTATTCGGGTCAGCGGAGAATTCACGAGCAATTCGATCGAATTCATCAGGGGTCGCCTGGCAGCGTTCCCAGATCTGACTTGCCTGACGGATGTTGCCGTCGACCAGAATCAGACGTGCGTTCACACGTGGACCGTAGTCACGTTCGAACCCGATTCGCATATCTTCTTCGGAGACAACAACGTCCTGTCCTGCCAGTTTCTTCAAGGCGATCATCGGCCAGATGACGTCCTGCTGGTACTGAACGCGGGTGAGCTTGCGCTCTGACTGAAGCATCTTGTACCAGGTGTCCACTGGCAAATTGAACTTCTTGGCGGTCTTGGCGACTTCTTCTTCGACTTCCTGCATCGAAACGGTGACGTTTCGGCGTTCACATTCCTGCTGAATGATCAGCCGATTGATCATCGTGTCGAGAACTTCCTGACCGTAGCGATTGACGCATTCACGGGCGACGACATCGTAATTAATCGACTGGCCGTTAACCTTCGCGAGAACTTTTGCACTGTTAGCGGTGCTGGCCAGAGTGTTTGCTCCAGCGTCTGCGGCAGCTGTCTGTGATGCAGCTGGATTCGCGCGCAGGAACTGAATTCCGACACCTGCGGCGACAAGCAGAATTGCTGTTCCTGTGAAAATGGGAACAAACCTTCTGCGAGATTTCGTTGGATTGGTCGCAGGTTCTGGAGAGTGAATCCGTTCACTCATGTGCATCAACTCCATCTAAATGGCAAAAGGACATCAGGCCCGGCTGGCCGAAAATGTGTGCGTTCAGCAGTGTGTTGATTCAGGGAGAACATGGATTCATCCCCGGGAAAGTGAATTTGAACGCGAACTCCACGTCAAAAACACCATTGAGAACCATACGGGCAGTCCCTGACCGCGGCACTCAAACACTGAGGGACACGGTTTACAGAATATTTTCGGAATGGGTCAAGATCAGAATCTTTAACCTATTTTTGAAAAAAGATTGCGAGCCAGATTGTTGGCTCGTCAGGAGAAGTCCAGTCAACACGGTGAAGGCAATGTGCGGGGATGAAGATCGAGTCCCCTTCATGCATCGTGACAACCCGCTGATCTTTCTGAAATTGGATTTTTGCCGACCCCTTGAGGACCATGACCCATTCCTCTTCTTCCTGGTCGTACCAGAACCCATCCGGACTGGCCTGACCTGTGGAGACGATTCGCTCAATTCGCGTCCGGCCGGATTGAAGCAGCTGATCCACTTGCTCCACTGTGAGTGAAGTGGGAACTCCCTCAAACAGATTTACCGGAGATTCAGATCGTGTTTCCATGGTGGCGCAATAACTTCGAAAGGGAACTCAGGCGATTGGCCCGGCATCTTGCAGCAAACAAAAAAGAAGGCTGAGAATCAATCTGAGCCTTCTTACTGAATCGAGGAATCTGGTCAGTCGCTTGAATTCAAGCAGATCGAACGAGATTACGGCATTAACATTCCGGGATTTTGTTGCTTTTTGCTCTTTCGGCCAGCGCGAAGTACGTTGCGTTGCCGCGAGCCCATTCCTTCTGCACCCATCATCATTGAGGCATCATCTGCAGCTAGCCCCAGTGCTCCTAGAGCATCCATTGCTGGGTCAACTTTCGGAGCTTTCAGGGCTTCGAACTGAGTCGACTGGTGCTCAATGTTGGATTTGAAGTTCCCGTGAGCCTTCTTGTGATATTCTGGATTGAGATAAACGAGAGTCTGATCGGCGCGTGAAACCAGAGTTTGAGGCGGGAGCGGGAGTTTGCCCCGCATTCCAGCTGGCAACTTCAAATTGGTGCCGTCGGTCGCCTTCTCGTGTAACGCATCGTCGAGACGAATTTCCGGGATCGTATCGACAAGGAAGTCGTCCGATCGGAAGCGGTATTTTCGTGTCTCGTACAGTGATTTCGCTGGCTCGATGACTGTCGTTTCGACTTCGTCAGAAATTCGCTGACCGAACCGGATCTCCAGCATGTTGTTCAGGAACGTTCCGAATGAGGCATTCCATTCGAAGACATCGAACTTCACGGAAGGCAAGATCCGACCGGATTGTTCGCGAACTTCAGTGATGAAGTACCGCACATCATCTTCGACTGTGACAGGTGCTGTAACCTGACTCCATGGGGTTTCTCGTGTTTCCCCTTCGACGACGTGTGGAATCCCGCCTGCATCGGCAATGCGTTTGCCGAAGTTTGGATTCTTGAGAACGAGTCGGACGCGATATCGGTATGTCTTACCTGGCTCGACGTTGAAGTCGAGATAGCGGAACAGCAGGAGTTCACCTTCTGCAGTCACCTGCGATTGAATCCACTCGCGGATTCGCTTCTCTTCCTCAGTTTTATTTGAGGAACCTTTGGTCATATCGGCAATCAGCTTTTCGATGGGGTTCTGCTGAACATTGCTTCGGGTACCGCGAGCGCCCCCACCTGGGCCTCCGGCTCCACCCATGGCTGAAGCTTCCATCCCGGGCATGCCTCCGCCCATCCCCATTCCACCCATTCCGCCTGGCATGGTGGAAGAGTACATGTCTCCGCCAAACATGTCAGATGACAGCTGGCGAGAGTCGATCACAAGTCCGGCGAATCCGCGTCGTTTGTTAACTGCGGAGTCCATTTCTTTCTTCTGATTGACCGCTTCCCCCAGCAACTTTCGCTGCATTTCAACTTCAGTCGCAATCTGGGAGTCGGTCAGTTCGAACTTCTCGATCTGAGGGTGAGTCGCCTGACGTCGCCATTCCCCGGTGATACGCATTGGAAGCGGCATCGTGATCACAGCGTTGGTGATCATCCCGTTCACGACTTCTGCGTCATACCCAGCGGACTTTTCCAGAACGTCAAATGCGTCCTGCTTGTCGACCCTCTCCCAGCTTCCGCTCCAAGGGTCAGGTCCCGGCTGTGCAGTCTGTCTTTCGAGATCGAAATCAATGATGTCAAAATCTCTGGCCGCAAACTGATACGATTTATGAATCGCATCTGCGAACTTCATGATCTGATCACGCAACGGGAACACGGCTCGCACGGAAACAAAGTGATATCCCTGACCGTTCAGGTTTACACTCTGCATTCCCTCCATCCCCATCATGCCTTCCATGCCCATCATCATTGATGGGTTGCCACCTGGGGCGGTCTGAGGAGAATCGTCGACTCGACGATTGCCGCTGCGCCCTCGGCCTCCCTGTGGCTGCATCTGGAGTTCCATGGCAGCACCGCCGTAGCCCATGCTCGCCATTTCGCCAGGCATCATGCCGGCCATATCACCTGCTCCGACTGCGTTCCGTCCTTTACGGAATTCGTCAGGGACGTTGTCGTCCTGAGCCAACGGTGCCAATGGAGAATTTGGCCCGTTCGGGTTTGGATTCATCATGGGGTCAGTAGGAAGCGGCTCATCCGAGAGGATCTCAAGGAAGACTCGGCCGCTGCTGCTGATCGGGTTCTGTAAAACCAGCAAGTTCGGTTCACGAACCGGTTCTGAGCCCCCAAAAATGTTGACAACCATACGGCCAGACATCTCTGCCTGTGCAGGGCTGTATCGTTTGTAAAGACGTTCATGCAGAAGATTGGCAGGCACGTTCTCGGCCGAGATGACGTAGGCCTCTTTGTCTTCCTGCGGCCAGGTGTGCTTACTCCACGTTGACTTTCCCTTGGAGATTTTGTCGAGGATTTCGCCAGCGGTCCCCGGATAGCGGGACCACTGGGTTCCTACTGCAAGAGCGCCAAGTGCAACGAGTGCCAATCCGCCGAAGATGACCTTCTCGACGTTATCGACAGCCAGCTGTTTGAAATTTTTCTTTGCCATGGCCGGAATCTCTGGTGAGTCGGAAACGAAAGGTAATTTCGTTTCAGTAAAAAATCAGATCCTGATCACTCTCGAAATCGGTCGTACCTGATACGGCATCACTCTGACATTGATTCTTATTGCTCTGCGATGTTTCGTATGATGAAACTCGCAGAGCAGTCATTACTGCTGAGGTGGATTCGCCTGCGGCGTGTCTGCAGCAGGCGCTGCTGGCGATTCTGGAGTCGTTGTTGCTGGAGCCGGAATGGCTTCATTCACCGGTGCGGGAATCGCTGGTGTGGCTGCTGGAGCGGCCCCATCGGCGGCAGCTGGCATCGCAGTCGGAGCCGGAGTTCCTTCTTCGGTTGCAGGCTCAGCGGTTGGCTCTGTCGTTGGCTCAACTGCAGGAGCGGCCGCTGGTGCAGCGCCTGCTGGACCAGCTCCACCTGCAGGCGATTGTGGGTTTGCTTTGCGAACCTTGACTGCTTCCAGAACTTCAGTTGGCTGCTTGTACATTGTGATAACGCCACAGACATCCAACCGGACCAGATCTGGGTGGTTCATTGCCTGACTGGCGAATGGAGGCAGGTTCTGAGCGAAAATGTTGGGACGGACAACGCCGCGTCCGCCCATTGCATCACCGAACCCACCCATTCCCGGTTGTCCACTGAATTCGAGGCCTCCGGCCATACTTGGACCCGCTTCCATCGTTGGAGGGCCAAATGCTCCCATACCAGCTTCGCCCATCGAGAACTCATCCATCACACCTGGCATGGATTCGAAGCCCCCTTGAGGTTGATTCGTGCGGTATGGGTTCACGCCGACCTGAAAACGGCGAACCTGAACTGGCCAGTCAGAATTCGCAAGTTCGACGATGAAGTCTGCAATTTTGTTCTGCTGAATAATCACGCTCATGTAGAAACCGCGTTCGAAGTAAGGGGCGGCTTCCGGATCACCGATGTAACGTCGTGGTGGTGCTGGACCAGTTCCGCCAGCTCCTTCCATGCTCATCATGTCCATTGACATTTCGCCCATTCCCCCTGCGCTGTCCAAGGCAGGTCCGAATTCTTCGGCGGGGTCGAAATCAATCTTGGTTGGGATATTGGCGGCACCTTGTGATCCGCCACCCATTCCCATCCCCATGGCGCTGGCTTCCATTCCGCCCATCATGTCGCCTTCCATCCCCGATGATCCAGAGTCGGAAGTCTTTGGGGTTCCATCGCCACCGAGTAATTGGAGGATGTCGAGACGGCGAATCACGGCTTCAGTTGCAGAGTCTTTGCCTTCATTCATCTTGACGATGGCATCCAGCAACAGCTCTGTCATCCAGACGTCGATCTGGGCATCCCAAGTCTCTTCTGATGTCACGAACTGACCAAATGTGACCTGTGGCAGGTTGGCCATCAGGACGACTTTTTGGTTTGGCTGGATCGGCTTGTTGCGATCAAATCTTGCCATTGGATCGAGTGGGCGGACAGGCTGAACTCGTTCCTGCAGCTTGCGGAAAACTTCTTCGTAAGCACCTTTGTAGATCAGTGGAACCTGTTGATCGAATGGTCCCAGAAAGTCCTTTGGGACCTTGTTGGCGACCAGTGGCGGCCAAGTCATTCGCTTCTGCTGTTGCTGCCACAGCTGGACGATGGCGTCGTCAACTGAAGCTTCCAGAAACTCATTGAAGACCGTCAGTTGTTTGATGTAGTCCTCATTCGGCGCAATTCCTGAGGAAACGCCGTTCAATGTGGACTTCAACTTCTCTTCGCGAGCCGCAGTCGCAGCTTTCAGCTGGCTGTTCGCAGAGTAGTAGCCGTACATCACCAACGGCAGAACTAATCCGGCCAGGATCCAGAATCGCTGTCGAATGAGTGGTTGTAGTTTATCCATCGCAAAGACCACTTATCTGAAGTGTTGTTTTTTCGATGCTAATAACAGGAATGTTTCAGGAAACAATTCCTGATGATGTTCTTGCTTAATTCGTCGCTTCAGGTGTTTCAGTCGCAGACGCTTCTGTGTTTTCCCCTTCAGCGCCTTCGGCACCCTCTTCTCCCTCGGCCGGAGCCTCGGTCATAGGGTCGACGCGTTCAGCAGGTGGCACATACTTGTATGCAAACTGAATAACGAACTCGACTTTATACAGTTCACGGGCCGGTGGCATTCCCGGTTGACCAGGAACGGCACCAGGGAAGCCGCCGGGTTGGGCTCCCAGCTGCATGCCTGGGTTGAGCAGTGGATTTCCACCTGGCTCCATCGTTTCCATGCCCGGCTGCCCACGTTGGCCACCGAATCCGCGTGGATTCAGACGCGACGCTGGGGCGGCCTTCGGCGGAGGTGCACCCATATATGGGTCAAGTCGACGACTGTGTGTGATTATCGTTGCATGAGAAATCCCCATGCGGGTGACGTCACGTTCCGGGAAGTCGAGAGGTTGAACGCTAGGCTGTTGTAGCTTCTTCAGGAACTGATTGATCACGAACAGAATTCCCGAGTCTTCCGGGTTTTCTGGGTTGTTGTGATAGTGTTCACCTCGAAGCGTGATGATGTAGCCTTCCCCTTCTGGTGGTGTCTCGCGATTTGCGGGAACCATCAGCTGCTTCACTTGTGGGGAAAGTGCATTGAACCAGTTTGCACGGTCAGACATCCTCGCTGCACTGAACTGCAACAGTGAGATCTGGTTCTTCTTTTCCACTTCTTCGATGGGGTACTGAACGTCTGGAGGATCTCTTGGCAGGCAGTCCAGCACTGCATTGAAGACTTCCAGCCATTCAAAGTTTCGACGGCCTTGAGTCAGGGCGTCGAGTTTCCCTTTGATCGCTTCGTTGTTTGCTTTCTGGGCGCCAAAGTCAGAATCATATTTGGCGAGTTCACCACTAAATGCGTCCGCATCTGATTCCGCTTTCTGGAAGTCAGGTGTGTTTACGGATGCAAAGGAGATCGCATTGCCAATCGTCGACAAACCGAACCCAAGGAGCAGGGTCGCCGCTGCGGCAACTGCCCATGGTTTTTTCCGGCGAATACGGCGAGCGGCTGCAATCTCAGGTGGCAGCAGCGTTGTCCGGATTCGAGTTTGCTCAAGTCCCTGAACTGCCAGCCCGTATGGAACGGCGAAGCTGAGGATGTTGTCGGAGAACATCGGAGAACTGATGACAGTATCGCCGGTCAACTGGTTGTACGCGTCCGGGCGTTCAACGGGGTACTGCAGGTTCTGTTGCAGGAATTTTTGCAGACCAGCAAGTTTGAAGCCGTTTCCGAGCCCGATCACTTTCATGATCTTGGCCGAACGGTTCACGCTGGAGAAGTAACCGATAGACCGCTGGATTTCCGAAACGTAATCGTTGAACACAGGTCGCAAAGCTTGGAAAACAGCTCGCGGATCCGGTGACTTCGTGGCATTACATTTCAGGTGCTCGGCTTTGGCAAAGCTGAGCTTCATTTCCTTGGTCAACGCCCGAGTGAAGTGGTTTCCACCGATCGGAACGTTTCTGATCCAGATTTTGTATCCGTTCGAGACCATCAGGGTTGTATTGTCGCAACCCATGTCCAGAACGATGTAATACTCTTCAGCCGGCTCGCCTGTTGCGTTCCGTCGAATGTTGAGTTCGTCCAGACTCAAGACGTTGTACAAGGCCAGTGGAGCGATCTGGATCAGCTCAACTTCGACCTTTTTGTCTTGATATGGTCGCAACTGCTGGAGCACCTGTTCGCGTTTCATTGCAAACAGGCCGACCTCTGCGTCAAGAAGGAAGCCACCTTCTTCTGCACCGGCGCCGAGCGGCTGATAGTCCCAGATCACATCTTCAAGAGCGAACGGGATCTGCTGTCGGGCTTCGTATTTGACGATCTCGTGCAGTTTGCTTGATTCGACCGGCGGCAACTGAATGAATCGGGCGAGTGCCGATTGGCCGGGAACCGAAATTGCAACGGCATCTCCCTTGAGATTATTCCGGGAGAGGAACGTCTCCATCGCCTGAGGAACAATTTCATCAGGAATGGCATCAGGCTGACTGAGAATTTTCGGAAATTGAATGTAATCGAACGCTTCGGCAACGATCTGATTTGATTCGGGGTCAAGCCGAACCTTGATCGCCTTCAGTGCCGACTGGCCGATATCAATGCCCCAGGCTGCACGTGGTTCCGCCATGTCCAGTGTCCTCGTCTCCCTCGATATGCCTGGAGTTTTCGATCGTGCAAGTGTTTTTGTCACTTGGCTTTATGGAAAGGAATGGTTGCCTTGTTTGCACGGGATTCCCGCGAGAACATCGGACACGTCATCTTCCCAATCTGGATCGAAACTCCATGTGAAGAAGGGAGAGTTACAGTCGTTCTGGTGAAATGAGCTGAAGTGAAAGTGAAATCTCAGTTTACGAGGTGACGTCTGGTTTCGCCAACCATGCGCACCATCGATTTACAAATTCTGAAGTCGAAGCAACGGTTTCAGGAAACCTGAGCGTTGATCAACTGCTGAATCTGGCATCTGTTGAACTTGGTCTGGATGGACTTTTGTGACGTTCAGGATGCTGACATCTATTCTCAATCGTTTTTGCTTCGAACGGGATAGTCCTTACTGAGTTGGACGCTTTGGAATCCGGAAAAGTTCCCGGATTCTCCTGTATTCGCGTTGATCCGTCCCAGTGGAATAGTCCTTGGAAGTGCCATAGATGGATCATCCCACTCAGGAACCGTTGATTTCTGAGTGGGTGAATCCGCCTTGGGGGCTTGCTGCTTCGTCTTGCAGCACGAAATTATTTCTGGTCGGCAGTGGATCGGGAAATGCCAAATTTCGACAAGATGATTTTTGCGACGTCCGTGTCCTGGTATGTCGTTCCTGTCAAAGGCTTTGTGGAAATAAGCACTCCTTTGCGGGATTGCTCGTTTGCTGGGTATCCATGCGAACCTTTTACGAGTGTCGCGTCGAGTGGGATCGACTTGGAGGGCATATCGATGAACATTTCGACCGGGTCGTATCCCGGCTTTTTGTGGATGTCGACAGTTCTCGCGTAGTCCGGTGCTTTTTCGTCCCGTTGCCACCAGTAATAGGCAAACCAGGCGTTTGGCTTGGAGATCAGAACGATATCGCCAGAGCGTGGGTGATCGAGTGAAAAGCTCCGACGATCGTTGCCGACCAAAACGTGTTCGATATCCGGATGGTCCCGGAACAGGTCTGCGACCAGATCAACGTCATCTGGATCTTTCACGAAGATGTGGGCCAACTGGTGGTCGACCAGTGCCCAGGCTGGGGATTCTCCGGGAATCAGATTTTCTTTGCCGTTCTCTTCCTTCAGCGCGAGAAGACCGGCTTCACGGATCAGGCGGTTCGGGTAGACGACGGTGTCGACTTCTGTGATGACGTATTCGCTGGCGACCAGCCATTCGAGGTTGTCGAGTTTTGCTTCGTTGAAACCTTTGACCAAGCGGCCAAGGGATGCATCGATGTCAACAATCGCCTGGGTTGCCTGTTCGCTGTTCGGGCCGAATTTCTGTGCCGCGTAATCCAGATGCGGGATGTAAATGTAGGTGAATCGCGGTTGAAATTGCTTCGCCGCAATGACTGCTGAGTCGATGATCCAGTCCGAGGACTTGATGTTGGCCATCGGTCCCCAGAAGTTCATGAGTGGAAAGTGCCCGAGTTGGTCTCGCAGTTCGCCGTAGAGTTCCGTTGGCTTGGTGTAGCACCACAGAGACTCTGATCCGTCCGGGTTGTGGATCGGTGCGGGAGTGCAAATGTAGTCGGCCCCGGCGCCCTTGGAGTGGAGAGGGAACCAGACTGCTGAAGTTAAAGCCGGATCGGATTGATGCAGAATGTCCCAAATCTGGGGAGCCTCGAAACAACTGTTCCAGGCGGTCCACATCTCGACTTCGCCTTTATCTCGATAGAAAAAGCCGTTCGCGATGATGCCGTGCTTTGAGGGCTTTACGCCGGTCGTCAGGTTTGCTTGTACCGGGCAAGTCACGGCAGGAAATGACGGACTCAATGTGACAATGGAGCCGGGAGCAGCGAGTTTTTGAAGATTTGGCATCTTCGGAATGTCTTCACTGCGAAGTCCCGGTACCGAGAGCAGCACCATGTGGTTGGCCATTGAGTCTGTCTCCTGTGTCAGTTCAAAGGGGCGAGTGGATTCGGGATCAGGATGGCAATTCTGCAGGTGCAGTTGTTGTTATCCAATGTTATTCGGCTGATCAGAAATGGCCCGATGCTCAGTTCATGTCGTGAGCTCAGGGAGGGGGCGGCAGTATTTTGTTTTGCGACGCTGTACTGAAGTTCCACCCCATCCTGCCACGACTGACTTAGCGGCGTTGCCAAAGTCCGCGATAAATCGGCAATCCAAGTTTTCGTTTTTTCCGTTCGTAGCTGGTCTGGTAGTCCATGTCGTCGCCGGGGGCGCGTTCGTCCGGAGGAGGCAGGGTGTTGAACTCGGAATGATGGTTCATCAATCCCGAGATGACACCAAAATATTCTTCAACGTCCGTCCACGAATGCAGATATCCACCTGGTTTCAGGAGTCCTGCGGCAAGGTCTGCGAAACGGTCGTTGAAAACGCGTCGTTGACGGTGTCGTCGCTTCCACCATGGGTCAGGAAAGTAGACGTGAATCGCGTCGACAGATCCCGGGGTGATCATCTTGGAAAAGGCAACAAAGACATCGCCGCCGAGAATCCGCACATTCGGCATCTCGCGTTTTTTGATACGCATCGCACCGCGTCGGGCTTCTTTGTAGTCCAGCTCGATTCCGAGGAAGTTTGTGTCTGGCTTTGCCGGTCCTGCGTGAAACAGGAAGAGTCCTCGACCGCATCCGACGTCGATTTCAACAGGCTTGTCGTTGCCAAAAAAGACTGGCCAGTCCAGTTTGCCGTTGTAATTCTGTTCGATGTCTTCCAGAACCTGAAAATACGGCTTCAATTCAACAGTGGGGGGATTGGCTGGAACGGATGTTGTTGGCAGCTCGGACATAAAAACCGTAGTGCGTTTCTGTTGAAACACATCCAATGCAAAATTTTGAGTTGTCGTGGCAGGCACCATCCTGAACGACCCGACGTTGCTCAGTGTGCTGCATCGTCACATGTTAGAGCAAACTGAGCCAAAGGGAAGCCGTATCATCGATCTCCAGTGAACGTGATGTTTCTTTTCTCAAAGGGGATGACTTCGGTTCTGCAGCGAGCTGGTCCATTGTTCCGGCACATCGACCCTGTCTGGACAGAAATCGCGTTTTGCTCATCGTTCCCAGATGCGCAAAGAATTCAGATTTCAAGGAGAATGTCGGGGGTGACAGAAGAAACATGTTGACTCTTTGTCATCAAAATTTAACATCAAAGCTTCAACAAATTCTTGTCGTCGCTCAATTCATCGCACTGCACGCTCCTTCGTCTGAGTGGGGGATTTTTGCCAGTGTTTCCTGTTCTGTATTTCCTTGTCGAAGCTGTCAGCAGGCTGAATCGTCTATCGCAGAGAATCCTGACCTCCTCTTTGGGTCGCAGTGAGCACTTTGTGTAATGATTTCGGTTCCTGACAGATTTTGCAGATCCAAAAGAGAGTATTACCGTGAGGTTGCAACGACAGGGGAACTCTTTGATTGCCTGGACCCCTGCAAAGCTCAATTTGTCGTTGAAAGTTCTGGGACGGCGTGCCGACGGTTATCACGATTTGCAGACCGTGATGCTGTCTGTTCAGCATTATGATGTCTTGCAGTTCTCTCCCGCTGAATCAGGCACCGTCCAACTGGCGTGCGAGACCTGTTTTCCTCGCTCTTTTGTCACGTCAACGGTGCTTGAAGCGAATGATCGGAACCTTGTCATCCGCGCTGCTCGCTTGTTGAAACAGCAAACCGGTGCGACAGATGGCGTTTCGATCCAGCTGCTGAAACGTATTCCAATGGAAGCGGGAATGGGGGGCGGTTCGAGTGATGCTGCGGCGACGCTCGTTGCGCTGAACCAACTCTGGGAGCTGAAGTTGAGCCTTTCCGACCTTCACGAACTGGCGGCTCAATTGGGAAGCGATGTGAATTTCTTCCTGGAATCCCCGGTCGCTGGAATTTGCTCTGGTCGAGGCGAGTCCATTGAAGCGATTCCAGTGGTTGGCAAGCTCCACTTTGTGATCGTGAAACCGCTGTTCGGATTGTCGACCGCCAAAGTCTTTCAGGAATGGGCAACGCAACAGGCGAGCGTCTCGCATTCAATGGATGAGGTGCAGGCCGCTCTGGCAAGTAGCTCGGTCCAGCGGATCGGAAGTGTGCTTGGAAATGATCTGACTGAGCCAGCGTTGCAGCTGGATTCGCGACTGAAATCGGTTCTTCAACGACTCGCCAAAGAAGACGTCGCAGGATCAGGAATGACCGGAAGCGGATCGTCCTGCTTTGCGTTGTGTCGAACGGCAGCGCATGCGAAATCCGTCGCTGCCAGATGTCGGCAGATGAAGATGGGGTTCGTTTACAACGTGACCTCTGGCGTCTAGCGAGTTGATGCGAGTCACCGATTGGAATTGGTGGCTTCGGTGGAGAGGATCTTGTTTTAACGGAGATGAATGACGGTCCCAGATTTCGGGGAATCAAAGCTCGGAATGTCTCATCTACGTTCGGTGTCTTATCTGTTTATTGCACCTGATGCAGGTTGAATTCGCGTTTGATTGAGCGGTCAGCTCAAGCGAAAGCAAGGAGAGCCACGTGGAAATCTCTGAAGTACGCATCAAGCTGATGAATGGTGGCCAGGATCGGCTCCTCGGGTTCTGTTCGATTACCATTGAGCAGGCCTTTGTGATTCGAGACCTGAAGATCATCCGTGGGGATAAAGGTCCATTTGTCGCGATGCCGAGTCGGAAGTTGACGGATCGGTGTCCGGAATGCAGTTCAAAGAACGCTCTCCGTTCCGCCTTTTGCTCCAGCTGCGGCAAATCGTTAGGCAGAAACAGATCTGTGAAATTTCCGGACGGTCGGGCTCGGCTTTATGCGGACATCGCTCACCCGATCAATTGTGAATGTCGGGATCTCATTCAACAGCAAGTTCTGGTTGCGTACGACGAAGAACTGATTCTCTCGCAACAGCCCGGTTATGTCTGTCGCTACGACGATCTTGGTGAGTTTGAGTTCGAGCACTCCGAAGCTGGCAACTGGAGCGAACCGATGTATGTTCCTCAAGAAGGAGGATCGCACCGCTGGGATGATGAGCAGACGGCCATCGGACCGCATGAACCTTGCGCGGAGCCAGCAAGTCTCGGGCGTAGGCAGGAGGTCAACTTTGGTGATGGCGTCTTTTAAAAGCCTCACTTGAATACCGGATTCTCTTGCTTCTTGTTGGTCGCCTGCGGTTGTTCAATTGTGTCTGCGGCATGCGAAACTGCTGGCTGCTTCTTCGCGACTGATCCTGTGTGCGCGGACCATCGCTGCGACGGGCGTTCAACGAATCTCCAGAACAGAACCGCGGCGACCGTGGAAACTCCGAGTGCAAGAATGATTGCTGGGTAACGATACAGCGGTGATTCCGGGAGACGCGTTGCCAGATTGGTAATTCGACTGCCGATCGGAGTGTGGATGAGATACAGCGAATACGAGATCGTTCCGAAGAACGCGAGCGGCTTCAGTAGGTTCGGAATGGGATAGTTTGACCACGTTGTGATCAGCAGTGCGGTAGAACAGGCAACCGCAGATTGAGCTGGTCCAATGACGAATGTGTCGCAAATTGCAAACACGCCCATGAGCAAGGCGAACCAGACCGTCGTGAGCTTTCCAATCTGGAACTGGAACGCCAGCATGCCCAAGGCAAAGTGAGGCAGCCAGTGAATCAGCAGCGCTCGATGTCCTTCCCCAAGGAATCCGAGAAGTGAGATCATGGTCAGACAAGCAACTCTGACCGACCAACTCTCGTGAATGAGTAATGGGAAGATGACCGCAATGAACAGATAGAACTGGAACTCAATCGCGAGTGTCCAGAAGACGGGATTGAGCCAATCGTACCCGAGAATGGCATTCAGGTAACCAGCATGAGCCAGTAACTGAGGCCAGCCGATTTCGAAGGAGGCTCCACGAAATCCCGGTGCCAGCGAAGAAATGTAATGCAGCAGGACGACAAGCGCGATACACGCCACATAGGGAGGTTCGATGCGTTTGAATCGTCGTAGCAGGAACTCGCTGCTGTTTCGGTAAGTATAAGAGCGTTGGAAGAGTGCGTAGGGGATTACAAATCCAGAGATCACAAAGAAGGCATCTACCCCCAGCCAGCACCATGAGCCAATGACTCGGATGGGATCGGTGCGAGCAAGAAACTCAGAATTCCCGCAGGTAAAGTGATAGAAGCAGACCGCCAGCGCCGCGATTCCACGCAAGGGATCCAGAATCGGAATGTGCTTGGACTGTCGCATGAATCGGTTCGACAAACTGCTTGAGAGCGTGATGTTCAAGCAGGTATCGTCACCGGCAGTCGACCAGATCGGAGCGATGATCGCACTTCGTTGGAAATGCAGTGGAACTACAGCGTGTGAATGGTCATTCCACCATCGATTTTCAGCACTTGTCCCGTGGCGTAAGGGATGTCACCTGAGACGAGTGCTTTCACTGCTTTTCCGACATCTTCAGGATTGCCCCAACGTCGATTCAGCGTCAGTCCGTCTGCGATGAGCTTGTTGTATTTCTCTTCGACCCCTGAAGTCATGTCGCTGCGAATAACACCGGGACGGACTTCAAAGACATCGATTTCAAATTCCGCAAGTCGCGCTGCCCAGAGTTGAGTGGCCATGCCCAGGGCTGACTTCGTGAGGCAATAGTCTCCACGATTTGTCGAAACGAATTCACCTGAGATTGATGAGACGAAGACAACCGATCTCCGGTTGGCTGGTGATCTCTCGGTTTGCTTCACCATCTCTCTGGCGACCAGCTGAGTCAGGAAGTAGGGCCCCTTCAGGTTGACATCAATCACCCGATCGAAGGACTCTTCATCCGCATCGAGCAGGTCTTTTCTTCCCGGTGACGTGATACCAGCGTTGTTCACCAGTGAAGTAATCTCCCCAAACTGGTCAATCGTTGCCTTGACCAGTCGAGCACGATCGTCGGAGTTCCCAATATCTCCTGGGCAATAGGCAATCGTCGTATGATAGACTGATAGTTCTGCCAACACGTCACGAACCTGATCGATCGGGCGAATGCCGTTCAACATCAGGTTCCACCCGTTCGCTGCCAGTTGTCGGGCAATGCCTAATCCAATCCCCCTGGCGCCTCCGGTGATGATTGCAACACGTTCGTTAGTCATGCTGTTTTAGTGTTGGCGTGATAGGGATGGATGTGATCAGTTTGAACAAGGGATTCAGCAGTCTTCCCATCGAGTAGACTGCTGCGCGGCCGCATCAGGCTGAACCGGCCTAGCTCTTTGATTCTGCTTCGATCGAACTCCAGTCAACAGGAGTGACTTCGTCGAGCACAATCGACTTGATTCCGGTTCGCTGACTGATCTTCGAGCCTTTTCCACCGCGTGAGGTCACCACGTATTTCATCTGCCCGAAACTCAGGATCTTGTCATGCTCGTTAATGACTTTGAGGACATCGCTTGGCCTCGAAAGCCGTTTGGCTCCCAGGACCAGATCCCCATCCGGAATCTTGATTCCGCGGACCCCTTTGCCTGCTCCAGACAGGATCGGGACATCAGTCACAGCGAAGTGAATCAGGCGGGCCTGACGTGAGATCAGGAAGACGGTGTCCTCTTCTCCCATCAGTTCCGCATGGACAACACGATCGCCTTCAACAAGTCGACAGTACCGGCGACCAGATTTTGTGGATGCGACGCGGAATGGACTGAGAGAAATTCTCATCACGTTTCCGAATGCGGTCGCAACAAACAGGTATGGTGCCGGTGGGAAGCCTTCGTATTCGACGTCTGGTGGTGTGAATCGTGGGTCGGTTGTGAGCGACGCAATCATGCTCGTTCCGTCCCCCAGTTTCATGTGCTTCGAAAGCGGTTCACCATAGCCTGTTGATGGCGGAATCTGTTCGACGGGTAACGTGTAGGCAACACCGTCGTTCGAGAAGAAAATGAGATGATCGAGTGTCGACGCAGGAAGAACGTTGAGAATCGTTTCGCCTTCGCGGACTCGCAGCTTATCGATGCTCGAAATCTTGCCGAGCCGTCTGACCCAGGATTCCGACGACAGCACGACGTTCGTGTTTTCCTTGACGATATACGCCTGCGGATCGAACTCGGCGATCTCTTCTGATGATCCGAGTGTCGTGCGGCGTTTGTCTTCGAACTCGGCCCCGAGGGCATCCAGTTCTTTTTGAACTTCGCCCCAGAGTCGCTTCTCAGAGGCCAGAATGCGGCGAATTCGTTCCGCTTCTTTTTCCTTCTCTGTCAGCTCTTCACGAATACGGCCGATCTCAAGTGTCGAGATTCGATAGAGCTGCAGTTCCAGAATGGCGGTCGCCTGAACTTCATCAAGCGGAAATGCTTTGACGAGTTTCTCGCACGCGTCCTGCTTTCCGGTGCTTTGACGAATGAGTTTCAGGGCTTTTTCCAGCCCATCGAAAATGATGACAAGTCCACGCAAAATGTGGATTCGCTTTTCGAGAGCAGCGAGGAGGAATTCGAATCGGCGGCGGATCGTGGCGAGCCGGAAGTCGAGGAAATACTTGAGGATTTCAATAAGACTGCATCGACGTGGCAGGAGGACGCCATGCTCGTCTGGGACAAGGCAAGTTGCGTTGTATGCAAAGTTGTCTTCGAGGCGGCTATGCTTATAGAGATAAGCCATCACCGTGTTTGGGTCACTGCCTGGCTTGATGTGCAGCACGATGCGCAGACCAAGTTCTCCGCTCGATTCGTCGGCGACATCGATCAGTTGTGGCAGCTTCCGTGAGTCGCGGATATCACCGAGTGAGTTCACCAGCGGGCCGGTTTCCACTCCATACGGGATGGAATTAATGACGATCCGATTGTTGACTTCTTTGCGACCGTCCTTGTCGAGTGCCCATTCGGCTCGAACTTTGATCGTTCCTCGGCCCTCTTCGTACGTGGTCTTCAGCTCTTTCTTATCTGTGACAACGCGGCCTCCAAGTGGGAAGTCAGGGCCTTTGATGTACTTCATCACCTGCGGCAAGGTGGCATCAGGTGTGTCAATCAGAAAGCTGCATGCCTTGATGACTTCGCCAAGATGGTGCGGCGGAATACTGGTTGCCATCCCGACCGCGATTCCCTGCGTTCCATTGACGAGCAGGTGCGGGAATTGAGCTGGCAGGACGACGGGTTCTTCACGAACGGCGTCATAAGTGGGCCGCATTTCGACAGTGTTATACCGCAGCTCACCCATCAGGCGTTCCGCGATTTTCGTGACGCGGGCTTCGGTATATCGCTCGGCCGCAGCGGGGAGTCCCATCAGGCTCCCGAAGTTTCCCTGACCATCGACCAGTGGAACCCGCATCGTGAAGTCTTGAGCGAGCCGCACCATGGCGTCATAGACTGCAACGGTGCCGTGAGGGTGATAGTTCCCTGTCGTATCCCCGACGATCTTCGCGCATTTTCGGTACTTCGCGTCCGCAGTCAGACGCAAGTCTTCATACATCGTGTAGAGGATACGTCGTTGAACCGGCTTCAGGCCGTCTCTGACGTCAGGCAACGCCCGTGACATGATCACAGACATTGCGTAATTCAGATACCGACGGCGTGTCTCATCGCTGATGGACACATACTGGAGCTGATCCGATTCTCTGGCTCCATTTTTGTCGGTCGGGGTTCCGTTCCCTGTCATGGGGAGTCTTCAGTTTCAAAATTTCGCGGACGTGAAAATGACAATTCGAACCGTCTGCTCTGTCACCCGACCCATCTGGTTCTGGATGTGATCATGCAGGTTCGTTGTGTGCTCTGGCACTGACTCAATTCGTGTGGCGAACCATGTGCGAAAATCAGATCATTTCGCAATTGGAACTCCAAAACAGACATGAGATTTGCCTAGGTAATACTGAAATTGCTCATTTGCAGCAATCTCCAGTCACTTCAGCAATCAGAGCTGGCGAGCGAATCGGCAGAACTGGAATTGACTGACAAGGGCAGGTCGAAGCGGCAATTGGCCCATTGCCCGAAGTTTTCTTCGAGTTTGATCGTCAATGTGGCCATTTGATTGACCTTCAGGCGGCTGATTGCATTCAGACCAATCCATTCAGCGATCATTTCAACCGTTGTTTGTTTGATCGGGAGCAGAATGCATTCGTCTTTTGGGAAGACCCAGCGACGGTCAGAATATTTGACTTCGACTTCCCGCTCCTGAATATCGACATGAATTTCAGGATGCAACAACGGCAATAACATGCGGTGATCGAGGGAATCGCAAACTCGTTGGAGTTCATCCCGCAGTGCAATGAAGTCAAAAACGAACCCGTTTTCGTCGAGCGGACCTTCAATATTCGCAGCAAGGCGAAAATTGTGTCCATGCAACCGTTCGCAGAAGTCACCGATGGTGATGAAGTGACCAGCCGAAAAGACGAGATGGTCTTTGGTCACGTCGATCGAAAATGTCCGTTTGATGTGGGAATTCAATGGAAGACCACTCTGTACTCTGAAAGTTGTTCTACTCTGATTGACTGCGTTGAAATCGATCCCGGGAATCAGGTTGCCAATGCTGGTGAGTCATCTTCGCTTGATCCCTTGCCAGGGCGTTTCTTCTGAAATTCCGGCAATGGATACTCGTTAAAAGGAAGACGGAGTGATTTCAGTTCCTGCAATCGGACCCAGCCCCGAGTGACGAGTTCTTCGCGTTGGCGAACGTATTCCGAATCGAGAAATTCCTTGGCAAACGGGCCATCTACAACGACCGTCGGGAATTTCTCATGAACAATGAATTGAGCCAGTGTCGGATTACATTGAAGGTGGCGTTCCGGCGCGGCGAGTAGCTTTCGTCCGTCAATTTCTCCGATGACGAATCGCAAGTAGAGGTCACTGACACCAATGTGCGGGACCTCTTCTCCACAAACTTCACAGATGTAACCCTGGTCGCAGCGTGCCATGAATTGTGGAAATTTCTTTAATCGAGTGTCTGTTACCGGGGAACCCGAGCCTGAGAATGGGAGTCGTACGTGAGTGATTCAACGACGCAGTGCGCAGCCAAATGGTGTCTGCAACTCGGAAGACGGCAACTTGACGGGGATGATATTCTTCCTTTTATCATCGCGAATGAGTTGTCGAAATGGAATCGCTCTTCGGCAATCTGTGGCGAATGAACACACTTGCTCCAGTGTCGAGATCGAATTCCTCTCTATGGTCCCGGAAACAGTGACTGATACGATCGGTCCAATCGAGATGGCAACGATGAATCAGATTCCTCCGCAACAGCGAATCTTTGTGTACGGAACACTGAAAAAAGGGTTCTGCCGGCATTATGCATTGGAGGCTGAAACATTCGTCGGGACAGCCAGAACAGTTCCCCGCTACCGAATGGTCAACGTCGGAACGTACCCCGGTTTGCTCGATACCGAGTTGAATGGTCGCGCAATTCTAGGAGAAATTTGGGAAGTGCGGCCTGAGACTTTGGTTGCACTGGATCTGATCGAAGGAACGGATGAAGGCGAGTACATACGCCGACGGATCGAACTGGACGACGACTCTTTTGGACCAGTTGATGCCTATTTCTATCTGAAAGCGACTCCAGAAATGCCTGATTGCGGAGACACTTGGATCTAGCTTCAAAGCCAGTGCAGGAAATCAGTCCTCGTTAAAATCGTAATGCGTTGCACATTCGTAAGTGCATTGCGGAACTGACTTGGCAGGGAGTTCTGGGCGTCCCGGCGTGGAATTGCAGCATAGGCTACATTTTCGATTTTGGAGTTTGTAGAATCGGTAACACCCAATGTGATTTTGACTTCACCAGAATTGCGGAATTGTCCCTTACCGGTCCAAGCTTGCTCCATGTCTTCTCAACCTGACACTCAACAGCGACCAAATGAATTCGAAACGTCACCGCTGTCGATTCGGGATCTGACGGTCGCGTATCATCGGCGTCCGGTTGTGTGGGATGTGGACTACGTTGCTCCGATGGGAAAGCTGGTCGCAGTCATCGGGCCAAACGGAGCAGGGAAGAGTACGCTGATTAAAGCGTGCCTGGATCTCGTTCCTCACGTTTCTGGTTCAGTGAAGTTCTTTGGTGAACCGTATCACAAGGTTCGAAATCGAGTCGCCTATGTTCCGCAGCGATCAAGTGTGGACTGGGACTTTCCCGTCAGCGCACTGGATGTGACTGCAATGGGATTGTATCGCCGCATTGGCTGGTTCCGTTGGGTGACAAAGAAGTATCGCGAGCAGGCGTTACATGCGCTCGATCGAGTCGGCATGGCAGACTTTGCCAAACGACAGATTCGTCAGCTTTCTGGAGGACAGCAGCAACGCGTGTTCCTTGCGCGTGCTCTTGCTCAGGATGCCGATCTCTATCTGATGGATGAACCGTTTGCTGGTGTCGATGCGGCAACAGAACGGGCGATTGTTGCATTGCTGCAGGAACTGCGGTCCGCTGGGAAAACAGCTTTGGTTGTGCATCACGATTTGCAGACGGTGCCGCAATACTTTGATGATGTTCTTTTGTTGAATCTGCGGTTAGTGGCCTCTGGCCCGACGTCAGTTGCCTTTACTGAAGAAAACTTGAAACGCACCTACGGAGGAAAGTTGTCTCTGCTGGATCAGGTCGGATCCCGTCTTGCCGGACGTTAACCATCCGGTCACACGGAGCAGTGACAGTGTCTTCTTCGCAATGGAAGAACGCCTCCTCGTGGAGATACCGTCGAAAGAACTTCAGTCTGTTCGATTTTAGGCTTCAACTGGCAATGAGCTGAACGCGGCATGTCTGATCAACGACACCAATTCTGGACTCTCTGCAGGAGATTATCGCTGCTGATCGCAGTGTGTGGGGCAGTGTTCTGCTTTCTCCCGGTGAGTGCTGCTGCCGCTGAATATAATTCCCATTCCAGTGTTCGACGTGTTTTGTTTCTTCAGGACGCCCATACGCGAATCGTTCTGCTGGGGACAATGCTATTGGGTGTCTGCGGGGGACTGGTCGGCGTCTTCATGCTGCTTCGCAAGCGTGCGTTAATTGGAGATGTGGTCGGCCATTCTGCGTTACCGGGAATCGCCATTGCTTTCATTGTGTGCGAAGTCATCGCGCCAGGGACAGGGAAGAGTCTCCCTGCGCTGATCACAGGAGCGTTTCTGTCGGGACTGGCCGGAGCACTCTGTGTCATGTTGATTGACCGCTATTCGCCATTGCGAGCAGATGCTGCGATGGCGATTACGCTGAGCCTCTTCTATGGTCTCGGGGCGGCTCTTTTGACAGTGATTCAACGAATGCCAACGGCCGCATCGGCGGGGCTGAACAGTTATCTGTATGGCAAAACGGCATCGATCGTAACGTCAGATGTCTGGGTTTTCGGCGGTGCAGCAGTCTTCCTGATCGGGCTCATTCTGTTGCTCTTCAAAGAGTTTTCGCTGCTCTGCTTCGATGAAGATTATGCTTCATCGTGTGGATGGCCTGTTAAAGTTCTGGACGCTTTGCTCACCTGCATGGTTGTTGCAGTGACAATCATCGGGATGCAGACCGTTGGGCTGATTCTGGTCGTCGCCATTTTGATTATTCCTGCAGCATCTGCTCGATTCTGGACAGATGACTTACGTTACCTGATGGCAATCTCCGCATTGCTGGGGGCCATCTCTGGGGCTGGCGGAACAATTTTAAGTGCGTTGGCTCCCAAGTTGGCGGCGGGGCCTGTCATCGTTTTGTGCGGGAGTGCACTGTTTCTTGTCAGCATGGTGCTCGGGACAGGTCATGGTCTGTTCTGGATGTGGTTAGACCAGCGGCAGCTTCGTAAACAGACCGGACGACATGATCTGTTGCGAGCATTTTATGAACGGGTGGAATCGACAACCGAGCAACCTGGTGTGTCAGATCTCGATCTGCTGAACGCAAGACTTACCGGCGACGAATTGCTGCGAATGCGGGCGTGGAAACGCAGCGAGCTACAGAGTGGATTGCGACTCGCGATCCGTAGCCATTATGTTGAAGAGAAGTCTGCTGGGAGATACCAGCTGACGCCAGATGGAGCTGCTCTTGCACGTCGAGCCGTTCGCAACCATCGACTCTGGGAATTGTATCTCATTACTTATGCCGATGCTGCTCCTGCCAATGCCGACTACGATGCGGACCGAATCGAGCACGTCCTCGGAGCCGATCTCGTCCGTGAACTTGAGTTGCGGTTGCTTCAGAAGTCCGGCGAAACCCTTCCTGCAAGTCCTCACCAGCTTCCCCAGTAGTTTCTGCTGTTCCCGCTATTGTCTGTAGTTCATCTACGATGACAGCGTGAACCTTCCCGGCCGATCCCGACTTGCGTACTGATCCGAATGACTGGAAGATGAAGCAAGGCGTCCAGATCGGATCGCGTCGTGTTGGGATTACTCCCATCAGGCGAGAACCGCACCATGCAGTCGAGGCTACGTAGCAAAGAGGGCCTGAATGTTTTCGTCAAAAGCCTCACTGGGAGAATTGGCCAGACTGTGCCGCAATGTGGGGGTCTCACTGCATTCCGGTATCGGGATTGTCAGGGCGTTCGAACTCGCAGCCAAGAACGGATCGCAATCACTTCGAGATGGGTTAGCCGATGTCATTGTCGAGCTGAAATCCGGAAGTGAAGTGACAGCTGCTCTGGAAAATCACAGAGACGTCTTTCCTGGACTCATGGTTGACATGGTTCATGTCGGCGAGTCGACAGGGAACCTTCCGGAAGTCTTCAAAGCGCTCAGCGAACACTACGAATACAATTTGCGCTTGCGAAATGATTTCATTCGCCAGTTGGCCTGGCCAGTCATTCAGCTGGTGGTCGCGATCTTCATTATTGCCGCATTGATCGCCGCTCTCGGACTGATCGGAGACGTGACCGGGATCACATTCGACATTCTTGGCTGGGGATTACTTGGAATCTCCGGAGCACTGATCTGGCTGGGAGGGTGGACGATGCTCGTCGTTTCCCTCTTTTTTGCCTACAAAACGATGGCAGCGTCGTTAGCTGGAAAAAGCACTGTTCATCGATTTCTGATGTCCATTCCGGTCGTTGGAAATGCGATGAGCTCGATTGCGATTGCACGGTTCTCATGGGCCTTCGCACTCACGCAGGGAGGCGGGATGTCGATTGAAGACAGCATTAGCGCGAGTCTGCGAGCGACGTCAAATGGAGCCTTTATCGCGGCCGGACCTCAGATGATCTCAGACTTGATGGCAGGTGAGACTCTCGCAGATGCAATTTCAAATTCTGGGCTGTTTCCGCAAGATTTTGTTGAATTTCTGATGGTGGCAGAGCATTCTGGAACTGTTCCGGAAGCAATGGAACGAATGAGTCCGGAGTTTGAGGATCAGGCTCGCAGAAGCCTGGCCAATCTCGCCACGATGATGACCTGGCTGACGTGGGCTTTTGTCGCCGGGCTCATCATTTTCCTCGTTTTCACCATTGCCCTGTGGTATATCGGAATGATCAACAACCTGTTGCAAGGAGTGAATGGTTAACGAGAGCATTTCCATAATCCTATAGCGTCTCTGGCACTCAGAATTCGGCCTTTCTCCGACCAAGAGGGCGTCTGCGCGGCCACATGAGAGACGGAACCGGTCGAGACAGATCGTTTTTCAAGTTGTCTGTGGAATGAGTTATTTCTCTTTGATCAGACAGCCATAGAATAATCAGATGTGATGATATCGACCTGTCAGATGTTTGATGGGGAGATGTTGAGCCCGGATTACTTAGCCAAGTCTGTCGCCTCTGGTTTTGAACACCTGAGTTGCTGGCAGCAAAATGAGTCATGGCTGACGAAAAACTCCGCCTCCGAATTATTTCGGAGGCCGCTCAGTTGGTGTTGCAGAACAAGGAACGCGATTTCGAAAAGGCACGGCGAAAGGCTGCCAGACGAATCGTAAAAGGGTATGTTCGAAAAGATGATATGCCGACGGTCGCTGAAATTCGTAACGCAGTGACCAGGCAGTCATATCTCACAGCAGGCGACGTTCGCTTCGATAATCTTCGGGTTCAACGTGTCGCCGCTTTGAATATGATGCGCAGGTTGGCATGCTTTCATCCCCGAATCGAAGGGAATCTGGTGACGGGTGATGTTCGTGCCAGTGAAGGTTTCGAAATTCTCCTTCACGAGGATGACCTGGATGAAGTGGAAGCCTTTCTTCAGGATGTCTACGACGGAAATGTTTCGGCTCAGGAAGACGTTGTTCTGGATCCATTAGCGCCAGTGTCTTCTGTGACTGAGTTGTCAGTCGCGTTTTGCGAGCACCCGGGACAATGTGGAGTCTCTCTCGTCGAGTTCGAACGAATCGTGGCCTACGCCTACCCTGATCTAGATGTTCAGGAATCAATCGTAGAAGCCTGTGATGCGTTTGATCGGTTCGAGGTGTTCCGAATGCTGCTCATTCCGTTGCAGCATGTTCAACAGCCGCGAACGAAGCATCCTGAAGGTGATGCCCTTTACCACTCATTGCAGGTCTTCGAGCTCATGCGAGAAGAGTATCCCTACGATGAAGAGGTCTTGTTGGCGGCGTTATTGCATGATGTCGGAAAGGCCATCGACCCTCGCGACAGACTGGCTGCGACGACGAACGCCTTGGCCGGGTTTGTGACCGAGAGGACTTTATGGCTCATCGAGAACCTGCCTCAGGCCGAGAAATTGTTTTCGAACACGATCGGCGCGAGAGCCCGTCAGCGGTTGATGGAACATCCAGACTGGGAAGAAGTTCTGACGCTCGCCCGAGCGAATCGCAATGGACGAGTGCCAGGCGGATTGGCACCGTCGCTCGATGAAGCATTGGAGTATATCCGCGAACTTGCCAGAGCTTACGGTTAAGCAGGATCGACACATGACGTGCCTGCGGTTCGCAATCGCGTAAGTCGTCTTCCCTGTGCTGAAGCAAACGGATTTCACAAAATAAAAGCGGCCGCACAGACAACTGTGCGGCCGCTTTTCGATTTATTCTGACGTGCAGTTCTGCACGTTGGTTCCTTACAGAACCGATCGGATTTTCTGCAGGAACTCGCGGTTCGATTCGAACTTCCCAAGTGTCCGGATCAATTGGTCCATCGCTTCGGTTGGGTTCATCGAGACGAGGCTGCGGCGAAGCATTGTGATGCCATCGAGCAATTCCGGGTCGAGAATCTTCTCTTCACGTCGAGTTCCGGAGCGCGTGATATCCAGTGCTGGCCAGATACGACGTTCTGCGAGATCTCGGCTCAGAACGAGTTCCATATTTCCGGTTCCTTTGAACTCCTGGAAAATGGCGTCGTCCATCTTGCTGCCGGTGTCGATCAGTGCAGTCGCACAGACAGTCAAAGATCCACCTTCGTCAAAACGACGAGCTGTTCCGAACATCTTACGTGGGATGTCCATTGCTCGCACGTCGAGACCACCGGTCTGGATCTTTGAGTCACGTCCGCCCCGCATCCACTTATTGAATGCCCGAGCAGTTCGTGTGATCGAATCCAGCAGGATGAAGCAGTCCTTACCTGATTCTGCGAGTCGCTTACCGCGTTCGATCACCAGCTGGCTGATGCGAACATGGCTTTCGACGTCATGGTCCATCGAGGAAGCAATCACTTCCCCGCGGATGGTACGACGCATCTCGGTGACTTCTTCCGGACGTTCATCGATCAACAATACGATGAGGTGAATTTCCGGATGGTTGATACTGACAGAGTTGGCGATGTCCTGCAGGAGCATCGTCTTTCCGGAGCGAGGAGGAGCAACGATCAGGGCTCGCTGTCCTTTTCCGATCGGAGTCAGCAGGTCAAGCACTCGCATTGTGATCGGGCGTGGACCAGTTTCGAGCTTAATCTGCTCGAACGGGTTGATCGCTGTGAGTGTGTCGAAATGCTTCAGCTTTTCGTAGTCTTCCGGAGAACCGCCATCAATGGTGTCGATCGTCAGCAGGCGAGGACCTTGGCCTCGGGTACCTGGACCGATCTCTCCCTTAATCTTGATCCCTTCTCGCAGGTGGTGTTTCTCCACGAACGAGCTGGAAACGAATGCGTCGGTTTCGCGAGCACCGTAATCATTATCGGCGGATCGCAGGAACCCGTACCCTTTTGGGTGCAGTTCCAGTACGCCTTCGATGCTTCCGCTTGTTGGAACCGGATCAGTCGGTGCAGCGTTCTGTTCGAATTTGGAAATGCGACGCCCACGGTTGTTGCCGGTGTTTCCACCGCGACCGCGAGGTTGCTGCTGCTGTTGATCGCGACGTCGGTTGCTACCGCCGCCTTGGCGACCTTGTCCGCCGCTATTCCCACCTTGGTTTGAATAGCCGCCTTGGTTCGAGTACCCACCCTGATTGGAGTGGCCGCCTTGGTTCGAGTACCCACCCTGATTGGAGTGGCCACCTTGGTTCGAGTAGCCGCCCTGATTGGAATGGCCACCCTGGTTCGAGTACCCGCCCTGATTGGGATAGCCACCCTGGTTTGAGTAACCACCTTGACTTGGCTGCTGTGGACTTCCACCTTCGTTGCGACGACCACGTCGGCGACGTCGGCGGCGAGGACGACGATCACCATCGTCGTTCCCACTTCCACTTCCCGATGCTTCCCCTTCGCCTGAAGGTGCATCGCTTCCGCCATCATCGTCATCAAAATCGGCGTCGATGTCATCGTAAGGAGTCCTGTACTGGACTTCTTCAATGACAGGCGCCGGTTCTGGAGCCGGAGCTGGTGGTGCAGCTTCTGGAGCCGCTTTAGGTGCACGTTCGCGGCGCGGTGCGCGAGGAGCACGGGGAGCGCGTGTTTTAGCAACAGGCTCAGATTCAGCAGGTGCAGTGGTGCGATCGGAAGAACTTGAGCGAGAAGCTGGCTCGTCTTCAACGATACCTGCGCCGAAATCCTGGTCATCGTTCACAGATGCCTGGCTTGCTGGCGTGATCTGCTCCTGATCAGCAGTTGGAGCGTCTTTTTTCCGCGGTTTACGAGGAGAAGCGGATCGCCGAGGATTAGACGACGAGGAGCTTTTAGGAGGCATACAGTAACCTAACTATTCAACCAATTTAAGACAGAAATTTTCCGGCCTGTCGACGACGCACAGAGCGTTTGTCGATCAAGGAGGTCCTTGCAAATCACGTTTGTGAGATTTGCAGGTTTGACGATCCGTTCGCAGCACCATCCATGTCGCCGGAGTTTCTGTGGTCGGAATCGTATGGAGTGACGTTCGCGAAGCTTTTGCGGCCATGTGTTCAGAGCCCGAAAGATTTTCGAAGTCTGGATCAGCAAGCCACTTGGAGTTTGCCAGGAAGATGGCGGCATTTGAAAATGCGCTGCACCTTCCAGGCAGGTGACATTAAATGTCTGACAATTGCACTCTGATTTCATTTCATCAGTTCGTCACTGGCCAGTTCAAGACTGATTAGACGAGGCGGCAATTGTCACAAAACGGAACTGAAACTTGGAATTGTGATCGCCCTGCTGGTCGTTTGACCAATGCTGCGGACAATTCACAAAGAGACAGTCAACTCTTCAATTCTGTGGGCTTAGTACCACAGCGGAAACAACAGTGCAGAACCCTCGGTGTTCAATTTGCTGATTAAAAGCTCAGCTGTATGTTGTGAACACCGACGTCCACTTGTGAAACATCCTTAACTGTGGACCCTCGTTGGGTTCTATCAAGCATCGGATTCTATCAAGCAGAGCCTGCACTTGTTGGACGAAGTCCGCAATGCAGGCAATTGTCTTGCTTGTCTTCCGTGCCCAGGGAAGACCAACTTGGTTCGATCACACAGTAGATGCGACAGTAGTGGATGTGACAGTAATAGTACAACGCATTGAGCATCGTTAAAAAACTGATGCCTGAGGTTGCCGTCTTTCGTGATAACGAGACCTGATCAGGGATGTCCCCTGCATTCGCAGCGAGCGAGAATCTGACCAGCCTGAATCGATCTACAGAATGATGATGCGAGGCCGGAATTGATTCGTACGCTACGAATTTTGCGTGGTTTACTTTGAAGCGAACAAACGGCCGCAGACGCGAACTGTCAAAATCACCTTAAAGCAAACGCAGCATAAGGATCGCTACGCGAAGGACGCCCTTACGTTCCAAAAAAAACTTTTCAGGAACAGCCAGAAACAGACGTCACGAAAGCAATGTCTTTACAAATGTTAGCTTGAGACTGAACTCTGTCAATCTCCACTGTGCCGTACTATCGGCAATTCGTGGTTGGAAAGTCAATATCGATTTGACATTGCCGGGGAATCGTACTGTTTAGATTCAAGGTTCTCTGGAATTACCGTTGTGGACAGTCTGAAGCGTCGGCTGAACCTGATTCATGATGCGGCAAATGCCAGTTTGACGCGGAAATTTATTTCGGCTGCTTCCTCAGTATTTGCAATTCGCAACGTTTTTGGACTGAGTGACAGATGTCTGTCTGAATTAGAATCCAGTCAAAGCCATTTGGACAGATCTCATTTGCACTTTAGAAGCGATTCTTTTGGGAATCGAAGATCGTGCGAATGGGGAGTTTGGAAGATCTTAGCCAGCCCTTCGGCTCAGTATCATTGAGGTATTATACCACAGAGCTTTCCCGTGATTCACGTCGCGTCTCTGGGACGCGGCAGTCAGACTTTCACCTGACAAGAAGGCTGCCGCGCGGCGTCATGGCCGAGGCCGACAGATCTAGTTTGGTGTACGAACGGAATGGCCTGACTGGATAATTGGCGGGAGTGGAGGTGTCGGGGGAGCGGAAGGCGGAACTTCAGGTGGGGCTGAAGCAGGCTTTTCGGGAGTGGCTGCCGTTTCAGGCTGTTTCGTCGCATTGGCTTCTGCGCCGGACGCCTGCAGCACTTCTGGCGGTGTCTCTGGAATTGGCTTTTTGAAGATTCGTTCTTCAGCGTATGCCACAATTGGCCCGTTGTATCCTTCGCGAGTCGGTGGAATCGGAGAGTCGTTTGCTTCTCCCGCGAATCGCACCTTTCCTTTGTAAATCGATCCCTTCTGAAACGGTCCGATCCCCATGACCCAGAGGTCTTTTGCGGTGGCTTTTGCGACGGAGCTTCCGGATTGCCAGACAACCTCTTTTGTTCCCTTCTCATACGCAAAGAGACCAATTTTTGCGGAAGCCGCTTGATCGTTTCGTCGCGCTAAGGACAGTTCCGGAATCGAGGCCGGAATAGGGGCACCAGTCGTGGTGGCTGCTGCAACCTGTGCGGCGCTGTTGAGAGGGCTGTTTGAGGGAATTCCGTACACAACTTCGTGGGCGTCTGTTCCCAATACACCAATACGCCCTTCGAGGACATAAGTTGCTGCTTCCTGATCGTTCTGGATCAGAATTCCAGCAGCGGACATTTGTTGGCGAAGTGCACTGATGACGTACTCGGCGGTGACAAAGCCGACCCCTTTGTAGTTCGTCATGTATTTGGTGTCGAAAAACACCTTTTCACCGGCAAGCGGGGTGAAGTCGATCTTGGCGACGGCTGCATCCACAGCGTCGGAGTTCAGCATCTGCTCCGTTGCCATGTTTTGTTTGGTCGTTCCGCATCCGGTGGAACAAAGCAAAAGTGCGATGGCGATCCCGATCAATGACAATTGCAAGCGCAATCGCAGCAACGACGCTACGAGCGACTCACAAATCGTTGTCGGTAATGATAACCAGAAGGCGCACATCACGGCTTCACGGCCACTTAAAGGGAAGGGAGAATCAGGGAACGCTCAGAATGCGGAGGGGGAAATCAATTGAGGTCTGGGAAGGGAGGGGGATCGTCCGAACTGGCGAAGGGTGGAGCTCAAAAAGCTCCGGTGACATCGGTGTGCAAAGGTAAGTTGGCTTACCTTCAGGGAAAACGATGGTGCCAGTAGTGTAATTTGGTCAGGATTTTGGACCAAGATGAGTTTTCAGCGGCGCATTTTCAGCCATTTTTAGGGGCCAGGTCCAAGTTTTCGCTTGGTGACCGCGACTAAAAGGCGATGTTGCGACTGAGGAAAGGAGCTTTCGTCGGCGGAGAGAGAATTGTTTTCAGATCGCTGAATCAATGTCAGCGACGTGGAAAACCGGCTTCACTGAGTGAAGCACCGACAGAGCGGCGACCAGATCATCCGAATCAATCACGAATGTTGTGTTTCGGCGAAAGCCACGCGAGCAGCGAAAGAGCCATGTTCGACGGAACAGCTTGATCGACATTCACAATGACGTTGAACGATTGATTCGATTGGGGCCAGGAACTGATCCATGAATTCGATCGATTTCAGTGCAGATCGTTCCCGTCTCGCACATCGATCGTTTCGATATGCGAGGCGGAATTGCGCGTGCTCCGAGCCTGAATTATTCTGAGACTTCTGCGTCACCTGCGACTTGAGCGCGGTATTCACGGTGGGCGTTGACTGTTTGCGGGAGCAGATAGTCCGGGCCGGCCGGGAAGTACTGAACATCATCCCGCAGGTAGTACGCAGACGGCAAGGTCTGACCACCAATGTTGGTCTGGCACCCACACAGGCTCCCCACGACGAAGAGGCTCGCCAGTGTGAGGACAGCTGGGGTCGCGATGTTGCGTTGGACTTTCATGCCAGGGCTCGCGTCTTTGAATTGAGGGCGATCGAGATATGACTCCATCCTTCGAAAATCGTCGAATGGAAGAATTGACTCGGTAAATCGAGTTAACTCCTGATTGGATATCGGCCTCGTTTGCGAATCGTCTGCAGTAAAAACGGAAAAATCGCTACATCCGAACTGCTTCGGACGCATTACTTTTCGTAATGCCGTCCCAGATTTTTGGGATCTGCATGCACCGGTCCGCCTGGAAATTACCGCAGAGTGCAACTAAACGTGCGATTGTCGTGTGGTTTTAAGCCTTGATAGCGAAAGGCGATATGTGCTGCGCTCGCGTTTCGTGGTCGCTTGATTGCGACTCAAGTGCATGCGAGAAGAATGGCGCCCAATTGGAGAGGTTTGAGCGGCGGTAAGAATGCCGGGGCGATAAAAAAAGAAACCCCACTCGTTGGGGCGAGTGGGGCGAGTATCACTTTGGTGGTCGTTCAGACGCGACCTAATAAGTCAAAAACTGGCTGGCAGTAATTATGAGATGAAACGTGCAATGAATGCCTGCTTCAATGCCACAAGCTCTGCAAGACAGAATTCTGCCTCATTAGGATGGACGAACGATCGATGCGCGCGCTCCTTTTGGCCCAACTTCTGATTCAAACTCAACATCCTGGCCCTCATAGAGAGCTTCGAATGTTGTGTCTTTCAGTGCGGACACGTGGAAGAATAAATCCTTCGCGCCATTGCCTCCAGAAATAAATCCGAAGCCTTTGTCCGCAACCAATTTTTTGATTGTTCCGCGCTGCATAGCAGCCATTCCTCACTCAAAACTTAACGAGTCACCAAGAGATTCGCCCCTGACTTTAAACATCTGCGGCCCTAGCGTTCCGAGCTTCTCTAAGAAAAACGATCTGCAACGCGTGGAAGCAGTCGGAATTCAATAAGAGGGTTCTCGAATCTCACCACAACCACACCCCTTGCTAATCGCAGGGGAAACGATGCGAAGTGCCCGCATCTTAAAGGGAGTGGAAATGGGAAACAGACGGCGATTGCTCGAGCTGAATGAAAGGAACGCGAAGTTCTTTCCTATTTGCCCTGTGTTGAGCAATCTGCCAAAAGGATCTCAACGTAGACAGGAGTGTAACGGGTGAGCCTGCTTGGGGCTACTCTGGGATTAAGAAATATTGATGCTTTCTCTCCCTCGTTCATAAATCGCCTGTCAACTCATCTTGTTCAGCAGACTCGCTCGCAGCTATGGTCCGAACGCGACTGTGGAGGACGAAGGCAAATGTCGTGGCTCCATGTCGCTTAAAATAGATGGGTTCCTGACGATCGGGAACACATTTTTACCAGTCGACAACGCTGTTGTACGGCCACATGGGGATCTCCGTTCTCTCCATGGTGCAGCGTCATCGTTGCATTAAAGAAGGATTTAAGATGTTGCTTCGCAGACAGCCGGTCCAATTATCCACACTGTTGACTCTGATAGTGGCGGTCTTCGCAATATCAGATGCCGTCTTCGCTGCTGAACCGTTCATGCCCACTGCCGTTGGAACACGGTGGTTGTACTCTTCCGGGAAAGTTGCGGTCGAAGAGAGAATTCTCTCTGTCGACGACATCGATGGGGAAAAGTGCCTTCGGATTGAAACTCTTGTGAATTCAATGCCGCTGGCGTTTGAGCACATCGCGATTCGTACAGATGGTCTCTACCGCGTGACGGTCGGCGGTGAGAAAGTCGACCCACCAGTCTGCTTCCTCAAGTTCTCCGGTAGTGGCGAAGAGAAGTGGAAGATTCAATCGACTGTTGGCGGAGAAAATGTCGCTGGGAATTTCGTCGCCGGAAAGACGCTCGTGAGTGTACCAGCCGGGCGTTATACAGCTGTCACCAGCAAGGGAACAAAGTTTAAAGTGCCGAACGGTGAGTTGGAATTCACCTACTGCTATGCACAGGGGGTGGGAAAGGTGAAACAGGTCGTCAAGCTTGGAGAGAATTCCACTGAACTAGTGCTTGAAGCTCTGGTCTTGCCTGACGCAGAAGAATCCCCAAAGTAGCCACGTGAGAAAGCGGGATTGTTGCAGCACCAGCCCTGAAGTGTCTAATTGAAAATCCGATGACAAGCAGTGCGATAACCCTGATGCGAGCGACATTCGCGAGTCAGTCACGCCAACTGCTCGCTCCACTATGGTGTTGAGATGTCTGATGCGGTGTCGATGGGAAGGGTGATCGTGAATCGAGTCCCCTTTCCAACCTCACTTTCGCAGTGAATTTGACCATCGTGTGCTTCGATGATCTTTCGAACAGTAGGAAGCCCCAGGCCACTTCCACCTGGCTTTGTCGAGTAGAACTCTCCGAAGATCTTCGGGATGGCTTCAGGAACAATTCCGTTTCCGGTGTCGATGATCTCAATGACGATGTTTGAATCACGTCGGTAGGTCTGAATCTCAAGTTGCCCACCTTGCGGCATCGCCTGTTGGGCATTTCGAATGAGATTATCAAGCAATTGACGAAACAGTCTTCGATCGACTCGAATCAACGGCAAGTCAGCAACCAGATGGGGATGTACCTCAATCCGATATTGCTCTGCGAGTGGCTTATAGACTTCTAATGAATTCTGAATGAGTTCAGAAATATTCGAGTCTTCGAGAGTGAGTTCCCCAGCTCGGGCGAACAGCAGGAATGCTTCGAGGATCGACTCGAGATGACCGCACTCGTTCTGGATTGTCTTGAGCTTCCGGAGCATTCGATGCGTATTGGAATGCTCGAGAGCGCTGAGTTCCTCGGAAAGCAAATCGAGATTGAGTCGTATGGTTGAAAGGGGATTCCGGACCTCGTGAGCGAGTCCCCCTGCAAGCGCGGCAATCTCGTTGTATTGCCGAACAAGCCTGTCGTGTTCTGCCTGAGATGAACTGTTCGCCATTGTCGTGGCTTTCCACCAGGAACTGAACTCGAGTGTGATCGCGGAAC
The DNA here is from genome assembly GCF_051465645.1 of Planctomicrobium limosum. Classification (GTDB taxonomy): domain Bacteria; phylum Planctomycetota; class Planctomycetia; order Planctomycetales; family Planctomycetaceae; genus Planctomicrobium. Next base: position 2,928,939 of record NZ_CP195790.1, on the reverse strand, counting down.
GGGACTCTATGTCACTGCGCCGAGGTTTGTGAGCTCAACTTAGTTTCACAGAGATGAAGCCGTGTTTGCTCGCTATCTATGGTTAAGAGCCGGAGGAAATCCCCCGGCTCTTAGCTTATCGATTAATCTCCGATTTCAATTCGGAAGAAGATTACTCTTCTGAATCTTCATCGTCGTTGTCTTCTTCGTCATCAGCGTCTGTGTCGGCAGGAGCCTTCTCAGCGAGCAGTGCTTTACGTGACAGTTTCACGCGATTCTGGTCGTCGACAGCAATGACTTTCACTTCGATCATTTCGCCGACTTTCACGACGTCACCGACCGACTTGACGTAGCCATCTGACAATTCGCTGATGTGCAGCAGGCCGTCTTTACCTGGGGCGATTTCAACAAAGGCACCGAAGTCCTTGATTGAGTTCACTTTCCCGTTGTAAACGCGACCGACCTTGATCTCTTCGGTGAGAGCTTCGATACGGGACAGAGCGATACCGCAGGATTCCTTGTTTGGACCTGCGACAACGACTGTTCCGTCGTCGGTGATGTCGATCTGAGCACCAGATTCTTCCTGGATTGCTCGAATCATCTTGCCGCTAGGGCCAATGACCAGACCGATTTTCTCTGGATCGATCTTGGTGCTGACAATACGTGGTGCCGATTCAGGAAGTTCCTGACGTGGACGACGAATTGTGGTCAGCATGTTACGCAGCAGTTCGCGGCGAGCGGTGCGGCCCTGATCGAGAGCTTTGCGAATGATTTCTTCGTTGATTCCGTCGATCTTGAGATCGAGCTGGATCCCGGTGATCCCTTTCTGGGACCCGGCAACCTTGAAATCCATATCGCCGAAGTGATCTTCGTCGCCCATGATGTCTGTGAGGGTAACGTACTTGTTCCCTTCTTTAATCAGACCGATTGAAATCCCGGCCACTGGCTGAGTGATCGGAACCCCTGCTGACATCAGTGACAGTGTTGCACTGCACACAGATGCCATTGAGCTACTTCCATTCGATTCGGTGATGTCGGAAATCACGCGAACGGTGTATGGGAAGTCTTCAGCTTTCGGCATGACACGTTCAACTGAACGCTGAGCGAGAGCACCGTGTCCGATTTCACGACGGCCTGGACCGCGGATCGGGCGAACTTCACCAACAGAGTATGAAGGGAAGTTGTAGTGCAGGTAGAAGCTCTCGGCAGATTCTTCAATCAGGCTGTCGACCTTCTGGGCGTCGCGGACGCTTCCCAGAACGACAGTTGCCAGTGACTGAGTTTCTCCTCGGGTGAAGAGTGCTGAACCGTGAACGCGTGGAATCACGTCGACCAGACACTCGATCTGACGAAGATCTTCGAGTCCACGACCGTCCAGACGTTGACCAGCAAGTGTCAGTTCGCGGCAGACCTGGTTTTCAACAGTATGGAATGCTTCCTTCAGTTGGCCTTTGCTGCGGCCGTCTTCCAGAGTTTCGATTCCATTTGGGAAGTATTTTGCAATCAACTCGTCGCGAACGGCAGCAGTGGCGGCGGAGCGCTCTGCCTTCTTTGGGTTCTGGCGAGCGGCTTTGATCTTGGAAGCTGCTTCCTGGCGAACAATCGCAACGAATGCGTTTTCTGCAGGAGCGGTGAACTGGAATGGTGTGATTCCAGCCTTCTTGCGAAGTTCTTCCTGAAGGTCGCACAGAATGACGATGGCGCGGTGGCCGAACATCAGTGCTTCGACCATCTGCTCTTCTGGAATCTGGTCTCCGAAGCCTTCGATCATCAGGATCGATTCACGGCTACCGGCAACGATCAGATCGAGACTGCTGGCTTTTGTCTGCTCGACAGTCGGCATCAGCACGAATTCGCCGTCAATCAGACCGACGCGAACTGCTCCGATTGGACCATTAAATGGAACTGGAGCGATGCAGAGAGATGCACTGGAAGCGGTGATCGACAGGACGTCTGGATCGTTCTCGCCATCGTAAGAAAGAACGTTTGCCTGAATCTGAAGCTCGTCCACGTAGCCTTCAGGGAAGAGTGGGCGAATTGGACGGTCTGTGAGGCGGGATGTCAGGATTTCTCGCTGGGATGGTCGTGATTCGCGTTTCAGGAACCCACCTGGAAATTTACCGGCAGCAGCGAACCGTTCGCGGTAATCACAGGTCAGTGGGAAGAAGTCCTGTCCGGGCCGAGCTGGGCCAGTTTGGGCAGCGACGAAAACTGAAGTTTCGCCGTATTGAAGAACAACTGCACCGCTGGCTTGCTTCGCCAGTTGGCCCGTCGTCAAAGAGAGAGTACGACCGGCAAATTCACGAGAAACCTGTATTTTCACTGAGATTTTCCTACCTGCAACAACAAACATCCAGCTTTTTACATCATCTGCGCACAGAGATTCCACGGGACAGACCGTCTTAGTGCAGTCAGATTCCCTGTGGAGCCGAAAAGCCACAAAATCGGCTCGCAATTCTCAAGCAATTCACCCGAAGGTGGCCAATTCGATCATCTTATGACCGAATTGTGTCTCAAAACTACAATTGCCAAGCCATAGAAAACAGAATGGCCCTGCACGTCCAAAGGACGACAGGGCCATCATTGCATTCATTCCGCTCAGACACAGTGCACGGCTGCCGCCATGCCTTCACGGGAAGGCGATGCCTGTCGTCTACTTGCGGATTCCGAGACGAGTGATCAAGTCCACATATTGGCTTGCGTCTTCGCTCTTGATGTAATCCAGCAGGCGGCGACGGCGGCTAACCATCATCAACAGTCCGCGTCGGCCAGCGTGGTCTTTGTTATGACTACGCAGGTGACCGGTCAGGCTGTTGATTCGCTCTGTCAATACGGCAATTTGTACAGCAGGAGATCCGGTATCATCGGATGATCGCCGGAAGTCGCTGATGAGCTGTGTTTTACGTTCTTTAGTAACTGACATCGCTGTAAGGCTCCCTCGCCTGGTCGCAACCAACGGCGACCCGCATCACAATTAAACCCTCTTGCTTGCAAGCGGGCTACTGTATCAGTTTTGCTTTCCTGTTCAACGCTACTCGCGATAATTTTTGTGATGTCCTCTGTCCTGTTTCTGCATTTGTTCCAGATTTCGATAGAGTTGTGGCGAAGGTTCTATGCGAATTATGCGGTATTACTGATGGTGACCCATATTTCGCTTGGGGCTTGATTCGCAACTGGCAATCACAGGCGAATCTTGCGAGGGTATCAAAGGATGTTGAAATGATCCTTTTGGTTTCGTAAAATATTGGCACAACTAGGTGTCGGTACTTTCGATATTTGGTCCGATGGGTTCCTGTAGTGGACGTGGGGAACCTTCATATGGCATGATGGTTGTGTAGTTCGAGTGGTGTCGGGAAGCTTGGGCGCGGCTTGTTGCGTCGGCGTGATCAGGCGTCTTATGCGGAGTGATCGGATGTCGACCTTTCTATCGAGTGTCAAATCTGACTGGAAGAAAGAGGCGCCGGCCTGGGGCATCAGCCTGCTCTTGAATCTGTCGATCCTCGCGCTCTTCAACTTCTTTGTGATCGAAGCAGGTCGAGTCGAGAATGTCAGCACGATCGTCGGTGACATCACTGATTTGGATCGTGAAGATCAGTTCGAGTTCTCTGAGCGAATCAGTGAAGATCAGGTCGGTTCTGCTGGTGCGATAAACGCACTCCCTCCGAGTCTCTCAGCTGCAACTTCTGTCGGGACCGCAGATGCGACTTCTCAGGAGAAGCTTGAGGAGATGCTGAATCCAGAAATCGCGCAGATTTCTGATGCATCGCTCCCGCGGATCGAAGGCCCGATTAGTGCCACTGTCTCTTTAAAAGGAGGGACTGACAACGTCAGTGGTGGCTCAAATGGTGTTGAAGGGGCGATGGACCGCGTCGCCTTTGAGTTGCGTCAGTCTTTGAAAGATCGAAGAACACTCGTGATCTGGATGTTCGATGCGTCTGGTTCGCTTGATAAAAGACGCGAAGCAATCGCAGATCGATTTGAAAATATTTATAAGCAGCTGAGTGATGGTGGCCCGACAGACGGCCTGTACTCAGCCGTTGTTGCTTATGGCGAAAAGACTGAGATTCTGACACCTGAGCCAATTCAGGATACGAACGCTCTGAGCGAAGTTGTTCGCAAGAAAATCAAACGTGACGATTCCGGCAAAGAGAATGTTTTCGGCGGTCTTCGTCTTGTTTTGGACAAGTTTCGAAACTGGCAGCGATCTTCTGGTCCGTTGAACCGGATGATTTTTATCGTGACGGACGAGAAGGGTGACGATGCGGTTCAGCATCTCGAAGACGTCATCTCTCTGGCCAAGCGGTCGCAGACCAAAGTATACACAATCGGTAACGCTGCCGTTTTCGGGCAAGAAAAGGGCTATGTCCGTTGGGTGTACGACGACGGCACAGAGGATGACATCCCAGTTGATCAGGGACCAGAGTCTGCATTTCCTGATGGTCTCCAGTTGCCCTTTGTTGGAACTCCGGCCGACTGGAAGTTGCGACAGATGTCCTCCAGCTACGGCCCTTATGCTCTGACAAGAGTTTGTGCCGAAACTGGCGGCTTGTATCTCGTGACTGAAGAAAGCCGTGGGTATGCCTTCGAGCGGTCGGTCATGAGACGGTATGCTCCGGACTATCGTCCGATTCGTATTCAGGAGCAGGAGATTTCCCGCAACGCTGCGAAGTCGTCGCTGGTGAATGTTGCCGGGATGACTTATCAGAATTCGCTTCCGACTCCTCAGTTAGTATTCCGCGGTTATAACGACAACATCCTTCGTACGGATCTGACTGAAGCGCAGAAGGGGCCTGCAGAGGCAGTCTTCGCGCTACGACGGATGTACGATGCACTGAAACTGGGCGAACAGTCTCGCGATTCTTTGAAAGAAGATCGCTGGAGAGCCGCCTATGATCTGGCGATGGGGCGTCTTCTGGCCATGCAGGTGAGATATTTTGGTTACAACCAAATGCTCGCCAACATGAAGGTCTCGCCGAAATCGTTCGAAAAGGAGACCGACAACATGTGGCGGTTGGTCCCATCGGACAAGATCGAGAGCGGACCGGAAATGCGAAAAGCTTCTGAACAGGCTCGCGTCTATCTGAAGCGAGTTGTTGATGATCATGCAGGAACTCCGTGGGCATTACTGGCGGAGCGGGAATTAAGTATCCCATTGGGGTGGAGTTGGGTTGCCTTCAGCGAGCCAATTCCGGGATCGAATCAATTGCGGGCGAATGAGCAGGAGGTCGCACGACTCCTGCTGGCGGATGAAGAGCGACGTATGGAAGTGGCGAAAAAACGCCCCGTCGCTCCGAAGCGAAATACTCCAAAGTTATGATGCAAATTTGCCTTCGGTAAGATGCCGAATGGTTATTAAGGTCAGTCGTGTAGCGGGCATTTAATCCGTCGCGCAGACGCTGTTTCCTTTTGATTCACGGACGAAATTTTATTCCGTTTTTTGTGTTGTCCTGTTTCAGGATGTTTGACAATGTTGGAATACTTTCGCTCTGGAAATGCATCTGCGTTTGTGATTTCCGCGCTGATCCATGGCATGGCGCTGCTGGCGTTTTCGTTCTACAAAATCACATCGCATATCATTTCCAATGATAACGTCGTGGTAGAGACTGTTCTGGCAGATGATCGCGCTCAGCAGGAGTTCGATCAGGATCTCAGCCTGGATACGCGAGTCTCTGAGAATCTGTCGATGCAGTCTGGCGGAATGGTCAGCACGGGCATTGGCGGCATGGCAGGGGCCGGCACTGCTTCCATGGCTCAGGCAAAAATCTCAGAATCAGAGGTCATCAAAGGGGCCTCTGATCTGCGTATTGTCACGATTGGGGATATTTCAATTCCCGGTGTCGGAGAAATGGGGCTCGACCTCGGCGAAGGTCATGTGAAAGGTGAGTCCGGTGCGCGTGTCGAAGGATACGGCGTCGCGATGGGGCGTATTACGCAAGAACTCACCAGAATGATGCGTAAGGAACCGGTCATTGTTGTCTGGCTGTTTGATGCTTCTAACAGTTTGAAAGACGACCGCGTCGAGATTCGCAATAACGTCAACAAGATCTACGAAGAGTTGAAGATTGCGGCAAACGAAGCCAAAACCCGAAATCTGAAGTATTCCTCACTGGAAACGATGATTTGCAGCTTTGGGGCTGATGTTAAGGAATTGCTGCCATCACCTACGAGTGATTTGCCGGCGATTCAGAAAGCCATTGACGCGGTTCCGGACGATGAATCCGGACAAGAAAATACGTTCGGCGCAATCCAGAAGGTTATCGACAAATACGGTCCTCAGGCGGCCCGTACAAATCGTAAGCTGGCTGTGATTCTCGTGACGGATGAGACAGGTGATGATTCGGGTCAGGTTGAAGAGACCCTTGCACGGGCGTCACGATTTAAAGCCCCTGTTTACTTCATGGGCCGAGAAGCAATCTTTGGTTACCCCTATGCAAGTCAGGCATGGGTGAGTCCAAATACCGGATTGACTCACTGGATTCGGGTCAGTCGTGGTCCAGAGACTGCGGAGCCTGAGTGCTTGCAGTATGACGGATTGCACGGACGCTGGGACGCTGCTTCGAGTGGCTTTGGCCCCTATGCTCAAGTTCGACTTGCGAAGGAATCTGGCGGGATCTACTTCATGCTTGCCGGACAGGAAAAGAGTCTGGCTGGCCGTGATGCTCGATCGAACCGACGATTTGATGACCTCGCGATGAAGGAGTATGAGCCACCTCTGGTCTCCGCTCGCGAGTACGTTCAGAACCGAGATAAGAGTGAGTTTCGGGCGACAATCTGGCAGGTGATTTATGCGTTGAACCCGCATATCGACAACCAGCTGAATCTGAAGCGAGAACACTGGTCGCCGGAAATTGCCACATTCATCAAGCAGAAGGACGAAAACTTCAGTCGCTGTTTACGATCTCTTGTGAAATTGAACGAGGGAATTGTCCGGTTGCAGAAAGTTGAAAAACTGCGAGACAAGGAACGCGAGCCACGCTGGCGTGCTGCATACGACCTCGTGCTTGCTCAGTTGATGTCCTATCGTGTTCGTCAGTTCCAGTACCTGTTGCTGCTTGATCAACATGCCAAGAATCCTCCAGCGTTTAAGGACGCGAAGTCGAACGAGTGGAACATCTGGCACACGACAAAGTTGTTAGAGCCAACACCGGAACAGGTTCGCGCAACCAAGATCGACATGAAGGAACTGGAAGAGCAGAAGGCTAAAGCCACGGCAATGTATGACCAGGTGATCAAGAATCACCCAGGGACTCCGTGGGCTCAACGTGCTGCTCGCGAGAAGGCTGACGGATTCGGGTACCAGCTAACCGAGCGGTTCTGGGATCCACGATATAACAAGCCACCTCCAGGCGAGAAAATTCCAAAGTTCTAACCCTGATTTCAGGGAGACATGACGGTGACAGCTGATTGCTTGCGATCCGTTCATGTATGTGAATTCACTCTGAGTGAAAATTGGACTGGCAGAAGTCATTTTGCACGTTCAAATATGTTGAACGTGGTCTGGTTGCCGCGTTATTGATGAACTGAGTTTGAATGGAGCAGGTACTGACTTTTGAGTGGCCAGCAAAGCCGTTTGAAGGCTGATAAGCTGGTGGCGTCAGGTTTCCGTTTTTCAAATAGCAGTTTTAGAATTGGCGACCAGATTTGTTCTGGTCGCTTTTTTTATGCACATGGATTCCGAGGGACGGTCGATGTCTACGATGCAGCAGGACTGGGGACGGAATTCAGAGGGGGCAGTCATTTCGCTGTTTACGCTGGAGAATCCATTTCTCCGCGTGCAGGTGACAGATCTGGGGGCGGCGCTTGTTTCAGTTGTCTGCCCGGACTGCAATGGTAATTCCAAGAACGTAGTCGTTGGTGGCGATAATCCCGAAACCTATTCGGAGAACTCATCGTACTTAGGGGCAACGGTCGGTCGCTTTGCCAACCGGATTCGCTCGGGCAAATTCTGGCTGGATGGGAAAGAGTTCACTCTTCCGATCAACAACGGAAAGCATCATCTTCATGGTGGAACCAAGGGGTTGTCTCGTCACTTGTGGGCCTCACAAATGGGTGAGAACTCTGTGACGTTCACGACATCCAGTCCAGCGGGAGAAGATGGTTACCCTGGCCGGCTGGATGTTTCTGTTACCTATGGAATCGATAATCATGTTCTGTCAATTGACTACAGTGCTCGGTCTGATGCTCCAACCGTCGTGAATCTGACGAATCATGCTTACTGGAATCTGGCAGGGGCAGGAAATGTCCTCAATCATCAACTTGAGGTCTGTGCAGATTCGTACCTTGAAGTTGATTCAAGCATCCTTCCAACCGGGAACATTCTGGGCGTCGCAGGAACAGCATTCGACTTCCGTGTCCCTGAGTTTCTCGGGAAAGCGATCGAGCTGACCAATGGCGGGTATGACCATTGTTTCGTCGTGCGTAACTGGGATGGCTCTTTGAAACTCGTCGCACGTGCAGCTGATCTTGACTGTGGCCGCGTGATGGAGGTTCATTCCACCACGCCGGGCGTACAACTCTACACCGCGAATCATTTTGACGGTTCTTCTCAGTGTGGGAACCATCAACGGCACGAAGCGTTTTGTCTGGAATGCCAGCATTTTCCTGACTCGCCAAACCAGATGGAATTCCCATCTACGGCGCTTCGGCCCGGCGAAGAGTACCGTCAGCGAACCGAACACCGGTTCTACACCGTCCGCTAGATTGTTCGGTTTCCGATTGTCGAAGAGGTTGGAATTCAAAGGCATCAATACGAAGCGGACAACGTGTGCCTGAGTACACATTGTCCGCTTCGTTGTTTCCCTGATTGTGTTGCTCTGTCGGCTGTGTTACTTCGCTGACAAGGACTGCATCTTTGACTCATCTGGCAATTCATAAGGCAGAGCCTTCATGAATTCCACTAGGTCCTTGATTTCGTCTGGTTTCAGGTGACTTGTTTTTCCGTGTTTGTCTTCCGGATTGCAGGTTGTCAGCACTTCCTCCAGTGTCTCGGCTTTTCCATGGTGGAGGTAAGGGGCAGTGCGGTAGACCCCCAGGAGTGTTGGAGTATCGAACGTTGGTCCGATCAGTTCGGTTGGATCGTCGTTTCCGGTTCCAACGTTGTGCATCTTCTGGTCTGAGTAAACTGCAGTCGAATGACAGGTTGCACAGCCTACGGTTTCGTTGAAGAAGATCTCTTTGCCGCGTTTAGCCGATTCGGAAATTCCCTTCTTTGCGTAGGGGCTGAGCTTGAAGGGGTGCGAGTTCGCGTAGGCGGCGAGTGCATCCAGTTCTTTTGACTTGCCTGAGTTTGGCTCTGCGAGCGAGTCATTCACTCGACCACGAATCAGTCCCCGACCCTGCATGAGTGGAGACCGGATCGTGTGTTCAAAGTCCTGTACTTCGTCACGATCGGCAGACCAGTGAATCGGGTGTGTCCACTTCACTCCGAAGAGTGCCTGAGTGTTTCTTAGACCTTCAGGCTGCTGCCATGTCCGGCCATCGGAGTCGCCATCAGGGTGACAACTGGAACATGAAATCCACCGCTGCATGCTCATCGGGCTGTTTGCGGAGTAAAAGAGTTTCTTTCCGAGCAGGACTTCATCGGTGTCTTGCCACTTTGTGACCGTGAAGGACCGCTCCTTCTCGTTTGTGCGGGTGGAGTATTCGTCGACGGTGAAATCGAGTGCGTTGTAGATGTAGAAGTGGCGATTATCAGGAGAGACTTTGACTGCTCTTGGATTCGCTCCAATTCGGAGGAGTGCAGCGAATTCCACTTCCCGATAATTATCGTTGATCAGGTTGCAGACAAACATGTCATTAGTGCCGCTGAAAATGATGTAAAGCGATTTGCCGTTGGGGGAAATGGCAACTTCCCACGGGTTTGCAACGACATAGACGCGATAGAACGAATCCATCTGGACCCGTTTCCTGCGTTTGCCTTCCTTCGAATCGGTGTCGATGATCGACAGGTAGGGAAAGATGGACCCGGCTCCGTGTTGCACATCTGTCATCGACTGCTGGAGCGGCACATAGGCTTTGTCCCAGCTGGGAAGAATGGTGATCTGTCTGGCAAGATTCTCTTGAGAGGATCCCTTCCATTCATCGACAACCTTACGGGACTTCACGTCGACCGCTTTCACGATGCCGGTCTGGTACTCGGTAACCAGTAACTGACCTGACGATTTCAGAGCCAGCCCGCGAACCAGTTTTCCGACGGGAATGGTACTCAGGACCTTGTTTTGGATCGGGTCGAGTTCGATCACCTGCCCGGGGTATTCAAGCGTGGCATAGAGACGTGTTCCGTCAGGTGATGAAATGACGGAGTACGGTTCATCCAAGACTTCGATGGTGGATGTGATCTTCCCCTGATCAGCATCCAGAATGCGAATGACGTCGTCAGCATAGACGGCGACCGCGATTTGATGGGTGTCTCCGATGAAGGTGACCCCTTCAGGATGCTTTCCAACGTTGATCTCGGATTTCACTTTACCCGTGTGAAGGTCAATCACGGTGACGGTTCCGCTGTCTCGATTCGAGCAGGCGAGCAGTGTGCCGTCGGTTGAGAGATCCATCAAACTGTTTGATTGGCCAGCGAACGCGTGCAGGCCGACGTGCAGAATGAAGATCGTAAGTGCGAATCGAAAGAATTGCACAGTGAACATGCCGTGTCCTCTTTGGTCATCCATGATTGAATGTCGAAGTTCTGTCGCAGAGGCTGAGGTCAGTATGATGCCAGATTTGATGTTAGTTTTTCCAGCACGAAAGCGACCGTCGGCAGCGATGTCGAAATTAGCGGTCGCATTGGCAAGGCAACATCGTCCAGGCGGTAGATTGTATCGTGGGTGTGAATCCCGTCGACAGCGGTCTTGATGTGCACTGTTGGAATGAGCCAGTTGTCGTCTGGCGGACACCCGGTGCCGTGCGGATCGATGAAAATTGTCGGGATCTGTGTCAGCCACATTTTTGCTGGTTTGCTCAGGCTGGAAAGCGTTCGGCTTCCGAGAATGACAGCGCAGTCGACGTCGTGACGTTGCAGTAACTCGTTTGCTGAAAATTCCAGTGGGGAACTTTGAGGAGTGCTATTCCGAAAATTGACTGCGGACGCGAATCCAGTCTGCCATGCGAGGACGTTTTCGATGCCCGGCGATGTTAACGGACGTGCTGTAAAACGCTTACTTCGGCACAATTCCTCGACGAGTTGATACAACGCGGTGACTGTCGGCGCTGGTGTTGATCCTTGTGCCAGTCCTTCGCCGAGGAGGATCACGCCGTACTTGCAGTTCCGGATGGACTCAATGAGCCTATTGAGAAGGTCTGCATTCAGATCGCCCGGGAAATTTGCAGGAAAAGGGGCATCTGTTGAATTCTGACGAAGTGTCGCTCGAAGGAACTGAGTCAGGTCGAGATTGCGGTTCGTCGGAAAATGAAGGAATTGTGGAAAGGCGGAGCTTGTTTGGGTGGGAGAGCCGTCGATGACGAACACGTTTTGTGAATGAGCCGAAATGCCAAGCCGTTCGAGCAGTCGAGGATGAGAGGAAATCGGGTCGGCTCCCCAGATGATGATCAGATCTGCCCGTTGTCGAATTTCTCCAAGCGTGCATGTTGAAAGCCCCACCTGCTGAAATGCCAGGAGTGAGGCCTGCTTGAGTTTCGATCCGCCGCCGTCGATTGTTCCTCTGATCACTTCCGCCAAACGAATCGCTGCACGATGACTTTTTGTTCCCATCCCGGACATTCCGAAAAGGAGGGGAGAGCGGCTTTCTTTCAGAATCGTGGTTGCCTGAAGAATGGCTTCGTCGAGGAGGCAGGGGCTCTGACGAAGTGAGGCTGTTTCGACTGGCGGGGTGTTGATTTGGTGGAGAGCGCTGACCGTGGCGGCGCAAGCGGGGCCATGCAGGATCAGTTGTCCTTTGCTGACCTCAATCGTCAGATCATCACAGGTGCAGTTGCAGAACGGAGAGACGACGTTTTTTCTCATAAGTTCACGAAGTCTCTTGTCGCTGTCGATTCGTACTGCTTTTGCCGGATCATGCATGAGTGATTATTTTAGCTGGAATTCATCTCCCATCTCAATGTCTGAAAAGAAGTTGAGAGAATTTGGCTGAGTAGGAATTCCCGATTGTCTTCAGATCGATAAAATGTCAGTAGGTCCGCATGCAGAGTTGTTGGGCAGATGGACCCACTTCAGCGTGAGAACGTTACGATGTCGAAAATTGCCTTTGTGTCGGACTTGCATCTGTTTGCAAAACGCTCTTCCGCCGATGATTATTTTGATACGTTGGTCAAAGCTGCAAAGTCGTCAGATGAATTGATTCTGGGCGGCGACATTTTTGATTTTCGCTGGTCGATTCACCCGACCCCGGAGGCGACTGCAGATGCTGCGATCGCGTGGCTTGATGAATTGATCCGGAACGCAAAAGGGACTCCGGTTCGATTTATCTTCGGAAACCATGATGATCATCCGCTGATGCATGAACGGTTGCCTGATCTGAAGCAGATTCATGACGCCTTTGAATGGGACCGTTATTTTCATCGCAAGGGAGACACTCTGTTCCTGCATGGCGATATTGCAGACAGCAAGAATACGACGGCCGAGCGACTCGCGAGTCAGCGTGAGATGTTTGAACATGGTTCACGTTCCCCGTTTCAGCATCAGGTTTATGGGCTTGCTGTTCGTGCCCAATTGCATCGAATCGCTCCACCGGCGGTTTATCCAAAGAAGCGGGTCGCGAAGCGGATCTTGAGTTACCTTGGCCATATCAGTCAGGGACCGGAAACTGGAATACGCCATGTCTGTTTTGGTCATACGCATCGACCAATCAATGATTACAAGATCAATGGCGTGACATTCCACAACTGCGGTGCACCGATCGGGGCAAGTAAGTTCCGTGTCGTTCATCGTGACGTTTCCCCCATTGCAACACACTGACGATTGTTGCAAGATTCGCGTCGATTGCGTTCCCGGCAGAGAGTCGAAGGAATCGCAAGGCGGCGAAGACGACTCCATTTTAATCTGATACAGGGAACGTGGTACGCATGCGTGTGCTGTTAATGGGAACCGGGGAATTTGCACTGCCTGCGTTTAAGCAGTTGATGGAATCTGCTCATGATGTCGTTGGATTGGTGACTCAACCGGATCGAGTCGGAAAGGGGCATCATCAACATGCCAATCCATTGAAAGAATTGGCGATCAGTCGGCAAATCCCTGTTTTTCAGCCGGATAAAGTCAACACGCCTGAGTCACTCGATCGCCTTCGTGAATTTCAGGCAGATCTGTTTGTCGTTGCGGCATACGGACAAATTCTGTCGGCAAATTTGCTTTCAATCCCACAGCGAGGGGCAATCAACCTGCATGGTTCGATTTTGCCAAAGTATCGCGGAGCAGCACCGATTCAGTATTCGGTTTGGAAGGGAGAGTTGGAAACCGGAGTGACGATCTTTCAGATCGAGCCAAAGCTGGATGCAGGGCCGATTCTGGGAGTGTTCAAAACTCCGATCGGGGCCAAGGAGACAAGTGGTCAGTTACACGACCGTCTGGCGCAACTTTCAGCACCCTTCACTCTGCAGGTGTTGAATGAAATGGAACAGGGAACAGTGGCACATGCAGTTCAACCAGTCGAAGGCGTGACAAAGGCGCCGCGGTTGAAGAAGGAAGAAGGACTTGTCGATTGGTCGTTGCCCTCCCGAGAACTTGGTTGGCATATCAGGGCAATGCAGCCTTGGCCAATGCCATATTCGTTTCTGAATGTTCCCGGTAGAAAGCAGCAGCGCGTTCTGATCCTCGACGTTGATCCGGTGCCCGCCTCAGAAGAGTTGCCGACAACTCTTCAACCTGGGGAAATTCAGGTTAAGAATGGTGAGATCCTTGTGCGGATTGGAAGTGAATCTGCTCCGGAATGGGTGCGAGTCAACACGATTCAGCCTGCCGGTAAACGGGCGATGAATGCAGCGGACTTCCTGAGAGGAACCGATCTCACCGGAGCGAGTCTGGGGGCAGAGATTCCGGTGTAACGGCATTGTCTCATGCCTGTTTGTGGTTCAGCTTTCCTTGAATTCGGTTTCGTTTTGCGGTTTGCATGGTTGATTTACAACAGTCGGAAAGCATGCCTGATGAAGTGCATGTCGGTCAGTCACAACTCGTTGCCGACTGTCTCGCGCTGATTCGAAAGCAGTGGTCCGGAGTTGCACCCGTCGGCATTGTTCTTGGAAGCGGCCTGGGGCAATTTGTTGACTCAATTCAGGTCGAGTCTGCACTGAGTTTTCGTCAACTGCCGGGGTTTCCGCAGCCAACTGCAGTCGGCCATGCTGGTCGACTTGTGTGTGGAATGAGCGGAACAATTCCAGTTGTAGTATTGCAGGGCCGCTCGCATTTCTACGAAGGATATCGTTGGGAGCAGGCGACCTTCCCGATGCATGTATTACATGGGTTGGGAGTCCGCACGCTGATCCTGTCATGTGCCGCAGGAGGTCTGGCTCCTGGCATGTCTGTTGGCGATTTGCTGATCATCGAAGATCATCTCAACTTTAACATGCATCGTGCTCAAGTGCCGGGGTGGTTGGCAGCCACTGGAAGAGCTGGTGGGAGTCCGTTCTGTCGGAAACTGGTCAACCAGCTTGACCACATTGCTTCCGCGAAAAAGATCCCTGCCCGGCGTGGAGTGTATATCGGAGTTACCGGTCCGAATTATGAGACGCGCTCTGAGCAACGCATGTTTCGCGAATGGGGCGATGCGATCGGCATGTCGACAATCGCAGAAGCGATCGTTGCTCATCGATTGGGAATCCAGACGTCGGGGATTGCGATGATTACGAACCTCTGTGACCCGGATTCTCCTTCCGCAGCCAGTGGTGATCATGTCGTTGAGGCCGCGTCGCGTGCCGAGTTTCGCTTTCGTGAGCTGGTGACCACTCTTGTTCAGCAGTTGGGCTGAGTTTGATTCTCGTGAGTGTTCTGTTAGGTCACTCGTCACAGAGGTGCACTTCCACAAGCAAACCGGTTGTGAACCTGATATCTTGGCACTGCAGAGAGGTCGGTGGTTCGAGTGTGCCTGTGGAGTCGCGGTAGAGTGGTTCAGCAGGATAATTGCTTGCTGTTTGTGTTTTGGAAGCGTCTGGAATTTGTATGTCGCTGAGTACGTTGCCATTGAGTTATTGCACCAACGTTCACCCGGGAATCACTGTTGATGCAGTGCTCGCGGGGCTTCAGGAACATACCGTTGAAGCAGCCAGAATCTTTGGCAAGCGGTTGGCAGCAGGGCTTTGGCTGTCATCTCCCGTGATCAATGAGCTGAACTCATCAAACGGGGGGATCGAACGTCTCCAGGCGGTTCTCGCCGACAACCAGTTGATCTGCTATACGCTCAATTCATTTCCGTTTGGTGATTTTCACAGCGAACGCGTCAAGGAACAGGTTTATTTGCCGGATTGGTCCAATCCGGAACGTCTCAAGTACACGACTCAATGTGCGTCGGTTTTAGCGCAATTGATGCCAGTCGGAGTCGAAGGAAGTCTTTCGACAGTTCCGCTGGGCTTTAAAGAACGCCAGTACCCAGCTGATTTTCGCCAGCAGTGTATCGCTCAGTTGCTTGAACTGGCTCGCTTTCTCGATGACATGCATGATGAATCCGGGCAGGTGATCCGTCTGGCGATCGAACCTGAGCCGTGTTGTGTTCTGGAGACGACTCCTGAAACGCTGGCGTTTTTTGATCAGCTGTTTGCTGCCGCCGAGTCCGCAGGTTTGCTGGATGCTGTGCAGCGCCATGTCGGAGTTTGTTACGACATCTGTCATCAGGCTGTTGAGTTTGAGGACATCCCGGAATCAATTCGCCAGCTTGCTGCCGCTGAGATTCGCATCAACAAGGTGCATATCACCTGTGCAGTTGAGTTGAATTGCGTTCAGGGGAATGAACTGGGGCGCAAGCAGTTGGAGGGCTTTGTTGAACCGCGCTATCTGCATCAGGTCTTTGCGAAACAGAAGACTGGCGGGATCGTGTCTGTCACTGATCTCACCAAAGAGCTTTGCGAACGACCTTCTGCCGAATTTGAACAGGCAAGTGATTGGCGAATTCACTTCCATGTGCCGGTACACATCGAGGAGTTGGGGGCACTTCGGACGACGAGACATGAATTGAAGCCAGCTTTGCAGGCTGTTTCTGATTTAGTCTATGCCCCGCATCTTGAGGTGGAAACATACACCTGGGGTGTCTCGCCCGGTCAGTCACCAATGCCACTTGCGGATGGGATTGCCAAAGAATTGACGGCAACTGATCATCTGCTGGCTGAAATTCGTTCCAGCCTGTGAGTTTGGGAAGAGGCCAACGTTGCCAGAATAGCGCGCAGGAAAAAACACCGCCGGATCAACAGATGATTCGGCGGTGAAATTATTGAGCGTCGGCAGATGAAGAATCGGTCACGCTCGAGTGCGCCGAATTCCGGGAGAACATTCGCATCAAATTGAGGTCGAATGGACTCGCACCGAAAATGGGGCAACTCGAAAGCCATTGCAATACGCGATTTTATAAAGCGCATAAGCAAGGGGATTGGGCAGCTTTAAAGGTTGAAACTGCCCGATCGCGACCGTAAGTTCTGGTTTCAGAACTACTTCTTTTTCTTCTTTGTATCTGCTTCTTCTTCCTTCTTTTCTTTCTTCTTCTTACCAACGACAGCCTTTTGGACGCGGGTCTTTGGCAGACCGAGTGGGCTGGTGGCGTCCGTCCAGCGATCGTCTTCCTTCATAATGAGGATACGTTCATCGCGTTTCAGAACATTTCGGGAGCGGCTCAAACGGCTGCCCCGTCGCAGACTTTTATCAATAGCCATCGTAATCGCCTAAACACCAATGCTTTACGGCTGTTTATGCCAGATTTTTCCACTTTGGGACAGAGCAGTTTATCGAAGGGCCTTCCTGAAATCAACAAAGGAGTCTCCGGAACTGCTCAACGTCACTTTCGGACGGAAGTGACGGGTTCCATTAGACTTTTGTGCTTCTTGGAAGTCCACTACTCTGGAGTTCCGTGCTGAGAATATGGGGAAAATGGTTTGGGATGCAATTCAGATCGCGTCGCTGTAGGACGCGACTTTTGAACCAGTGCCAGGCACGAGGAGTTATTGGTAAAATGAGTTCGACGGGTGCCCGACTGTCTGATTCTTTGCGAATGGACCGGATTCGTGCACCAGCGGGATACTCGACCTGACGTCGGTGTGCAGTGTACTCTTTGTAGCGGTCCGCATTTTAGGCTGCGTCGCAATTGGGCTTCAGGCAGAGCAGGTCCCGATGATGGGTGCGATTGCTGGTTCGAATGCAGGTGCTGGCGGGGATCATGGCTGAGCTTATTCAGTCAATCGTATTGGCAACGTTCGTTCTACTTTATTCAAAATGGCGGAAGCTGTGTCACCGGAAGAACTTCAAGCATTTATTCTCGATCGGGTTGACGCGATTGTTCTGGAGTGTGAGGAGAAGAATCGCCCTCTGGAAGTTGATCCAGCTCGTAATGACCTGTTCGAACTCTTCGTTAAAGCGGATGCGGCCGGTTTGACAGGTGATGACGCTGTTCCGGACCTGAGTGCAGACGGCTTGTGTGGTGTTCTGTCGGAGCGTTGGGGGTTGAAAGCAGCAGCACAGCAGTCTGGCGATGGGCAATCGGCACTCACCCGCGAGCATATGGCAAGAATGCGCAGTCTTTGGGGAGTGATGCGAATGTGGATGGAATGGACCTATGCGTGGCAGCGCTGGTCGGAATTTCACTCAAAATCATAGTTTTCGAGCGAGTTGTAGAGGTGGCTCTGCTGCGTCGCGAATCGAAAAGGCCGACGAGTGAAGGTACTCGTCGGCTTTGGCTTTCAGTCTACATGTCGAAGTACATGGCGAATTCCCACGGGTGAGGGCGCTCTCGCAGAGCGTTCACCTCGTTTGTTTCCTTGTATCGAATCCATGTATCGATCACGTCTTCGGTGAAGACGTCGCCCCGTAAGAGAAATCCTTCGTCTTCTCTCAGTGCGTTGAGTGCTTCTTCCAGTGACGATGGGACTTTTGCAAAGTCTGAGAGTTCGTCTGGAGTGAGATCGTAGATGTCTTTGTCCAGTGGCAGCCCCGGGTCAATTTTGTTCTGAATTCCGTCGATGGCAGCCATGAGGACTGCGGACATCGCCAGATACGGGTTGCACGTTGGATCTGGGCAGCGGAACTCGAATCGCTTTGTGTCCACTGATGTTGTGTGGACTGGGATTCGAATGGCGGCTGATCGATTTCTGAAGCTGTAAGTTTGGTTCACTGGCGCGTCGAAGCCGGGAACGATTCGCTTGTAGCTGTTGGTTGTTGGACAGCAGAACGCAAAAAGTGCTGGCACGTGCTTCAGGATGCCGCCCATTGCGTGTGTTGCCAACTCGCTGAGGCCGCCATAGCCGGAGCCAGCGAATAAGGTTTGGCCAGCTTTCCAGAGTGAAAAGTGCATGTGCAGACCGGAACCGTTGTCGTTCCAGATCGGCTTGGCCATGAAGGTTGCGGTTTTGCCCGTTCTGGCGGCGACATTCTTGACGATATATTTGAATCGCAAGAGATTGTCGGCTGCCTGAAGAAGTGGCTGATATTTCAGGTCGACTTCACATTGCCCGGCTGTCGCCACTTCGTGGTGCTGGCCGCCTACTTCAACGCCACATGCTTGACTGACCAGCATGATCTCGGTGCGCAAGTCCTGAAGGGTGTCGCTTGGAGGCATCGGAAAATACCCTTCGCGACGACGAATCCGGTATCCACGATTCGATTCTCCGCGACTCAATCCCCGATTCCATTCACCCTCGATGCTGTCGATATGGTAGTAGCTTTCGCGTTCGTTCTGGTCGAACCGAATGTCGTCGAAGATGAAGAATTCAGGCTCAAGTCCGAAATTGGCAATGTCTGCGATCCCAGTCGACCGCATGTAGGCTTCTGCTTTTCGTGCGACATTCCTGGGGTCGCGCGCATAGTCTTTACGGGTGATGGGGTCCTGAATATTGCAGGTCATCGTCAGTGTCAGCTTCATGAACGGGTCGACAAACGCCGTTTCAGACTGCGGAACGACGAGCATGTCGCTCTCGTTGATAGCCTGCCATCCACGCATCGATGATCCGTCGAAGGTGAGGCCGTCTTCAAAGCTGTTCTCCGTCAGTGCGTTGACGGGGATAGTGAAGTGCTTCTGCGTGCCGGGGAAGTCCATGAATCGCAGGTCAATTGCCTGGATTTCGTTCTGACGGCAAAGCGCCAAAACTTCTCGGGGAGTCATGCAGTCGTCCTGAGATTCTGGATAAAGGGCGATCGTCGTCTGCTGGCGGTCCGCCAGCAGACGAGTTGCGTGCGTTATTGCTATTCTGACGCTTCGTCGGTGTCGCTGCCAGTCCCTTTGATGGACTCTTTTCCTGCAAGAATTTTCTCTTTGATCTCGTTGAGAATCTCTTTGTTCTCTTCCAGGAACTGTCGAGCCTTTTCGCGGCCTTGTCCGAGTCGCGTTTCGTTGTAGTTAAACCATGCGCCGCTTTTCTGGACGATCTTCTGAGTGACAGCCAGGTCGAGAACGTCACCTTCCATGCTGATTCCGCAATGTCCAAGCATGTCGAATTCCGCGACACGGAATGGAGGGGCGACTTTGTTCTTGACGACCTTGGCTTTCATGCGAATTCCTACGGCTTCTTCCCCTTCTTTCAGGGTGGCAATCCGGCGGACATCAACGCGGCATGAGCTGTAGAATTTCAGTGCACGGCCCCCGGGGGTGGTTTCCGGGCTTCCAAACATGACACCGATTTTTTCACGGATCTGGTTGATGAAGATCACGCAGGTTTTGGCTTTGGCGATAGCTCCGGTCAATTTGCGGAGTGCCTGGCTCATCATGCGAGCCTGTAGACCGACGTGCTTGTCGCCAATTTCTCCGTCCAGTTCCGCTTTGGGGACGAGTGCGGCGACTGAGTCGATTACGATCACGTCGACCGAGTTGGACTTGATCAGCATTTCTGCAATCTGCAGGCCTTCTTCGCCGTAAGATGGTTGGCTGACGAGAAGTTCTTCCAGGTTGACGCCCAGCTTTCTGGCCCAAGCCGGGTCCAGGGCGTGTTCTGCGTCAATAAATGCTGCAATTCCACCGCTGCGCTGTGCGTCGGCCACGGCGTGAAGTGCCAGCGTTGTTTTTCCGCTCGATTCCGGGCCAAAAAGCTCGATGATGCGTCCTCGGGGAAACCCGTAGCCACCCAATGCCAGGTCGAGAGAAAGGGCACCTGTTGAGATTCCGTCGACAGCAGCGGCCGGCTGGTCGGACAGCCGCATGATTGACCCTTCGCCGAAGGTCTTGTGGATTTGGCCTAAAGCATTCTGCAGAATGCCGTTGGATTCTTTTGATGCGGCGGAATCGGCCTTCTTGACGACTTTGGCTTTAGCCATGGCTCTTCCTTGTGTGACGGCAGTCGTTATGAGCGAATTTAAATTCGCGGAATATCTCGTGTTTTAGCTGCAAATCAAAATCGGCAGGGTACTGAACATTGGAACACAATAGTAACTTCAGTACAACTGTTTTAATTGACTTTCCCGAGGCGTGACAATTCGTATTCTGCAGGGGGGAAGTGGTGTAAAAGCCGATTCTCGTTACTGAACGGTTGAGTGGCTCCACGCTCTCCGATAGACTCTGAGATTCAAATTTTGGGGCGGAAAATAGGACAAGTGCGAACGCTCGCAGGCTGTCCAGTGTCATGCCGGAATGCAGTGTGACTGGAATCTGACTTTTGAATTCCAGATTTTCTGCAGGTAACGCGGTGTACAGAGTCGGTTTGATTGGAAGAGTTTCCGTCATTCTGGCTGAGTTGCGTCTGAAATTTCACTGACCGCCCAAGACCGAATCGCCGGCCAACTGGCAGGACCTAATTGTCAATGAGACACATTCTTTCCGCACTTGTCGTGAACCAGCCTGGTGTGCTGGCTCATATCTCAGGCATGATGGCTTCACGCGCTTTCAATATTGATAGCCTGGCTGTCGGCCCGACCGAGAATCCTGAATATTCACGCATGACATTCGTTGTCGGTGGCGGTGATCGGGTTCTGGATCAGGTCCGTAAACAACTGGAAAAGATCGTCACCGTTGTCTGTGTTCTGGACTATAAGAACGAAGATTACGTCGAACGCGAATTGATGCTGGTCAAAGTAAAGACCCCATCAATCGAAGTTCGCAGCCAGGTGAAAGAACTGGTTGATATCTTCCGCGCCAGCATCGTCGACGTCAGCGGCGAACATGTCATGATTGAGATTTCCGGACGTGAACAAAAAGTGCAGGCATTTATTGATGCCGTGCTGCCGTTCGGTGTGCTGGAAATGACCCGAACCGGTCGTATTGCTCTCTCTCGCAAGAATTCAATGACGGCAGACGTGCTTGCAACAGATCCGACTCACGCTACCGAACTGGCAGAGCAGAAGTCCTGAAGGAATTCGTTTCGAGATGCCGCTGCCAGTCGAATTGATCCATCAGCTGGCTTCCGAACACTGCCTTGCATTAACACTCTCTAATACCTCAACAAAGGCCCACTGATGGCAGTTACGATTTACTACGACGACGACGCAGATTTGTCTTTGCTGAAAGATAAGACTGTTGCGATTTTGGGTTACGGTAGCCAGGGGCATGCTCAGGCTCAGAACCTGCGTGACAGCGGCTGTAATGTCGTAATCGGTCAACGTCCAGGCAGCCCAAATTATGACCTCGCTGTCAGCCATGGCTTTAAGCCTGTCTCGGCTGCTGAAGCTGCCAAGGCCGGTGATCTGATCAACATCCTCCTGCCAGACGAAGTGCAGGGCGATGTCTATCGTCAGGACGTATTGCCAAACCTGGCTCCAGGAAACCTGCTGCTCTGCTCACACGGGTTCAACATCCACTTCGGACAGATTGTTCCTCCACAGGGTGTGGACGTCGGTCTGGTGGCTCCAAAGGGCCCTGGTCACCTCGTTCGTAGCGAGTACGTGAAAGGAGGCGGTGTTCCGTCTCTGATCGCGATGCTGCCAAGTTCTTCAGAATCAGCCAAGAAGCTCGCTCTGGCATACGCCAAGGGGATCGGTGGAACTCGCGGGGGTGTGATTGAAACCACCTTTGCTGAAGAAACCGAAACAGATCTCTTCGGCGAACAGGCCGTTCTTTGCGGCGGTGTCAGCGAACTCGTTAAAGCCGGTTTCGAAACTCTGGTTGAAGCTGGTTATCAGCCAGAAATGGCATACTTCGAGTGTATGCACGAACTGAAGCTGATCGTCGACCTGCTCTATCAGGGCGGTCTGAACTACATGCGATACAGCATTTCCAACACAGCTGAATACGGTGACTACTCAACTGGTCCACGTATCATCACTGACGAAACCAAGCAGGTAATGAAGAAGGTTCTGGAAGAAATCCAGGACGGTACCTTCGCCCGAAACTGGTTGCTGGAAAACAAAGTGAATCAGGCAAGCTTCAAGGCTCGCCGTCGTCGTGAACGCAATCATCAGATCGAACAGGTCGGACGTGAATTGCGCAGCATGATGAACTGGATCGACGCAAAAGAAGTCTAAGACTTCTGCTCCCTTCAATCACACTGAGTCAGGACTCTGGTGCTCCGTGGGTTGAAGAGGTTGAATCGAGGGCCGCACGGTCGGAATGACTGTGCGGCCCTTTTTTTATTCTGAGTTCAGAGAACGTTGCAGAGCGAATCCCGTTACATGGGTGTCGGCTAAACGTTTTGCCGGGATGTTACAAATTGCGAACGCTGAGATTTCAAGGGCAATTACATGGAATAAGCGTTCCGGGAAGTTTGGTTGCAGGATTCCAGTAGTCCGACGCTCTTTGTGCCGTAGAATGAAATAAGAGCGAAGCAATCATTCATACTCTGTAATCGATTGCATCCCGAAGACGGTGATCTCCCATTGCCGGATCTCCAAAGAATCACAAAAGCATTTTTGTTCTTTTCATCCTTAAATGTGTGTGGGCCAAGACTGAAAAATACCACATCGTCAGCGTCCCCTGTGTCTGCAGTTTCTGCGACACACTTTCGGGCTTGGTGGGGCTGATGATCCTCAGATTTGCAAGCACTCAGTGCGATTTTTGAAATCGTCTGGATGCGGCATTTCCGAATCAGAAGAACAGTTTCGGACTGTTCTGTAGGGAGGTTTTCATGTTGATGCCAACTCAAGAGTTACATCCACCTGGCACTGTCGAATTTCGACTCAAAAGTCGTTCCGATCAGGACACAATTCAGTTCCTGGATGGTGTGTTCGCCCTGCAGCGCCGCCACTTCGAGATTCATCCTAATGAACCGTTGGCAGTGCGACTTGATCGACTGAACCGTCTTGAGGAGATGATTGAAGTCAACGAGTCGGAGATCATTGAGGCGATCGATGCCGATTTTCATGGGCGGTCGCAGCATGAAACCAAACTTGCCGAACTCTTCGTTGTTCGCAGCAGCATTCGACACGCTCGTCGCCATTTGAGCCGATGGATGCAATCTCGTCGTGTTCCCACAGGGTTGCAGTTTCTTCCAGGACGCAATCGATTGCTCAGGCAGCCGTTGGGGCTGGTCGGAATCATTGCCCCCTGGAATTACCCTTTGCAGCTCTCCATTTCTCCTGCGATCGCCGCACTGGCCGCCGGAAATCGGGTGTTGATCAAACCGTCTGAGTTGGCTCCTCGATTTGCAGATCTGCTGGCACTACTGGTGGAGCGTCACTTCGGTCCAGAAGAGATGTCGGTTGTAACAGGAGGGAAAGAAGTTGGTCAGGCGTTTGCCAGTCTACGTTTCGACCATCTGGTCTTTACTGGTTCAACAACTGTTGGCCGGAAAGTCGCCAAGGTTGCCGCAGCGAACCTGACTCCGGTGACGCTGGAGTTAGGGGGGAAGTCGCCTGTCATTATTGATGAAAGTGCGGATCTGGGACTGGCTGCCAGTCGAATTGCGTTCGGGAAATGGATGAATGCAGGGCAAACCTGTGTCGCTCCAGACTATCTGCTCGTTCCAGCAGGAAAAGCTGCAGCGGTTGCCCATGCGATTGAAGCAGCAATTACATCCCTGTATCCAACATTACGAGATAATCCAGATTATACATCGCTAATAAATGCCGAGAGTCGCGAGCGTCTGGTGGACCTGATTGAAGAAGCACGGCAGTCTGGCGCACAGATCATTGAAGTGAATCCAGCCAGAGAAGTCTTCGATCAATCGACAACGAAACTGCCTCCGACGATTGTGATTGGAGCCGCTCCAGAGAACCGACTTCTGACAGAGGAAATCTTTGGCCCGATTCTGCCCATTGTGGAGTACGAAACGATTGATGAGGCCCTCGCCTGGATTCGTCGCGGTGAGCGCCCATTGGCCCTCTACTGGTTTGGAAACAACGCGGCCGAACGAGACCGAATCCTGAAAGAAACGATTTCCGGAGGGGTAACAATCAACGATTGCCTGTGGCATCTGGCTCAGGAGGAACAACCGTTCGGGGGCGTCGGCGAGAGCGGGATGGGGGCGTATCACGGAGAATGGGGATTTCGAACTTTCAGTAAAGAGAAACCAGTCTTTATTCAGTCTTCATTGAGTGGCAGCTGGTTGCTCTATCCTCCGTATGGAAAGACTTTTGACCTGTTACTGAAGGTTCTGAAACGGATTACATGATGTCTTTGCTCTCATTATTTGGGAGAGCACATTAATAAAGCCCTGCTGGACTGCTTCTGTTCCAGCAGGGCTTTATCGCTTTGTTTAACAAACGCGGTGCGTTCATCGCATCGAGTGATTATGCGATCAACTTGTCGATTCCCTTTGAGCCGTCGCCGACGCGGAACGGACGACCACTTGGTGAGAAGACTTCCAGCTTCGGATCGATTCCCAGGCAGCGAGCGATCGTTGCGTTGTAATCGTTTGGTTCGACGCCGTCTTCTTCAACATGGAATGCGTCTTCGTCTGATTTCCCGTACGCCTGACCACACTTGATACCGGCGCCTGCAAGGATCGAACTGTACGCGGCAGGATGATGGTCTCGGCCTGTTCTCTGATTGATGTGTGGAGTACGTCCGAACTCGGATGCAACCGCAACAATTGTCTGGCTGAGGAGTCCTGTTGATTTCAGGTCTGTCAGGAGAGCGCTCAATGCCTTGTCCAGCGTATTCGCCATGTCGGGAAGACGTGTCCAGATATCGGTGTGGTGATCGAATCCGTTGTAGTTCACTTCCACACAGCGGACCCCGTTCTGGACCAGACGACGGGCAAGGAGCATTCCGCGACCTACTCGAGAAGGTCCATAGGCTTCGAGTGTCGCCGCGTCTTCTTCTTTCAGGTCGAAAGCTTTCAGTTCATCACTTCGCAGCAATGTGACTGCATTGTTATAGAGATCGTCGTATCCTTTGACCTTCGAGTTTTCGTTCGCAAGTTTACGGAACCCGGCGTCGAATGACGTCGAGAGTTCCATCCGCTTGTCGAATGCGTCGTTTGTCAGGTATGCAGGTGACTTTGTGTTCTGCAAGCCGGCATTTGGGTCGCCGATCGGGACAGGTGCGTATTGGGCACCCATGTATCCCGGGCCGACACCTCCACCGATTTGAACTGTGCTTGGCAGGCTAGAGTGGCTCGGACCAAAGAGCTTGTGAGCCCAGACTCCAAGGCTTGGGTGAGCAATCGAAGCAATCTTGCGATAGCTGGTCTGCTGCAGATAGCTCGCCTGATTGTGGTCAGCCGTTGGAGTGTTCATGGAACGAATCACGGCCATGTCGTCGGTCAGCTGGGCCAGGTTTGGCAAGTATTCGCTGAACAACACGCCAGGGATCGTTGTCTGGATCGATTTAGTTTCGCCTTGTGTCTCCCGACCAGGTTTCGGGTCGAAGGTGTCGATGTGGCTCATCGCGCCACCGAGGCGAATGTAGATCAGGTGCTTTGCTGGAGCAGCATTCTTTCCTGCTGTCGATTCTGCGGCCGCGACGAGATTTCCAAGGCCGGGGAGCAATGACAGGCCGAACGCGCTGAATGCCGTCTGGCAAATCATATCGCGTCGTGTCATGGAGTTCAGTGATCGCAGTGACATGGTGCGTCTTTCTTAGTCTTATCTTGAAGTGTCCCGACGGCAGGCGTTGGTAATCGAGTTGGGGACACTGTCTTTGAATTGAACGAAGATGGTGAAACAGGCTGAGAAACGGGCTGTTTCACCATCGACTGGATTGAGAAGTCGTAATTACTGGATGAAGAGGAATTCTCGAGTGTTCAACAGGGCCCAGATCACGTTTCCGTATCCGCTTGCACCATGAACTTTCATCTCGTTGACCGCCAGTGACCGTTCGGACGTGGTCGGCTTACGGCTGAGAATACTCAGGAACATTGTGTCGATCTGTTCGTCAATCTTCTTCTTGGAGATGATTCGCTTATGGATGATCGAACCTGGCTCCAGCATCATGTGAGTCACGTTTCCGTTGAACATCACCATCAGCTGAGGAACAGTTCCTTCGAGAGTGCTATCGTCGATCTGGTCACGATTACTCTGCCCGAATTCACGCAGGAAGTGACCTTCTGGCAATGGCTGTCGCAGCTCTGATGCTGGCAGCAGTTCCTGCCCTTTGTACATCAGCTTTCGACGTTCATCGTTTACCAGTTTCTGGTAGTCCCGATAGGCCTGAACCTGACTCAAAATACTGTCGACATCTTTCGTGTTATCGAGAGTAATCGACTTGGTGAATTCCTGAACGTACTCGAATGAGTATTGTGGCTTCTCAATGGTGAGTGCCAGCAGCGAATCCCACACCTGTTCGGCAGTCATGCGTCGCAAGACCGGACCGGGGAAGTGGTATGGCTCGTCTGGAGTCAGGTCGGCGTATGTTGCCTGACGACGGAAGGTCTCTGTGTAATAGAGAATTCGCATGAACTCTCGCAGATCGTAATTGAGACGCTTCATTTCGTCTTCGAGGAACGTCATCAATTCAGGGTTTGATGCAACGGTGTCATCGCGCATGTCGTCGACAGGTTCAATCAGTCCGACCCCGAAGACCTGCTTCCAGAGACGATTGGCAATCGTGCGTGTGAAGCGTGGGTTGTCTGGTGATGCCAACCAGTCAGCAAGTGCTTCCATTCGCGGTTTGCCGTTCATCTCTGGCATCTTGCCAAAAATTACAGCAGGCGCGACGACGTCGTTTGCCTTCGCATTTTTATAGGCGTAGTCCTTGGGGAATCGCAGTTGTCCTTTGTCGTTTTCACCGAATCTGAAGCGGTTGGCTCTCTGCAACGCACGAGCGACGCCAGCTTCTGGAGAGTCGTAATCGATTTTGTCGTACAACCATCCCCCAGCAGGCATTGTCTTGGGAGAATTCGTTGCCATCATCTGGTTGATGTCGTTGTTTAAATTCTTCCGATAATCGCTCCCTGCTGTGAATGCGGCGAGCTGGTAGAACTCTTTTTGAGTCCAGCGATCAAACGGATGGTCGTGGCACTGTGCGCAGCCAATTTGCGTTCCCAGAAAGATGCGAACTGTGTTGTTCAGGCTGTCGAGTGGCATCCCTGTGTCACGCAGCAAGTAACCGGCGGCGGGGTTTTCCCACACATTTCCGGTTGCTGTCAGCATTTCTTTGACGAACGTATTGTAGGGTTTGTTCTCCCGCAGGCTGTCTTTCACCCATTCCCGATAAGGGGTCATGTGGTTGTCGGCAGGGACAACGTCGACGAGTCGGAGAGTGTCAGCCCAGCAGTTGTACTGATGGCTGGCGTGAGCAGGAGTCCCGAGGAGCTGATCGACCAGAGCCTGGTGTTTATCTTCACCTGAACGACGGCAATAGCTTTCCGCAGCAACGGGAAGCGGGATGGTGCCGGTGATTGTCAAATACGCACGGCGTACGAACTGTTCGTCGGTTGCCTTCGGGTTTGGCTCGATCTTGTGCTTGACCAGATTTTCGTTGATCAGACGGTCAATTTTCCGGGCGCTGCTGGCTGCAGCGATGCGTTTGTCTGGGTCTACGCCAACGACTTTGATGATCTGAACGCCACCCTCTTTCACTGGCAGGGCAGGTTTCTTTTTGACGGGTGGTTTTCCACGTTGAGCAGCCACTTCACTGGGGGAGAAATAAGCCAAAGCTCCCAACGTCAGTAGTAGGCATCCGGTCAAGAATCGGTGACTTCGAACCACAAGTGACTCCTGTCGACAATCCGTCAAATTTTGCTTCGAGATTGAGGTACCAGTTCGGTGCCTTACCAGAACACCTCTGTCGCGATGCTTTTCTCATGTTCAATTTACCGAGAAATCAAAAAAAATGCATTTGAAAAATGGAAAGGTCAGTTTGAGGCCTTCTTTCAACATCTTGGAATGCCGATTCTTGGCAGCTTTCAGTGTGCTCAGTTCTTCGGTCGATGTGGCGTACTGTTTCTAAATGATTCTGCAGGAATGCCTTATGGATTCAGTGGATAATTTTCTTGCTGAAATCCGAGGGTGTGGATATGTTGATTTGTGAATACGATCATTTCTGACTTTTTTGGCTTCTATGCCATGACATCGTGACGCACTCCACGATGGGTCTCTAGGAGGATTCTTGTGAGAAACGCGGCTTTGAATTCATATCGCAATCGTGCATTTACACTCATCGAACTACTTGTGGTGATTGCGATTATCGCAATCTTGATTGCTTTGCTTTTGCCGGCTGTACAGCAGGCACGCGAGGCGGCTAGGCGTTCTCAATGTAAGAACAATTTGAAGCAACTCGGTCTGGCTCTGCACAATTACCACGATACTCACAAAACATTTCCGCCTGGTGCTTTTGCGGAACAATTGGGGACCGGTCCAACTTACACAGAGACCGGGAATGGTTTGAGTTTCCACGTCATGATTCTCCCTTACCTCGAGCAGACTGCGTTGTATGAGAGAATCAACAAGAACGTGATTGTGTGGGATGGGGCGACTCCTTCCGGGGCGGGCGGCGGAAATGGCGCTTATCGAGGCAATCAAATCCCAGCATATTTATGTCCGAGTGCGGCAGAGATTGTCTACAACAACACTGATGCTGCGGCACATTATCTCGGTGTGATGGGACCAGCAGGATCAAATACAACCGTTTTGAATCCGGCGACCGGTCAGGCTTACCGCTGGGTGTCAGCGCCAGACTACGGGGGATATGCTCAGGAAGGTGTTCTGCTGCGTGGGATTAATAAAAAGATGCGAGATGTGAGCGATGGGACCAGCAACACTATTATGATCGGTGAGTCTTCAAAAGACACAGATAAGGGGAATCTGCGTTGCTGGATTCGCGGCGGCCAAGTCAACTACTCAGCAGTCAGTACAAAGAATCTGCAGCTCGCTTTGAATACGAAGACATCACCACTATTCAATAATAAAGCGTTTAGTAGTAACCATTCCGGCGCAGTCCACTTCATGATGGTGGATGGTTCTGTTGATATGATCAGCGAGAATATTGATACGAATGTCATTCGTGCGTTGTCGTCGCGTGCCGGGACAGAGGTTGTGAACTACAGCAACGAATAATCACAATGATCTACTCAGGTCTTGTGTGTGATCTGTGGTTGAGTGTGCTGTTTCTGTGCTGTTGCCTCAGGCGATTTTTTTCGCTCGCAAAATTCGCCTTGAGGCCTTCTATTATTTCGCTTCGCAGTCCGGCTGTATTGTTACGTTAGTTGGAAGTGTTCATTTGCGGATGTAGGTCACTTAGCTGGTGGGCGAGATATCCCTTGCCAGATGGCTCTTCTGCTGGCGTTTCGTCGTACGATCGCCTTTGAATTTCGACGCTGATGTGGAATCGGTGTTGTTTGTTAGTGATGAGAGTGTGCTTGAGTTCGTTACGTTTTTTATCAAGGCAGATGAAGTATGGCTCGAGTGTTGAACGAGAATTGTGCTATTCCAGCCATGATGTTTGCTATGTTGCTCGTGGTGCAAGGATGTGGATCTTCTGTGCCCGATGGTCCAAAACGACATCATTTGAAAGGTGTCGTGAATTATGAGGGAAAGCCTGTTCCTTTTGGGATGGTGACATTTGATCCGGACACTTCCAAAGGGAACTCTGGCCCTCAAGGGGTTGCCAGTATCAAAGATGGTGTTTTCGATACCAAGTTGGCTGGAAATCGAGGAACGGTCGGTGGGGCAACGATAATTTCTGTGGTCGGAACCTCACATGAAGTTGTGACCGAAGGAGGAGAAGGCCGCCTGCTGTTTGGATCGTATAACTTTGAAAAGGATCTTCCTAAAGAAGATTCCACTTTGGATATTGAGGTGCCTAAGAAAACCAGCGGTAAAAAATAGATCTGCTCATGCAGAGAATCGCCACGCTGGCGTGATGCAGATTGAGTTCAATAGGCGAAGACACCCGACATATCTCAGAGGTTGCTCTGAAGCATGTCGGGTGTCGTTTCATTTCTCGTAGGATCTTTTACCAGGCTCCGAGTTGTTCCTGAATGACGCACCAACGGTCTTCTGCTTCGCTGAGCTGAGTGGTGATACTGGTGAGTTCAGTATGAACGTTGAGTGCAAGTTTGGCGTCTGAAGTTGTCAACAGCTTGGCGTTGAGCTCTTTCTTCTGATCGTCGAGCTTGGCGATGGTCTTTTCGAGATTGTTCATCTCTTTACGGAGGACTCGCTCGTTCTTCGGGTCGACGGTCTTCTCTGCAGCCGCTTCGAGTTTGGCTTGCGGTGGGGTCGCCAGGCGTTTTCGGTTCGATGCCGAGTCACGTTCCCCGTCTTCGATCTCTTTGTTGACCGAATACAGGTAGGATTCATAGTTCCCGCCGTAGTTTCTGGCGGTGCCGTCACGGACTTCGATGACAGAGGTGGCGACCTTCTTCATGAAGTGACGATCGTGACTCGTGAAGATGACTGTGCCCTTGTAGTTCAATAGGGCATTCGTCAGTGATTCCACGGTTTCGACATCGAGGTGGTTCCCCGGTTCGTCGAGAATCAGGATGTTGTAGGTCCCCAGAAGCAGTCCGGCCATGCAGAGTCGGGCACGTTCGCCCCCGGAAAGTACCGAGACCTTCTTCTTGACGTGACCGCCACGGAACAAAAGTGCTCCTGCACCAGCAAGAACCTCTTGAGCAGTGGTTCCCGGCTTAGCGACTCGATCGAGATATTCGAGAACCGTCAGGTTTGAGTCGAGACTTGAGTAGACGTGCTGGGCATAGACCCCGATCTCACATCCGTAACCCCATTTCACTTCCCCTTTGATTGGTGAAAGTGAATCAACGATGGTTCGGAGAAGTGTTGTTTTTCCCTGTCCGTTGTCCCCGACGATGGCCGCCCGCTGACCGTGATCGACTTCGAGATTGATCTCTTTTGCGACGGCGTAATTGTTGTAGCCAATGGAAAGGTCAACACAACGAACTGCTGGCCCCTGTCGTGGGTTGACGATCGGAGCCCTCATGTTTGGTGTTGGTTCGTCCGCTGCAACGTCGCTCGTCTGCAGTTTTTCAAGCTGCTTCTCTTTTGACTTTGCTCGCGTCGCAGTACTGGCCCGAGCCTTGTTCTTGTCGATGAACTTTTGCAGATGTTTCTGCTTCGCGACGATCGCCGCGTTGGCGCGTTCTTCGTGATCTTTTCGAGTGTCAACAAACTCAAGGTACTCTTCAATCGGCCCCGGGTAGAGGGTCAGCTTTCCGCGATTGAGATCGAGTGTTTGGGAACAGGTTTCCCCGAGGAACGCGCGATCGTGGGAAACGATCAGGCACGCCTGGTCGAAGTTCTTGAGGAAGTGCTCGAGCAAAATCTGAGTACGCAAGTCGAGAAAGTTCGTTGGTTCGTCCAACATCAACAGGTTAGGTTCGTGGAGCAGGAGAGCTGCCAGCTTCACACGGGTTTGCCATCCACCTGACAAGGCAGAGATTGGGCCATCGAGATAGGCACCCTTGATTTCAAACTGCCCTGCGACTTCTCCGCATTTCCAGTCAGGCTGCCCGGAATCTCGCATCAAGAATTCCAGTGCGGACTCTCCAGGAAGAAATGGATCGTGCTGTCGAAGGTAACCGACTCGCAGGTTCGGGTTACGAATCACTTCTCCACTATCGAGTTCCTCGTCACCGAGTAACACCTTAAGGAGTGTGGACTTACCAGCACCATTCCGGCCGACGAATCCGACCTTGGTCCCTTCGTAAATGGTGACACTGGTGTCGTCGAGCAGGGCTTGATCGCCAAAACTCTTTACCGCGTTCTGAATTTGCAGGAGCACTGCCATGGTCGTTCCGGTTTCCGTTTTCTTCGTGACTGAAGTGGAATCCTACGACGTTCAATATGCCTGGTAAAGCAGACGCCCGAATCAGTTGATTCCTCGCCCGAAATTCGGAGATGGGGGCCAATGTGACGCATAAGTGGTCGCTTGTGAGACGGTGAGCTTCGAGAAACTCGCAGGTTTCGCCGAAGATTTCCCTGATTACAGAGGAGAACGGTGGGGATGGCGACTTCGGATTGAGTCGATTTTCCTTTTAGAAGTATAAGGACAGGCAGTCATTTTGGTGCGGAAACGTAACTCCGTCATCTGTTCTGGTTGGAATTTCCGGCATTTCGCTTTTATTGGATCGACAGAAGTATGTCCGCGAATCGCAAGGCTTTCCTCGTTCGGATGCTGGACCCCTCTCTTGTTTTGGGGGGCATTTTTACCGTCATTTTCTATGCGGTGGTTTCACACCCGTCGATGCATGATTCAATTCTGCATCGTTATACCACTGAACACTTTGTGGATTACGTGATTGTCACCCTGTGGATTTGGGGACTCACGGATATTGTCTTGAGCATGACCGGTTTTCCTCGTGAAATGCTGGCCGTCCGGGAAACATGGCTTCCGCAGCGAAACGGAAAAAATTCCCCAGCCGATGCGGTCCAGATGTTGGAGTCGATCCAGAATCGACCGGGCTGGCTGCGCAATTCTCGCGTTGCCAAACGAGTGACCGCGGCTCTGGAATATCTCGTGCAGAAGGGGTCTGCTGAAGATTTTCGTGAGCATCTTCACTATCTCGCTGCACAGGATGAGGACACGACTTACACCAACTACACATTGCCCCGATTTGTGATCGCGGTGACACCAGTTCTCGGATTCTTGGGAACCGTGGTTCACTTCGGGACCGCATTGAGCGGGATTTCGTTTGATGAGATGGCTGCAAAATTGCCAGTTGTCGTCAGTGAAATGGGTCAGGCGTTTAACACAACCACAACGGCTCTCGCTGCGGCGATGTCGATGATGTTCGCTCTCTTTATGTGTGAACGCGTTGAGAAAGGGTTCATGCATCAGATTGACAGGCTTTCTGACCGGGAATTGCTGAACCGATTTGAAGTGAAGAATGGAAGTCTGACTCCATTTCTGAATGCGATTAAATCTGCGAATGACGATGCCCTGCAGATGATTGCCGCCACTTTAGGGCGTCATACCGATCTCTGGCTGGCCGCGTTTTCTGGTGTTCTGGAGAAGTTTGACGAACGCCACGACAACGATAATCGCGCCTGGAGCAACGTGCTGGCTGAATTGACAGCGCGTCATGAAGCACTGGAATCAAAGCGAATTATTGAGCAGAAAAAGCATTCCGACGAATGGAAGAGTGCCCTTCATGATCTCAGTATTCGACATGAACAGTTTGATATCGAACGAGAAGGTCGTCTCAAGACGATGGTCGTGACTCTCGATGAGCGTCAGGCCGCGCTGATGGAACGCATTGATGGAAGTCTAACCAAGGCGCTGTCGTTGCGTGAAGGTGTCAGTGATATGGTGGAGGCACTGCACAGTATCAACAATGAAGAAGGGAAACTCGTCGAGGTTCAAACCGTCCTCGCCAAGAATCTCCGTGTCATTCACGAGACACAAAAGATGGACGACGCGCTGCATGGCTTGACCGCCGCGATTCACTTGCTGACTGCTCGTCACCGTGGTGAAGGAAATGACCGCATCGCCGCATAGGCAGCGTTGGCATCAGTCGCCAGTTGAAGTGAGAGAGTTGCATGTCGGAATTCGTGCCATTGAGTTCGGTAGTGAGTAAGTTTCCCGAACTGGTTCAGTCTCGTAGAAACTGGATCGACGAGGCGCTGACTCCGTGGTGTCGAACTGCGAGTCGAAAGGATCTGCTGCTGGCAGAACATGCATGGAGCGATTTGGCCGGCCGCGCTGACCCGGCCTCGACGCTCTGGATCTGGGCCTGGAGTCGCTTCCCGGTGTTGATCGAAGAGGGCGTCACTTCCCTCAACGAAACGTTACCGGTCGTCGTGACACGACAAGATCAATCGTCGGTGATTGGCTATCCTGACGCACGACTCAGTCTGCAGGGAATGCTGTTTCTCATTGGAGCCGATGGCACCCAGCAAGCTCCGGTTTCCATCGACGAAATCGCGGAAGTTGAGCACATGCCAGAGTGAAAAAATCTGAAGTCGGTGAGTAGATCTGATGCGGGGTTAGTCAAGATCTTCCTGGACTTCGACCTTCTCCAATTCATCGAGCTTGTACATCTCGTCGTTAATCACGAGGACCTTGTCGAAGGTGTCCCACATTTCGGAGATATGAGAGTCACCTTCTTCTACCTCCCAGCGTGATCCATCTTCAAGGATGACAAGCCTGCCATCATACTTGACAGCTGCTATTTCGGAGACAACATGCTGACCCAAGGCGAACATTCTCCTCCCCCAGTTAAGCAGCGTTTGACGTTGCTCTTCGTTCATTAAATCGACACCGAGAAGTTGCCTCTCTTCTGGTGACAGGAATCTGTCAATCTCTGCTGTCATTGATTTTGATCCCAGTTTGAAGGAACTTAAACTTCAAATCGCTGAACAGCGTATCTGATAGAGTGTCTTTTTTAAATTGGCGGACTCCGACCACAGTTTTTGTTGCAGAGCAGATGCGTTAGGTGCGTGTCAATTAAAATAGGCCGAGCACAGAATGGATGCTCAGCCTATTTTGAAATGTGAGTCAGTGCCATCCCCTGACACTGATCAGTCCTTTAGCGTTTTGTCGGGCAACTTCCGCATGGCAGGATCGACTCGATCCCACGTATCCCGAACGGCTGGTTTCGCTCTTTTCCAGTCGAGTTTTGAACTTCCTCTGCGAGTCAACCAGTCTCTTTCCAATTCTTGCGAGGCTTCGTCGAAACTTCGATTCTGGTTTGCTGCTCGCGATTCCCAACCATAGCGATAAGCAGGTGAAATCGAATCGTAAGTTACGTTCTGATCGTAATAGGCACGGTTAGGATATTCATTCTTCCAATACTCCGTTTCTACTGTCGGATCGATCGATTCGGCGGTCGCCTTCCCTGCAAGTGCACCGCCAACGGCCGCTCCCGCTCCGGTTCCAACTGGATGCGCACCAGGCTCTCCAGAAATTGGATCTGCATTCAAATCTTCACTTTTATCTCGCTCATGTTCTCTGAGTGGCTTAGCCATTTCAGCCTCCTGAACCTGTTGTGTTGTGAATAGAAACATGGTCTAAGGTCACGAATACGAATAAAGTGGGACTTACCGAAATAGGCTGGAAAATGCCCTTGGAGAGATCGTGTTTCATCGAGATCAAACTCTGTGAGCGACGAGCGATCAATCGATATGGCCACGAGCTGAGGTCTGGTTTCGAGTCTTCTCTAAGTGCATCGGATGAAGAAGGCGTGGGGGAATGTCTGTGGGATTGGCTCAATTAACGATCGCAATTGTTGAGAACAAGAATATGCAGGCGACGTTCACCGCTGCCTACTCAAGAGAGAATCAGTTCGCTTTACAATTCTCTTTAAATAACGTTTCTGTCTCATCGGTATTTTTGATATTGGTGTGAAATATAAAGCTGTATGGAGCTATTGTAACTGGGGATCTCAGGGGCAGCTCGGGCTCTCCCCGGTGAGCTTCAGCTCTGTTTTGAGGAGAAGTCAGTGGCAGAGAAATCGGAATCCAACTCGAAGCCGAAATCCAGTACGAGTTCCGCACGTCCTGCTCGTAAAAATGTTACCGCAGAATCGCTGGCCGCTTCCAATGTCACTGGTGAGGGAAAGTCAGCTTCGCAAATGGAAGCGTCACAGCTGATTGACGAACGCATCAAATCGCTGGACGACTGGCGAGGCGAGATGCTGAGTAAGGTGCGTCGATTGATTCACGAGGCCGACCCGCAGATCACGGAAGAGTGGAAGTGGAAAGGAACCCCGGTCTGGGCTCATTCGGGGATCGTCTGCACAGGCGAAGTCTACAAGCAGGTGGTCAAGCTGACGTTCGCCCGAGGTGCTACTCTCGATGATCCAAAGCAACTCTTTAACTCGAGTCTGGCCGGAAATGCCCGACGTGCAATCGATCTTTTCGAAGGAGACGAGCTCAACGCGAACGCGTTCAAGTCGCTGATTCGGGCAGCCATCGCACAAAATCAACGAGTAGCGAGCGAGAAGTCCGCGTCAGGCTCAATGAGAAAATCCAAGGCGGCCTCAGTTGCTTCCGGTGCAGAAGGAAGCGGGAAGGTGGTGCTTCTTGCCGGGGGAAATCCGCAAATTGCCAAGGGGGATGGCGACGCACCTGTGCAGGCCTATATTGCAGCGATGCCCGGTTGGAAGAGTGACTTGGGAAGGCGGCTTGATGCACTCATTGTTCAGACGGTGCCTGAAGTGCAAAAAGCGGTGAAGTGGAATTCGCCATTCTATGGAATTGAAGGGCAGGGCTGGTTCCTGTCGTTTCATGTCTTCACTCGATATGTGAAAGTGACATTCTTTAGCGGAATGTCGCTGCAGCCAATCCCTCCCGGGGGAACCGAGCGAAGTGGAGATGCCCGCTGGATCGACATCTATGAGAATGATCCCTTCAACGAAGCCCAGTTTAAGGACTGGATTCGCCAGGCCGCCGCCATCCCCGGGTGGATTTCGTAGTCTAATTGCAATGAGCCTTGAGTATGAGATTCCCGGTTCAAAGCATGGTGGATTTAGTTTGCAATTTTCCCGACGGGGACAAGATAGATCGATTCCCCGTCTTTATGCGTTATGATTCGTGAAGTTGGTTTTGAGATCACGACACAGCGCATCTTTGGGCATACTAAATTTTTTCTAAACCGCTTTATTATTTCAATAAAACAGAAGTGTGCTTGACGGGAAGTCTTTCGGATGCGTAATGATTGGCTGGAGGGGTATGGCCCTCTCTTTGTTCTTGTTCCTAAAGAATTCTTCCAGTTGTGGAGGGGAGTTAACTCATTAGATTACGATTTTGCCTGTCTAATCTCTGATGATTCCGTACATTCGATCAATATCGGAGGAAGAGAATCGTTCATTCTTGGAGGAGGGGATTCACTCACGCTACTTGCGGAAAAAGACAACAAGCAAAACGTGATTATTATTAGATGGATTGCGGCGGATCGTGAAGACGATCTGATACAGATGGCGAAATCAGGGAGAATGGGGCGCCAGTTGGATGCAGATATTATCTTTGATAACACTTGCAGAGAGTGGATTATCGCAGATGCTACGCTAGATCTATCGGAAGTCGGTGTCGAACTTCGCGAAATTGCTCTTCCGGTAGGGAACTTGCGAGTGAATACTCAATACATCGACGACGAGTCGTTGTCATACCTCGTTCACAATTTCTTCGCTACATAGAGTTGGTTCGTAGACTTGGATTAGCTATTAGAGAAATTCAGCAGTTGCAGATCGCTTGTCTACAATTCCGCATTTTCTTGCGGAGGACGTTCAATATGCTGGATCTTGACTAATACAGCTTACCTCGTTGCAAAAAAAAGTATGGCCGTCGCCGGCCCGTGGAGACCTTTGTGACTGGTCCGAAATGTACGACAGGAGCGACACTCTCGACCCGTAATAAACGCAGCCCGTTCGAGAGAGCGGCGCTCCGAGTTCTTTCCGATGTCTTCCAGTGTTAGTTCACTTTCTGCAAGACATCGGCCTTTCAACAGAACAACACTAATCCCGTCCATCGGACCCATCGGCTTGGCAGTCGCAGTTATTCTTTTGCGAGCTTAGTTGATCGTGGCGTTTCGTCCCCTTCGGGTTTAACCCACAAGAATATTGTGCCGAGGGCTCCGGCGATGATCGAAGCGATAAAGATCGCAATCTTTGAGGCTGCCTGATTCCCGGCATCTGTGAATGCCAAGTCCGAGATGAACAGCGACATCGTGAACCCGATACCTCCGAGTGCACCTGCGCCGCACAACTGAC
The DNA here is from genome assembly GCF_051465645.1 of Planctomicrobium limosum. Classification (GTDB taxonomy): domain Bacteria; phylum Planctomycetota; class Planctomycetia; order Planctomycetales; family Planctomycetaceae; genus Planctomicrobium. Next base: position 2,890,917 of record NZ_CP195790.1, on the reverse strand, counting down.
GCCATGAATAGGCATTCGGCTTGACCGCGATCCCCGATTTGACCGCCAACCATGCCGCCGCAACGAGGCCCGCTGGCTTTCCGATGACAAGCCCTAGAATGATGGCCGCCATGAGTCGCCCGTTTCCTTCAAAGGCGTCCATTGACCAGGCGACGCCGGCATTTGCCAGTGCGAAAATCGGCAGCACGACATAGCTTGACCACGGTTCAACGGTGCGAAGCAGCTTGTCCGTTGGCGATTCGATCCGAGAGTAAATCGCATCCAATGTCAGTAAGGCCGATTCCGACGGACCTGATCGCATGGCTTCTCCCTTGTGCTCGTCTTCGCGATGAATCAGCGTCGCCGCCTGCGCAAGAAGAGCCGGTAACTTTGCTGGCGAGCGTGCGGGGATCAGCACCGCCATGATGACACCAGCCAGTGTGGCGTGCAGTCCTGCTTCATGAAGTAGAAACCACATCGCAACGGCGCAGGCCAGGTATGGTAATGTTCGATACACGCCTGCGCCGTTGAGCACGAGCACCAGCGCAGTCACAACACCGCTAGCGATCAGATAGGCGGTATTGATCTCGCCGGAGTAGAACAGTGCGATCACGATAATGGCAACAATGTCATCAATAATGACTGCAGCTGTCAGAAAGACCCGCAGTTCAATTGGAACTCGGTCGCGAAGTAGCACGATCATCGCAACTGCAAACGCAGTGTCGGTTCCAATTGGAATTCCCCAGCCGTGTCTCAATTCTGGAGGGGCAACCAACGCGTAGATCCCTGCAGGGATAAGAATTCCCCCAAACGCAGAGATGACCGGGAGGGCTCCCGCCCGAAAGCTGGAAAGGTGTCCGACTGTGAACTCGCGCTTAATCTCCAGACCAACCACGAAGAAGAAGATCGTCAGGAGCCCGTGGTTCACCCAATGGAGGAGTGAATGGCTGAATTCCATTGTCCCCCACTGTATGCCTAATGGGGTTTCCCACCATGCAGACACCGCCGGTCCGAGAGGAGAGTTACTCAGAAGAAGGGCAATGAGTGTTGCCAGTCCCAGCAGCAGTCCCGAAGAAGGGCCCCATCCTACAAAGCTGAACGCTGCAGACTGGATTCGATGTCCGAGCGTACCGAGCATGGCATCGGCGAGTGAACTCTCGTCCCAGGCTCCGTCGTAACGTCGTCCGTTGATGAAGAACGCTGGGGTCGTCGTGGCCCCACTTTGCTGTGCGTTCTCGATATCTGTTTGGATATGCTCTTGTGCCTCCTTAAGCTCGGACTGGGGAATCTCGTCTGGCGAGGGGAGATCGAAGTTTTGAGCAATCTCGTTGAGATGGTCTTTGGACAGTCCTGGACCGCGCTCCATGACGGCTTCATGAATCTCCCAGAACTTACCTGTCTTCTGCCCAGCAAATTCAGTGAATTCAGCGGCCTGTCGCGATTTTTTGATCTCACCGCGTGGGAGGTGTCTGAATACGTAACACATCCGATTGCCGAAGCGACTTCTCAATCGTTCAATGACGTCGTGGACGGCGTGGTTGCGAGCGCAGGCATAGCTACCATATTGCACCAGCACCATCTCTGCATCAGGCGGGCCGATGATGTGGTCACGTTGAATGTCCACAGGCGGTTTCAGCATCAGTCAGCCTTTCCCGTCGTGAGACGGTTGGTTTTATGATGTATGTCGAAGAATTCTTGGAATTCTGATTGAATAAGGGGTGTTGAGCAGCGCACACACTGTCGCAATGCGATGTTCGACCCCAATCTTCTTGTTCGAAGGCCATATTCAGGCAGATGGGCCGAGCGACTCGATGGGCTTTGGTCAAATCTAGCAACGGGTTGCGAGGGCTACCGGCTCAATAATATTGGCAAGGTTCGGCATTTCCACCCGGATTTCAACTTGGCATCCAGAACGGGATGCGAAAGTGGGCATTGCCGGAGAGTCTCGCACTCGCAGTCTGTGCGGCGGGCTCAATCCTGACTTCTGCTGTGAGGTCGACTCGAACCAAACACGAGCGACGTAGGCGGTGTGGAGTGATCAGCGAAAGCCGCAAGTGTGAAGTGTCGTTTGTAAATGCAGATCCGCGTCGGGTCGGGCGTCCAAAGTGCTGAGACCTGGTTGCCCCAGCACTTTGGATCGCATTGTCGACTGGATTGTCGTTTTCGTTACAGGTACTGGTTGATGATGTTCTCGATCCATTCCTGTCGGCCGCTGGTGTTGGGGGAGATTTCTCCTTTTTCCAGCATGTATTCTTCGAGGTCAGCGAATGTGGCTTCGCCGGCTTCGATCTTCTTTCCGATGCCTGAGTCGAAACTGGAGTAGCGTTCCTTGACGAATTGGGACAGGACTCCGTCTTTACGGATTTCTGCTGCGATTTTGGCCCCGCGAGCGAAGGCGTCCATTCCTCCAATGTGAGCGTGGAAGAGGTCGACTGGATCGATACTCTCTCGGCGCAGCTTGGCGTCGAAGTTAGTTCCGCCAGAGAGCAGGCCTCCTTGTTCCAATAGGACGAGCATCACCTGAGATGTCACGTAGATATCTGTCGGGAACTGATCAGTGTCCCAGCCCAGCAGCAGGTCGCCTGAGTTGGCGTCTATTGACCCGAGAGCGTTGTGGATTCGGGCGTATTCCAGCTCATGCATGAATGTGTGACCGGCCAGAGTTGCATGGTTCGCCTCGATATTCAGCTTCACAATTCCGTCGAGCCCGTGGCGCCCGATGAAGTTGAGGCAGGCTGCTGCATCGAAGTCGTACTGGTGCTTGGTTGGCTCTTTCGGTTTTGGCTCGAAGAGAAACTGACCAGTGAAGCCGATTGATTTCGCATGGTCGTGAGCGAGGTGCATGAATCTGGCGAAGTTCTCCAGCTCGCGATTCATGTCGGTGTTAAATAAGTTAACGTATCCTTCACGACCGCCCCAGAAGACATAGTTGGCGCCACCTAATTCGTGAGTGACTTCAATTGCTTTTTTGACTTGCGCAGCGGCATAAGCGAAGACGTCTGCGTTGCAGCTTGTTGAGGCTCCGTGCAGATACCTGGGGTGGCTAAATAAATTCGCTGTCCCCCAAAGTAGTTTAATTCCGGTCTCTGCCTGTTTCTCTTTTAGCTTGGCGGCGACACGGTCAAAGTTGGCGTTGCTCTCTTTGAGCGTGGCGCCTTCTGGGGAAACGTCCCGATCGTGAAAACAGTAAAATGGCGCGCCGAGCTTGGAGATGAATTCGAAAGCGACATCAACGCGTTTCAAGGCGTTTTCCACGGAGTCGCTGCCGTCATCCCAGTCGCGGAGCAGAGTGGGGGCGCCGAATGGATCGGATCCAGTTCCGCGGAACGAATGCCAATAGGCCACTGAAAAGCGGAACAGATCTTTCATCGACTGGCCTTCGATGATCTCTTCCGGATTGTAGTGCTTGAAAGCAAGCGGGTTCTTGCTCTTCGGGCCTTCGTATTCGATTTTCGAAATGTTAGGGAAGTAGCTACTCATGATAATGTGGTTCTTGTTGAGTTGGTTCTGTGTGAAAAATGTATGCTATTTAGTTAGCTGTGTTTTAATAGATTTTGTTCCGAGCATGTTATGTGTTAAGGCTTCGCGTGCATCGATATCGACATGATGGTTAAGAATGCCGATGCGTCCAGAGTAGTTAGATTCAATGACCACTCGAAGCATGTTGGTCTCGTGCTCGCCTTGACCAACATAGAGAATTTTGGGGGTTCCTGAGGCATTCATGCCGTTGATGTTAAGGCAAAGTAAGTATGGCTTCATCAGAGTGAAGGACTCTTGCCAGTCAGTGATGTGAGAATGGCCGTGGTGAAAGTTGTAGACAATTCCCACATGGTTGAAGCCTTGTTTGCGTAGTGCCTCGCAAACGGCAACCAGATTCTTAGGCTCACCGCCCCAGTTTCCGTGGTTGTAGAGCCCGAGAGGGCATTTCATTGCCTGAGTTTTCTTTGCGAGGGGAGTAAGTGCTTCGACGGCCGCAGCAATCTTGGCTTCGTCTGTCTCACCCGCGGGATTCGGAGGCATCTGCCAGATTTGAGGGTGCAGGTTGTATTTCTCGAAGAGTTCGAATGCGTGCGGATGCTCACCCCAAAAAGCGAACATCTCGATTCCGTTCGCTTTGTATTGCCGGATTTCTTCCTCGAATGTCGGAACGTGTTCGGCCCTCCAGTCGTATGCGCATGACCGGATTCCCAGTTCACGAAGCATCTCCGCGCGTTGCTGAGGGCTCCGCTTCTTTGCGTCAAATGGAACAATGCACCAGGCGACGAGGTTGTCGAGATTCAGGATTTCTGCGCCGACAGGGAGATCTGCCGAGCGACTGACTGAAATGCCAGTTGGAGAATTCAGCATGAGAAATGTGGCAAGAACGGCTGTGAAGAGGGATTTCATTGCACTCACCGTTGATGGCTGCGTTGGTCACCTCTGAAGAGGCGCTGACCTGTCGGACTCAATGGGTTTGATTTGTGCATGATGGCGAAGTCCTCTGGTTCTGACAATAAATGCGTGCAGGTTCGTTGATCTGTTGAGTGTTGAAATAAAGTGCATCAAACAATGTGGATGCGTTGTTTTTGGGCGAGCGTGCGCGGCGTTTGGGCAGAAGGATCCTGCGAATCTCAATTCATTACCGATTGATTTGCAGTGAAATAATTGGTGATCTGCGTTTTCTGCCAACGTGCTTTAAGAGTTGGCATGGGCCTTGCAATTGGGCATTTCAGCTTGACCTCCATGAAGTCAGTGGACTGCACGGGCATTGGCCGACCGTCAAATTTTCTGTCGCCGTGTCAACGTCGAGGTGCTGTGTGAGTTCCTGCTGGTCCTGAATACGGATCGGATTTGCAGACTCCGGCTCCTTGCGATGAAGCGACAAATTGATCTGGTGAATTCGGAACGAAGAGAGATATGAAAACTTACATGAGATGTGCAGCCGTTCTCGCGGCTTTGGTTCCCTTGTTATTCGTTCCCTGTATGGCGTTTGCTCAAGAGCAAGCCCCTGCCGCTGCAGAAGTGGTGACGACCACGACTGAAGTGGTTACTGAAGCCGCTGTGGAAGAAGCTCCTGATCTCGATACAGGCAAAGTTGCCTGGATGCTGACTTCCTGTGCGCTGGTTCTGATGATGACCGCGCCGGGACTTGCTTTGTTCTACGGCGGACTGGTTCGTAAAAAGAACATCCTCAGTGTGATGATGCAGTGCTTCTTCCTGATGGGATTGATGACAATCCTGTGGGCAGTCGTTGGGTACAGTTGGGCCTTCGGGGGGACTAACCCTTACTACGGAAATCTCGACTACGTTCTGTTGAACGGAGTCATTGCTGGTGAAGGTCGTTCACTGAACGCTGCTGGCAACGACATGATTTTCTGCATGTTCCAGGGGATGTTCTTCATCATCACTCCAGCTCTGATCTGCGGTGCATTTGCTGAACGGATGAAGTTCAGCACAATGGCTGTGTTCTGTGCACTTTGGGGATTGCTTGTTTACTGTCCAATCGCTCACTGGGTCTGGGCTGCAGATGGCTGGTTGTGCGGTCTCAATGAAAAGGCGATGTTCCCAGGGTTGGACTTTGCTGGTGGAACAGTCGTTCATATCAGCTCAGGTGTTTCTGCTCTCATCTGTGCAATCGTGATCGGAAAACGACATGGCTATGGCAGCGAGCCAATGCCTCCACACAACCTGACCTTCACCTGCATCGGTGCTGCACTCCTTTGGGTGGGTTGGTTCGGGTTCAATGGCGGTAGTGCTGTCAACGCAGATAAGTGGGCCGTTAACGCTTTCTTCGCAACTCAATTGGCCGCAGCTGGTGGTGTGTTGGGCTGGGTGATTGCTGAATGGATTGGCCACGGCAAGCCAACCACACTTGGTGCTTGCTCAGGGGCGGTTGCCGGTCTCGTCTGTATTACTCCTGCCGCTGGTGCTGTGAACCCGATTCACGGAATCATTCTGGGGCTCGCTGCTGGAGTCGTCTGCTACTTCGCTTGCACAACTGTGAAGAAGACCTTTGGGTATGATGATTCCCTGGACGCCTTCGGGGTTCACGGAGTTGGTGGAGCTCTCGGAGCGATTTTGACGGGCGTGTTTGCGACAAAGAGTGTGACTGAAGGTGTGTCAGGTCTGATCGAAGCTGGCAACGTACAGCAGGTCATCAATCAGGCAGCCGGTGTCGGAGCTTCAGCCGTGACTGCTGTCATTGGAACTTTCATTCTTTTGAAGATCCTCGACGCGACAATGGGCCTGCGAGTTTCTCAGGATGAAGAGCAACAGGGACTGGACCTCAGCCAGCACAATGAAGAAGGTTATATCTTCCTCTAAGATGTCAGGAAGATTGGACTGTGCACCACTCTTCTTGAGGGTGCACAGCCGGCAGAACGATCGATCGCTTTGCCTCTGACTTTTCGTGAGGCGAAGCGATCTTTCCTGGCAGCCCTTTTTGTTCCCTTGTTGTTTAATCAGCGGTAAACATCCACCTCAGGACCGGTCGCTCTTGACTCACAGAACGAGCTGAGCCAAATTGGAGCCGCGCCTGTAATCGCATAAGGACCGATCAATGAAGAAAATCGAAGCTATTATCCGGCACTTCAAACTCGAAGAAGTCAAAGACGCTTTGACTGCTGCTGGAATCTCCGGCATGACTGTTTCTGAAGTGCGTGGCTTTGGTCGCCAGAAAGGGCACAAAGAACAGTACCGCGGGGCAGAATACACAGTCGACTTCCTGCCAAAGGTGAAGATCGAAGTCGTTGTCCCCACCGAAGAACTGCAGACTGCGATTGATGCGATTCTGAAGACTGCCCGAACTGGCCAGATTGGCGACGGCAAAATCTTCATCAGCGACCTGCAGGAAACAATCCGAATTCGTACAGGCGAAACCGGAAGCGAATCCCTCTAAGTGATCAGGTGCGGTTTTCGATCCTGCATGCTCAGCGATGACTGAGCATGTGGTCGACCGCCAACCTGAGTTAGGGTTGCTTCTGCTGAATCGACGCAAATATTCGGCCTGAATCTGGGACAGCGAGTTTCGTTTCGAGAGTGCTCCTGTCGCCTCAGAAATTACTCATTCAGCGACGATTGAGCGATTGTTTCCTCTCTGATTTGCTTTGAAGCAAGTCGAGCGTTATTTATTGTCGCGACTTGTCACCGCAGGCTTCTTTGGGAACCGGGATACGGTTCCTGGCGAGCAGAATCTCGTTCGTTCTCGCTCGCCGGTCATCAGGGTTTGAGTGCATCCCGTCGAGTCATTCTCTGATTCGATGGGGCTAATTCAGTGGTCGAACGAATTGTTACTTTGTTTATTTTTCAGAAGAACTGCTGGTGCTTCAGTTGAACAGGCACACGTTCGTCTGCTTATGAACGACCGATCTGGTCGGAAAGTCTTGGTCAGGCTGCGTCATGAAAAAAATCGAAGCAATCATCCGCCATTACAAGTTGGATGACGTCAAGACGGCTCTGTCTGACTGCGGTATTATCGGTATGACCGTTGCCGAGGTGCGTGGGTTTGGCCGTCAGCGCGGTCATAAAGAGCAGTATCGTGGTGCTGAGTATACCGTGGACTTCCTCCCTAAGCTGAAAGTGGAAGTTGTTGTCATCGACAGCGACCTTGAAAAAGCTGTGGGAGCAATCATGAACTCTGCTCGAACAGGGCGAGTCGGTGATGGAAAGCTGTTCATCACAGAGATCACTGACGTGATCCGCATTCGAACCGGCGAATCTGGTCCAGAAGCCATCTAGACCGGCTCTTTCGGGGTTCCGAGTGACCGAACAGTAGTCCTTCACTTGGTGTTCTGTCTTCGCCTGGTCAAAGAGTACGCTTTCAATAACAACGCCTGAGCTTCTTTACGGAAGTTTAGGCGTTGCTTTTTTGATGATGAGAGGGTGGTCGACGCGAAGAGTCATTGCGACTTTCTGCACGCCCCATCCAGTGCGTTTGGCCGCAGGTCAGAAATCCGTCAGGAAGTCGAGGATGGCTCGATTGGTCGCTTCCGGCTGTTCTTGTGGTGCCATGTGTCCGGCGTGATCGATCACAACATGCTTGCTCTTCGGAAGCATGTTGGCGATCCCGGCCATTTCGTCGACGGTGGAAATAGAATCATGCTCCCCTGTCAGTAACAGGACTGGAACCGTGATTGCCGGAAGCCACCGTGTGATATCAGGACGCACCGCCATTCCTCTGGCCGCTGCTGCGACCCCTGCTGGTGAATTGGCGAGGATCGTTTTCCTGGCGTTCTCCAAAAGTTCAGGGTGTTGTTGCTGAGTCGCCTTTGCATACAACTTGGGAAGCATTGAGTCAGCAAGCAGGCTAGTGCCTTCTGCTTCAATTTTGTCCGCAGTGATCATTCGCTCGGCACGCCCTTGATCGGTATCAGCAATTGCCCGAGTGTCGCAAAGAATCAGTCTGGCCAGTTTGTTGCGATGGCGTTCCCAGAACCGCCAGGCGACATATCCTCCCATTGATAAACCGCACAGAGTCACTGGTTGAGTGATCTCCAGTCTGTCGAGCAACGCGGCCAGGTCATCCGCCATTCTCTCCATGGTGACTGTGCCGTGGGTGACGGTGCTTTTTCCGAATCCTTGTAGATCGACTGCAAGGCATCGGTAAGTTGCTGACAGAACGGAAATTTGCCGCTGCCACATCGTATGGTCGAGTGGAAACCCATGAACAAACAGGATCGGATCTCCCTGACCTTCATCCTGTAGGTAGAGTGAGATGTCAGGGAGCTGGATGTGGCTTTTCATGTCGTTTCCTGAGTGATGACCAGGTGTGGCTGAATCGCTCTTCGACGACGAAGGCGGTTCCTACTTTCCTTTTTTGCGGAATCCCAGAAAGCGATCGAGCCCGAGCGGTCCACTTCCTGTAATTAAAATCGTAGTGAATGCTGCCAGGTAGGCAACGGCGAGTTCTTTCTTTGCCCAAGGATCGTCGCCATGTACAACCGTGATTGCGACCAGCATTGTCACAATCAACGGGATGGCGGCCAGTCGGGTGAAGAGCCCGAGGACAATCAGGACTGAGCAGAAAAACTCGGCGAAGATCGCGAGAATCAGACTGATCGTACTGCTGCCGATTCCCAGCGGATCTGGGAAAGTCCCTGCGAGATTTGAGAAACCCATGAGTTTGCCGTAACCGTGCGCGGCCAGCATCATCATTCCGAAAGAGACCCGCAGAACCAGCAAACCGATTGAATTTACCATGGAGTTCAACATGTGAGTGCTTTCGTTAAAGAGGTGTGCACAGCGTTGGGCTATTGATTTGGCTTTTCTGAATCCGGCTTTGCGGCAGGATTGCTCGGTTCCCGAGGCTTCGTCAACTCGATGATTTCAGGGAGTGCTGTCATGACAAAGAGAGCGATGACACCCACTGAAAGCAAACTGAACAGGACCGCAGCTCCTTTGACGCCACTGCTTAGAGGAGCCGCCGTACTTTTCTTTTTCTTCTTCTTGGGAGCTTTGGGAGCGGTCGAAGAGCCGTCAGGATTTTCGCCTTCCGCTGGCTCCACATCCTGAAAGCTCCCTAAATCGAGCTTCATGATGTCATCGTCACCAGCATCGCCAGCAGCTTTCAGAGCGGGAATCGCGCCGGGCGCACCACACTTAGGGCATTTGATCTTCTTGCCCGCCATGGTGTCTTTGACGTTGGTTTGGAAACCACAACCTTTACATGCAAAGGGGACGGGCATTGTTTTATGGAGGTTGGAGTCGATGAACGGAAATCTGTAACGCAGGGCGAGGCACTTCGGTTGTGAAGTCGCCTGCCCTGAGAGGGCGATTGTGCATAATTTTGATGTCTGGAAACGGGATCAGATCGTCAGTTTATGACGACAGCCGAGCCCTGATTTCCATATTGAGTTTATCAGATCCGTCTGGAAACTGCTTCTGTGTTTTTGTTGTCAGCCAATGATGATGCGTGGGCGCAACTTCTCATTCGGTTCCACTCGGCGGATCAGGTCACGTACGAGCCAGGGGATATTTCCTTCGCCGAACAGCAGAAAACCCAGATTGGTTCGCATAGGGCTTTCATCTGACCACCCGAAGTGGAGTTCAATCGGATCTCCGGGATGTGAAAGAGCAAGCGTGATTGCGGCCAGTGCAGGGGCCGTCGCCGTGCATCGATCCACTTTAATGATGAAGATTCCCTTCTCCGAGTGAATCTTGATCCGTGGTGACTGGTAGAAATCGCTTGGGTCACCAAGGTTCACTTCGACGAAAACGACCGGGACATTCTCTGGAATGTGGTGCCAGTCTCGGAGTTCTTTTTCTTTGTCGGCGAGCGAACGCCCACCCGGCCGATGTGGGGCCAGAACAGGAATCTCCAGGTGCTGCAGTGACTGCCAGAGAAACTGCGATTCGTTGTCGGCAAATTCAAACTCCACAAACCGGAGTTCTGCGCTACGAACGATTCGTGAGGTGATAGAAACAATCAGGATTCCAGCAATAAAGAAGGAGGCGATCATCAGCCCGTCTGGTTTTTCAATGATAATGTCCGTTGTGCAAGCGGCGAAAACAATGGAGATGAAAATGGTTCCCCACGGGATTGTCAGCCAGCTCTTCGTTGTGCGATTGCGATACCGATCGATCGCCACGGCGATGCACCCGGCAAGAATGAGGACCATCACCCCGGTTGCATATGCTGCCCCTTGAGCGGCGACATCGGCCTGAAAAATCAGGGTGACAATGACACTGATGGTCATGATGACCAGAACCAATGGGCGGACGGCAGCTGCCCAGGCTGGAGCCATTCCGTAAGTCGGAAGGAACCTTGGAATCAGGTTGAGCAGGCCAGACAAGGCGCTGGCTCCCGCGAAGCTGAGAATCACGACGGTACTGATGTCATAGATCGTTCCAAAGACTTCTCCGCACCACCATGCAATGGGTGTGTCACCTTCCCCGTGTGCGAGGTAAGCCAGAGCGCGGTCTGCAGCGGGTCCCCCTTCCTGCAGGGCCTCGGGCGGGATCAGCATTGAGACCGCAATTGAGGAACCAAGCAGGAAGACGCTCATGATACATGCGGCAGTGATGAGCAATTTTCGTGCGTTGCGAATTCGTCCTTTGGGGTACTCCGGATCGTCGTCAGGATCACCTTTGATCAACGGCATGACAGCCACACCGGTCTCAAATCCACTCAGCCCGAGAATCAGTTTGGGAAAGTAAATCGCCGCAAGGAAGAATAGTGTCGCAAAACTTCGGGGCTGGATTGGTGTCTCTGGGATTGCCAGATCGCCCTCCAAAATGTGATTCCACCAGTTAGTCAGATGCACAGGGTTCTGCGCTATCTCCAGCAGTGCCGTTCCAATCAACAGGAAGTTCAGTGAGAGGTAGACCGTCACGATGACAACGGCGACTCCAATGACTTCTTTCACCCCGCGCATGAAGATCGCGCCAAGTGTGATGAGGATGAATAACGTGAGACCAACCTGGTTATGGAGGAACTTAGGGGCGTGATCCCAGATCGGATTGTGTATCACATGTGCCGCAGCATCGGCAGACGAAAGAGTCATTGTGATGACAAAGTCGGTGGCTGCGAATCCGAGCAGAACCAGCACCAGAAACTTCGCCGACCAGCCATGCAGGAGTCGCTGGAGCATGGCCAGCGAACCTTGGCCTTTAGGAGATTTGTCTGCCACATAGTAGTAAACGGGCAGAGCTCCCCCGAGTGTCATCAGCACCAGGAACAGTGTTGAGATTGGAGCGAGTCGGCCTGAGGACGCGAAGGCAATTGATGGTTGGTAGGCCAGTGTGCTGAAGTAATCGACCCCAATCAAACAAACGACCCAAAGCCAGAATGACTGGTGTTGGTGTTCGCTGTGCGAGTCTGGGGAGGGGGCGACCGGCTTTGTTCCAGATTGCGAATCAGGTAACGATGATCCCTTTTCGGACATCGTGTTGGCTTTCTTTTGTTTGAAGCAGATTGCGCGGTCAGTGAATCTTTGAATGCGTTACGAGTGGTTTGCCGGTGCTTCATTTCTAAAGTGAAAAGGGGTCTGGCAAAGCAGATCGCGAGCTCCTCTGACCATGATTGAATGGCAACGTATTGTTTTGTGTTGTTGCGATTCCGAGTAATTCTCGTTCCTTTTCTCTGAATGTGAATACTGGATTCGTGTTCTGATCGCAATGTCAGGCTGTTCGCGACCTCTGGGTGATGTCTGTGATTCAGGTTTGATCGGCTTTGCAGTTGCAATAGGGGATCATCCTGTCACAGACTGTCTCTTATCCCTGTCCGGTTGAGAGTCATCTTGCAAAGGAACCGTGTCCATGTTGCTTCGTATTTTGGTGGCAGTGCTCGGTCTCACATGGGCGTGTCCATGGTCCTGCATGGCAGATGACACCCCTGCCAGTTGTTCCGGTCGGGACGTTGTTGTCACCGTTTCCAAGCTGGCCTCTGATGCTGGCTTGCAGGTTCTCAACGAGGGAGGAAGTGCGGTTGACGCTGCAGTCACGGTGGCGCTTGTCTTACAGGTGACCTGGCCGGAAGCTGGCAACATCGGTGGCGGCGGCTTCATGATGGTTCATCCTCAAACTGGTCAGGAACCGGTCTTTATTGACTATCGTGAGAAGGCGCCAGCGAGTGCGACTCGAACAATGTTTGGCCCGGATGACTCGACTCGTCACGCGAAAGCGGTTGGGGTGCCGGGAACACTCCGCGGGTTACAACTTGCACACCAGAAATTTGGTCGCCTTCCCTGGAAGCAGCTGGTTCTGCCAGCGATCAAACTCGCTGAGGAAGGTTTTCCCGTTGATGCCGGACTGGTTCGTTCTCTCAATTCCGGGCTTCGAAACACAGCCGAATCGTTCACAGAATTCCACCGTCTCTATGGTGCCCCGCATGGATCGGAATGGAAGCTCGGGGACATTTTGAAGCAACCTGACCTCGCGAAGACTATGAGGTTGATTGCCGAGCACGGCCCTGATGCTTTCTATCAAGGAGAGATTGCTGACCTGCTTTTGAAGGAGATGCAGCAGAGTGGCGGGATCATCTCGAAACAGGATCTGATGAATTATCAGGCCAAAGAACGTCTCCCGGTAAAGATTCCATTTCGAGGTCACGACGTTTATGCCCCGTCTCTCCCGAGTTCAGGGGGAATCACACTGGCGCTGATGCTGAACATGTGGGAACAGTCGTCAGTCAAAGATGCTCCTCGCTGGTCAGCGGCCTCAGTTCATTACCGGGCAGAAGTGATGCGTCGTGCCTATTTGGAACGAGCAAAGTTCTTGGGCGACTCTGACTATGTCTCGATTCCGAATTCGCTCGTGACACCGGAATACGCTGCGAAACTTACCAGCACGATCGATCTGAATAAGGCAACTTCGAGTGTGTCTCTTGCCCCGGAAGGGATGCTCGTACGCAACGAGTCCGAGTCGACGACTCACTTTTCAATCATCGATCGCAACGGAATGGCGGTCTCAAATACATACACGCTGGAAGAAAGTTTTGGATCGCGAGTCGTTGTTCGAGGTGCCGGATTCCTGTTGAACAATGAGATGGGGGACTTCAATTGGTTCCCCGGTGAGACAACCCGATTTGGAAGAATTGGGACAAAAGCAAATCAGATTTCACCCGGCAAGCGCATGTTGAGTTCGATGACTCCCGTTCTGGTTCTGAAAGAGGGTAAGACGGTTCTGGTCACTGGCAGCCCCGGCGGGCGGACAATTATCAATACGGTCTTCTGCGTCCTGCTGAACAGTCTGGCGTTTGACCTGAGTCCAGAAGAGTCCGTTCGCGAACCGCGATTTCATCACCAATGGATGCCAGATCAGATCCAGATTGAAAAACGGGTTGAGAAGCTGAACCCCACTCTGGTGTCCGAACTGGAACGACGTGGTCATACTGTTTCGCTCCGAGGTAGTCAGGGGGATGCACATACAATTCAGGTCATGAATAATGCTGATGGGGAATCGATTGGCGTTGCTGATCTCCGGTTGAGCGGGGCAGCTGTTGGGAAGTGATCAGTCCGCAGGTGTCTTCTGATTCTATTTTTGTCCGAACATTTCAAAGGTCCGTTTGATGTCTGAGCCTCATTTGAAATCTGCTCTGTCGGAAGCAACATTCGGAAACGGATGCTTCTGGTGTACCGAGGCTGTCTTCCTGAGTTTGAACGGCGTCAGTGAAGTCGTGTCTGGATATTCCGGAGGAGCGACAGAGACCCCAACCTATCGCGATGTCTGTTCAGGGACGACTGGTCACGCCGAGGTAATTCGCTTGAAGTACGATCCTGCTGTGATTTCGTTCGAGACGGTTCTGGCCGCATTCTTCGCCAGTCATGATCCCACGACATTGAACCGGCAGGGGAACGATATCGGGACACAATACCGCTCCGTCATCTTCTATCACGATGCAGAGCAGAAGCGGATCGCTGAGGGTGTCATTCAGGCTCTCACTGAATCAGGTCACTATCGCGATCCCATCGTGACGGAGGTTTCTCCACTGATCAATTTCTATCCTGCTGAAGACTATCATCAGGATTATTTTGCTCATCATGGAACCGAGCCGTACTGCCAGTTGGTTGTCGGCCCGAAAGTCGAGAAGTTTCAGAAGGCATTTGCACAGTTCCTGAAGTCAGAGCACTCGTGACGTTTCAGTATTCTGTTCAACGCATGAGTTCGATTGAAATACGAATCGAGCCGCACTGAGTAATCAGCGCGGCTCTTTTGTTTCCTTAGATCATGTGACCAGCGTCGAGACGCGTCGAACGGTCTTAATACTCGCCGGTGGTCTGGCCGTCGTAAGGGGCACAGACTCGTGCAACGATGACAGAGCTGATGTTCTCTGAGAAGAAGCGAACGCTCCCGTCTCCCATGACGGCATGAACGCCACCGGTGTGGAAGCTGAATGGCTCATCGTTTGGCCCACAATTGTTTGTGGACCAGGGGCATTCCGTTGGGCCGCCGCTTGGGGACTTGTGGTTGTTCAGGATCTGTGCGTTGCCCTGCAGTGGAGTCCGGTTCGTTGGACCGGAGACTCCGTTCGAGCTGTCCCCGTCTGCCCAGCGACGTGGGCAACGTCCTTTAGCGGTGACTGAGTCGCAGGTGTCAACAAGGTTCGCTTCTGGCCATCCTCCAGCGATACCAATTTCCATGGCAGCTTTGTACTTGCCGTCCATCGGGGTTGGCTTACCGGAATCTTCCCAGAGTGCGACTGTGTTGCTCAGACCATCGGTTGCGTCTGTAAACTTGCCGTAGCCAGTTCCGCGACCAGCGAGAATCCCGTGGTGTTCAACAGCTGTGTAACCCGGGGTTCCTTTCAGCACGCCGGTGTCGACGCTGATGTCGGTGTAGGCGACGGGCATGTAGTCGGTCTGCCCATAAGGTTCTTCCTGAAAGTTCCCGTTGCTTGGGCAGAGAAACACGTTGATGCTTGATTTGGCGGCGACTTGATTTTCAGGAGCACCTGAGTGGTTGTAGGGCAGAGCCATGTTCATCTTCTGGTACAGCGGAGCCTGTTCGATGAACGGAAGGATGGATGTGAAGAACGAGGTACGAGTGAAGTTGCGACCGCCAGCAGGAGTGAACTCACCGGCAGGTGGAGTTCGGTTAAAGGTCGACTCGTAATTGTGAATGGCCAACCCCATCTGCTTGAGGTTGTTCTTGCACTGTGAGCGTCGGGCGGCTTCACGAGCCTGTTGAACGGCAGGCAGAAGCAAAGCGATCAGAATGGCAATGATGGCGATGACCACCAGTAGTTCAATTAATGTGAAGCCGCGTGTGACCGCACGGCGTGTCGAATTCTCTGAACCAGTCGAACTCATTTCAAACTCCCGAATTAGATGCCCGTTCGCAGCGATGCATTTGGAGACCTGAAACCTCAATTCTCCTTGCTGCGTCATGGAACGGATTTTTTCAGGGAGCAATGAAGTTCGCGTTAAGGTATCTGGAAATCCTGATGGAGTGATTCGCAGTAAACACAAGGTCAACTTTGCTGGCCGTAGAGTTTCGAATCGCCAGAGGATGTCTTCACGTCATATGAGTGCGAGGTTGATTTTTGCCTGACGGAAGCGATTGAAGATCTGATCTGACTGGTTGCAGTATGTTGATGCAGGGGCTGGATACGATTCAGGATTGTTCGCGTGCGACCGCACGAGAACTTCATAAAACTGCCATTGGGGGGAATTCAATTCTTCTGATACGCTCCGATTCAACTGAGATCAAAGACCTGTTGGAATGGAATTGGAATGGCGACGAATCCGTTGCAAGTGCAGCAGTACACCTGTGGGGTAGGGCGACCGCTCTTGTTTATTGCAGGGCCTTGCGTCATCGAATCTGAAGAGTTGATCGTTGAGACGTCGCAGCGTATTGCGGAGCTTGCCCATCAACATGGCTGGCAGATCGTTTACAAAGCGAGCTTTGACAAAGCCAACCGAACGAGCGTGAGCAGCTTCCGTGGGCCAGGTCTGGAAAAGGGTCTGGAGATCCTCAACCGCGTTCGAGAGAAAACAGGACTGCCGGTCACGACAGATATTCACGAACCATCTCAGGCGGCACCCGCTGCACAAGTCTGTCAGATCCTTCAGGTCCCAGCGTTCCTGGCGCGTCAGACAGATCTCGTTCATGCAATCGCGGAAGCCGCACGCGACCACGATTGCGTAGTGAATATCAAGAAGCCTCAGTTCATCGCCCCGGAAGATATTATTCACGCAGTCCGGAAATGTGAGCAGGCAGGAGCAAATAAAGTTCTGCTCACAGATCGCGGGACCATGTTTGGTTACGGGCGGCTGATCAACGACATGACCGCGATTCCAACGATGCAGGCGATGGGATGCCCAGTCTGTATTGACGCGACCCACAGTGTTCAACGACCAGGCGGAAGCACGACAGGCGGGAATCGGGCGATGGTTCCATTCATTGCCCGCGCTGCCGTAGCCGCAGGTGCAGATGCCGTGTTCATGGAAACGCATCCTGATCCTGATAAGGCACTGAGCGACGGTCCGAATCAGGTTCGCCTGGCCGATCTGGAACGCGTCTTTCTGGAACTGACGCGAGTCCGCTCTCTGATCAATGAGTTCTCCGCCGAGTAAATTCGAAGTCGATCACTGAAGAAGCCCCAGTGTTGTCGCAAGCGAGAACACTGGGGCTTCGTGATTAGGGAAACCGTCAAGCGGCGGCTTCTCGTGTTAGACGTTGTGCCAGGTGCGATCTTTGGCGCTGGCCAGCACCGCGTCACAGACCTTCTGGGTTTCGAGTGCGTCACGGAACGTTGGCTGGCAAGGAGTGCCTGTCTCCAGACTCTTCAGGAAGTCAGCGACCTGATGAACGAAGGTATGTTCGTACCCAATCTGCAGGCCTGGGACCCACCACTTGTCCATGTACGGGTGCTCGCCGCTGTTGTCGGTGACGTGGATACTCTTCCATCCACGGAGCGGACCTTCGTCCTTGTAGTCAAAGACTTCAAGACGGTGCAGGTCATGCAGGTCCCAGCGCAGTGACATGTTCTCGCCGTTGATTTCGAATGTGTAGAGTGCCTTATGGCCACGGGCATAGCGAGTGGATTCGAAGAGCCCCAGCGAACCATTTGAGAAGTGGCAGAGGAACGCACAGGCGTCGTCAATCGTCACCTTCTGCTTTTGACCGGTGCCGGTATGGACCCGTTCTTTCACGAAGGTTTCGGTCATCGCGGTCACGTCGGTGACGCTACCGTTCAGCCAGATCGCAGTGTCGATGCAGTGAGCCAGAAGGTCGCCGGTGACACCAGAACCTGCAGCGGCAGCATCCAGACGCCAGAGGCCGTTGCCGCCTTGTGGCAACTCGGCGTTGATTGTCCAGTCCTGCAGGAAGTTGGCGCGGTAGTGGAAGATTCGTCCGAGACGCCCGGAGTCGATGATCTGCTTGGCGAATGTGACAGCAGGAACACGACGGTAGTTGTACCAGACAGTGTTGGCGACGCCGGCTTTCTCAATCTCGGCGACCATCTCTTCGCCTTCGGCCGTGTTCATGGCGAGAGGCTTTTCACACAGGATCATCTTGCCAGCTTTGGCAGCGGCAATCGCGATTTCCTTGTGAAGGTTGTTCGGAGTGCAGATGTCGACGGCATCGATGTCTGGCCGAGCGATCAGCGCTTTCCAGTCGGTTTCGATGGACTCGTAGCCCCACTGGTTCGCGAAGGCCTGAATACTCTCTTTGTTTCGAGCGCAAGCAGCTTTGAGGACTGGCCGGTATTGAAGTTCAGGGAAAAAGTCGTTCGCTCGTTTGTATCCGTTGGTGTGAGTCCGGCCCATGAAGCCGTAACCGATCATGCCAATGTTCAGCGGCTTGCTCATTCTGAATCTCCGTATTGAACTCAGGAACGTGATTTCAAAGACGGAAATGTATCAACATTAGCAGGGATGTTCACCTGACGAGCGACTTCTGTGACCCTGTTGGCTCCCCTGACCAGATCGGGGAGCGGCATCTTGTGAACCGAGCCCGGAGGTCAGCCGTTTTCATTGTTCGGAGTTGGGCTCAGGATGAGGTGCATCGTCGGGGCGGGAGCGACGCTGTTTCAGTTCGTTGAGGCGGTTCTGAATCTGCTGTTCGAAGCCCCGATCGGTGGGGATGTAATATTGCTTTTCGACCCCGAGGTAGTCCTGATCGACCCAGGCGTCGGCTCCACTGTGAGCGTATTGATAGCCTTCCCCATGTCCCAGTCTTTTTGCTCCTTGGTAGTGGGCGTCCTTCAGATGCACTGGGACCGGGATCACTCGTTGAGATTTCACGTCATCCATCGCCGCGTTAATGGCCATGTAAGCCGCGTTCGATTTTGGAGCGCTCGCCAGATATGTCACCGCTTGAGCAAGGATGATGCGGCATTCCGGCATCCCGACACGTTCGGTCGCTTCAGCGGCGGCGTTCGCCATGATCAGGCCTTGAGGGTCTGCGTTCCCGACATCTTCACTGGCAAGGATCACAATCCGACGAGCAATGAATCGGGGATCTTCACCGGCGACGAGCATTCGGGCCAGCCAGTAAATGGCGGCATCGGGATCACTGCCTCGCATGCTTTTGATGAACGCACTCGTGACGTCGTAGTGCTGATCACCTTTCGCATCATAGAGGAGTGCTTTCTTCTGGACTGACTCTTGAGCGACTTCAAGATTGAGGATGGGATTCGTCTTGTCGAGCGACCCTGCTCCGATCTCCAATGCCGTCAATGCACGTCGGGCATCGCCATCACAGACGTCAGCAAGGAAGGCGAGTGCCTCGTCGGTTGCTGTTGATTCCGGCATCCCAAGACCACGCTCTTTGTCGGTGAGTGCCTGTTTCAAGAGTGTGAGAATGTCACTCTGTTTGAGTACCTGAAACTCGAAGACCTGACTTCGACTGATCAACGCCGAGGCGAGGGAGAAGAAGGGATTGGCCGTCGTCGCCGCGATGAGACTCACAACGCCGGCTTCAACGTCAGGGAGCAAGACATCTTGTTGAGTGCGGTTGAAGTGGTGGAGTTCATCCACAAAAAGAATGGTCCGTTGTCCGTCGGCATTCAGTCGGGCTCGAGCCTCGTCGAGTGCCGCGCGAAGTTCTTTGACTCCAGCGGAAGCAGCATTCAGCACAAGAAAGTGTGACTGCGTATGCCGGGCGATGATTGCACCCAGTGAGGTCTTCCCCGTTCCTGGCGGCCCATAGAAGATCATCGAGCCAGGTCGATCGGCCTTGAGCATCCGTCGTAGCAGACGGCCTTCTCCGAGGAAGTGTTGCTGACCGACGAACTCGTTGAGCGTACGCGGACGCATTCTGGCGGCCAACGGTCGGGCAGCGTCGCGGTTCTTCTTTTCTTCTTTATCAAACAGTCCGGCCATCATCGTCTCCAATTTCTGGAGACCAGTGTAACCGATGGCTCAAGCGAAGGGGAAAGGCAAGGCTTTTTGCTGTGGACCCAGGGGAAGTCTTGGATGTGTCACGACAATCGCAAGCTGGTTGTCACCGTCTTCAATTCATCTTGCGAAGCTCGGCGAGCATGTTGCAGAAGAGAGCTCCTTGCTCGATCGCGTCGGTCAGGGCTTCGTGGGTGTGCGGCAACTTATCGAACCAGTGGCGTGGCATTCGTCGTTTGGTTGTTGCGTGAAACTGAGAGTTCATCATGGTCATGGCCATGGTCTTCATGTCGAGCGATGCAAATGAGAATGGCGACTCCCCAGCGAACTTCATCAGGTACCAATAGACGAAGGTGAAGTCGAAGCCGGCAGGGTAGGCAACGAACACTGGTCGGCCAGGGAGAGCTTTCAACCATTCGACGTATCGCTTCATTGCGACCTCTGGTGACTCCATGTTGACGCGAGTCTTGCGGTAGGCTCGACGGTTGCGATTCCACCACTCCGTTGTCTGTGGATCAGCACTTGCTTCTGGAAGCAGTTCAAGGTTAGCGCTAAATGTTGCGAGCAGAGTCTTGTCTTCGAGGTAAGCCGCTGAACCAATGCTAAGCATGGAGTGTGGTCCTGGGATTGGGCCATCTGCTTCGATGTCAGTGCTGACGTAGATCTCCGTTGTTGGTGATGTGTGATTGTCCAGTGTTTTGTCTGTTGGATCGGGATTGTCTTGTTGGTTGCTCATCGGTCTTGTGATTTTCTTTGTGGGGCGATTTATGCGTGTTTCACGTGAAACGAATCTGGAGTTAATTAGTGTTTAGTTGCGTGCTAAGTGGCGCTGGTTCAGAACGTGTTTCGTTGAAGTGTTTCACGTGAAACGACAGGGCATGGTTGCGACTGTTTCAGTGATAGGCAAGGAGAGCATCATGCTCACGATGTATGAGTGGAGGTGATCAAGCGGAAGGCCACTTCATGTGTTTCACGTGAAACACGAATCGAATCAGTAAGTGGATTTAACCGTCCGGTTCATGACTCAGTATTTCGCATCGATTGAGTGCTGTTCATGATAGTGCAGTTTGAATGACTGTGCGTACTCACGGACGATGGTGCGGCATCTCCAAGCACGCTTGTGGTTGTCACACTGTTTGACGTTCTGCATACTTGAGTTTCTGCGTTGGCTTCGCTTCTCATGTTCGAGCTGCTCACGCATTGATTCAGTAATGAAAGTCGTTCGATGACAGAGCCAAGACTGCAATGGAAAATGCCATCGTTCCTGCCAACGCTCATCGTTGTTGGGGTCGTGTTTGTAGTAGGTATCCAACTGAGAAGTTACCAGTTGGATCTAGTACGGGTCGAACACTTCGATGAAGGAGTCTATGCATCAAATCTGTATGTTGGTCCCCCTGATTTTTGCTTCCCATATCAGCATCTCTACGCGCCACCTTTGTTCCCTGCAGTGTTGGAATGGATGCTGATTCTGAGCGGCGGCAATGCTGGAAGCGTGATTGCGGTGAACGTGATCATGGGGGTGCTGCTGATCTTCGCCATTGGATGGACATCGAGCGGTCTCTTTCGCAACGCCCCAGACCAATCGAAACTCAATCCGCCGTCACAGTTCCTTTCGTCGAAATACCGCGTTTCGATCGCGGCTGCTTCAGCGATGGTGATCACATGCATGTCGGAGTTAATGATTCAGTATAGTCGAACCGCGCTAACGGACATTTCATTAACGCTATGGCTGACGTTAGCTGTTGGGGCAAGTGTGCGTGGACTTCGTCAATCCAACTGGAAGTGGATCATCGCAGCCAGTCTCTTCACCACGTTGGCGTGGTGGACGAAGTACAACGGTTGGCTTCCATTGGCCATCGTGGGAGCAGGCGTAGCAGGTTGGTTTGTGTTTGAAGTGCGACGATTGAAAGTCGCATCACCGACGCTGATTCAGTTTGGCGTTCTCAGTGCTTTGGCCGTGGTGATGTGGTTGCCGTGCCTGGCTGGGTTACAGGCAACAGGCGGCTACGCTGCAGTGGCCGCGAATCACGCCGGTTACGTCGTTGGTCCTGCTGGGTGGCTCAACTCAATTCAGAATCACTTCGCAGTCGACCGCTTCTATACAACCTGGATCTCAGCAATTGGGATTGGTGCTGCAATCATCGTCGCAAACTCGTGGCTGCTTCTGACCACTCAAGGGCAAGTTTTGCGATCGAATTATTACGTACAGTGCGTTGGAATTAGCATTGCCGTGCTCATGGCTGTGGCTACCAGGTTCGTAGGTCTGCTCCCAGTCCTGTTCTTGCTGAATGTGATTGCTGCCGTGATTCAGTGGATGAACCATAAGAGCGAGGCCGATCGGCCAACAAACTCACTTGGAAGGTGGATCTTACTGGCGTGGATTCTCGGTTTGATTGTTGCGACGCCGATGTACCGTCCTTATCCACGACTGATTTTGCCGTTGCTGGCGGGGCTGATTATTGGAGCAGGTTACGGGATCGAACTGTTGTTCCGACGTCTCTTTGGAACATACGCACCTGAGTCATTAGCATCACCGCAGGTCGAAGAGGCGATCAAATGGAAAGACCGGACCTCCAGGTCGATGGGCGTTGTGTTGATAATCTGTAGCGTAATGATGTCCCGGAGCTACTCGGCTTCAGCTCTCGCTCCAAGATCTGAGTTCGTGGAAATTGCCAACCAGATCCGCGAGTCGATTTTGAAAGACTATCGGGAGACATCGAGAGAGGCACGGGATGGCATTGCTACCGGCGTTGCAGTCTTGGGCGAACCTGGTCTTTTTTTTCAGCTCGCCTTACCAGCAAAGATGTTTCCTCAGATAGTCGCGCAGCCCGTTGCGACGACTGCTGCGATAACGTCCGCGGCCGCCAGTGAGATTCCGATGTACCTGGTCACCGGCCCGCACGCCAAGGAGGCGGTTGCCGAATTGGAAGCGATGCCTGAGACCGTCCGGCTCGTTGCTACCTTCGAATACCGCCCCAGCGCGCTCGTCCTTCTCGACGATATGTCTCCTTCTCAGATTCGCGATCGAGCCCCTGAGCGAATTCAGGTCTGGACCCGACAGCGGTAAATCTCTAAAACGTACCGGCTTTCAATTCTCCCGATACGAGCATGTTTCCCAAATTGCCAGTCTTAACTCGGCGGTTCGAGTTTCGTGTGAATGTCGGTAAGTAACGAAAAGTCGGTATAACCTGCACTGCCGGAATGGAGTGGGAGCAGGGACCATGCCGAAGAAAAAGTAGGATCGAGTCGTGTCAGGGAGCGATTCGACGTATCAGTTGAATGCGATTTGTTTCTTGAGAACCAGAAACGATCATTTTTCTCCCCTGCGGCAGCGGAGTCTGTCGTCCCATTTCGATGCTGGTAACAGCTGGTCGTGAAGTGTGCGTCATTCTTGACAGGTCACTTTGGGCCAGGCGCCAGTATTCATAGCGATTGGAAAGAGTCTGTACGGAGACGGACACCCCATGAACGATTCAAATTCAACCCAGCCTTCTCGCCGACTTGGCCGCGGATTGTCCGCCTTGCTGGGAGGGAACGGTCCGGCATTTACTGAAAGCTCTGCAGAGCAGAGTGCCGACCTCCGTCAGATTTCAGTTGCTCAACTGACCCCGAACCCATTTCAGCCACGTCAGGTCTTCGATGCCGAAGCACTGGGCGAACTGGCCTCCAGTATTCGGGAGCATGGAGTTCTTCAACCGATTCTCGTCCGGGAAGTGGATGGGGCGTTTCAGGTGATCGCCGGTGAGCGTCGCTGGAAAGCCGCCCAGAAAGCCGGTTTGACTTCCATTCCGTGCCGCATTGTCGATGTCGTTGACAAGACTGCGTGCGAGTTCGCTCTGGAAGAAAACCTGAAGCGGAAAGACCTGAGCGACCTGGAGAAGGCTCAGGCGTTCAAAGACTATCTGGCACAGTTCGAATGTTCGATCGAAGAACTGGGCAAGCAGTTAAGCATGAACCGGTCGACGATCAGCAATATGCTGCGTCTGCTGGATCTGCCTGGCCCAGTCAAGAATGCGTTGAACGCCAATAAGATTTCTGCCGGACATGCGCGAGCACTTCTGCCGCTGCCGGAAGCAGATCAGCTGGAAATGTGCGGTCGAATTCAAGCCGAGCAACTCAGCGTGCGTGCAGTTGAAGCGACCGTTAAGAAGATGCTGGGACGTGAAACTTCTGCTCCTGTTGAGACAGCGGAAGTGGCTGCGACCAACTCAGCCGACTCGACCCCGGAACAGCAACCGGTGATGACGGTCGGTGAGACTTCAGAATCAGCCGCGGTTCAGCAGGAGCAACCTGTTGCTGCGACGGTCGTGAGCTCCACTCCAGTGGTCAAAAAGACAGCAGAAGAGTCCGGGCCAGCGACAGAATCCGGAGTGGTTGAAACCATTCCAATGTCCGAGGCAGAGCCGCACCGGACACATCACATCGATTCACTGGAAACTCAGCTTCGTGACCTCCTGGGGGTTCCGGTCGAGATTCAGTTGAATTCAAAAGAGTCAGGGAAGATCCTTGTCCCATTCACAAGCAACAGCGAGTTCGAGCGGATTCTGAATCTGCTGCGACGCCACGCTGCGTAGTTTCGGTAGTGGAGATGATGCCCACCGAATCCGGTGGGCATTTTTGCTTTGGGTGGCTTATCGGGGATGACTCAGAGCGTTCGGCAGTCCTCAGCTTGTCATCGATGGACAATCACCTCCGAATACGTTATGACTAGAGTTTGCGGGACGCGGCGGCAGCTGTGGCCCGTTTCTGTTTTTCAGAGAACAAAGCAATTCAGTCTTAGAGCAATTGATCTCACCCTTGATTTCGATATGCGCAGGTTCCATGCACTCGATTGACGAGTCGTGAATTTGTCGCCGACGAATGGATAGACGACTGCTCTAAATCGCATTCCCACGAGTGTCTACTCGTGGGTTTTCGCTTGTTCACATCACCTTCGCGTATGAATGACTGGGTAGAAAGATGCACCGACAGCCTATTACTCGAGACGGCTACGAAAAACTCCTCGCGGAAATTAAACACCTTGAGGATGTCGTGATGCCGAAGATTACCGAGGCGATCGCCGATGCACGTGCGGAGGGCGATCTCAAAGAGAATGCCGAGTATCACGGGCAGCGTGAAGAACAAGGTCGCCTGCAAGCCAAGATCAACATGCTGAAGGGCAAACTTGGCAGCTGCTATGTGGTCGACAAAGCTGACATGCCCAAGGGGCAGGTCACATTCGGGTCAACCGTGACCATCAAAGATCTGAAGTTTGGCGACGAGGAATCTTACGAATTCGTCGGTCCAGGTGAAGAAGACTACGACGGCCCGGTCATGAAGATTTTGACAACGAGCCCAATCGCTGTTGCGCTAATGGGCAAGAAGGTCGGGGAGAAAGTCGAGATTGAATTACCTCGCACGACCATGAGTGTGGAGATTGTGAAAATTGTCGATCACGGCGACGAATAGAAATCAGGCGGTTCAATGAGCCGCTCTCTATTGCAGTCGAGAATTATATTGACAGTGTGCTCGTTTTCAAATTGATGAGCTGACTGTTGGAACTTCCGATGCCGGAACTCTCCAGTGAGGGTTCCGGCTTTTTTGTTGCCTAGAATTTGGCGGGTTTGTTTGATGCTTGCATTATGGCAATGGCCATTTCCAAGATTTTCATCCACATCTGTTGAATTGCTGTAATTTGTGTCAGAATAGCATAATGATCACTACTGCAATTGCGCTCGGTGGAAATGTCGGAAACGTGCATGAGGTCTTTGCGCAAGCACTCGCAAAACTCGATGCAGTCGCAGAGATTATACTCGTCTCCCGCAGTCGAAATTTTCGTACAAAACCAATGGGAGAGAATGCTGGTGCTCCCTATGTGAATGCCGTCGCTCTGCTGCAGACATCCTTTTCGCCTCAGGCTCTATTGAAGGAACTTCAGCGAGTCGAATCCGAGTTTGGCCGCAAGCGAGATACGCATTGGGGCTCCCGAACACTCGATCTGGATCTGCTGAGTTATGGGCACGCTTGCATCCATCTGACGGACCTGGAAGACGTGAATCCAGGGATTGCTCCATATCCCACAGGGCACCGTCCTCTGGGTTTCAACGAAGGCATGTTGACGATCCCGCACCCAGCCTGTTGGAATCGCAGGTTTGTTCTTGACCCTTGGTGTGACGTTGCCCCGAACTGGAGGCACCCTGTTCTGGGCGAAACGGTTCGCGAGATGCAGGAGCGAATCGCGGTCAGGCCACTTGTTGTTGACCTTCCATCAATTACTCCGGAACTCGCAGAGCTGTTGGTCGCTGAACTCTCCCTTATGGGGATCGAGAACGACGTCGCCTTCCGTCTCGGTGAGGACAAAGTCGCTGACCAGGCCATCGCAAATGCCGTGGTGGGGATCACTAAAATCGACGCTAAAGCGACGAGAGAATTCGATCCCGATCGTGAAGCGAAGCCTGCAATGACATTTGTTTTCGCACAATCCGAAGCAGGTGCGGTCGACGATGCTGCTGAACTTCCATCGAGAGTGGTTGTTCTCCCAGACTCGGCCGAGGGAATTAGTCTGGCTGCGAACATTCTGAAAGCAGCATTGGATCAGCCGTCCGCATGTTGCGATTAGAGTCATTCTCGAAGATCGTGTGACGGAACTGTCACGCTTGGTTCGACTTTTTTTCAATGAAGAGGCTCTGTGGTTGCACGTCCACCGAACCCGATTAGTCTGCATCAGCTTGGGGTGTTGGCTGGATGATTGATGGCGATGGACGGACGCCTGGGAGTGGAGAGGCCGGTGGTGCCAGTGTTGGCAGGATGCCAGTTTCAGTGGCAATGTTTAACGCCTTCGACAGTGACGCCAGACACCCGTTGATTGACTCAACGGCCATGATGAAGTTGGTGTGTACCGAGACCTGAGGGGCATCGATCCCGAACTTGGCGACCGCCTTCTGGAAGTGGCCGATCTTCTTTCGGAGTGTTCTGAAGTACGCGACCGGAGTGTCGGCGTGCGGCTCCAATGCGCGACACAGGTCAAAGATCTCGCGACCGAATTCTGAAAGTTCAGCCGAGTCTTCGCAATCTTCACAGTGACGGAGAAACGCTCGGACCATCCATGCGTGAGCGAGGATGAGCTGACATTCCTGAACCAGTTCCGGTGGTGTTTGCGTAGGTGTCATGTTGAAGCAGAAAAGTGGGAATCGAAAATTGAGTCACGATTCGACCGGGAATCGACAATGCATTCGATACACATTTTGAAACGTTGCGTAAGGAAATGCGAGGCTGTTTCAGGCTCGATCGGCAGGAGCGGGTTCAAATCCCGCTGGTGTCATGCGTTCGCTGGATTCAGCGGAGCAGGAAGTAGCCAGCGCAGGAACGAATAAGGGCTGCCAGTAACGGCAGCCCTTTGTTCAGTTAAGTGGAAGGTCTTATTCTCTCGGAGGAGAGAACGGAGTCATTTCAGGACTGGTTTGCTCATCAATCTGATCGTCATCGTCGGAGCCATCTGGACGAGCCAAACCATATTTCTTCAGGCGACGATCCAGTGTTGTGCGCTCAATTTGAAGGATGCGAGATGCCTTGGACTTATTCCAGTAGGTCGCTTTCAGCACCGCTTCAATGTACAGACGATCGATGTCATCGAGCGTTGTGTTCTGCGTAATAAACCGGTCCCAGTTAATGCCAGTTCCTGAAGTCGCCGGAGCGGATTGAAAACCTGCTTCCTGTTGAACTGGCGCTTGGAATGCTGCCTGAGGTGGAGCTGGAGCATTGGTCCGTGTCGGTTCTTCCAGGTCGAGATTCAACTTGGTGAGAACAATATCGTGCGCGCCAAGATACTCATTCTCGGCCAAGATCACTGCGCGCTCGACGACGTTTCGCAGTTCACGAACGTTCCCCGGCCAGTCATGAGTCTTCAGCTTTTCGAGAGCTGCCTGACTGAATCCCTGAATTCGCCGATGTGCCTGTGCAGCAAATCGGGAGAGGAAATGTTGGGCGATGGAGGGGATGTCGTCTGCATGTTGTCGCAACGGCGGAACGGTGATTTCGATCACCTGCAGTCGGAAGAACAAGTCGCGACGGAATCGCTTCTCTCGAACGGCATCTTCCAGATCACGGTTTGTTGCTGTCACGACACGGACATCGACGGAGATGGGGTCGCCACCACCGACACGTTCAAATGACTGTCCTTCGAGAACACGCAGAAACTTCGCCTGAATCTCGGGGCTCATTTCTCCGATCTCATCGAGGAACAGCGTCCCCCCGTGTGCCTGTTCGAACTTGCCAGCGCGGCGTGCAGCAGCTCCGGTGAACGCCCCTTTCTCGTGCCCGAAGAGCTCGCTTTCCAGCAGGCTCTCAGTCAATGCGGCGCAGTTGACGCAGATAAACGGCCCGTCTTTTCGTTTACTGTTGAAGTGAACGGCACGAGCGACGAGTTCTTTGCCAACACCGCTTTCCCCACGAATCAACACGAGTGCGTCTGTTGGCGAAACTCGGGCAATGGATCGTCGTAACTTCTCAAGGCTCGGGCTCTGGCCAACGAGTTCGGTTTCGACTCCCAGTTGTCCTTGAAGGTCATTGACCTGACGGAGTGCACGGTCCAAACCAACTTCGAGGTTGGTTCGTTCCCGCAGGTTGTACAGTTGATCGCCGAGCTGATCCGCAACTGCAAGCGTGAACTCAAGGTCATCTTGAGTCATGTTCTTGCTCTCACGGCGAAGTGTATAAAGGTGCACAACCCCGATCACCATTCCGTTGTGGCGAATCGGAGAGCACATCGCACTATGGGCCTGGAGTTCGTGCAGGCTGTTCTGGTTCGACAGCCCAGCGTGGCTGGAAATGTCGTACGCCAGAACGGCGTTTCGTTCCGTGAGAACATTCTTAGTGAGGAAAGATGAAAAGTCCGTCGTCGGGCGATTTCCAATTGTCGCGATCGGAATCAGATCGTCATGTGTCCAGTGTTCACGGTCAGTCGGTGCGAGGAGAATTCCTCCCAGTTCCGCATTGGAATGTGTGACGAGTGCCTCAAGTACAGTCTGGCAAAGTTCCTGCTCTGAAGCGCACGCTGACATCAATCTGGCAATACGAAACAGCGCTGTCGCGTGATCTGATTTTCCCTTGCTGTGTTGCAGGCCAGATGACTTGTCGTATTGAGTGCCCGACTTTCGCTCGATGATCTCGTAGGTCACCTCTGGGCGATCGTCGTCGGCAGCGGCGGCATTGTGGGGTGAGGGCGCCACTGGTGATGGCGTCGCCGGTGTTGGCGAATTTGAAAGTACGAGTGTGCAGGCCCCGATGCCGATTGTGCTTCCGTTCGCAAGCGGACGATCTTCCGAGATGGGAACTCCATCCAGAGTGACGCCGTTGCGACTGTTCAGGTCTCGGAGTTGCCAGACCCCGTTACGCAAATAAAGTTCGCAGTGCTCTCGACTGCATTTCGCATCCGGGATCACAACGCGGTTGGAGCTGGAACGTCCAATCGTTACGGACCCATGATTTGGAAGTTCAATGACTTCAAGTAGAGCCGCTCCACGTTGGATAATGAGGAACGCAGGCCGAGCTACTTGAGGTGCGGATTCTTTGTTCGATTCCATTTGGGCGAAGTCAATTCAGTTACGACGGCAGCAGGAAATTCAGTGTATGCCTTAGGAATCGATTCAGATAGTAGCGGGTACCATTCTGATTGAGTCTTCAACTTGACTAAATACAGTGCAGATCAGATGCCACTGTCTGTAAAAATAGTCATTTGATGCTAACTCGATGTGCATTTAAAATGCACTGTATTGAAATGGATCGTTTCTGCGGTTGCTGTGTATTGAAACGCGCGTCTTGAAACGGGACTGATTGCCAAGGTGGAAACTCCCGTTTAGATTTTGGGGTTTCCAGGAAAGCATGTTTTCGCCGGGATTATCTGTATTTGAACCAATTGTCATTATTGTCTGTTGAACTGGTCTCGAATTTGCAGATACTCTTGATGTTGTTCCCTTCGATCGTCGTGCCATTGAATTTCGGGAAATTCTTTTATCTTGACTGCCGGCTGAATTTGTAACCCCCGAGAGATACGACGTGCCCGCCAAGTGTTTCACTTGGCGGGCTGTTTTTTTGGGTAAGAATGATCGCGTTCTATGCGGCTGATTCGCTCACAGCCCTTTTCTACGACTACCGTTGTGTTGAACCCGGAAGAGTTCTGGTGAAGGAATCTTTGCTGAATTTCAGCTTAGGGCAGGTGTTGCGTGATCATTCGAACCGTGTGCATACGAATCAGTCAGGTGTTGGATTCCTGGGCGACTGATTTCGTAAACGTCAGTTGGTGTTGCCGGTCAGCGATCTCTTGTGAAAAACTCCTGCGACTATCTGTTCAATTACGACAGGGCTGTTGAATGCAGATTTGTCGATTTGATGTGGCGATGACCCGGCTCCTCATGTGCGCACCGAAGGCGTTCCTGCCATTCTGCAGTACCAGAGATAATAGCATAAATATTGAGAAGTGTTGATGGAATCACTTTTTGAAGGAAATGACAAAGTCAATTTGGTTCAGTTGCTTGACCGGAATTCGATTCAGAGTTACATTCCTGCACGCAATCATCCCCCTATGAAAATAGGAGAGTGCGGTGAGGCCGAAAAGGTCTAGCCAATTCAGGTTGGCTTTCACTCATCGAAGTTGCGACAGTCGCGCCCGTAGCTCAGTTGGTTAGAGTGCATGCTTGACATGCATGAGGTCACTGGTTCGAGTCCAGTCGGGCGCACTTGCTTAAATTTGGCCGGTGCGGAGTGCTTTACGGCGGTCCGCACCGGTCTTTTCATGCCACCGTAGCTCAGTTGGCAGAGCGACGCTTTCGTAAAGCGTAGGTCGTCAGTTCGAATCTGATCGGTGGCTCTCTTACTGATCCTTCTTACCTTGTCTTCCTGTCGTTCGCACGCGTTACAATTTTTGCGTGCATCTCTTCGACGGAGTCTTTCAGGCAGGTCCTCTGAGCATTCAGAGAGAGTCGTTCTCAAAATCGATACGGCGTCATCGATGTCACGTCGTTGATTTGAGTGAACGGAATTCAGTCGTAGAAACCTCTCCCGGTTTATGGTCTATGGGCCAAATCAGGTCGCATTGGCGATCGATTCCTAGCGGACTTCATGTCAATTTCGCTCGATGTGGGTGTCAGTTTGGCTGTATGATTTCGCAGCCATTGCAATTGAGAAGGAATTGGAACGACTGGTTTAGCGTCATGGACCGAGGCGGTCTGCGTTCCGAATGGCTGATTCGCTCTGAGTTCTCAGTCTTCTGCAGGTTGATTAATGGACCTTGAATACGCTTCTTCAGATTCACTTGTCGAGGACGTGCTCTCCATCTGGAAGGCAGGGGTTGCTGCTGTCGATTCGCGTCGTTTGGTGTCCACCAACATTGTCATTGCTGGAGACACGTTGCGAGTCGGCCAGTCGGAATGGGTGAGAAAAGGTGTTGGGCGAATCTGCGTTGTTGGTGCTGGGAAAGCTGGAGCCGGAATGGCTGCCGGCGTTGAAGACTGTCTTCCGGGAGATTGGTTGGCCACAACGACCGGTTGGGTGAACGTCCCGGACGATTGTGTCATTCCTCTTGAGAAAATCCATCTTCATGGAGCGCGGCCAGCCGGGGTGAACGAACCGACAGAGCGTGGCGTCGCCGGTACTCGTGAGATCCTTCAACTGGTCTCGAAGTTGAACGCAGATGATCTTTGCCTCGTCTTGATCTCCGGAGGCGGAAGTGCGCTGTTGCCTGCTCCAAGTCCGGGGATCAGTTTGGAAGATAAGCTGACGGTCACCAGATCAATGATGCGTGGCGGGGCAACGATATCGGAACTGAATTGCGTGCGTCGCGCAATTTCCGAGGTCAAAGGGGGCGGATTGCTTCGAGCGTGTCAGGCCGGAACGATGATTGTTCTGCTGATTTCGGATGTGATTGGCGATCCGCTGGAAACCATCGCATCAGGCCCAACAGTGAACCTGAATCCATCCGCAATAGAGGCATTGGAGGTTCTTGAGCAATTTCAGGATCGTTCCGGTTTCTCTATTCCTCTGTCAATTCTGGAATATCTGAAGAGTCACAGAGCAGTCGATCGACGAGGCGAAGGCCAACAAGACAAGGGCGAGTGCCGATGTTCACATCATGTTATTGGAAATAATCGAACCGCAGTTCTCGCGGCAGTTCAGAAGGCGACGGAACTGGGCTATGACGTCGTCGACGCGAAATGGGACCTACCTGGCGATGCTGCTGAGACCGGAAGGAAGTTTGCAGATCAGCTTCTCGCCATCGGCACGAATCAGGTGAATCGGAGTTCAGATTCACCGA
Source organism: Planctomicrobium limosum (assembly GCF_051465645.1). GTDB lineage: Bacteria > Planctomycetota > Planctomycetia > Planctomycetales > Planctomycetaceae > Planctomicrobium. The sequence goes on along the minus strand of NZ_CP195790.1, from coordinate 2,858,892 downwards.
ATGATCAGACTGCAAGTTCCAGGTTGTGTGTGGTTGCCGGAGGAGAAACGACGGTCAATCTTGCGGTGACTCCACTGCCTCAGAAAGGGGGGCGAAACCAGGAATTGGTGCTCACTGCTCTAGTAGAACTCGCGTCTCAAGAGCACCTGCCACCACTTGCGATTGTCTCAGGCGGAACCGATGGGGAAGACGGGCCAACGGATGCGGCTGGTGCCTGGTTGAATTGCTCATTGATCGAAGAAGTTCAGCAGGGCAAAGTCGATCCGGTTCCGTATCTGCAAATCAACAATTCGTACCCCTTCCTTGAATCAGTAGGGGCCTTGTTGAAGACTGGACCAACTCACACCAATGTGATGGACCTTCGGGTCGGCCTTGTTCTACATCGCGGCTCTTAATATTGGCCGCTAACATTCTTTGTAGTGAGTGAATTGAAATCCTGAAAACGAAGATCCCCGCCAGCTGCCTCATGTTCTGAGTCGGCTGACGGGGAATTGTATTTCAGATTTTGATCAGTTGTCTCGGACAGAACTTTCAGGAAGACCTATCGTTCCGAACGAACACCAATGAGCAGGAAATTGCCGCGGCGATTTACTGTGAATCGATTGGCTTTCACAACCATCCCGAGTGCAAGTGCTGGATCGATATCCGACAGCTCACCGGTAAAGTTGCCTTGAATCGAGGCGTCAACAACCACTTGTGATCCGCCTTGTTCCCCGATCATTCGCAACACTTCATGCAATGGAGCATTGTTGAATCGGAAGGTGAACTTACCTGGCAGGCCACCTTGAATCACTTCTGATGTCAGATGTGGTTTCGTGGTCACTGCGACAGATGGCTCGACCGTCATCTGGGATGGAGACCTGCGAAACGGCGTCGGTTCGAATGGATTTGGTTCGAGTGTGGAAGGTGCCTGGACACTTGCCCATTTTGGTTCAGCAACTGGCTGGCTCGGGGTCGCTTGATGCAACGGGTCCGGAACCATGATGTTGATCGGTGCATCGACCCGTTTTTCAGCAATCGGCAAAGTCCATGGCTCTGGGAGCGTCATAGCTGCAGATTGGCTTGAACTGATCGGGCCTGCAATCAATGGAGTGTCAGCCTGAGGTGCAGGGAAAGGCAATACTGTTGTTGGGGCTTCAGGCACTGTTGCTGGTTGAGCTGGCTGCGGTGCTTCGGCTTGTGGTTGCACAGGAGCCATCAGGCCGAAAGGAGCCGTTGTATTTGCCAATGCAACTTGCACCGGTACTGGAACACTCTGAGCAACAGCAGGCGCGGGTTCAGCAGCTGGTGCCGGAGTTGGTTCTGGTGCAGGTTTTGGAGTTTCGACAGGTGTTGCCGCAACCATCTTCTCCGGTTGAGGAGTAACCTCTTTGGGAGCTGGAGCCGGTTTTGGCTGCACCTCTGCAATTTGAGGAGCGACCTCTTCCTCGTCGATTTCTTCTTCAACTTCTTCGAGCTCAAGTTCAGCTCGAGCAAGAAGACTTCGCTCGTAAGGAAGCAACGGTGGTGCGGTACGTTGTGCGCGAAGGGCAGCTCGAATCTTGTTCGGATTCGGAAAGACAAGAACCGCGGTCATCAGACACGCGAGACTCATTGCCCAGAACGCAGCTCGGAAGGGAGTTGTCGTCATGACGGTGCCAGGTACGATCCTGCTCTCCTTCCTGCTAGAGCAATGTCTAAGTGGATCAGTCCAGAGTTCTCACGCAGAAGACTGGACGGGATTCTCTGACATCTCTGCGAGGCAGAATTGTCTTCGTAAAACTTGTGACGCCGTTGAATACCTTTTCAAACAGATCTCGATTCACCTGACAGGCGATTCGCTTGCGATGTGTTTGTGTCAGCGTCAACCGGTGTCAGTGTTTATCGACGACAGGAAAGCGGATCTTCCGCCAATTCAGCAATTTCCACGGCGCGTCAGCGGTTTCGTCCACAGTGGTGGATTCGCGTCTAAGTGTAACTAGAAAAACAAGAAAACGCGGCAAGGTCCCCTCAAAGCTCCCAGCTTCTCCTTGCCGCGTTTCTTAATCTATTTGCGAAGAAATGTCTTGATCGAAGGCCGAAGTGTGATGATGACGCCCTCAAAATCTTCCAAAACCTAGGTCACTGACGAGGAGAGTCAAGGAGAAATTATAAACTGGGTGGAATTGGTGGAAAAGGTAAACAGGAGCAGACGCAAGTAGCCCGCTGACCTGAGGGCTCGCTTGGGGAGCCCCACCAAAACGTCGACCGCGATCTATATAGAGAGCGTCATGCTTTGGCCTCAGACAATTCAACGTTTCGCCCATCAGGGCGACTGCAGGGCACCCATCGAGTGCTGATCTCGAGTTGCGGAGAAAGGCCCTTGGCAAGCGGAAGCAATCTCATTGCCGCTGAAAGGGCCGCTTCGAAGACGTGAGAAGAATGAGCGGTCCAGTTGCAGGCACTTGCATATCAGCGAGTCGATGTCATCAGCGTGGGCCCGGTTTGCTTTGTGGTAAGCAATTTCTCTGAATGAGGTTACATTCAGGCGTCATCGTGCTGTGATCCGCCGGAAACGAGTGCGTGTCCTGAAATTGAAAAACTCCGCTTCATTTGAAACGGAGTTTTTTGAATACGAGTCGTCAACTCTGGCGCAGACGTATTTTGATCCACAAGATCGCTCGGCGCTCGTCACACCATCGGTGCCGTGCGGTGTCCTCGTGTACGCGTCCATGAGAAGCCCGACGATTTCATCGGAGGAGTCTCACCGGAGTTGAATTCGCTCTGCCATGTCCGCTGCGTTTCATGAGTGAAACGCGTGTGAAATAGTCAGAGAAGAGACCAAACTGGCCTAGAACACGTCGAGCGTATAATGGTGACCCCAGTGGTATGGCTTCTTTTCTGGGTAGAAGTTGTACCAGTCTTTGTTGTACACCGGGATCTGCCGCTGTTGCGGATACCGGTGGTACAAGTGGTCGTAGCTCTGGTTCTGAGCCTGAAAGTTATGTGGATAATACACATACGGGTAGTAGTAGAACCGTTGCCAGTTGGTAGGCTGTCCTGGTGGTGCCGCCTCAACATTGGATGTTCCGACAACGGAAATGGCCATGATAGCGGCCGCAAACAGACCGGCGGTCACGGTACGCCTGATCATAGATAGCACTCCTTGCCTCAACATATGCGATCACCACGAAATCTCGTCGTGATGTGAACATAGACACTGTTAGGGAAGATCGGCTAAAAGCCTCTTGCACAACAGGTAATTTCAGGAGATTCGATGCAACCGTTACAACTTCAGTGGGCGCATGAACGTGCTTCCCTCATGAATTTCTGCCGTTCAGTCCTTCTCCTGACGTGGTATCAATTATTGTTGATCCGAAGGGGCGGCGTACTCGGAGGCTTCCTGTGCGTGACATTCTTACTTCAGAATGCGTCTAGCTTCGCGCAGGGAGTGATTGTTCCAGAGATTTCGGCAGACGATATTCGCCCGCACATCATGTATCTCGCTGCAGATGAACAGGTTGGACGTCGGAATGCCGGTAAGCAGCGAGCCAGAGACTATATTGTTGCTCAGTTTGCCGGAGCTGGTTTGAGTCCGTTGTTTGATGGAGAGTGGCGACAGTCGATCCCGGTTCGAGTCGCAACCGGTCGAGGAGAAGAGGGGCAGGAAGGTCAGAATCTGGGCGGATTCATCGCTGGTACCGACCCTGAACTGAAGAATGAATGGATCGTGATCAATGCACATTACGATCATCTTGGAGTTCAATGGGGGCAGGTTTACCCAGGTGCTGACGACAACGCATCCGGGATCTCGATGCTGATTGAGGTTGCTCGAAAGTTGAAGCAGGCACCACTGAAACGCAGTGTGGCCTTCGTTGCTTTTGACTTCGAAGAATCACTCTTGTGGGGATCTCGCTGGTTTGTTGGTCATACGCCAATGCCGATGGATCAGATCAAACTCTGCATCACGGCGGATATGATCGGGCGGTCACTTGGAGGATTGGGGATTCCAACGGTCTTTCTTCTCGGAGCAGAGCATTCAGAAGTTGTGCGAACTGCGATCTCGGCCGTTCGTGTCCCAACAGGGTTGGAAATTGCCCAGCTGGGAACAGACATGATTGGAACCCGAAGTGATTACGGTCCGTTTCGTGACCAGCAAATTCCCTTCCTGTTTTTCTCCACTGGAGAGCATCCGGATTACCACACTCCATACGACAAGCCGGAACGAATTGAATACCACAAGGCTGCCAAAATCTGCACGACGATCCAGCGGCTGGTTTCTGAAATCGGAAATGGGGATCAGTCACCAGTCTGGGAGCGTGCAGTCTATCAGAAACTTGAAGAGGCAATTGCCGTTCATCGAGTGACAGAGCACCTCGTGAATGCGGATCGAGTCGGTGAAGTTGAACTTTCCAGTATGCAACGGTTCTTTGTGACTCAGGTGCAGAACAAGACCGGGTACATGGTCCGCGCTGGTCGTGTCTCAGATGAAGAACGAAAATGGGTCTCACGCATGGCATTGATGCTCATGGCGACGGTGTTCTGAGTTGATTCTATGACTCTACATTCAGAGTTCTATTCTGGCACTTCCAATAGATTCAGGGATGGATAAATAGCGAGAATGGCAGCAATTATGCCTGCACCAGTAAGCTGAGTGAAATGTCATAACGATACGACTGAAGGATTGCTCTGGTTGCTGGTGCTGCGAGTGATCTGATACGTCGGATTTGCAGCGATTTTCGCTTGATTCCTGCGGTGACAGTTATGTCATCGGGGTCCAGCGTCGAATCAGAATCGCTGGGACGACAAGAGCCAGTGTGGCAATGGCGAAATTAATTCCTTCGTCCCCGCGATAGTAGTAGATGACCATCGCGTTAATGCTAATTAAGGACAGAAGCATGACGCCAACTGCCGCCTGAACGACTGCGGGGGATGGATTGAACATTGCGGCGACTGCACGTCGGTTAATCGTTGCTGCGATGACCGCAAGAAGCACAAAGATTGATTCCGGAGGCTGAATCAGGCCAGATGGAACAGGAATTCCCCAACTAGGCAGCTGATTGGAAAACCACAGCCCCAGAAGGATGAGTCCGGCATTCACGACCATCAATGCCGGAAATAAAGCCGACGCTGTGTTCTGTCTCGCTTCTCGACGGGCGAAAAGTGTGACTCCGGTGATGTAAACGCACATCGAGATTGCATACCAGAGTTGTGGCCAGCGGAAGAGATCGGCGAACGACTCGGCCGCACAACTCGCTCCCAATAGAATGTTAAAAAAGCGACATGTGCCCATCGAAATCGGGGCGAGAAAAGTCTTCTTCAAGACCCCGTCGTAGAGAAAAATCGCGACTGCAGTAAAGCAGGCAATGATCAGACTGAACTGGCTGATCATTGCAGCGGCGATCAGTCCGAAGATCATCAAAATCGTTCCGAACAGGACTGCACTTCGGACTGAAATTGCACCAGAGGGAATTGGTCTGCCGGGTCGCTCTTGCTGGTCGATTTTCCGATCAAAGATATCGTTGAAAACCATGCCGGAAAGATAGAGACCTGCCGAAGCGAGGAGCACCAGGACAAATTCCTGAGGAGGTTCCCATGTTGCCCGAACTAATAAATAACTTGCCGCAATATCTGCTAGTGCGGTGAAGATCGTCGGGATTCGGCAAAGCCGCAGATAAGGAATGATGGATGCCGCCATGGGATTTGCTTTTATTGGTCAGGTCGGTCGCTCATCGGGAGATGCGGATTCAACACGGATGACGTGTTACCAATTCCTTGCGACGTTCAGATTTTTACTTCAGATTCGTAACAACAGTCGCTTCATGTCGGAGCGTGAATGTGATTGCTCGACTCTCCTCACGGAACATCACCGCCGACACGCTTCTTGAAACAATCAGGCAATAATTTCGGACTCGGATTACAGGCGGTTGCCGGTGAGCACTTATTAAAGGGAGTTTTCGAAACGTTGACTGACATGCCGTTCTCTGGCAGTTGAGTTCGTTTTTGAAAGTGCTCGGCGGAACTGAACAATACAATCCGATTTCAAAGTCTTGAACTTTGATTGCTCTTGGAAATTGCCTGCATTGATGCAGCATTCTGGTCGCTTATCGCAAGTCCAGGAATGGATACATGGTAAGTCGGGACGCCATTGTTTCCACTGATTGAAGAAAGAACAGTGGGAATTTCGAGAAGAGAGTTCAGGTCAGAGGGCAGGAGACCGGGATCTCCGCGGTGAACTCTATGTCTGATGATGTGCTCGGAGCCGAGAACGCCATGTGTTCTTGAGCACTTAGAATGTTTGATCTCTGGAATGGCTGAGTAGCCACTGCGACACGGGATCAATGACTGAATGAGACGACCGGAAAATGAAAAACGCCGGACTCAGTTAAGAGTCCGGCGTCGAAGTTTTCGATTCACGAAGCTGAGAGTTTGGGGAACTTTAACTCAGCTTCAGTGTGATTCGATCAGTTCAAGCTTAGTTGCAAGCAGCTGGAGCACCGCAAGTTGGGGCACAAGCTGGAGCACAAGCTGGTGCACAGACGTCAGCTGTATCACAGCAGTTTGAGTGACGTGAGTGCAGTTTGTGCTTCAGGCCTTTGAACCAGCCAGCGAGACGGTGACGTGCTTTGCAGTGGCTAACTGGTGCACAGCAGTCGCTTGGAGCGGCAGCTGGAGCACAGCAGTTTGGAGCAACAGCTGGTGCACAGCAGTCTGGAGCAACAGCAGCTGGAGCAGCGGCTGGAGCACAGCAATCTGGAGCAACGGCTGGTGCACAGCAGTCTGGAGCAACAGCTGGAGCACAGCAATCTGGAGCAACGGCTGGTGCACAGCAATCTGGAGCAACAGCTGGAGCACAGCAGCTTGGAGCTGGAGCACAGCAGGTAGCAGCTGTTTTGCTGTGCAGGCGGCTGAACAGGCCAGCGTTTGCAACGTTAACAGAAGCAGCGATCAGAAGAGCAGCACAGAGTGTAGTCAATTTCATCTTGAAATCTCCTCGACAATTTCCCGGGGGTTGAATATGTGAGCTTCGTTTAGCGTTTGCTTTCGCGGGGTTAAACGCTCTCGAAGCTCTCCAGTCACCACGAATGTTTGGGTCCACCTGCCCAATGAATTCGGCGTTCTGCGAATTCCAGTCGAGCCTCTGTCATTCATTTTGCCCTCCGTCGAATCATTCGGTTCCGCCTATTCCGTCTGTAGCGATCGTATTGACTGTAATGCCCCTGAAAATGTCGGAATTGGCTCAATCAGACCGTAACCGCCAAGTCGCATGGACGTGTTTGGATTCAACAATGCGTTGGTGGGAGGCGATTTCGGGGCAATTGCACGCATTTTAGAGCTTGTTCTTGATCGATTTTTTCAGGCTGTTCGCTGATTTCCGAGAGTCTGGTGACGGGATGTGCGCATCCTTTCGCAGGGCTCCTAGATTCACATCGCGTTCCGCTTATTTAATGTTTCCTGCGGAACGCTGTCGCAGTTCCCCCGACATCTGAGCAGTTTTTTGGAATTCAGTACCGGCGTCTTTCTGAACGCTGAGGTCTGGAGTTCCGGACTGGCCGACATCGAACTGGCGTCAAACTGGAGATCCGGGCCGATGGCTGGAGACTGGTGTGGCCGGATGGGAAAGAAAGAGCCAGAAGAGATCGAGGACTTCTTGCAGGGATAGAAAGTTCAGTCGACGGCCAAGAGTGGGCTGCTCAGAAAGGAGCGGCGATCGGCGGTGCCAACGCGTGCGATGCACCGGAGGGAGGGGGCCCGCGAAGCCAAGGGCTCAGGCGAAGGTCTTAGAATGCAAAACGCCCCGAGGATTGCTCCTCAGGGCGATTCGTTTTTCGCTTTACTGACCTCTGTGCACTTCAGATCCAGTCAGAGTCGAAGTCCGACTCTCAAAGTGCGGTGCAGGTAGCGACAACTGAGGCATTCAACCTGCTTTGGCATGGTCGAGTGACTGTTGCTGGTTGAGTTTGTTGTAGAGAGTCTTCAGTGCGATCCCAAGTTCGTCGGCGGTCTTTGGTTTGTCGCCTTTGAACTTGTCCATCGTCTGATTGATCACTTCCATTTCAATTTCCCGCAGAGTCATCGGGAATGAGAAGTTGGAAATATCAAAGGGGCGATTGTTCGATGCCTGACGTCGTGTGACGCTGGTCGGCAGATCATCTGGTTGGATGACACTGCCACCGGACAGGATCACGGCGTGTTCGATGGCATTCGCAAGCTCGCGGACGTTTCCTGACCATTCATGGGCTCGCAGGGCTTCGACCGCTTCAGGAGAAAGGAAGTTATCTGGAACATCCTTTCGCTTGAGGTGTCTGCTGGCCAGGAATCGAGCGATGGCTGGGATGTCGTCTTTTCGTTCTCGCAATGGTGGCAGACGAATTTCGAAAGTATTCACACGGAAGAACAAGTCTTCCCGGAATCCGCCTTCAGAAACCATGTCTTCCAGATTGCGGTTTGTCGCACAGACAACTCGGACGTCGACTGTGAATGCGTCGTTTTCGCCAACGCGACGGACTTCCCCGGATTCAAGGAATCGCAGCAATTTAACTTGCATTGATTTGTCGAGTTCGCCCAACTCGTCGAGGAACAATGTTCCTCCGTTGGCGACTTCGATGAGACCTTTTCGCGGAGTATCAGCCCCGGTGAAGGCACCCTTTTTGTGTCCGAAGAGTTCGCTTTCCACAAGATTGTCAGGCAGCGCACCGCAGTTCACAGCCACGAATGGCATTTTTGAACGATTGCTGTGTTCGTGGATACTGCGAGCGACGACTTCTTTTCCGGTTCCGGTTTCGCCCAGAATCAGGACGCTGGAATCGGTCGGAGCGATTCGTTCAACGAGCTTTTTCACCCGAGCCATTGCCGAGCTTTCGCCGACAAGATCGGTTTTCCCACGAACAGTCTGCAGTTCGCTTTCGAGAGCTGCAGCACGGTTGACGAGGGTTCGCTTTTCAGCGACTCGTTTCAGGACACTGTCGATCTCGACGATCTTGTACGGCTTGCGAAGGAAGTCGTACGCCCCCATGCGAATTGCACGAATGGCGTCATCGAATCCCCCGTGACCGGTACTGATGATGATGTCGGTATCGACGCCTGATTTTTTCAGGTGTTCAATGACGGCCCAACCATCAACTTCGGGCATCCGCAAGTCGACGATTGCTGCGTCAAATGCGTTGTCAGACAACGCTTCCAATGCTGCTTTTCCGCCGTCGACGATCGTGACATCATGTCCGATCCGCTGAAGCTCTTTTCCCATTACCATGCGAATGGGAGCTTCATCATCGACGAAGAGCAGCCGTAAACGACGAGCGCCCATGACGCCCGCGTCGTCCATCCTTGACGACATATTTACGATCCTATGTTTGAGAGACTTCCTCCGAACGGAGGTGCCTGGATCTGGGTGGGTGGTGATTGCGTGAGGAGAGATACCAGAAAGCAAAAAGTGTGTAAATTCGAGTCTTCGTAAATGAGCAATTTTCTTCTCTAAAACATTATTTTACAGTTTCTTACGTCATCTCGTCTTGTGCTGAAACTGACTTTTTGATCTCTGTTTGGACCCCCTTAATGTCGCTCCCGATTCGGCTGTTAGTCAGTGTCAGAAATGCAGTTGAGGCAGAAATTGCCGCTTCAAACGGGGTCGATGTGATCGATTTTAAGGAGCCAAATCGAGGGGCACTGGGGATGGTTCAGCCAGAAATTCTCGATACGGCAATTCGCCTCGTTTTGAATAAACAGCCCAGTCTCACGGTGAGCGTTGCCTGTGGAGAGGTACAGGAGTGGGGCGAACCGGCTAGCTTTGAGCTCTCTGGTGTCGATTACCTGAAAATTGGTCTCGCTGGATTGCGTGGCGACGTGAACTGGGTGGAGAAGTGGCTTCAGTGTCGTGAGATGCTGTCGCAGTCAGTAAAGCGGGCAAATGGAACGGCACCTGGCTGGGTCGCTGTGATCTATGCAGATGAAGACCTCGCACAATCCCCCCCAGCTGAAGCGATTATCGACGCGGCAGGGAAGACTCGATGTGCTGGCGTTCTGATTGATACCGCAACCAAGCAGGGGGGCGGAGTATTCAACTATCTGACTCAGGGAAAAATTGAACATTACCGAGATCTGGCTCACCAGCAGGGGATGTTTTTTGCTCTGGCAGGGAAATTGTCGTTGGCCGATATGACGCGAATTCGTCAGGTGAGAAGCGATTTCGTTGCGATTCGTTCGGCCGCGTGTCGTGATGGAAACCGGATTGGCGAGATCTGTGGCCGTACGCTCTCCGAGTTTAGGGAGCAACTTTCCGCTGGTCAGACCGGTTCGGTCTCTTAAGTGGCCGCGCAGCAGCCTTTCTGATCGAAGCAACGCTGAATTCCGCGTGCCAGAGACCCGACAGGATTTCCGGGAACTCCTTAGAAATGTTCCCGACCGAGCCAATGCATTGTTCTTGTGCCAAGGCTCTCGATTCCAGTTGGTCTCGTCTGAAAACGAAGATGGCCCTGAGCGTTTCCACTCAGGGCCATTTCAATTCAATTCACGTCAAAGCTCAACGTGACGACTCAAGAGCGAATGGCTCTTAGTAGAGATCGCCGTCATGGCCGTGACCGCCGGCCTTCTTGTCTTTGGCTGGCTTTTCTGCGATCAGGGCATCGCTGGTCAGCAACAGAGTTGCAACGCTGGCGCTGTTCTGGAGAGCAGTACGAGTCACCTTCACTGGATCGATGACACCGGCTTTCACCATGTCTTCGTAAGTTTCAGTTGCTGCGTTGTAACCTTCGTTCCCCTTCTTCTCTGACACCTTCTCAGCGATCACAGCACCGTCAACGCCGGCGTTGTTTGCGATTTGGGTCAGAGGAGCGCGGCAAGCACGGCGAATGATGTTGTAACCAACTTCTTCGTCGTGGGTCAGTTTGCCTGGCTCAACGGAAGTTGAAGCACGCAGAAGAGCAACACCGCCGCCTGGCAGGATGCCTTCTTCAACGGCAGCACGGGTTGCGTGCAGCGCGTCTTCTACGCGAGCTTTCTTTTCCTTCATTTCGGATTCGGTTGCTGCACCGACGTTGATCTGAGCAACACCACCGGAGAGTTTTGCAACGCGTTCTTCGAGCTTTTCGCGATCGTAATCGCTTGAGCTGCCAGCTGCTTCACGCTTGATCTGCTCGATACGAGCTTTGATGTCAGCAGTCTTGCCGGCACCTTCGATCAGAGTGGTGTTGTCCTTGTCGACAACAACTTTCTTCACGCGGCCGAGGTCGGAGAGCTGGAGGTTTTCCAGTTTGATTCCGAGGTCTTCGAAAACGGCCTGTCCGCCGCACATAATTGCAATGTCTTGCAGCATGGCTTTACGACGATCGCCGTAGCCTGGAGCTTTGACAGCTGCGATTTTGAAGGTACCGCGGAGCTTGTTGATCACGAGAGTCGCGAGGGCTTCGCCTTCGACGTCTTCAGCGATGATCAGCAGTGGCTTGCCAGCGTTAACGACCTTTTCCAGAACTGGAACGAGGTCTTTAATGTTGCTGACTTTCTTTTCGTGGATCAGAACGTAAGCGTCTTCGAGCAGGACTTCCATTGCCTGGGAGTCTGTAACGAAGTACGGAGACAGGTATCCACGGTCGAACTGCATCCCTTCGACAACTTCGAAGTCGGTCTGCAGGCTCTTGCCTTCTTCGACGGTGATAACGCCGTCTTTACCAACAGCGTCCATGGCGTCAGCAAGGATCTTGCCGATCGTTTCGTCGCCGTTTGCAGCAACGGTTCCGACCTGAGCAATTGCCTTCTTATCGCGGCATGGGATGGCCATTCCCTTCAGCTTTTCAGTGATGTCACTGACAGCTTTGTCGATACCGCGTTTCATTTCGAGCGGGCTGACACCGGCAACGACGGCTTTCAGACCTTCGTTGTAGATTGCTTCGGCCATGATTGTGGCAGTTGTGGTTCCGTCGCCGGCGACATCGCTTGTCTTGCTGGCAACTTCGCGAACCATGCGTGCGCCCATGTCTTCGAACTTGTCTGACAGTTCGATTTCACGAGCAACAGTAACACCGTCTTTAGTCACGGTTGGTGAACCAAAGCTCTTTTCGATGATCACGTTACGGCCTTTTGGGCCGAGGGTGACGCGAACAGCTCTGGCGAGCTTGCTCACTCCGCGTCGCATGGCTTCTTGTGCTTCCTGATCGAAAGCAATCATCTTGGCCATTAGAGAACTCCTGATGCAGTTATCAGATTGTGTTTGATGGAATTTCGTGTTGAGACGCGATGCCGCTGAATTCATCTGCACGAACTGGGTGCCAATTCATGCAGGAAAGTGGCAATCCATTCTCAGAAGCATTAGTAGGTACAGAGAATGTCGCGTTCGCTGAGGAGCAAATACTCTTCGTCGCCGACTTTAATCTCGTCGCCAGCGTAGGAAACGAAGATCACGCGATCCCCTTCCTTAACAGTCAAAGGAAGCTTGCTGCCATCCTGTTTGGTGTGGCCGTCGCCAATTGCGATCACTTCACCACGTTGCGGCCGATCTTTGGCTGAGTCCGGCAGGACGATTCCACCAGCAGTTGTGGATTCTGCAGCTTGACGCTTCAAGACAACCTTGTCCCCGAGCGGAACAATCTTCGAACCGCCTTTGGCCTTTTTCGCCATGAATGACTACTCCTCAACCCCAATTATTTTTTGACTGCTCCGCCCGATCATCGTTTCACACGATCTCTAATCATCGGGTCTGCTCGCTCGCAGCGGCGACGCTGGACGGAGAACTAATGCGAAGACCTACTCTAACAAACGCCGTGCCAGATTTCCTCCGAGTCATAAGTGGCAAGTGGCAATTGTTTTGTGAAGATGGGAAGTCTTGACGGTAGCGACTTTTTGGCCGATCGCAGGACTTTCTGTCAGGCTGGCCGGTCAAAGTGGCAGGTGGTGATCGGGTTGAGTGGTGCTGCCAGGAGGCACATTTCAGGCAGAATCCTTGAACAAGAGTTGCTGCTTTTGTGGAAAGCTAGCTGATCCATCTTGGGGGCTGCCGCCGCTTCCGGCTCTATGGAAGCAGAGAGTGGTTGAGTAGACCGTTATGGTCTCTCCCGGGGCCACTCCTGTAGTCGGTTCGAATGGAGGACGGCTGGGCTTTGCGTGCCGGCAAAGATGCCTTCTTCTTGGAACCGCTCTATACCGTGAGCGACATGTGGTCGGTGCCCAGTTCTGTGTTGGGGAAGATTGCCTGCATGGCAGGGATGTTGACGGGGTCGATCTCAGGGGAGGTCGCGTCGACATGTACGATCAGAAGTCGGCCGACGTTGGCAGATTTCGCGAATTCTGCAACCTGAGTCGTGTGGCTATGGCCGGTCATTGCAGCGATGTCTGCTTGCGAGTCAGGAAAATTGCATTCGTGGATCAGCAGGTCGGCGTTTCTGGCAAATTCGAAATACGATCCATCCACGCGAGTGTCCGTGATATAGGCAAGGGATCGGCGACGGTCGGGGTCGTTGATGTCGAGGCGGAATGCGATTGACCCGCCTGGGTGGCTGTGGAGTGGTTGCCAGCGCAAGGTGCAATCTGTCGCGACATCTATTGATCCCGATTCGCTCAGTATTTTGTATTCGAGTGGGATATCTGCAGGGAAAATCGCTGTAGCGAGGAGGTGGTTTCGAACCGAGTTCAGAGTCGGTTCGTAGCCATGAATGGTGATTTTTTCGATCTGATTCCGCAGCAGTGGGATCAGCAGATACGGCAGTCCGACAATGTGGTCAAGGTGCGCGTGTGTCAGAAAAATGTTGAGCGACGAGGTCGAAATGTGGTCGGCGATGCGGTAAAGGCCAGAGCCAGCATCGAAAATCAGACCAATTTCAGGGAGCATGATGCAGGCGGTCTGCCGGCGATCATTTGCGTAGTAGCCCCCTGTGCCCAGTAGCTCGATGCGCATGGCGGTCCCGTCTCGTGTTCATGCCACGCCACGGTTTCCTACGAGTTGACCTTGGCGTCGTGGGCAAGGATGCCTTTGACGAGGGATCGCAGTTTTGGCTCGGCGTGATTGGCAGTCTCGATGATTTCGCTGACGACTGCAGGCTTCAGGGAATCGGCGAGACACATGTCGGTGACAATGGAAAGTCCGACGGTTCGCAAGCCAGCGTGAACGGCAACGATGACTTCTGGAATTGTGGACATTCCCACAATATCAGCGCCGATCTGCCGCAGGAATCGGTATTCCGCGCGAGTTTCCAGATTTGGCCCAGCAACGGCGACCATGACACCTCGGTGGGCGACGAAATTGTCGCGACGCGCGATTTCGAGCGCAACGTTACCGAGTTCCCGGTCATATGGGGCGCACATGTCCGGGAAGCGGGGACCGAGGTTGTCGTCGTTGATGCCGATGAGCGGGTTGTCGCCCATCAGGTTGATGTGGTCGTCGATAACGACGATATCTCCACACGCATAATTCGGGTTCATTCCACCCGATGCGTTGGAGACGATCATCAACTTGGCTCCCAGTGCCTTAAAGACACGCACTGGAAGCGTAATGTCTTTGAGGGAATATCCCTCGTACATGTGAAACCGGCCTTCCATGGCGACAACAGGTACGCCGTCCAAGGTTCCGCAAACAAGGCGGCCCCGGTGGCTGGTTGCTGTTGATTTCAGGAAGTTCGGAATCGACTCGTAATCGAATTCGGCTTCGATCTTGATTTCGCCGGTGAAACCGCCAAGGCCGGTGCCCAGAATGATTCCGGCATGTGGGGTTTTGTCCCACTTGGCTCGGATGGCCTGGGTTGCCTGGGAGATTTTTTCTGCAAGATCGAGCATCGGACCCTCAATTACGGGTTGGAAACGGGGGGCCGCAGCGTATTACGCAGCTGGCTTGGCGCATCGCTTGCAGCGAACTCGTTTCCCTTTTTTCCCGATCATTCCGCCGCACTTTGTGCAGCGTTTGGTCTTGCGGGCAATCTTCGCCTTGGTACGTGGACGGTAAACCATTGTTCTAACTCCTGACCCTCTCGTGGGTTACTAATAACACACCGGGGCGATCATGATTTTGGAGTCGAAGAGGTTACCTGTTCGACGTTTACGATTCAACTCCAGAGCCCCAATTCTACTTTGAATGACTGTTTTACTCTTTTCTCCAAGCCGTCTTTGCAGGCAGTCTCAAGTTCTGCGATAGTTCTTATCCAGAATGACTTAAGTTCCTTCGGGATCGTCTCTGCGATGTCCATCTCAAATTGCTGCAGGTATCAGAAGTAGAGCACTCCCGGTACACTGGTTGATGCCGTTTTGAGGTGTTATACGAATCAGATGTTGTGGATGAATCCTGAGGGGTTTGGCTGATTTGGCAGGTTCGGGATTTCAGGTGGGTCTCGCTGGATCTGGATTTTAGTGACGTGCACAGTCGGAATTGTGTCGGATAACTTCGTTGCGGAGTAGCAGGGGATGAGTTCCGGAAGCCAGTTTCAGTCAGGACAAGAGCCTTCGGAGTCCAGCGTCTCTGCGTCGAGTTCTCGGATTGTGGGGGCACAGCTCGGTGAATTTACGTTACTGAGGAGGCTGGGCAAGGGGGGGATGGCTGAGGTCTGGCTGGCAGAGCAGACGAGCCTGAAGCGGAACGTTGCACTGAAGCTTCTTCGCTCGGAGCTGATGGAAGACGAAAGCTATGTGAAGCGTTTTCAGACGGAGGCCAAAGCCGCTGCTGGTTTGAATCATTCGAATATCGTGCAGGTGTATGCGGTTGGCTCTGATCGTGGTCAGCACTTCATCGTTCAGGAATACGTGCATGGGCAGACTCTGAAAGCTCTGCTGCAAAAACGCGGTCCGCTCGATCTCAATCTCGCTCTGATGATTATGCGTCAGGTGGCTGCGGCGCTGCAGGCAGCCGGCGAACGCGGCATTGTTCACCGAGACATCAAGCCGGAAAATATCATGCTCACCCGAAAGGGGGAGGTGAAGGTCGCCGACTTTGGATTGGCTCAATTGCAGGGAGGGGAGAGGCTTCATCTGACTCAGGAAGGAGTCACAATGGGGACCCCTCTCTATATGAGTCCAGAGCAGGTCAGTGGTCAGCCTGTCGACCAGCGCAGTGATATCTATTCGTTCGGAATTACGTGCTATCACATGCTGGCAGGAGTTCCTCCGTTTCAAGGGGAGAATGCGGTCAGCATTGCAGTGAAGCACCTTCACGAACAGCCAAATCCCATTGGAGAAGTGCGACCGGACTTGCCGTCTGTGGTGTGTCAGATGATCGATCGAATGATTGCCAAACAACCAGCAGACCGATATCGAGATGCGGCGGCAATTGTGAACGATGTTCGCAAACTCGCGAAGGCACTGAAGACTGGCGAGTCAATTGAAGATCTGACTGGAGAAGGGAATCGATCTGCATCACGATTTCCAGTGGCTCGACCGATCCCTGTTTTCGTTGCGATGTGTCTGGCGGTGCTGTCTCTGAGTGCGACTGCCGGTTGGCTGGCCCGTCCAAAAGTGCCGGCAACCAGTGAAAATCCTCTGGGAGATGTTCCTCCGTTCAATACGGCGCGCGAACAGTATGTCTACGCGATGTTCGCAATTGACGATGAAGACGCGTTTAAGGCTGTCGTTGCGAGGTTCGAAGATCCCAACGACAAAATCTGGCGGCGTCGTGCTCAGGAACAACTGGCACTGCTGTATTTAAAGGATCGCCGTCGCGAGGTTGAGGCTCGAGAACAGCTACAGATCTTGAGGAATAAAGTGGATCCAGGTGATCCAGAGTTAATTGCTGAAGCCAGAATTGGCGAGGCCTATCTGGACGCGATTCATAACAACGCGGACATCGCACGACGAATTTTGCAGTCCGGGACTGAAGATTTCGATCAGCTCCTGACTGGAAGTTGGAAGCAGCTTGCTCAGGAAGTGCGTCAACTCACCGCGAATCCTCAGTCACAGCCGCGCGGATCACGAGAGATGCCATAGCGCGACCGGACGATGTGTCTCGCGACGAGCGTAGTGTGTGTAAAGCGGATTGTTCTGAAGTCGCCTCAGGCAACATTGAGCACATTGCCGGAGGCGCGCCGACAGAGCCTCGGCTAAAATTCTCCAATGACATTGCCGTCATTGTGGAGACCAAGGTTTTGCCAGGTGGTCATGTTGATGTTGTCGCCAATGAATCGTGCTGCGCCGTCGCCCAGCAAGACTTGAACTCCGCCGGTGTGCATGCTGCGTGCACTGAAAATCATTCTTCGATTGTTGAAGGCCGTGTACCGTCCGAAGCAAACTGGCTTACTGTTAGTGTCACAACTCGCTACTCGGGTGTCATCCGGGACCGATGTGTTCGGTGAGTAATTGACGTGCATAAATGGGCCTTCGGGATAATGCATAATCCCGCGCATGTCGTTTGCGTTCGGTCCTCCTTTTCTCAGTTCCCCGACGAGAATGGTATTACTCATTCCGTCTGTGAAGTCCTGCGAAGAGAGACGGGAGTTGCATTCAAACGGACCAACATTCACGCGGTTCGTCGGGTTTGGTGACCAAGGTGGGCTGGTCGTGTTGTCGAAGTTAATTAAGGGACCGATTCCGTTGTTCGCCCCGTAGTTACCGCGTGCGTATGTGCTGAATGCGAGGACATTATTTGTGACGTCTGATGGGCAAATCATCGAAGTCACTGGAGTACTGGTCACAATGAAGTTCGGGCTGGTGGTTGATGTGCTTCCGAAGTTCAGGTTGAGGTTTGCCTTGTTATATAAGGTCGACTGATCGATGTAGGGGAAGACCTGTAGCACCCAAGTGGATTGATTGTGGGTGTTTGGTGGTGCCTGCACATACCCGGGTGGGAAAACCCTGTGAGTGTCCAGATAATTGTGCAGTCCGAGCCCCAGCTGTTTGAGGTTGTTCTTGCACTGGCTGCGGCGGGCCGCTTCGCGTGCCTGCTGCACAGCGGGGAGCAGCAAGGCGATCAGGATCGCAATAATCGCGATGACCACTAGCAGTTCAATGAGTGTGAAGGCCTTCATTCGCCTTCTGTTCTTAGACCGAATACTTGTAAGCCTGTTTCTGCTGTCCATAACCCATCTTTCTGTGTGCTAATGGATTGCGAAATTTGAGTCGGCTGGAGAGATGTCGATGCGGAACTGAATGAGTCGAATGGAAACTTGAGAGGCGTATCGTGAGATCACTACTCGATTGAATCACTGGAGATATTTAAGTTTGTTGATTTGTCTTGGGTGAATGTACCAACACTGTTGATTCCTTTGAATTGAAATTCCAGATTTTGCCCCAATTCTGGATTGATAAAGACTCGCGATCTGATCGCTGGCACTTTCGAAGTGAAGATCAAGGCGTAGCCGATTGACGACGACGCTGCTGGCGCTGAAGTAACGATAGCTTCGCAGGAGAGGTTTGACTGACGGCTCGACACGAAAGCGATTGCGGTCATTCCGTTGCCGCGTGTTGCCGCGATTGGAAGCCGTATGATGCTATTCAGGCGTCGTTTAAGTCGTGGGGGTGTTTGCTAAGAAGAGCACGAAGTCACAAGTTGACGGTCTAGGGCTAGTTCAACATACGGCAGCTTTCTATTGCCTTTTGTGTCATGTTCTGTTGCAGATTATTTCATCTGAAGACATACGGTTGTGGATAGGTCCAGTTGGTAATATGTCAATCGGAATTGTCTTATGGGATTCCGTCTTATCGCTTTTGCAGTCGTTCTTCTCATTGTTTGGGTTCGTAATTGAGGTCCTCCGGAATGTCTTCAGTTTTGAGTCGACAGCGAACAAACGTGAGGTTCAGGCCTCGCTCTCTTTCTCTACATTTAAAGTGGAGAGGATTCACACTTATCGAACTGCTGGTGGTCATCGCAATTATTGCGATCCTGATCGCTTTACTGCTCCCCGCTGTGCAGCAGGCACGCGAAGCAGCTCGTCGCAGCCAGTGCAAGAACAACCTCAAGCAGCTCGGGTTGGCTCTGCACAATTACCACGATGCCCATAGCATTTTTCCGCCAGGAAGTGTTGGGTACGTTTACGTCGACGGCGGGAATGTCCCAGTGCGATCTCCCTCTTTCGGTCCGCTTGCGCTTCTTCTGCCCTATATGGATCAGGGGAATATCTATGCAAAACTGGACTTCACTCGAAGCTTCTGTGATCCAGTGAATACCCCGCAGATTGGGACTGTGATGTCTGCTCTGATTTGCCCTTCGTACAGTGGACCATCGTCATCTGATCAGGGGCACTGGTATCAAGTGACACCCCGAGTGAAATTCTTAGCGTCAATTACAAATTATTTGCCAGTGATGGGATACAACACGTCCGGTGCCACCCAAACTGCGGCAGTTGCACCTCCTCAAACTCAAAGGGGAGCATTCTGGGCGAATAGCAATTCGCGAATCCGGGACTTCATTGATGGCACTTCCAATACTCTCGTCTTCGGTGAGTATCGCCCCACCATTCTGGTCGATGTGGGTTGGGGGACATGGGATTATGACAGTCGTTGGGCGACTTGGGCTGGCGGAATCATGATTGAAGGAAGTATTGGCGTTCGTGGAATGCGATACGGGCCGAATCAAATCATTCCTAAAGGCGGATTTGCTGTTAACGACGCGACGTTGATGCCATTCAGCTCTGGGCATACCGGAGGCGTCCATATGTTGCGTGGAGACGGTGGCACTGTGTTCGCCAGCAACAATGTTGACATCGGGATTTGGCGAGGGTTGTCGACTGTTGCAGCGAACGAAGTTATCGGAGAGTTCTAGGCCAGTTTGGCCTCTCAATTGGCCGCACAGTCGACTTCTCGACAAGAGGATGTCTGAATGTCGCGAGGCTGCAACGCGATGCAATTTCGAATTGCACTGGCGTCTCATTCATTTCGCGATTGCTCTGTTGTTCTGGGCTGAAGACTGTCTGCTTCCATTCAATTTGAAGTTGGAAGCAAACAAAGTAAGTAGAGTTAATAGCAGCATCGGATTGGATGAATGTATCCCGTTCGATGCTGTCATTCTTTTTCTGTTGCTCCAGAAGTGGCATTCAGCTGTCGCTGCAATTTTGACTTTTTATCTCTCCACCCGTCTGAGTGGAATCGCTGCATTTCTTATGTGAGGAGTCGTTTCATGAATCGTCGCGTGCTCAGGGGAGCCACCAGCTCCATATTGGGGCTTTGCCTGCTGATTTTTTCTGGTTGTAGTCGGGGACCAGATGGGCCGGCGATTGTTCCGGTAAAAGGAGTGGTGATTTACAAGGACAAACCATTGGAAGGTGGTCAGATCACCTTCATTCCGGACCGCGACAAAGGGACGACCGGACCGATGGCAATGGGCGCGATCAATGGGAACGGGGAATTTACATTGCGAACGACGAACCCGGACGATGGGGCAATCGTCGGGGCTCACAAGGTCGTTATCAGCTATTACAAGTCCACACCGTTCGACCCGAACAACCCGGCGCCACCGCTGAAAGACATTTCGTTGGTGCCAGCCATCTATGCTGACGAAAAGACAACGACGCTGACTGCCGACGTCACCACAAACAAAGACGACAACGTCTATAAATTTGAGTTGAAATAGCTTATTCGGAAGCGGCTCCATTCGCGACGACGAGAATGTTCTGAAAAGGCTTTTGGTGCATGGAGTTCAGCGGAACAGTCCATTTACTAAAGGCTTTTTCAGTTTTCCGAATCGCTGTCTGATGTCGAGTCCACTTGCAGGTTCAGCCCGCGCAGCTTGTTTCTCAGTGTCATTCTGGCAATCCCGAGCTTTCTGCAGGCATGGACTTGATTGCCATCGACGTTCTGCATGACTTCTTCCAGAACGATTCGATCGACCGCGTCGCAGACTTCGTGATAGATGTTTGGGACGTCGTTTTTTAACAATTGTTGCACGAACGTTCTGAGGTTGAATTCCTGCACTGGCTCTTCTGGTGCAGGTGCTGCTTTCGAATTGGCCCCGTTGAGTTCGGATTTTGCCTTGCTGATCGCGTGTGGAAGGCAGTCGATCGTGACGATGTCACCTGTGGATCGCGCCATTGCAAAGCGGATCGCGCTTTCCAGTTCACGGACATTTCCAGGCCAATTGTAGGCTCGGAGAAGGTCCATTGTTTTCGGAGTGATGGTGTGAACCGGGCGTCTTAATCGCTGGTTGAACTTCTTCAAGAAGTACTTCGCCAAAGCGGGGATGTCTTCCAGGCGGTCACGCAGTGGTGGGACCTGTAGCAAGAACACGTTCAGGCGATAATACAGGTCCAGACGGAACGCACCGGAATCGATCAGTCGGGGGAGGTCCTTGTTTGTTGCGGCGATGATACGGACGTTCGTTTTAACGGTCTGTGTGCCACCAAGTCGCTGGAATGACTGATCCTGAAGTAATCGCAAAGCCTTGGCCTGAGTTGCGAGACTCATGTCACCGATTTCGTCTAGGAAGATGGTTCCTTCATTCACCTGTTCGAACTTCCCGATCCGGCGTTGATCCGCCCCGGTAAACGCTCCGGCCTCATGCCCGAACAATTCACTTTCGAGCAGTGTCTCAGGGAGGGCAGCACAGTTAATGGCCAGAAACGGCTTCTGGCTGCGCCGGCTATAGTGATGAATCGCTCTGGCAACGAGTTCTTTTCCGGTGCCGCTCTCTCCGAGGATCAGAGCAGGCCCATCTTGAGGAGCGATTCGTCCAATGGTTTTGTACACCTCCTGCATGGGAGGAGATTGGCCGATGATTCGGTCTGTTTCACGGTCGACTTCTTCTGAGTCCTTGTCGACAACAACTGGGACATGGCTCAGGTGGCTGACGGTGATTGCATTAGTGACGACGGTTTCCAGTCGGAGCACATCGACCGGTTTGAGCAGGTATTCAAACGCCCCACGCCGCATTGCTTCAATCGCGGTTTCTGTTGAGGCATAGGCCGTGACGATGATCACAGGGAGTCGGGGATCAATCTTGGCGATGCGATCATATGCATCGAGGCCGGATAGGTCCGGGAGCCGCACATCCAGGATCACAACGTCCGGGTGAGCTGATGCAACAAGATGAATTCCTTCCTTTGCTGTGGGTGCGGAGATGACTTCCAGCGTGTCACTTTGCAGGCATTCCTTGATGGAGAAAGCAATGTTCGGTTCGTCATCAATGACCAGGAGTTTCGCTTTCACGATGAAATCTCTGCAGGAGGGAGAAGATGCGGACTGGTGGAAACTTCGGAGACGCGGGGCAGTCGGATTTCGAAGGATGCACCTCCTTCAGGGCGATTGAATCCGTCAACCGTTCCGCCGTGATCGTGGATGATGCGCTGGCTGATTGGTAGCCCGAGACCTGTGCCGGTTTCCTTGGTGCTGACAAATGGTTCGAAGATGCGCGGGTGCAGGTCCGCAGGAATTCCTGTCCCACGATCCATGACTTCAATTGTGACCCACCGTTGTGAATTTCCTTGATTGGTGCTGACGGACTCTTTCAGGGTGACTTCAATCTCGCCCCCTTCCGCCTGAGCATCCAGACTGTTGATAAACAGGTTCAACAAGACCTGTCTGAGTCTCATTGCATCTGCATTCACTTCAATCGGGTAATCAGGCTGATGAAATGTCAGCGTGACATCTTGCAATGATGCTCGTGCAGAAACGAGATCGAGAGCCTGTTTGATAACCGACGCGAGACTGATCGGCTTTCGTTCGAGTGGCTGTGGGCGAGCAAAGTCCAGAATCTCCTGCACCAGACCTTCCATGCGGCGAATTTCTTCGTCCATCACCTGGAGTTGTCTCTGCGTCATGCCTGGAGAATCTGGTCGGGAGAGAGCCTTTTGAACCAGCATTTTCATTGGCATTAAAGGGTTGCGTAACTCGTGAGCTAAACCGGCTGCCAGTTGCCCGATCGCAGCGAGCTTCTGACTTCTCAGACTTTCTTTCTCGCGCTGCTGGAGACGTTCGACGATGACAGCGACCTGACTTTCGACTTCTTTCAGACCAGTCTGGAGGCCTCCCAATCCTCCTGTTGTCGAGACTCTGACCGGCCCGACAACCTCCTGGAGTTTGTCGGCAGTGCCACGAACGGAGATGTCCAGATTCAGGATCTGTCGGCGAAGTCCCCGAGCGATTCCGATCCCGGCAACCAGCCCGGCAAGTCCTCCACAGACGCCGAGCAGCAGGAATGCTTCTGTCATCTGTGTCGCTGTTTGTAGATTCGCCTGGTGTGCTCGATCTGCAGCAAGTTCGTTCGTCTGGACGTAGGCACGAATGGGAAGCCGAACCTGTTCGTTGAGAATCTCGTCCAGTTCCATCGCGGCTTTACGTTGCAATGCGTCGGATTCAATGTCGCGGACGTTCGCCAGCACCTCAAAGAAATGGTGGCAACTTTGGTCGAGCTCTGTCCAGATTTCCTTTGCGCTCCGCGGATTTCCAAGTTTGTTCTGGGCTGCTTCCGAACTGGCATACTCGCCAAGATTGTGGAGGTGTTCGTTCACCTGGGAATGCAGGAGCTCGATCTCGTCGAGATAGTCGTCATCTCGTTTCAACAGATATTGACGCAAACATTGTCTGACGTCGCTGACAACCAGCAGCAACCGTTGCGCTTCCAGAGAATTGTGAAACTCATGATTCACGAGATCGGAGACCGACGCCTGGTGTTGTCGCACGTTCCACGCGGCGAGGCTCCCGAGACCAACCAGCAGCAGGCTGATTAGCAGCATGGGCGCAAAGATGTACAGGAGGAAACGACTGTCCATGAACATTCCTGATCGGGAAGGGACTTTCGTTTCGTCAACAGGCGTTGCAGGAGATATCGACGGTTCGCGCGTTTGCATTCCGTCTGTGTCTGTCATGGATGTTCAGTGTTGTCTGTGGAGAAAGTGCATCAAACTTCTTTTCAGTGTCCAAATTCTAGCCGTTGAACAGAAGGGTGTCTGGAGAATTTCATATTCGAGCGAGTTGATTTCGGATTCTCAGCATTAAGCCGCGAGGCATTGTGTTTAAATAAGTGTCATTGGCGAAAATCATTGCGGAAAGCTTACAGAGAGATAACACCGGCCAGCGCGCGAAAAAATAATAGGACATCTGTTTTGGTACGCTCTCTGCAATAGGCAGGTCTCATCAACGTCCAGCAGATGTAAACAGCGAAACTGTCGTTTTCGTAATAAATCTGCCTGCTTGAATGCTCAGTCAGACTGCGGAGTCTGATCCCGCCTGTGGAGTCGATCGATGGTAGAGAATCTTCTAAGTCACTTTGCTTTGCTTGCCAGTGGTACGATAGGCTCGACGGCGAACGCGGTGGCAGGGCTCCCGATTCCTTCCGAAAATCAACTCTCACTCTTCCAGGAGTTCGGACACAATTTCATTCACAATCTTTTCAAGCCACTCCTGCTGTTCTTCTATGCAGGATTCCTGATTCCGATTTTGCGTGTGAAGTTTGAGTTTCCGAAAGTGCTCTATCAATCGATCACAATTTACCTGCTGGTGTCGATTGGTTGGCACGGAGGTGAAGAACTGGCGAAGTTGAGCTCAGGGAGTCTGATGCAGGCTCTGGGGTTTGTGATCATCGGGATCGCAACAAATTTCACCATTGGCTTCATTGCCTATCTCTTGCTGCGATCGATCACGAAACTTCGCCGAGTCGATGCGGCGACAGTGGCCGGCTATTACGGCTCGGATTCAGCCGGAACATTTGTGACCTGTGTCGGAGTGTTAACGGCATCAAAGATTGCCTTCGCGCCTTATATGCCCGTCATGCTGGCGGTGATGGAAATTCCTGGATGTCTGGTTGCTTTGTTGATCGTGTCTCGCTTACGCCAGAAGGGAATGGACAGCTGTGGAAACATGCCTGACGAATTCGGGTACGTTCAACGGTCGGCCACCAGCCTGAAATTGGAAACAGTAAGACAGAGTGTCGTCGCTCGTGAACGGAATCTGACCTATGCCCGATCCAGCAAGACGACAGTCGTGGTCGGTTCCGGGCCCGGTCTTTCAGATGAAGAGGTGGAGCACAATGTCGAAGCTGAGCAGTTCGAAGATGATATGGCATTGCGGGAACATGATCATGGTGATGAACCAGTCCCATCAAAGAAGGGGATCAACGGCGAATTGCTTCATGAAGTGTTCTTCAATCCCGGGATCTACCTGCTGTTCGCAGGGATCGTGATTGGATTCATCAGCCGGTTGCAGGGAAGTGCTGTTACGACTCCGGACGACCGATTGTTCGTGGACCTGTTTCCCCCGATCCTGTGTTTGTTCCTGCTTGAGATGGGAATGACAGCATCAAACAAACTGAAAGACCTCGCAATTGCCGGGTGGAAGTTTGTGGCCTTTGCACTGCTTGCACCGAACGTCTTTGCGACGATTGGGATCCTGATTGCCCATGCCTATTCCGTGTTCCTGAATCAACCATTTGAGATTGGAACGTATGCGTTGTTCGCCGTGCTCTGCGGATCGGCTTCCTATATCGCTTTGCCAGCTGTTCAGCGCATGGCGATTCCAGAGGCGAGCCCAACACTTCCACTCGCTGCGTCACTTGGATGTACATTCAGCTACAACGTGACGGTCGGAATCCCAGTTTATATTTTGATCGCCAAGCTGGTGACATCGAGCTATCCAGTTGCAGGTCAACTCCTGCAGGCGTCGATGTAGTCTGCGACAGTTTTGTCTCAGTGAATTGCCTTACAAAGAGAGCTGCATTTTCAGTGACTGAAAAAGCAGCTCTCTTTCTCTTTATTTATGTCCATCGCTGATGGATGACGACTTATTGGCTGTCAGGGAATTTCAGCCCACGAACGGTTCGTTACAGGTTGAACGAGATCTGATTCGAACATCGCAATGAGGCAAGTTGGAAGTCGCTCTGAAACCTGTCTGGATCACGACGTTGCACTATTGGTCGCTGGGGATTTCTGCATGATGAGTTGGTAGAGCATCTGAGTGCTTACCGGCTTGATCAGGTGGCAGTTGAACCCTGACATCGCTGACTTTGAACGGTCTGATTCCTGGCCGAAACCTGTCAGAGCCACCAGTTGAATGTGGCTGAGTTCGGGGCTTGAACGAATCATCTCGGCGAACTGATAACCATCGATATTCGGCATCCCGATGTCCGAAATAATGATGTCTGGTTGGATCTTTTTCGCCAATTCCAGACCGGTCAGTGCGTTGTCAGCTGTGTAGACCGATTGTCCCAACTTTTCCAGAAGTCTGCTGAGCATGTATCGTGCGGCAGGAGTGTCGTCGACCACAAGCACGCGGCGGTTTGGCAGTTTATCTGAGGACAATATTGGGGCCGCTCTCTGCGCCGCAGCTTTGGGATGAATGCGGGGAAGCGTAACGCTGAATGTGGTCCCTGTTCCGATGTCGGCTCGACGAACAGAAATTTCCCCGTTGTGGAGTTCCACGAGCCGCTTCACGAGTGTCAGACCAATTCCCAGTCCCCCCTGAGAACGGCTGATCGACCGATCCACCTGCGTAAACGGTTCGAAGATGAGTTTCAACATTGATTCAGGAATGCCGATTCCGCTATCAGTCACTTCAACAGCGACCTGATTCTCCTCCGGAATAATATGCAGGCTGATTTCTCCATTGGGGTCGCTGTACTTCGCGGCGTTGTTCAATAGGTTGGAGAAGACCTGAGAGAGTCGCGTCTGATCTGCATCCAGCCAGATAGGTTTCTCTGGCAATGCGAAGTGGACGCGATGCTTGTTTGCCGCGATGACAGAATCACTGGTCTCCAAGGCATTTTTGAGAACGGTGGCGAGTTCGGTTTCGCAGCGGCGAAGTTCAATTTTTCCACGAGTGATTCGAGAAACATCGAGCAGGTCGTCAACAAGCCGGATGAGCTGTTGAACCTGTCTCTGAATGATGCTTTGCAACTCTGTACAGGTTTCCGGGGAGTTCTTTCCGAGTTGCAAAACTTCGATTGCATTGTGAATCGGGGCAAGCGGATTACGAAGCTCGTGTGCCAGCGTCGCGAGGAACTCATCTTTACGGCGGTCGGCATCCTGCAATGCAGCGACAGCCCGCTTCTGCTGATCAATATCAATGATGACACCGATCATCTTTCGAGGGGAACTGACGCTATCGTAAAGAATCATCGCCTGACACTTCAGCCATCGAGTCTGACCATCTGAGTGCGTCCCTTCGTATTCAATGTTGAGCTCTGATTCCCCTTCGTGCAGGCAATGCTCAATCTGTCGCCGGAGTCGAGTTGCCGAATCTGGCGGACTGCGGTTGATCCAGTCGTCCACTCTACCGGAGAATTGCTCAAGGTTGATCCCGTAGAGGAGGCAAAGTTCTTCGGTCCAGATCAGCTGGCCTTCTGAAATCCGCCATTCGAAACTGCCAATTCGACCTGCCTGCTGTGCCAGTCGCAGGCGGTATTCATTCTGGCGTAACTCTCGGGAAATTCGCGCTCGTTCAATCGATTCCCAACATCGCAGCGCGACTTGCTGTACGAGTTCAATCTCTTCTGGCTGCCAGACGCGAGGACGAATTTGATTGACTCCCAGAGAAGCAATCAGATGCCCTGATTTATGCAGCGGAACGCAGATGAGAGAGGCGATTTTCAGGCTGCGATACTGTGCAAGTTCTTTCTGGGATCGGTCCCCGCTTTCGATGTCATTACAGACGAATGTTCGTCCGGCCATGACTGAATCGGCGAGGTCTTCGCTAATGTCCGTCAGTCGGTAACGTCCGACAATACTACTGACCCCTTCGTTGTAGTCTCCTGTCAGATTGAATGTGTTTTCATCTCGCTCGAACTCGGCGTAAGCACATCGGTTCACTTCAAGGTATTGAGCGAGCAATCTGGCTGCGGTCTGTGTGATTTCCTGCGGCGAGACTTCCCCCTGAACTGCGTCATCCAGTTGGACGAGGAAGCGATTTCTTGCCTCTGAAATCGATTGTTGATGAATATCGTCGCAGAAGCCGATCCATTCGGTAATGTCGCCGTCGGCATCGATGACAGGCGTGCTTCGCGAGCAGACATGTCGATACTCACCAAAACGGTTCTGCAAGCGGTATTTGGCCGAATAAGAACTGCTCTGTGCAATGCATGATCTCCAGTTCTCAATAACGCCGTCTCGATCATCAGGGTGAATTGCATTGAGCCAACCCCGCCCGCGGAACTCATCCCAGGCTTGACCTGTGTAGTTTGACCAGGACTGGTTGTCAGAAACCATTTCCCCCTCGGCATCTGTTCTCCAGATGGCAATGGGGATTGATGTGAGAACTGTTCGGAATCGACTCTCGTTCTCTATCAGCTCCTGTAACGCACGTGCCTTTTCGATGTGAATCCATGCTTTGTCTGCAATTTGCTTCACCAGCCGAATTTCATCGTCGGTCCATATGCGAGGTTTCTTCTGTTGAACTCCCAGCAGCCAGACGGTCTCTCCACCTTTGCGGAGAGGGCAGATGAGACTGGGAAACGCCGCGGTCATTTTCTCTGTTGAAGACTTCACATCGTCAATGAAGTCTGGTTCTTGCATCCAGTCGAATGGGGTGAAGAATCTGTTCTCCGAAGCCACTGGCTTGGGAGTACTGATTGCCAGCGTTTTTCCTTGTCGAAGGAGATCAATTCGCAATTCACTGATATGCTTGACGTCTGCCTGAGTCATCGTTTCGGATGGATGCTTGGACCATTCATGCCGGATTCCAATCGAGAGTGGGGCAGCATTGAGTTCCGCAAAAAAGCAGTGATCGACATCCAGTACCTGTCCCAGAGACTCCATTGCGATGGACATCACCGAATCCTGGGCGTCCTGATTTTGTGTCGCTTCACTGAATTCATACAAAGTCCGTAGAAGATGTTCACTACGGAGAGCGATGCTCGCGATGCGGCTGGCTTCGATGGTATGAACAGCTTGCTGAGCATAAAGATCCAGCATGCGTAACTGAATCTGGTCGGGACAGTGTGGGGTACAGAAATGGGTTGAAAGGATTCCGACAAGTTTCCCGCTGCGATTGATCAATGGGGTCGCCTGCACGCCTCGATAGCCAGCTGCAATCGCGGCATCTCGAAAGGGTTCGTACAGATTGTCTTCCAGAATGTCAGGGACAATAACCCGTTGACGACTCTTCAACGCTCGACCGCATGCCGAGCCGTCAACCTCTGTGATTCCCTGAAAGTGCTTGAGCTTTGCGCTGTCAAAACCACGATGCGCAGCAACCGTAAGAGTTTGAGTCTCGGGTATGAGCATTTGAATGTTGCCCATTTCCGCATCCAGCATCTCAATCGCAGCGTTCAGAATTGCATCCAGTTCAACACTGATTTCGACGAGTTTTTTCAAGGTTGACCTTCAGATCTGTTGGAGGCAGTCGCGGTCGGAGATTTCGGTTAAAAAATCAGTATCTCCCGATTCTGACGTCCCTTCTTCGTTTTCGAATCAGAAATGCCGTCAGCAGGAGTTTCGCTTCGAAGTCGAAACAAGGGGGGATCAACCGCAACCCGGTCATCGCCATATTCTCATTGCGAAGATATCTCTGATTCATTCGACAGCAAGGTTTTGGTTCCCTCCGAAATGCAGAATGTGCCCAAAGACAGTTGATCACAGGGGAAGGGGACGACGACTGTTATTTTGAATCGTTGTCTGCATCAAATCAAACTGCGAGTCCCTTGTGGCAATGAGTTGTGACCGAATCCACCGTTCCGATCCGGTGCAAAGACTTGCGGAAATTGCTCTAATGGCTCTTGTACAGTAAAGGCGGAGTTCAGAGTCTCACGACGCAGGACTCTTGGAAATACTGGCTTTTGTTTGTTTAATTGCCTTGCAGTTGGGCCCGTCTCGGTGGATCGTCGTATCGCCTGCTGCGGGTTGGCTGAATCTTGTAAGTGCTTATTTAGTAAAGTGTTGTTGAGATGGCGATTTCGTACAAAGATGCTGGTGTGGACCTCGATTCGTACGAAGAGGCGATGGCCCGCCTTCCTGCTTTGATGCAGCGGACCCAGACGCCGCGAGTCCTCCCATTGATGGGGGGATTTGCAGGATTGTTTGGATTGAACGGAGACGGACGGAAGTACCAGGATCCAGTGCTCGTCTCTGGGACTGATGGCGTCGGTACGAAAATCAAAGTCGCGATGCTTGCCCAACGATACGACACCATCGGGATCGATCTCGTGGGCATGTGTGTCAATGACTGTTTGTGCTTGGGAGCAGAACCGCTCTTCTTTCTCGATTATGTCGCGTTGGGGCAGGATAACCCTGATTTGACGACGGCATTAGTCAAAGGAGTTTCGGACGGCTGTTTGCAGGCCAAATCCGCTCTGATTGGCGGTGAAACTGCAATTATGCCGGATCTGTATGCTCCCGGTGATTTCGATATGGCCGGGTTCTGCGTCGGCGTTGTTGAAAGAGATCAGATTCTAGATGGAAAGAAGATCCAGAAAGGCAATGTTCTCGTGGGGATCGAGTCGTCAGGCTTGCACTCGAATGGGTTCAGTCTTGTTCGAAAGATTGTATTTGGTGCGGCTGGGCTCGATGTTTCCGCATACGTCGAAGAACTCGGAATGACTGTGGGCGACGCCCTGCTGGTTCCAACACGGATTTATGCCGACGTGGTTCAGAAACTCCTGGCACTGAAAACTGATTCTCAGACGACTGTGAGGGGGCTTGCTCACATCACAGGTGGGGGAATCGCAGAAAATACGGGACGCATCATTCCCGAGGGATTGCAGGCGGCTGTGCGTCGCACAAGCTGGACGGTTCCGCCTGTTTTCCAATGGCTTCAGAAGCTCGGAAATGTTGATCGAGACGAAATGTCTCGTGTTTTCAACATGGGAATCGGAATGGTCGTTGCGGTCCATCCTGATCAGGTCAGTGCGGTTCAAGATGTCGTTCGGGAATGTGGGTTTGGTTCGCACATTGTTGGCGAAGTCGTTGAAGGCACAGAGCCTGCAGTTTACGTCGATTAACGGGACGTCTGGTAATCGTGGTGCGTGCCTGACTCGATGAACGGGGTCCGCATCGCTTCAGTGAAGGTCTCATTGGAAGTCGTTTGCTTTGCGCACTGGAGCCGCTTTTGGTCCAGTGCGAGACTTCCCTTCATAGGAGTACGAGCGATTCTGTGGCCTGTCTAAGTCCGGCGAGATGGTATAAATCCATCTGATAGCTGGAATTCGGGCCAATTCTATTGAATTGCCCACTTCTCATTCATTCCACTGTGGATTATTGTTCCATCAGTGGGGAATGTTGGCGGAACAGTTGGTTCCTCGTTGCTTCGGCGACCGTCGGAGCATCGGAATTCCCGTCCAAGCATTCTGTGAATGAATGCAGTGTAAGTTGGCTGGTGAATTCATCTTTCATCGTCCGGTCACGCTGCAGTACGGTCACGCGGTAGAGCAAATTGCTCTAGATCATTTCCAGAAATCATGCAGCGAATCTGGCATGCGGAATTCAGCTTTTCTCCTACTGAGAAGGTTGCTTCGCGGCCACATGATTGACCGAACCGGTCTAGAAAAGACAGTTAATCTGTTCTGTGGGAGCGAAATATGGCAATGGGCAATGAAGAGATTCTTCTGGATGCTGAAGAACGAATGGAGAAGGCTGTTGAAGTCTTCCGTGGTTCGCTTCAAGGCTTGCGAACTGGTCGGGCATCGCCGGGGTTGGTTGACTCCGTTCGCGTGAACTACTTTGGTTCACCGACGCCATTAAAGCAGATTGCAAACATTAGTTGTCCTGAGCCGCAGCAGATTGTGATTCGCCCGTTTGATCAGGGGAATCTCAATGAAATTATCAAGGCAATTCAGTCAAGCGACGCCGGTCTTGCGCCAAATTCAGATGGTCGCCTGATTCGTATTAATGTTCCACCGCTCTCGACAGAACGTCGGCGTGAATTGACGACTCGGGTTAATAAGTTTGCTGAAGAAGCACGAGTTGCAATTCGCAACGTTCGCCGTGATGCAAACAAGCAAGCTGAAACTTCAGAGAAAGAAAAGCTCTTCTCAGAAGATATTCTTGCTGGTCTGAAGGACGAAATTCAGGAGCTGACCAAAAAGTTTGAAGGTCAGGTCAACGATTTCGCTAAGGAAAAAGAGAAAGACATCATGGAAGGCTAAGCACCTTCTCTGGTCAGTTATTATTGAATAAGAGGCCTGGGCTCCGTTGTGGGGCTCAGGCCTCTTTTCGTTTTATCAGCGTATTTTGACGATGTATTTCGTGGAGATCAAATGTCTCTGTATGGCTTCAAGGAACAGAAGAGTAGACTGCACACGTTGGGATTGAGAGCAGTTCTCCAATCGGTACCGCGTTTCTGGCACGCTGTGTTCAGCCTTTTGTTTGTCGAGAAGAGGGTGATGGGATCATATAATAAGTCGATTCGGCCAAGTGTAATTAGGAGATAACAATAAGGCCCCTGAGTGCTAATACTCAGGGGCCTTATTGATGTTGAGTTGTTCTATTCAATCGCAGAGGCGGTTATGGCATGTCGAACGGGTGAGGCCACCAGGCTTCCATTCGCAAGTCGCAGGTGATGTGGACTGCGGCTGCGATGACAAGCCACCACACAGCACATTCGAATTCACGACGCACTCCTTTGGTCCAGATCGGGTTCGAGTACAGTCGTTTCATGCTGAACGATTTTGGAAGCCAGCGAGAAGTTGATGCGCAGTAGGAGTCAAACGCACTGCCGTGGATACTTCGAAGTACTTTCTCTTCAGCAGGCACAACTCCGAAGATGTACAGGAGAATGATTGGCAGGGTCAGGGTCGCCATTGTCAGGTTTTGAACCAGGCAGAGGAATCCCATGGAAATCAGCAATGTTCCGATGTAGAGCGGATTGCGACACAGTGAGTAAGGACCATTTGTGACAAGCTGCACTGATTTGCGAGACGCAATCGTTGAAATCGACCACAGTCGAATTCCGATGCCTGCAATAATGAGGAGATAGCCTGCGGCATCAATGAATTGCTCCAGAAAGCCGTTGATTGTGATTCTTGGACGAGAGCAAAGCGCGATTGAGAATCCAAGGATCAGGCAGAATGAAGTGAGCGGCAGTCTCATGCGGTATGACTGAAACTGCTTAACTCTCTGTGGCGTAACGCGTTCGCTGCTGTCGAGCTCGACCTGTTGTTGAGGGGCAAGTTGGATGGCCGCAGCGACAGGGGAATTCATCTGGCGTTCCAATTGTGTAGATCTCATTGTCTTCTTGTGCCGGAGACGTGAGAGTTTGTTGGTTGCGGATGCAGTTATGAGGGATTCTCCGATGAAAACCTCGCGTGTCTGCGTCCGGGAAGGCAAACCACTGTGTGCCGTTGTGGTCTTTCATTTGACCGGTGAATGCTGCACTGTCTTGGATTTCACCGGAGCCCGTCTGTTAATGGTTTGGTTCGCAAGAGATGCGACGCAAGTCAAGAACTAACCGGAACTGAATCGAAACGTACGTCGAATCGGCAATATTCGTCAATATGGAGTTCCATGTGCGAAAGACGCACAAAAGCCAAGAATAAAAAAAGAACTCTGTTCTCAACTGAATGCAGATGGCGGGAATCACGGGGCGAAAACTCGAATTTGGAAACCTCCCGGGAAAGTCTGAGAAAGTGGGAGGCGAAGACGTTTGACAAAAGAAGGAATGAGAATTAGTATCTCGCGTTTCCCGCACCGGGGCATGGCTCTCGGTGCCGAGACTGTTGAGATGTAGGCGTTTACGCAAAAGGAAGTTCGCACGTGGCTGCAAACGAACGTATCCGTATCCGGATGGAGGCATACGACCATACCATCCTTGATCAGTCGGCAACTGATATTGTCGATACTGCTAAGCGGACGGGTGCTGTTGTGCACGGGCCGATTCCATTGCCAACGCGAATCGAACGGTATACCGTTTTGAGAAGCCCTCATATTGATAAGAAATCTCGCGAGCAGTTCGAGATTCGGACTCACAAGCGGGTGATTGACATTGTTCAGCCAACTGGTAAAACGATCGACGCTTTGAATAAGCTCTCGTTGCCAGCTGGTGTGGATATCAAGATTAAAGCCTCGACATAGTTTCAGTGGTGTTGCCGCTGTACGTGTGAGGTTGTGGGTGCCGGGCGAGTGTCGATTTTGTCCGGTGTCTTGATTATTTTATAAAAATCGTGTGTGTTTCACGCGTCTGTATTGAGGGGTCGAGCCATGCCCGTCGGGCTACTCGGAAGAAAAGTTGGAATGACGCAGGTCTATAGTGAGTCAGGCGCAATGGTGCCTGTCACTGTGATCGAAGCAGGGCCATGTGCGGTTCTGCAGGTCAAGACTGCTGATCGGGATGGCTACGAGGCTGTTCAGTTGGGCTTTGATGATAAGCTCAGCCAGAAGGACTTGGCTCGCGATTCGGAACAGCGAAATCGTAATCGTGCAAATCGCGCTGAGCGAGGGCATGTTGCGGTTTTGAAGAGTAAGCGTCAAAAGCGATTGGCCGAGGCGGGTGTTGAAGCTCGTTCGAAGGCAAATTGCGAGCCTAAACGATTCATTCGCGAGTTTCGCGTTGATGGTGAATCTGCAGGTGTGGAAGTTGGTCAAGTCTTGAATGCTGGTCTCTTTGATGGCGTCGCCTATGTTGACGTTGTTGGAACCAGTAAGGGGCGTGGTACGACTGGTGCGATGAAGCGTCACAACTTCTCCGGCCAGGGAAGCTCACATGGTACCAAGAAGGTTCACCGTCGTGTTGGAGCCATCGGTGCCAACGCAATGAACCGCGGTACCAGCGGTATGATCAAGAAGGGGATGCGAATGGCAGGGCAGCATGGAAATGCTCGCTCCACTGTTCGGAATCTCAAAGTTATTAAGATTGATGTTGAAAATAATATGCTGTTGGTGAATGGAGCAATTCCAGGGCCAAACGGCGGATACGTGGTGATTCGGGTAGCAAAATAGCGGTGATGTGTGTTCGGGTGGTTCCCGGTATGTGGAATTGTCGGGATTGAATTCGAAATCGCACAGTTGAGAGATTGAGTAATGGTAGACAGCACAAAAATCTCCGCACCGGTTCGCGGAATGGACGGCAAAAACGTCGGCTCCTATGAGTTTGACGGAAATGAGCTGGCTGACCGGATTAGCAAGCAGCTTCTGCATGACGTTGTCGTTATGTATGAGACGAACGTTCGTCAAGGGTCTGTAAAGACCAAGACTCGCGGTGAAGTTTCGGGAAGTACGAAGAAGCTGTTCCGACAAAAAGGAACAGGTAACGCTCGTGTTGGTACGAAGCGTTCTCCAATTCGTCGTGGGGGTGGGCATACCTTTGCGAAGCAGCCTAAAGACTGGAGCTATCGTCTCCCGAAAAAAGCTGTTCGTTTGGCCACTCGTATGGCATTGTTGAGTAAGTTTCAGGATCAAGAGGCGACTGTTTTGGATTCTTTCTTTTTGAAAGAAGCTAAGACAAAGCCTGTTGTTGAGATGCTCAAGGCTTTGGGTGTTTCGTCTGAGTCAGTGTTGCTGGTGATTCCGGATTACGATCTGAACATTTGGAAGTCAGGTCGGAATATTGAAAATCTCTGGATTTCGCCAGTGAAAGAGTTGAACGCGTATCAGCTGCTGCATCAAAAGCGATTGCTGATTACCCGGGAAGCCATTGATCAGGCACGTCAGGGGAACCCGGAAGCAGTGACCGTCGGCTAATGCCGATTTGATCGCCAGGAGCAATACAATGACAGCAGAAAATAAATCCGTTCAGGCTGAAAAAGAGTCAGTGGATTGTCGCGAAGGCGGCTTGAAGCTGGAAGCACACCAGGTGATTTTGCGTCCTCTGGTGACCGAAAAAGGCGTGCATCAGTCCACAAAGCTGAATGCCTATACCTTTCAGGTTCATACGCAAGCAAACAAAGCTGACATTCGTTCGGCTGTTGAAAAGCTGTGGAATGTTCGAGTTGTTGAGGTACGCACTCAAACTCGCAAGGGCAAGCCGCGACGTAGTCGTCTGCAGCTTGGCCGAACAGCCGATTGGAAGAAGGCGGTTGTTCAATTGCACGAAGAAGACCGAATTTCGTTCTTCTAAAATTGCGATCTTGACCGTTAAAGCTTACAGTGTGCCGCCAAACGACGTTGGACTGATCGGAATCTGGTTTGCCAACGCTGGGCGATCCATTGGCGATGTCGCCGATTCGACAACGATTGAGAATATTGTCAGGACAGTACGATGGGGATTCGTTTTTACAAACCGGTCACGCCAGGACGTCGCGGTGCGACGGTAAGTGATTTTGCAGAAATCACGGACCGTAAGAAACGACCCGAGAAGAGCCTGACGGTTCGCGTCAAAAAGCATGGTGGTCGTAACTTCCACGGGAAGATCACGTCACGCCATCGCGGCGGCGGGTTCCGTAAGATGTACCGCATCGTCGACTTCAAGCGTCGAATCGATGACGTTGCTTTGACGGTTACGCACATTGAGTACGATCCGAACCGATCCGCTCGAATTGCCTTGGTTGAGCATGTTTGCCCGGAGACCGGCGCAACTGTAAAATCCTACATCTTGGCACCGAATGGCCTGAAGGCTGGCGATGTCTTGATGAACGGGGCGAATGCAGAGCCAAAGAACGGCAACTGTCTTCCACTGGAAAAGATTCCAGCCGGAACTCAGATTCATAACGTTGAAATGCAGCCAGGTCGCGGCGGACAGCTGGTACGTAGTGCCGGCAATAGTGCCGTGATGAATGCGACTGACAAAGGCTGGGCTCAGATTACTTTGCCGTCAGGCGAAGTTCGTCGTCTGCCTGCAAAATGTCGCGCTACGATCGGGGTTGTTGGTAACTCAGATCACCAGAATATTGTTTTGGGTAAAGCTGGACGTAAACGTTGGAAGGGCCGTCGCCCACACGTTCGCGGTACTGCGATGAACCCAGTTGCTCACCCGATGGGTGGGGGCGAAGGTCGTACAGCGGGTGGACGTCATCCTTGTAGTCCAACTGGTCGGTTGGCAAAGGGTGGAAATACTCGTAAGCGTCGTAAGTCGTCATCACGTGCGATTATTCGTCGTCGTCGATCACGTCGTAACGGCTTGAAGAAGATTTAATAGTTGCGATCAATTGGATCGCGGTATGAGACAGTAGTAGAACATTTACTGGTCCGCAGTTTGTCGGAATCGCTGGGAAAGGTCTAAGTCATGGGTCGTTCGCTGAAAAAAGGCCCCTTCGTCGATGAGAACCTGTTGAAGAAGATTTCACGGTTGGATTTGACCGGGTCGAAGCAGCAGATCAAGACCTGGGCACGCCGGTCGACAATCTCGCCGGAGTTCATTGGGCATACATTTTTGGTGCACAATGGCAAGGCACATATCCAGGTTTATGTGACCGAGGATATGGTTGGTCATAAGTTGGGCGAATTTGCACCTACTCGGACATTCCGAGGACACGGTGCAAAAGGTAATCGCTAGTAGATCTATTTGGTTGATAGTTGCTGTGTTGCGAACTCGGTGTTACAAGTGTGACACACGATGGGTTGGGATAGAGGAAGACAATGTCACAGGTCAAGGCTACACATCGTTTCGCACGTATATCAGCGACGAAGGTGCGACCATTTGCGGATTTGATCCGAGGAATGTCTGTCGTTGAAGGCTTGGACGCATTGAAATACATTCCAAACCGTGGTGCACGGTTCTTGGAAAAAGTGCTGAAGAGTGCTGCAGCTAACGCAGAAGATCGTGGTGCGAGAAACGTTGATAACTTGCCAATCGTCGACGCTCGCGTTGATGGTGGGCCAATGTTTAAGCGAATTCGCCCACGTGCTCGTGGTCAAGCATTTATGATTCGTCGACGATTCGCCCATATCCTGGTAGCTATTGACGCTCCAGAAGTGGAGTAATTAGAGAGTTGGTTTGCCAGGACCAAGCGTTAGGCATCCATTTAAACTAACGAGTGAGCTATGGGACAGAAGACACATCCGCTTGGCTTTCGTATCGGAATCACGGAAGACTGGCGCAGCCGTTGGTATGCGAGCAAGAAAGAATTCGGCGATCTCCTGGTTGAAGATCAGAAGATTCGTCGGTTCATCGGCGCTGAATACAAGTCAGCTGCAATTGAGAAGGTCGAGATCGAGCGCACCCGAGATCAGGTTGTGGTTTATCTGCACTCTGCTCGTCCCGGTATTATTATTGGGAAGAAGGGGCAAGAGATCGATCGGCTCAAGGCACAGCTGGAAGACCGTTTTGGTCGTCGGATGGAAGTGAAGATTGTTGAAATCAACAATCCGTTCCGTCGTGCTCAATTGGTTGCTGAGGATATTTGCCAGCAGCTGACAAAGCGAGGAAGTTTCCGTCGAGCCATCAAGCGTACGCTTGATCAGGTTATGGAAGCTGGCGTCAACGGTGTTAAGGTTCAACTTTCTGGTCGCTTAGGCGGCGCAGAAATGTCTCGTTGCGAAAAGGCAAGTCGCGGATCAATTCCGTTGTCAACCTTGCAGCGACGAGTGGATTACGGATTTGCCATCGCCAAAACGGCACAGGGTGTGATTGGCGTTAAAGTTTGGGTCGATTTGGGCGATTACGCAGACGAGGAGAATACCGATGGCGCTTATGCCGAAACGGGTCAAGCATCGAAAAAACCAAAGAGGTCGCATAAGAGGTAATGCCACTCGTGGCAATACCGTGGTCTTCGGTGAATATGGCTTGCAGTCTGTTCAGCCAGGTCACATTAACGCCACCACAATTGAAGCGTGCCGAATTGCGGCATCGCAGTATATTCGTGGATCAGGTGGTAAGCTCTACATTCGTATTTTTCCGGACAAGCCTGTAACTGCTCGTCCGTTGGAAACTCGAATGGGTAAGGGTAAAGGGGAACCGGATCGCTGGGTTGCAGTCGTGAAGCCCGGTACGGTTTTGTTTGAGATTGCAGGTGCGTCGAAAGAAGCGGCACGTGACTGCTTTAATCGCGTCGCGCACAAGCTTCCAGTTCGAGTTCGACTGGTTGAACGAACACCAGGTTCGTAGGTTTTCCTCCATTCCATTCGTGGGAATCCACGGGTCAGTATTGGAGAAGTGTGGTCCTTTCAGGAATTCTGATTTAAGAATGCCTGAGTGACTGGAAAGTCAAAAAAGGCAAGCTACACTGCGACGCTCCCGATTTCATCTCATTGGAATCGGGATTGCTAATTGATAGCGAACAGTTGTTTGAATCGAGTGATAAGCATGTCCAAGGCCAAAGCGTTGCGAGAGTTGAGTGACGATCAACTGGCATCTGAGTTAAATCAGACTCAGCTTGAGTTGTTTCAGTTACGCATTCGTGCATCAACCGAAAAGTTGGATGCCCCGAGCAGTCTGCGAAAGCTTCGTCGTTCGATTGCACGGATGAAGACCGTTCAGCGTCAGCGTGAGTTGTCGAATCAGTAATCATAGTCGGTTGATTGGGCTTCAGGTGACTGAAGCTAATCTTACCAATCAGGTGTCAGATAGATGCGTAAAACATTGATCGGTACTGTTGTTAGCGATCGCAATGCGAAGACTCGACGGGTTGACGTGAGTCGTGTGTATCAACACGCGAAGTATAAGAAAATCGTTCGTGGGCGTACTGTTTGTTACGTTCACGACGAGACAAATCAGTCGAAGGTTGGCGATACCGTAGAGATTGCGGAATGTCGACCTCGCTCTGCGACAAAGCGATGGGAACTGGTTCGTGTTGTGAGTGCATCTGGTGAGGTTGAGAGCCAGTTGGCTCGTGAATCTCTGGCGACCGGTAAGGGTCGCAATGATGCTGGTGTTGTTAGCGCTGAGTAGTTGTCAGCCGGTTGCATTTCTGTTGTGGTTAATTGATTTGAGAATGGTGTCATCATGATTCAGATGCAGACCATAATGGATGTCGCGGATAACACCGGTGCAAAAACGGTCCGCTGCATCAGGGTCTTGGGTGGAACAAAACGGCGTACCGCTGGTTTGGGTGACATCGTTGTCGTAAGTATTCAGAAGTCGATCGCTGGTGCTCCAGATGCGTATAAATCTGGAAGAGTAACCAGGGGTGTGATTGTTCGGGTTCGTAAAGGTACTCGACGAGAAGACGGCAGCTATATTCGTTTTGATAGCAATGCCATCGTCCTGGTCGATAATGATGGAAATCCTCGCGGTACACGCATTTTCGGTGCTGTTGCACGTGAGCTGCGGGATCGCCGATTTATGAAGATTATCAGCCTTGCAGCTGAGGTGGTGTAACTATGAAAATTAGACGGGGCGATCTGGTTGTAGTGATCTCCGGTGACGATAAAAGTTCATCACCTCGCTTGGTTCAGCAAGTTCTTAAGGGCGGCGAAAAAGTCGTTGTTGAGGGCGTGAACTTGGTCTTTAAGCATGTCAAACGCGGTCATCCAAAGAGTCCACAAGGTGGGCGTTTGCGGATGGAAAAGCCGGTTCATTCGTCCAATGTGATGTATTATTGCGGCGCTTGTAATAAACCGTCTCGCTTGGGTTATCGTTATCAGGCTGACGGTGCGAAGGAGCGTTTTTGCCGCAAGTGCAGTGTGACGGTTGGGCAGGTGAGCCCAGCACGTCCTGCGTATGTCGCCGATTAGGTTTGTATTTTGTTCGACAGTCGGTCGTA
This sequence comes from Planctomicrobium limosum, assembly GCF_051465645.1. GTDB lineage: Bacteria > Planctomycetota > Planctomycetia > Planctomycetales > Planctomycetaceae > Planctomicrobium. The sequence goes on along the minus strand of NZ_CP195790.1, from coordinate 2,818,610 downwards.
TTGGGGCTGTCGGTGAGTTGTTGAATTCGACCGTCTGTGAGTTGTTTGGCTGTTTGATTAAGAGCAGCGAATAGCGTAATAAGGTTGGCTAGTCATGGCCCGTCTGCAAGATAAGTATCGTAGCGAGATTGTTCCAAAGCTCTCCCAGGAGCTTGGAAGATCGAACCCGCACAGTCTGCCACGAATTGAAAAAATTGTGGTCAGCATGGGGGTTGGTCGTGCCATGCAGGATCAGAAGATCCTAGACGAAGCCTTGGAGCATCTGGGGCAGATTACTGGCCAGAAGCCGTCACCGCGGGTCGCTCGCAAATCGGTTGCCAATTTCAAACTCCGTGAAGGAGTTCGGATTGGTGGATGTGTTACTCTGCGTCGTCACATGATGTATGAGTTTCTTGATCGTCTGATCAACTTGGTTCTCCCACGAGTTCGCGATTTTCGTGGGATCAACCCGAAGGCGTTTGATGGTCGAGGAAACTACAGCTTAGGGCTCGGGGAGCAGGTTGTATTTCCTGAGATTAACGCCGATAAAGTTAAGAATATCCAAGGAATGAATATCGCCATCGTTACCTCTGCTGAGACTGACGATGAGGCGAGATTGCTTCTTAAAGAGTTTGGGATGCCATTTCGGGAAGCAAAGGGACGCCAATAATCGGCTAATCATTCGCCGAGAAGTCCAAAAGCGAAAATACAGGAAATCGATAGATGGCTACTCAAGCACAAGTTGCAAAATCAAAGAAAAAACCAAAATTCAGTTCACGTATCGTTCGTCGATGCTCGCTGTGTGGACGTCCTCGTGCTGTTTATCAAAAGTTTAAGATCTGCCGCATCTGCTTCCGGAATTTGTGCCTGAACGGGCTGGTTCCTGGTGCGAAGAAGGCTAGCTGGTAGAAGACATAGCCCTCAGCTTGAGGTGCGGATAGAGGTATAATGCCATGATGACAGACCCAATTTCCGACATGCTGACTCGTATGCGTAATGCGCTTTTGATTGAGCGTCCCTTTGTGGATGTTCCAATGTCAAAAGTGAAGGCAGGCATTGCTGAAGTGTTGCAGCGTGAAGGTTACATCTGGGACTTCGAGATTCTCGAAACCGCACCAGCGCAGACCTTGCGTGTCAATTTGAAGTACAGTGCGACTGGTGAGCGTGTGATTCAACGGCTTACCCGAGTGAGTAAGCCTGGTCGACGGATCTACTGTGAATCCCGCAAGCTCCCAGAAGTGATGCAAGGCATGGGTATCTGTGTTTTGTCAACAAACCAAGGAATGCTTAGCAGCCGCGAAGCGAAAGCCAAGCATGTCGGCGGCGAGATTGTTTGTGAAATCTGGTAGTGTTTTGTCGCCTGGGCTGTCGGCGCTGTATCGGTACAAAAGTGGCGATTTCGACGTGAAAATTGCGTCGTCGAAATCAAAACAAGGTGGATTGAGCGATGTCAAGAATTGGTAAAAAGCCGATTGCAGTTAACGCCGGCGTTGATGTGGCAGTTGACGGTAGCTTGGTTAAGGTCAAAGGCAAGAACGGCGAGTTGTCGTTGGCTTGTCATCCTAATATTTCCGTCAGCTGGGATAGTTCAGCTCGGGTTATTACTGTTGAGCGTCCAAATGATCAACGTGAGAATCGTGCTCTGCATGGTCTGACTCGAGCCTTGGTCGCCAATATGGTTCAGGGTGTTCAGGTTCTTTTCGAAGAGAAGCTTGAGATCCAAGGCGTCGGTTACCAGGCATCTTTATCCGGCAATGTTTTGTCGCTCCAAGTTGGCTTTGCAAACGTCATTAAACTGACTGCTCCCTCTGGAGTTTTGGTTGAAGTTGCATCTCCGACAAGCGTCATTGTTCGCGGTGCTGATAAGCATGCCGTTGGTCAGTTTGCCGCTAACGTACGTCGGGTTCGCCCACCTGAGCCTTACAAGGGCAAGGGAATTCGATACGTCGGTGAAGTGGTACGTCGTAAGTCCGGTAAGGCGTTCGGTAGTTGATTTCGGTTTGGTTTTAAACTACTGTTTTCACCAGATACGTACAAAATTTCGGTTTGAGGCAGGCGATAGGCATGGGGATTCAACAACAGATTGCGACTCGTCGTGTTCGTCGACGCCATCATGTTCGTAATAAAGTTCGGGCTGCCGGTCGGTTGCGACTTTCAGTCTTCCGAAGTAATAATCATATTTCTGCACAGTTGATTGACGATGTACAGGGACGAACTGTTGTTGCTGCAAGCACAACAGAAAAGTCGCTGGGCGGAGTTGGTAAGCCACACAGTAATGTCGAAGCGGCAAAGGTGATCGGTAAAGCACTTGCTGAACGAGCATTGGCGGCTGGGATCAAGGAAGTGGCATTTGATCGTGGTGCGTATGCTTACCATGGTCGTGTTGCAGCTCTTGCTGAAGCAGCACGTGAAGGCGGGTTGTCGTTCTAGGTTGTGTTTTGTTTCGTGCTGTTCAGTCTTCGGCTGGCTTGTCGCGAGTACTGTGTAATCATTGAGTTGGGAGTCTCCTAAAGTGGCAGCTGAAAGCAGTCAGGGCACGAAGAACCCGGAACGCGTTGTACAGATTCGTCGCTGTGCTTGCGTTGTAAAAGGTGGTCGTAGATTCAGCTTCGCAGCACTTGTTGTTGTAGGAGATGAAAACGGTCGAGTTGGCTACGGATACGGGAAGGGAACTGAGGTTCCAGTCGCCGTTGAGAAGGCAACAAAGCAGGCCAATCGTCGTCTTCAGCGAGTTTCGCTCCAGAATACTTCGATCCCACATCAAGTCGAAGGTCGTTTCGGTGCATCAAAGGTGTTGCTGATGCCTGCCGCACCGGGTACCGGCGTCATCGCTGGCGCGACTGTTCGGTCAGTTGTTGAACTGGCCGGAATCAAGGACATTTTGTCTAAGAGTCGTGGTTCGGCGAATCCTGTTAATCTTGTTAAAGCAACATTTGACGCACTGTCAAAGCTTCGTAGTCGGGAAGATGTCGCTCGTTTGCGTGGTGTTGAGATCTAATCGGGCGGTTTCCGGTTGGTTTTCGAAGTGATGTCTTTGTGTTTCAATAGAACTTCGTCGGCTTGTTTGCCGTAAAAGTATAGGGCTTGAGGGTTAGACCTGAGCCATTGGTGAATGATATGATTATCGACGACGTGCATCACGGGATTACCAAGCGGAAGAAGCGTAAGCGTCTGGGGCGTGGTCCTGGATCAGGCCACGGTAAGACATCTGGTCGAGGTCACAAGGGTGCTGGAAGCCGTCGCGGTAACTCATCTCGAGTTGGTTTCGCCGGCGGACAGATGCCATTGTTCCGCTTGGTCGCCAAACGCGGCTTCAACAATGCTGCTTTTGCTGACAAAGTGCTGGCGATCAATGTTTCTACTCTAGAGAAGCACTTCGCTGCTGGCGATGAAGTCACACCAGAGACTTTGGCTGTGCGGGGTTTGGCGAAAGCTAAACACGATTTTATCAAGATCCTTGGTGATGGCGACCTGACTATTAAACTGGTGGTCAAGGGCGTGCGAGTTTCTAAGGGTGCTGCAGAGAAGATCCAGGCTGTTGGTGGATCCGTAGAAGTTGCCGCTGAGTAGTTGTGGATTTCACGTACGAGAGTGCGGAGGCCAGTTTAGTTGGGCTTGCCAACATTTGAGGTGATCCTTTATCTCGTACGTGCATTGCAGGCTTCCTCGAGTAGATCGCGTGTATTGCGATTCTGCGTTGAAGTAGGATAAAGGATTACCGATGTTGTCTCGGCTGCGGATGATTTTTACGATCCCCGAACTGCGTCAAAAGTTCGTGGTGACTCTCATTCTGTTGGCCGTCTATCGGATGGGGTTCTCTATTCCCCTACCGTTTATTGATCAGGAAGCTGTGAGTGAAACCTTCAAGAGCTTGAAGGAGCAGCAAGGCATTGGTCAAGTGATGCAGGCTGTGGCTTTACTGTCAGCATCAAGCTTGGGAAATGCCTCAATCTTTGGCCTCGGCATCATGCCGTATATCTCGGCCTCGATTATCTTTCAGCTGCTGGGGCAGGTCTATCCCCCTTTGGAGCAGTTGCAGAAAGAAGGAGAGTCTGGTCGCAAGAAGATCAACGAATACACGCGCTACGCGACTGTGTTCATTTGTCTTGGACAGAGTTACGTCTGGGTGAATGTTCTCAGTTCAGGAGCCGGCCCGCTGGGTGGCTCCATGGTGATTCGAGATTTCAATCATCTCCATTATCAGTTGATCGCAACGATCACGATGACGGCTGGCACGATGCTGTTGATGTGGATTGGCGAACAGATTGATGAGTATGGCGTTGGTAACGGCATTTCTTTGCTTATTATGGCAGGGATTTTGGCTCAGATGCCTGGTGCTGGTTTGGAAGTTCTTCGGCCTGCTTTCGAGAACGGAATCGGACTTGGTACTGCTGCTGGTATCGATAAGCTGATGCCATTGGCCGTCTTATTCGTGGCCGTGGTGCTTGGGGTCATTGCGATGACTCAAGCCCAGCGTCGAATTCCTGTTCAGAGCGCTAAGCATGTTCGCGGGCGTCGAGTCCTTGGTGGACAAATGCAGTTTCTCCCATTGCGTGTGAATCAAGCGGGAGTGATGCCAATTATTTTTGCATCCAGCTTGTTGATGATTCCGGCAGTATTGATTTCATGGCTGCGTCCGATGCTTCCAAACTATTCGTTTTTGGTTGCACTTGAATCGGCCATGCAGAGCGGAAGTGGATTGCTCTACAATCTTGCCTACATTGGTTTGATTTACTTCTTCTGCTACTTTTGGACGAGCATCACTTTCAGCCCGAAAGATATGGCTGCAAACCTGAAGGACTACGGTAGTTTTGTTCCTGGGTATCGTCCTGGTGCACATACCGAGAAGTATCTGGATCAGGTGATGGTTCGGATTACGTTCGTTGGGGCAGGGTTCCTCGCACTGATCGCAATTATTCCGACTGTGGTCGCGACAAGTATGGATATTTCTCCGATTGTTGCGAGCTTCTACGGCGGAACTGGTCTTCTGATTGTCGTGTCTGTTGCTCTGGACCTCGTTCAGAAGATTGACAGCCACCTTGTCATGCGAAATAAGGCTGGGCTGCTGGATTCAGAAGACGTGTAGTGAAGCTTCTCGCATCACTATTCTGCTGATTGTATTTTTGAGTAAAATTGCAGACGCGACCCGATGATTCAGCGGGTCGCGTCTTTTCGTTGGTAGTGGATTTGCTTTGAGGGAATGTCGGTGATGCTGCAGTTAAAAAGCGCTCGGGAAATTGAGGCGATGCGTCAGGCAGGGTTGGTGGTGGCCGCTGCTCATTCCTTAGTTCGAAGTATGGTCCGGCCCGGTGTAAGCACTTCTGAGATCGATGCCGCGGTAGAGGCACTGTTCGCTGAGGCAGGTGCAATTCCACTGTTCAAGAATTTCCCCGGGAAGGTTCCGTTCCCTGCAGTGACCTGTATGAGCGTGAACGAGGTTGTGGTTCACGGAATTCCCGGTGAACGTGTTTTGAATGAGGGTGATATCGTTAGTGTTGATACCGGCTGTAAAGTGAATGGTTGGTGTGGCGATTCAGCTTGGACATATGCCGTCGGGGAAATTGACGAGGAGAGTCGTCGTTTGATGGATTGCGGAAGGAAGACTCTGAAGATTGCCGTCGAAAGTCTACGCTCTTGTTCGCGATGGTCACAGGTTGCGAAGAAGATGGAGCAGGCGGTGAAGGCGGATGGCTTTTCGGTCGTCGATCAGTTTGTCGGCCACGGTATTGGCCGAAAGATGCATGAGGAGCCTCAGGTTCCGAATTACTGGCGAACCGGGATGCAGGCAGAGGATTTTCGTATTCAGCCGGGGCTTGTGCTGGCGATTGAACCCATGATCAACGCTGGAAAGCCTGGCGTGCGAATTTTGAAGGATCATTGGACGGCAGTGACTGTGGACGGAAAGAGAAGCGTTCATTTCGAGCACACTGTTGCCATCACTGCAGATGGTCCCGTTCTGTTGACGGAAGCTGAGGGTGATTCACTTCTGGGCTAAGTCGATGTCGCTCTCTTCTTTGTTTGGGGGGATCCCTGCAGTCCTGTTGGTTTGCGTCCTTACCCGCTGATTGACTTGTGGGGCTGTTCGAGGTGCCGCTGAATTGGAGCGGGGCATTAAGCGTTTAGGGCTTGATGTTCATTGAGTGATAATGGAATTTTGCGCACGGTTAGCGAATTGCTCAGTGTTGTGATCTTCTCTGCGTTTTTTTCTGGACGACGAGAACTTTCTTCTCACGGATTGTTGCGAAATTGCCTCGTGATTCCGTTCGAGTGATGTTTTTCAGCCAGCGGACGCATTCGGTTGGCGTAACATTTGCGTTATTCGACTGATTGCATTTGAATTTCGTAGGACCCTACTGCGGTTGGTAGGTGAGCATCGTTTTCTCGTTGCCACTGATGTGATCTGTAGTAATTGGTCGAGATTGGTTTATTTTCCGTGGACGGCGAGTCCTCTCCGGAAGTGCTGGCAGGTTTTGAAATGGATTTGCAACCAAAGTGGCTTGAAGAGTTTGTTGAAACTGCGTGCAGTGCTCTGCATGCCGTTGACGAGATGGCTCCGATTGGTTGCCACTATGCCTGTGTTGATAATGTCTGGGAAGTTTCGCTGTTCTTTTCTTCGACTGAGGTTGTCGGCGGAAACAAGAATGGAACAAGCGATCCCTGTCTTTTTGTTCTCGATGTCGTGCGACTCCTGCACATATTTGATGCAGTTGAGTCGGCTTCATGGCAGCCGTTTCAGATTGATAATGAAGACGATCTGAAGTGTCACTTTGCCGTGGTTGGAAGTTATCGCAAATCTCAGATCTGGCTTCGCGTGTTGGCAGAAATGCCTGCCGGGATTGAGCCTGGACGGTTTCTTGACGCGAGTCAGGGAATTATTCATGAGGTCTGGGAGTAGCGGATCTTCGGGTGGCTATCGTCTCGCGTGCTCGTGTTGTTAGAGCTCTGCTTGAGTTTTGCCGTCTGTTTCTTTGCAGCTTTGCGTCCTTCAGATTGGTGGATCAGCCGGGCGTAATGTGTTTAGGCAGTTTGAGTGAAGCTGCTTAAGTCTGCACTTGCATTGACCAACATTGGACGGCGCTAAATAGTTTGCTCGTCATTGGCTATGGCGACCACTTACTGTTGCATTGGCTGTCTCAGGATGCATTATTCGTGAGAGTCAGCCTGTGGCGATGGATCGATTCTGTAGAGTCGAGGTGTTGCCCGTAAGCAAACGTTTTCCGCATTTCAAGTGCCTGTTGGAGCAGGTGCTTGGAGCTGAGTGCCACGTTCAGGTGCGATTGAGAGCAACTTTGCTGCACTTTATTGTGCTGCGTCGATATGCCCTTCTCCTCAAGTGCAAATCTCAATCTGCGCGCCCCAAAGTCATCTTGTTGTGCAACCTTGCAAGATGCCTGAGTTGTCGCCGAATGGCTCTTGGGATGCAGAGAGAATTCGGTGGAAATTGTGATTCGAGGCTCGAGAATGGGAATTCTTGCGTATTTTTCTTGAGCCGTTTTGGGGAAAATGGGCATTCTTAACTATGAGAAGTGGCCAATAAATCACTGTTTAAGGTGACTTGAATGGCGTGTTTAGCTTGATGGGAAATGGTAGGAAAGTTCTTCGAAGAAACGAGTTGCATTTATTTGTTGGTTTGCGAGTTGCCTGATGTAGGCGAAGTTAACGATATTTTCGCTGCGTCATGTCGGGATGAAATAGCAGAATATGCAAACTCACCTTTGAGAATTCCTGATTCGTTTGCTAGACTCTGGCGGATCGTCTGAGCTGCGCCGCAAAGAGGAATCGCCCTCCCGGCAGACGAAGACGTAGCTACAAGTTAGGTTAGAGAGCAATGGAATCGAAATTGTATGTGGGCAACCTGTCCTACAACACATCTGAAGACGATCTGCGAGATCTTTTCAGCCAGGCAGGCAACGTAAAAAGTGTCGCTTTGATCAAAGACCGTGAAACCGGACGGTCAAAAGGGTTTGCCTTCGTCGAAATGAACTCCGACGATGACGCACAGAAAGCAATCGACCAGTTCCATGGTCAGCAGTTCCAGACTCGCACTCTGACTGTCAACATTGCTCGTCCACGCGAAGAACGTCCACGCGGCAGCTTCGGCGGCGGCGGTGGAGGCGGTGGAGGCGGTGGACGCGGCGGTCGCGATGGCGGCGGTCGTGGTGGACGAGATGGCGGCCGACCAGGTCGCGATTGGTAGTCTTCGCCCTACGTGCAATTTGTGATTCTGAAGGCTGCGGGCGACATGTGTGTTGATCTCCGGTTGGTCGCAGCCAGCTCTTTCAGCCTGATTGGTGGATGCCCGGTTTCGTGTATTCACTGGGGCGGTTAGTTTCAGTGTTGCAGTTGATGGTGACGAAGAGGGCCGTTCGTCTCCGGTTGCGTTATGTGTTGTGAATTGATAGACGTGGATTCGTTTAGGTGGATCCATGTCGTCGTTCCGTATCCCTTTGATGTTTGCTGTGAAGCATTTTGCTTCATGGAGAATGTCAGATTTGGGATATTAGCTGTTCGAAGTGCACCGCTGTCGGAATTCTATTAGTGCCCGCGTTTGTCCTTTACGAATTGATGCGGTCAACGGTCGCGGTGTTTTTTACTGCACATCTGGTTTTTTCTTAATGATCCTCCTTGGTTCTCAGTCCCCTCGTCGGATGGAACTTCTCTCAAGGATCGTCCCACCTGAAAGAATTCAGGTTGCTCCTGTCGACTCAGATCTTGAGGCAGGATTTGATGGACTTCGCACAACTGAAGAGATCTCTTCGCAAGTTCTCGTAATTGCTGAGACTAAAAGAGACAGCGTTTTAGGTCAGCTCGGCTTTTCTGTTGATCGATCATCTGTTGATGCATGCGACAGAATCCAGCTATCTCGCGTGAATTCTTCTGTCATCTGCTCGAAACCGAACTCTGGCTCCTGCAGTCAACTGAATTGGCAGGTCTTAATTACAGCAGATACTGTCGTCGTTGTTTCTGATTCTGATCAACACCCGGTCGTGCTCGGAAAACCTGACGGTCCAGAATGGGAGCGAACCGTTCGCCACTGGTTCATAGATTACTATTCCGGCCGTGAACATCAGGTGGTTACAGGGGTTTGCATGCTGGCTCGGGATGGTCGTTTCCGAGAGTTTTGTGTTGAAACCCGCATTCGATTCCGCTCCGTATCCCAGTCACTTTTAGATTGGTACATCAAGACAGGTGAACCGCTTGGCAAGGCTGGCGGATATGGCCTGCAAGGAGCAGGGGAATTGTTTGTTGAATCGATTTACGGGAGTTCGAGTAACGTCATTGGTCTGCCTTTAGAACCGGTTTGGCAGACGCTTTTCGACTGGGACCTGCTGGATTCGGTTTCCGATTGATGGTTGTTGCATTCGGTTCATTGCACGCGAACTCAATTTAGGGGTCTGTCTGAAGGTCTCGACACTGGTTGTTGCGTGCAAGCATTCGCTAAATTGAACCAGGAATTGAATCAGCACGGGGTTCTGGTGCATCCCAGGATCGGGTGCATCCACGGTTTTAAGTCGGGTTTTGCCAGGCAGTGGCACTTTGACTTGGCGAAAGCATTTGCTCTTGAGCTCACTGGGGATCATTGCCACCGTGAGTTTCGATCAGGAACGCTGGATTTTGATTTGGAATTTGTTTACGGCATTGAGAGAAGCATGACAGCAAAATTGATCGACGGAAAAGCAACGGCGGCAAATTTGAATGCTCAGCTTGCGACGAAAGTTGCGGAGTTTGAAGCGAAAACCGGCGTTAAACCTCATCTGGCGGCCATTCTTGTTGGAGATGACCCTGCCAGCGCTGTCTATGTGCGGAATAAGCAGCGTGCCTGTGCCAGTGCGGGAATGCAGAGTACTTTGCATCGTCTGACGAGTGAGACAACTCAGGTTGAGTTGCTGGGATTAATTGCACAGTTGAACGCCGACGCAACCGTTCATGGAATTCTCGTGCAACTTCCGTTACCAGCTGGAATCGATGAGACCACGGTTCTTGATTCCGTCACCCCGTTGAAGGATGTCGATTGCTTCCACCCTGAGAACGTCGGGCTCATGGTGCAGGGGCGTCCACGGTTTCTGCCTTGTACTCCGGCAGGATGCCAGCACCTTATTGTCAATTCTGGATTCGACACTCGTGGCAAGCATGCAGTTGTGATTGGCCGGAGTGAGATTGTCGGGAAGCCAATGGGGATGATGCTTGTTCAGAAGGGAATCGGCGCGGATGCGACGGTGACGATCGCTCATAGCCGGACAGCGAATCTGGCGGAAATCACCCGACAGGCGGATCTGTTGATCGCGGCAGTTGGCCGTCCAATGACTGTCACGGCGGATATGGTGAAGCCGGGTGCGTGTGTCATCGATGTCGGGACCAATCGAGTCGACAACAAGCTTGTCGGGGACGTCGATTTTGATGCAGTGAAAAACGTTGCTGGCTGGATTACACCGGTCCCAGGGGGCGTTGGCCCGATGACAATTGCCATGCTGATGGAGAACACGTTGACCGCAGCACGGTATCAGACTGGCGAGTTGTCGTAATTTTGATTCGACTTTTGCAGGGACTTCATCGTCAGGATGTGGTCCCTGTTTTTATTTTGCCCAGGCCGGAGTGTCGCTGGCAACCTGTGGCATTCCGGTTGGCCGCTTGCTTCCCCCTTTTTTGTCGCCCGGAGGAAGTGACCAATCGTCGCTTTCAGTGGAATTGACAAGTTGGATTGCGCCCGCCTTGGCGGCATCTTTCGAGAGTGATTCTGCGATGGGGCTCGCTGGGAGTCCTTTGACCATCCCCTGGAGCTGACCAGAGTTTTGCCGGGCCAGTTGGCCAATATCAACGACAGGGCCATGATTCGGAAGCTGCCAGATTGCAGTATTGTTCGCCAATGAAGGGGAATTGATCTCTGGATTACGGATATCCATCGTCATCTGCATGCGGGCGTCCGGCCATTCCAGTCGAATTGAAAGTGGCAGGTGAGTTCCGTCTGGCAGAGTGGTGTACCGGTCCATTTTTGCTCTGGCGAGAACTTTCCCACCGGGAAGCCGCAACTGGTGTTCCTGCACGCAGCCGGTTTGAATACTGACTCGAACGATCCGTTCGACATCGTTACCAAATTCGGAAGCTTGCGTCGAAACGAGATCGATTGTTCCGCTCTGAAGATTTGCCGGGTGAATTTCAAAGTCCTTTTCATTCAGCGGCATCACCCCGAAAACTTCCATCAACCAGAGTGGGTGGATGTGAACGGGCATCTGAAGTTCCTGCAATGCGAGCGCGATATCATCGTGTGATGATGTCATGACTTGCGGCATTTCCTTGGACCAGATCCAAAAACGTTCGTGGTTCGAACCGATGTCAACTTCTTGTCCACCTGAAAGAGGGTTGGAGACAAGGAGACGGAAATTGCTGGGGGCTTCCACTGCAATGGACGCAGGCAGTGCGATTGGAACGCCTTCAACATGAAGCTTTACTGCACCGGATCGCCATGACTTCAGCGCAGTGTGCTCCGCGGTTGAGACCAGATTGCGGTTCAGATTTGCAATGACTTCTGGTTTGGATGATGTGACTGTCAGCACTGGAGCTGGTTTTTTCCCAGTCAGGTTGCTTCCCCAACGATGGGTTGCACATCCATTCAGCAGGGCCATGACAAGCAGCATGCAGCATGATGCGATTGTCATAAAATGAAGTGGCTGACTGGTTCTCATATTGCGAATCCTTACGCAGCTTCCCAGCCAGTATTGATTTGATGAGCGAGTGCCTGGCGCAGCTCCGAGATCTCAGATTCAGAGAGTTGCTGGTCCCGAATCAAAAACGGGCCTTCTCCGCGTGATCCAGACAGCTCAAGAAATTCAACGTCGTCCACCTGCTGTGTGCCGTCGAGTCTCAGTCGTCGCTTCTGCAGAAGGGACAGTGAAATCACGTAGCACAATTTTTCCTGAGCAGGATTCGGTGATTCCACCAGTTGCTCAAGCGTTTTCAAAAGCACTTCAGGATCGGTGACGGATGCAGGTTGAGTTTCCGGGAGAGGGACGTTGCAGCGCCAATGTCCCAATGCCCCTTCAGGAATTCCTTGCCAGCCCTCTTCGCTGAAGTCGAGGCGTTCCTGTTGGCCTTCCTTTTCGATGAGTACGGAGTAGCAGACTGCCCCCGGAACCAGAGGCTTTCCGGTTCCGGCACATATTTTCGTGATTGGGCGAAATCGATAGTCCATGCAATTCGCAAAGGGCCAGGACGGCCTGTCTCTCATTTGGCTGCCATGCAGCTGATCGGGCTTTGTGAAAACCCTGATTCCACAGTTGGCTGTATTACTCACCAGGTGGAGTGCATGTTTTGGGCGAAGGTCGACCATCAACGAAGACTCTGGCGGCATCCTAGATGGAATTTCGACTTTAACTCAAGATGAATTCTGCTCCTGACATGTGTTGCTGGCTGCGTGTAAGTGCTTTTCGGTGAAGTGGATAGGGTGGTTTTATGAGATTGTGAGAGTCTGTGCTCCATTTTTGCAGGAAATGCTCGTAGCGGAACGTTCTTTTCCGGACTCCGTAGTTTCCCTGATCTGCCAATCAATACAGGGAATTCTGTATTCGTGACTCCGCCGTTCTCCCAGTCAGCTGGAGCGTGGAACCATGAAACCGCGTCCTGTGTTTGAAATCCGACTCGTCAGTTGGAAGGGCAAGGCTACAATTCGGCAAGAGGAAATGGAGGCAGTCATGCGAATCCAATGGCCTGACATCGAATTGAAAGACCAGTCATCAACGAAGGGGACGATCGTTCTGTTGCATGGTCTCGGGGCGTCAAGCTGGCTCCTCGCCTTGCTGGCCCGACGGTTGAGGCAACAGGGATACCGCGTTGAAAACTGGGGGTATTACAGTGCGCGGCAGTCTTTGGAGTTGTTGATTCCGCAATTTCAGACGCGTTTCGAAGAGCTCCATCAATCGATCGCGAACGACGAAGGTCAACTGCACATTGTCGCCCATAGCTTGGGCTCGATCATCACGCGGGCGGTCCTGACAGAAATTGAGTTGCCACGCTTGCAGCGAGTGGTCATGTTGTCGCCGCCGAATCGGGGATCACATTTCGCAACGAAAGTTGGTCCATATTTACGCTGGTGGACTCCACTTGTTGATGAACTCTCTGATCGGGAAGACAGCTTTGTGAACCGCCTGCAGGTGAAGATGCCTGCGAATCTGGAATTGGGGATCATCGCAGCGGAGTGGGATTATGTCCTGACCGAGATGACGACGCATCTCGAATGCGAAGTGGATCACATTACCATGCCCAGCCGACACACTGGACTGGTGCTTCGTCAGAGTGCAGCCCGGCAGATTCTTCACTTCCTCGAACATGGACGATTTCATCATCAACCATGTCAGATTTGCGAGTCCGGTTCGATGCCGGAGTTCGTAACGAAAATCGCTACCGGACTGGCCAATGAACTCGCCACCGAGCTGGCGACGGAAGGGCATGAGAACATCAACGTGATCAAAGGAAGTTGAACTCAATCGTTGTGGATTCAACTCCTCGTCGTGTCGTCTCGCGGTGCCTGCTGCTTGAGAACGTCGACAACGGCTTGAAAGTGGGATCGGCTTGAGAGTCGGCCCGGATTGGCTGTAACCAGATGGTCTGCATTTGGGATGCGAGGACCGTTTAATTCACTTTGGACTCTGATTCGACTTGAGCAACAACCGTTGTGCAGAAGTTGTGTCGACGGAGAAAATCCATTGCCTTCGGGAAGACCTCGACACAGTCGGTGTGACCACCTGAAAGTGAAATCAACTCGGATGATGGATTGGCATCATGGAGTTGTTCTGCGTGGAAGAATGGAAGCAATTCGTCTCGATCCCCGTGCAGAATCAGGATGGGGACGTTCAGATTTGGAACCACTTCCAGATTATTGAAAGTGTTCGTCACGAAGTAGGAAAACGGACCGAAGCGTGCTTTGGCTGCGCTGGTGATGGAACTGAATGTTGATTCCAGAACAACCGCATTGAATTGGCGTTCACGTGCCAGAGCACAAATTGCTCCACCACCAAGAGCTCGGCCATACCCAATTACGCGATTGGCATCGATTCCCGGTTGTTGAATCGCCCAGTCGTAAGCAGCAACTTGCGATTGCTGAATTGCTTTCTCGGAAGCAACGCCGACCGAACGACCATACCCAGGGTACTCGGCCAGCAGGATTGCGACTCCGTTGTTGCGGAAGTCGTCAAACTGGTCAACAACAAGATCAATGGCCTTCTTGTTTCCGTGACAATAGACCATCAGCGGGGCGTTGACTGACGATGATTGATTCGTCGGCCGCAACAGGATGACTTCGATCTGTCCTCCCGGGGTGTCGAGTTTCACAAACTCGGCATTTGCATCAAGCGTGGGAGGAAGTGTCGGAACGGCTGGAGCTGGAAAGACGATCGTCTGTTCAACAGCGGAAATCACTAATGGTGCGGTGAATGAATTCACAACCAGCAGGCCGCCCAGACACAATGCCCATTTGCCGAGTCGACTTGAACCGGTGGATGTGCGAGGTGGGGATGCGTGGTCGACTGCTTGCATGGGCGCTAATACCGTTGAGTGAGCTTGCATCAAGACACGGCGTGGCATTCCGGCGCTGATGCAGGTGCATCAGTCAGCCGGATGTTTCCTCAGCGAGGAAGACCGCTTTGATTTGTGCCGGTGAGTCTCAAGGGGCAGGATGCACTGCGAGGAAATCTCGACTGGCATCCGGTTCCTGATGTTTGTCGTACCGGCGGCAACGTCATTTCCATGTGAGGAATGACGGCTGTGGAGAAGGTCGACGCGGCGTAAGCGATGAGATCAATTGAAAAAGCGAAAGAGCATGTCTCGCAAGCGAAACATGCTCTTATGGAAGTAATACTCGTTCTACCGGAAAAGTTTCTCTATTCCGTTCGTGACATACATCTGCTTTAGTGGGTACTTCGACGGAGATGCATCACGGAAATTCAGGTCAACGCTTCAGTTTCGATGCTTACTCGCCAATTCCGAGCTTGCGTTCGACAGCCTGACTCAGAGTCTCGCGAACCAGTTCAACTGGAATGCGATCGTAGACCTGTGCGAAGAAGCCTTCCACGATCATGTGCATCGCTTCATAGCGAGAGAGCCCGCGGCACATTGCGTAGAAAACTTGCTCTTCGTCGACTGGTCCTGCTGTAGCCCCGTGGGTACAGCGAACGTCATCTGCTTCGATTTCCAGACCGGGAATGGCGTCGGATCGAGCGTCAGCACTCAGCATGAGTGAGTCGTTACGCTGATAGCCGTCAGTCTTCTGGGCGTCAGGATCAACCTTGATCATTCCTCGCCAGACAACGCGTGATTTGTCGCGGCACACTTCCTTGTACAGCAGGTCTGATTTGGTGTCAGGCTGATGGTGTGTCTGCTGGGTGTAGTAAGAGAGCAATTGCTTGTCGGTTGCGAATGTCACACCGTTGACCTGAGCCGTTGCTCCACGGCCATCCAGGTGGACGTCCTGATGAATGTGAGCGAAACGGCTTCCGAGTGCTGACACCGTCCACTGCAAAGTTGAATCGCGACCGACTCGCCCAGACTGGTGAGCGAAGTGGCGGACTTTCATGTTCCAGTTCTGCAACTGGACATATCGCAGGTTGGCACCAGAACCAATGATCAGTTCCACTGCACCAACGTGGAGACCTTCAGTCTCTGTGGAAGTGGAAGCGGTTTCTTCCAGCAATGTGGCAGATGCTCCATCTTCGAGAATCACCAGTGTATGGCTCAGGTCGGTCATCCCGTTCTGTTGCAGCGTGATCAGGCTGTAAAGAGGGACCTTGATTTCAACATTTCGCGGAACGAAGAGGACGGTTCCTCCTGTCCAGAATGCAGCATGCCAAGCTGAGAATCGATCGGTTGAGGGATCGACTGCCCGAGTGAGGAAGTAAGGTTCCAGCTTTTCGCGGTGCTCAACAAGCAGCTTTGAAAGGCTTCCGAACAGAACACCTTTCTGCTTCAGTTCGTCATTCAGTGATTCTGCGACACAGTGACCATCAACATGAGTGACGGCGCCTGCAAATTCTGCGCGGCCCTTCATCAATGTGGAAACAGCTTCGGCCTGTTCTGGACGCGGCGCTGTCTGGTATTTCTCAGGGCGGAAGGTTCGCAGTTCCAGCCGTCGATACTCTTCCGGATCGAGTTCGGTCGTCAGTCGTTGCTGATACAGTGAAAATGCTTGGCGGCGCGCTTCCTGAATCCAGTCCGGTTCTTGTCGGGCTGCAAGGAAAGCGTCAAAGGCGGCTTGTTGAAAGCCGGAATGTGAAACTGCCATGGAAGCCATAATTCACTGCCGCAAAATTCGAAGGTCAAAATTTGGATATGCCTGATACCGCACCGACAGAGCGAATGGTAATTCTGCTTTGCCGGTGCTTGATCTCAGGACCTCATGGTGCAGTTCGACTCGCTGAGTTCACTGCCATCATCATCCTCGATTGTACTCAATTGCTTCTGCAAAGATTCAAGATTCGCTGGAAGACAATGAAGACGATGCTGATTTCGAGGTGACGATTGAGAAATTCCCGCTTCAATTGCGGTTAGCTCAACAGTCCGTAGTTCTGCAAAGTTACTTTCAGCTTGCCCATGTCAGCAGCAGACAACTGTGTCAGTGGCAAACGAACTTCCCCTGTGTCTCGACCGAGAATCTGCATCGCGGCCTTGAGTGGGATTGGATTGGTCGCCAGCCCCAGCATGTCACGGCAAAGCGGGAACAGCTTATGGTGGGCCTTCTGGGCAGCAGCGATGTCACCACTGTTCCAGGCGGCAATCAATGCCATCATGTCTTTGGGAATGATATTTCCAGCAACGGAAACAACGCCGCTTCCCCCGATGGAGAGCAGTGGAAGTGTCAGTGAATCGTCACCTGACAAAAGCGTCAGATTGCTTCCGTTCAGGATTTGTGATGCCTGATCCAGTGAGCCGGTTGCTTCTTTGATCGCGACGATGGTCGGAAGTTCTGCAAGTTTGCAGATCGTGTCCGGCTCCATGTTCTTCGCTGTTCGGCCGGGAATGTTGTACAGGATGATTGGCAGGTCGACGGATTCTGCAACCGCCTTGAAGTGCTCGTAAAAGCCTTCCTGCATTGGCTTGTTGTAGTACGGCGTGACCATCAGAGCACCGTCAACGCCAGCGTCTTTCGCACGCTTCGTCAGGCGAATCGCTTCAGCTGTCGAGTTTGACCCTGTGCCGGCCATGACTTTGATTCGCCCTGCGGTGTGTTCCGCAACGATCGCAATGACGCGTTCGTGTTCGTCATGGCTGAGAGTTGGGCTTTCCCCTGTGGTTCCGCAAGGGCAGATGCAATGTGTCCCCTGTTCGACATGCCAGTCGACCAGTTTACGGAGTGCAGTCTCGTCAACCTGTCCGTCTTTGAAGGGCGTGATCAGAGCAACTGTCAAACCAGCGAATTGTTCTCCCTTACGGGCCATGACCTTCTCCAGCGCCGCTTCCAGCGGACAGATTGTCTCAACGAGTATTTTGTGTTTCACAAGAGTGATTTGCGAAGATTCTGTCTTTTCGTACAGAGACGCAAAGAAAGAATTCTAGACGGACTGATTCGGATTCGAAAGTCCTGACAAGGTTAGAACCTCTGAGACGGGTGTGTTTCCTGAGATCCAGTCGCAGAGTCGGAACTGAATTGGTTGATGTCTGTTGGTTTCCGACAGCAAACTGGGGTGGGGGGAAGAATTCCTTCCAACAAGTCTGGCAAATTGGAAGCCACTTTCGATACGCTGGGAGACTGCGCCCGATTTTGGTGCGTCGGCGGTATTCGTGATCTCTTCGTTATGATGCAACCTTTGCATGATAGAAGAGTGAATGAGCTGCCGATCCCCGGGCGCCCTGCGCGGTTCATGGTTGTATTCATGCCGGCTGATGAATGTAGGTGACTTGCAGGGAGGCATGTGGTGTCTCTGACACAACTGCTTGAAAGTAAATTCCGAGGCGATATCCGCTTTCGCGGACAGGCTTATCTTCAGGCGGACCGCGTATCGATCGTACGAGTCACTGCAGATGATTTGCATGCTGTTGTTCGGGATGGGGTTGAATATCAAACGCACTTGAGTCGCCTGGAAGGTGACCTGAGGATGTATTGCTCGTGTGTTGGGGAAGGGCAGACTCGCGACCCAGCGTGTAAGCATCTTTGGGCGACAATCCTGTCGGTCGATGCCGGGTCGTATCTGACTGCGCCTGCTAAACCGGGAGCCGTTCCGCCGTTTGTTTCTGACACGCGCTATACGCCGCTCGATCTGTCATCGTGGGACGAAGACGATTTCGAAGGGGGAGATGTTTTCATCCCTTCGGATCCAAAATCTTCGGCTTCCGCGAGAGCAACTGCATCGGCCGCAGCAGCGGTTCGCCAGCAGCCGCGCGAATGGGAAACCAAGCTGCGCGATTTGAGAAATCAGATGCCGACCTCGGCGAAGCCGGGTGCATCGACTGAATCACGCGAACGCGAAATTTTCTATGAAGTGGATGTTCCGGAGAGCCGGAAGTCACAACAGCTTGTGATTCAGACATCGCAGCGCCAACGCCGTAGCAACGGTCAATGGGGCAAGCTGAAACCATTGAAGATTCGCCCTGGCCGACTTGAGGAAGTTGACCACGCGGATGACCGCCGCATCCTCGCGTTTCTCGCAGGGGGAACGCCGGAGCGAACTGGATGGATGGCGCAACAGGCCGAGTTCCAGACATCGGTCTATCGCTATCGTGTTCCATTTGAATTGTGCACACTGATCCTTCCATTGATGGCAGGTTCAAAGCGTCTTCGGTTTCTCGATGAATCCGAGGCTGAACTTCCACCATTGATCTGGGATGAAAACGAAGTCTGGCAGCTCTGCCTGTGTCTTGATCAACTCGAAGATCAGAGCTGGGAGTTGCATGGCGAAGTTCGTTTTGGTGAGAAGAAACTGCGAATCGAGAAGTGCGATCTGCTTCTCCCCGGCGGTCTTGTCATTCACCAGAACATGATTGCCAAGCTGGAAGATTTCGGGGCGTTCGACTGGATTCCGATGCTCCTCGGCGATCAGAAGTTGACAGCCAAGCAGAACGAAGAGCAGGATCTCGTGGACTGGTTGCTGGATATGCCAGCACTTCCACAACTTGACCTGCCGAAGACGTTGCAACTGGAAGAGGTTCGTCCGGTTCCAGAGCCTCGACTGCTGTTTCGTTCTCCGTCCAAACGTGGATGGAAGCACGAACGAATTCACGCAAACGTCGAGTTCGAATACGACGGCACACGTGTTCGTGGGTCGAACGTTCAATGGGCTGTCGTTCAGCGCGATCAGGGTCGGTGCCTGTTGAGAGATCAGCAGCGCGAACCTGCGTTCTGGTCTCAGCTGGATAGTCTTGGATTCCGTCGGCTCGTCGATCATCGACAGGCGGCGCATGATGTTGATATCGGCGTCGGTGAACTCGGTCGCGCTGTCCGAACGCTGGTCAACAGCGGGTGGCAAGTCCACGCGGACGGCAAAGAAGTTCGTCAACCTGCCGCGATGAAGTTCAATGTTCGATCAGATATCGACTGGTTCGAACTGACTGCTGACGTCGACTTCGATGGCCAGAAAGCGAACTTCCCAGAGTTGCTGGCAGCGCTCTCTCGCGGGGATTCGACGATCCGTCTGGATGATGGATCGTTGGGGATTCTGCCTGAGGAATGGTTGCAGCAGTATGGCATTCTCGCCGGTCTGGGGAACGTCAGCGAAGAGGGCATCAAGTTCTCAACCGCGCAGCTCGGTCTGGTCGACGCACTCCTGACCAATCAGGAATTTGTCAACTTTGATGAGCGCTACCTCGAAGTTCGCACCAAGCTGGAATCGTTCGATGGCGTGATGCCGCGTGCGGAACCGCTGAACTTCAATGGACAGTTGCGACCATACCAGAGAGAAGGTCTGGGATGGCTCCACTTCCTCCAGGATTACGGCTTCGGTGGCTGTCTTGCGGACGACATGGGTCTCGGTAAAACCGTCCAGATGCTCGCGCTTCTGCAAGAACGAAAGCAGTCTCGCGGGTTTCACCTGCCGTCTCTCGTGGTTGTTCCAAAGTCCTTGATGTTCAACTGGATTCAGGAAATCATCAAGTTCGCTCCGGAACTGACACACATGGAGTACACCGGACCGGAGCGCGTGGCGCACCGTCCAAATATTCCAACCACGGACCTGATTCTGACCACATACGGAACGTTGCGTCGCGACATTCTGGAACTGAAAGATCAGGAATTCGACTACGTGGTGCTCGACGAAGCACAGACAATCAAGAATGCGGCATCGCAGGCTGCGAAGGCGTCTCGCCTTTTGAAAGCCAAGAACCGCGTGGCGTTGTCTGGTACGCCGATCGAAAACCATCTTGGCGATTTGTGGTCGATCTTTGAGTTCTTGAACCCTGGGATGCTGGGACGTAGTTCTGCATTCAAAGTTCTGGCGACAGAGGCTTCAAACGAGCAATCTCGAAGAACAATCGCTTCTGGTGTCCGTCCTTTCGTTCTGCGAAGAACAAAAGGTCAGGTTGCCAAGGATTTGCCAGATAAATTCGAAGAAACCATCTACTGCCAGATGGGCGAACGGCAGCAGCAGCTCTACGACGAAATGCGGGAATACTACCGCGATTCGTTGCTGGGCATGGTCAAGAAACAAGGGATGGGCAAGAGTCGGATGCACGTGCTCGAAGCACTGTTGCGACTCCGTCAGGCGGCCTGTCACCCTGCGTTGCTTGATAAGGGAAGTGAAGACGACGAATTCGCCAAACTTGATGTGCTCTGTCCACAGCTGGAAGAGCTCATTAAGGAAGGGCACAAATCGCTTGTCTTCTCCCAGTTCACAAGCATGCTGTCGATCGTCAAGAAGCATCTGGACCGCCGTGGGGTGAACTATGTTTACCTCGATGGGCAGACGCGCAAGCGAAAGCAGGTTGTCGATCAGTTCCAGAACGACCCGACTACGACTGTCTTCCTCATTTCGTTGAAGGCAGGGGGACTCGGTTTGAACCTGACCGAAGCAGAGTACGTGTTCCTTCTGGACCCATGGTGGAACCCCGCCGTCGAAGCTCAGGCGATCGACCGGGCACACCGGGTTGGACAGACGAAGCAGGTCTTCGCGTATCGACTCATCTGCCGCGGTACGGTGGAAGAGAAGATTCTCGAACTGCAGAAGCAAAAGCGGGAACTGGCCGATGCGATTCTCGAATCGGAAGGCACACCGCTTGGCGATCTGACGACCGACGATCTCGAACTGTTGCTGTCATAGGTGCTGTCACAGGCCAGACTGGTCTGAAGTATGACAACGCAGGTTGAGACGAATCTGTTTTGAATTCGACGTCTCTGTCATGGAATCCCATGGCAGAGACGTTTTTTTGTTATACTTCAGTCACTGTATGGGAAGCTTGTCCATAGGCAGCGTGTCGCTCACTGTCTTGAATGCGACCGAGGAAAATATGGTCAAAGTGGGAGTTGATCTGACGGGCGTGAAGCAGACGCTGTTCATCACTCTGCTGGCCAAAGCGGCCGAGAGTCAACTGCCAGACTCGCTTCTGCATGACGAGTTCGCCAGGCGCGCGGCGAACGAGCTGGACATCGACACCACGAAGATTCGGCTGCCGCACGACGGCAAGATTGCGATTGCTGTTCGCGCCAAAATTCTTGACGACTGGACCAGACAGTTTCTGAATCGCTATTCCGATGCCACTGTTCTGCATCTGGGGTGTGGACTTGATAGCCGCTTCTATCGTCTGGGAGCTCCCGCAACAGTTCGGTGGTTCAATGTGGACTTTCCGGACGTGATTCAGATGCGGGAGCAGCTCTATCCGGATCGCCCCGGCGTTCAATCGATATCGGCATCGATCACGGAACCTGGATGGTTGCAGCTAATTCCTGTGGATCGCCCGATCTTTGTGCTGTCAGAAGGGGTGTTTCCCTACTTTCACGCGACCGAAGTGCAGCAGTTGTTTGATGGGATCACGACGTCGTTTCCGCAGGGGGAAATTGCGTTCGATTCTTACCCTCAACTTGCCTGCTGGTGGTTGAATCGACATCGCTCCATTCAGTCGACTGGCGCAAAACTGAAATGGTGGGTGAACGATCCTCGCCAAGTGGAGAAGTGGAATCCTCGACTCAAACTTGTCGAGGTCTGGGATCGATTTCCTGCAGAACAGCTCGCCCGATTTTCAATGCCCAATCGACTGCTGATGAGGCTTCCGGTGATTTGCAGGATGATGCGGTTATTGCGATTTCAGTTCTCGGCGGATTCTCCTTATCATGTTCCCGGATGTTAGGTCGCCTCATTCGTTCTCCACTGCAATTTCACTGACGATTCATGTCTGAACTTATCTACCGCACGCATCGTCATGAGAACGGTTGGGTCAGCTCGGCCCGATATTCTCCATGTGAGATTTATCGATACACGTTGCAGCGAGTCTGGGACGAATCGGGACCGCTGGTGTCATTCATTGGTTTGAATCCATCAACCGCAACAGAAATTGATAACGACCCGACGGTTCGACGCTGTATTGGATACGCACACTCCTGGGGCTTTGGTGGAATGCGGATGCTGAATGCATTTGCGTTGCGTTCAACTGACCCTCGAGGGCTCAAGCAGATTGCTGATCCTGTCGGCCCGGACAACGATTTCTGGCTGAAGAAAATGACGAAAGATGCGTCATTGACCATTCTTTGCTGGGGTGTTCACGCGGAGCTGAACGAACGGCATGCTCACATCGTCAAACTGCTGAAAAAGGCATCCCGAGAGGTGCACTGCCTTGGGGTGACGAAAGCCGGCTACCCAAAACATCCGCTCTATTTGAAGCAGTCACTGCAGGCAGTGCCGTTTCTGGATGGAACCGCGGCCGGGGTATAGCTTCCCGGTTGGCTGTTCCACATCTTGCAGGCCGGCAAGGCTGACGAAGTTTAGGTCGGTTTGAATTGGCCGTGGTGCAATTTCTTGCCCAATAACACGAGAAGCCCAAGTGGGCTCTCACCTCCACTCGGGCTTCTTTGTGATTCACTTTGTGAACTTCGACAGGAATCTAGCCCTTTCTCAAGGGGCCGGACGATTCCTCGTGTGGTCTTAGTGTTTCTCTCACCAGACCAACTCAATCACCAGAGGATGTCTTCCGCATTCTCTGTGCCATTGACGCTGAGAATTTGTTGGAATACATCTCGTAAGTCTATACTGCGAAGTTTGTTGCGGTGATTTGTTGAGGAATTGCAATAAGTGTCACTGGATGGGTTGTGTGTAAAACTTGCAGACAAAAACGGCCTGATTTGCAAGTTCTACTGAGCGACGAGCGTGAAGCTGGGAGTTTCAGGGAAACTCCGGGGAGTTGAATACCGCGAATCCCGGAGTGCTTTGCTACTGAATTTCCTGCCCGATTCACACAGGGAAAGTCGTTTACGCTTTAACCTGATGAGCTGCTGTCGCCATGGATTCAGCGTACGATTTCAGTTCAGTGAGAGCGGCTTCGCGTGAATCGCCTGTTCCCAGCTTTTCCTGATGGCGAACAATCGCTGACCCAACGATGACTCCCTGAGCGAGCCCTCGAAGTGGTTCCACGTGCTCTGGGCGACTGATTCCGAACCCAACGGCGAGCGGGAGATCTGTTTCTTCCTTCAGCCAGGCCAGCTGTTCAAGAACCGCGTGTGCGACGGAATCACGTTCCCCGGTCGTCCCGGCCACCGCGACGATATAAACAAATCCGGACCCTTGGGCCAGAATCGCTTTGACGCGATTGCGTGTCGTTGTAGGGGCGATGAGCTGAATCAGGTCGAGCCCTCGCGCCTGAGTCAGTGCGAAGAGTTCTTTGGCTTCGATGCCCGGCAGATCAGGGACAATCAGCCCACTGATGCCGGATTGAACGCAGCGATCCAGAAACTTCTCGACGCCGGCCCGGAAGATCAATGCGTATGAAACCATACCGACCAGTGGTGGCAGGTTGTCGCGTTTGAGCTGTTCCAGTGCGGTGAAAATTTGACCCACATGGACTTCTTTTTGGAGAGCCCGAGTGTAGGAAGCCTGAATCACAGGGCCGTCTGCGATGGGGTCGCTGTACGGGAAGCCGATTTCAATCAGGTCAACACCAGCGGCGGCGAGAGATCGCAGGGTGGCTTTAGTTCCTTCGAGATCAGGATCGCCAGCGGTAATGAATGGCATGAACGCCATCTGACCATTGGCCTGCAATGCAGCGAAGGTATCACGAATGCGATTGGACACTCTCAACTCCTGACAAACATGAATTCGCCGCTGGGACGTTCAAACCTAAAGTTGCGATGTGAAGGCTTCTGCAAGTTGCCGGCCAGAATTCTGGCTGGTCTGCTGATCACGCCGATTGCGATTTCGCTCTGAAGTCGATTCGCTTGTCGGTGTGAAGATGGGGGACTTAGATGTCGAGTTTCAAGAGTCTGGCGACTTCGTTGACGTCTTTATCACCGCGGCCGGAAAGGCAGACCACAACGACGTCATCTTTAGAACGCCCACGAGCGGATTTCACTGCCTGAGCCATGGCATGGCTGCTTTCGACCGCAGGCAGAATCCCTTCGAGTTGGGCGACTTTCTGGTACATCTCCAATGCTTCGTCATCGTTTGCGGTGACGTAGTTCACACGGCCGGTATCTTTCCAGTAAGCATGTTCAGGTCCAACGCCGGGATAATCGAGTCCCGCTGAGATCGAGTGAACGTCGAGGGTCTGGCCGTCTTCGTCCTGCAAGACATAGCTGTAACTGCCGTGAAGAATTCCTCGGTTTCCGTAGCTCAATGCACTGGCGTGATCGCCTGGCTTTGAACCGCGACCACCAGCTTCGACACCCGTCAACGCCACGTCGTAGTCTTCGACGAACGGGTAGAACATCCCGGCGGCGTTCGAACCTCCGCCGACGCAGGCAATTACTTCGTTTGGAAGACGTCCCAGAGTTTCGAGGCACTGCGATCGTGTTTCGCGACCGATCACCGATTGGAAATCGCGGACGATCATCGGGAATGGATGTGGACCGACGACCGATCCCAGGATGTAGTGTGTGGTTTCGACAGTTGCCATCCAGTCGCGGAGCGCCTCATTGACCGCGTCTCGCAGGGTGCGTGATCCTGAGGTGACTGGGCGAACTTCCGCTCCCATCGTTCTCATCAGAAAGACGTTGAGTCGCTGGCGGCGAATATCTTCTTCGCCCATGAAGACAACGCACTCAAGCCCGAATCTGGCACAGGCTGTCGCAGTGGCCACCCCGTGTTGACCGGCACCGGTTTCTGCGATGACCCGTTTTTTGCCCATTCGCAGGGTCAGAAGTGCCTGTCCGATCGTGTTGTTGATCTTGTGAGCACCTGTGTGATTCAAGTCTTCTCGTTTAAAGAAGATCTTTGCGCCACCTGCATATTCCGTGAGACGTTCGGCGAAATACAGGGGGCTTGCCCGGCCGATGAACGTCCTCTGGAGGTGTTCGAGCTGCGCCAGGAACTCTGGGTCACGTTTGGCGCGTTCGTATTCCTGAGTGAGCTCATCGAGCGCCTGCATCAGGGTTTCTGGGACGAACCGACGTCCGAATTCGCCGAATCGGCCTGATGCGTCCGGAACATTCTTGTTTGCAACCGCCATACCACCGCGCCTTGAGCGACATCCGAAAGGATCACATGGCCAGAATCTGGGCCAAATGAAAGACAAAGCTACGAATCTTTGAGATTATGGATTTCTGATCCCTGACGTCAATACGCTGAACCACATTGAGGGATCTGAATTGGCCTGACTGATCCGTTGATCGTCAGAAATCCGGACGAGTCAGACGAGTGCAGGAGATGAGTATAGCAGAGAGACAGATCAGACAGCGGTGGGGTTCGCGCCGGATTCATGGACGGACCGGTCAGCGGGTGTTAATGTGATTGGCACCTTATGGCTGTCACACACGACAGAATCCGGTCTCTCCCGGAACTGACGGAAAAACTGCGTGGAGTTGATTCGTTCCGCGATGTCGTTGCAACCCTGAAAAAGGGGGCAAGCGGGACAATCGACGGCGCGTGGGGTTCGTCATGCGCACTCACATTTGCTGCAATTGCTCAGGAAACGACGAAACCGCTTGTTGTCATTCTTCCCCGCATCAGTGATGTGGAGGACATGGCTTCTGATCTGGCGTCTTTGCTCCCAGAACCGCCCGTCGTCTTTTCTGCGTGGGAAACACTCCCGAAAGAGCGATCCATCAAGGATGCCGTGTTCGGGGCACGTTTGCGCGTTCTGCAGAAACTGGAATCCGATTCTCCTCCCAAGGTGATCGTTGCGGCGTTCCCGGCCCTCCTTCAGCCGGTCCCTGCCAAGGAATCCAGAAACGATGGAACGCTGCAGTTGAAGGTGGGCGAAACGATCGATTCCGAGCATCTGCTCCAATGGCTTGTCGAACGTGGTTTTGAGCGTGTCTCGGCCATTGAGATGTCAGGCGAGTTCAGTGTGCATGGCGGAATCATTGATATTTTTCCCCCTGCCGCGATCGACCCGATCCGTATGGAGCTGTTTGGGGACGAAATCGATTCGCTCCGGACATTCAGCGTCGAGACACAGCGAAAAGTGCAGGATCTGAAGTCCGTTTCGGTCACGGCCATCGCCCCTGCCGCAACGGAACAGGAATCACGGCAGAGCGAAGCGAATTTCCTTGATTCACTGCCTGCAGGCTCTTGGATCGGACTGACTGAACTTCGCGATATCGTTGATGAAGGAAAGCGGTTTTTACAGCGGCTTGAGAATCCGAGAGGACTCTTCGGCGTGGATGCCACGATGGCACGCTGTACTGAGTTTTCGACGGTCAGTGTTTCGGCATTAAATACTGGCAGTTTCGACACGACTGCTCATCTGAAAATTGAGTCGATCGAGCGGTTTACTGGTCCCAAGACGGAAGTCATTCAGGAACTCGCCGGCGTTCTGCTGAAAGACGAACAGGTCTTGATTGCCTGTCACAATGAAGGGGAACAGACTCGACTTGCGGAGATCATTCGGGAAGTCGACCCAAAGCTGGAAGAACAGATTCAGTTGTGCCTCGGGACGGTCACGCACGGTTATCGCCTGATCTCCGAAAAAGTTCTGGTTCTTAGCGATAACGAGTTATTCAATCGGGCCAATGTACGGCTTCCCCAGAAGCGAACCGGAAATCGGGCGACGAGTCGAGCGATCGACAGCTTTCTGGAGCTCAATGAAGGCGACCTCGTTGTTCACCTGACTCACGGTGTCGGGCGGTATCAGGGGATGCAGCTCGTTGAACGGGAAGGGGGGCAGGAAGAACATTTGGTGATCGAATTCCGTGATGGAGTTCGAATCTTTGTGCCTGTGACGTTGATCCATCTCGTTCAGAAGTATGTTGGAGCCACGCAGTCGTCTCCCAAACTGGCAAAAGTCGGGGGAACAAGTTGGGCGAGCAGCAAGAAGAAGGTTGCCCAGGCTGTTTCCGACATGGCGGCCGATATGCTGAAGTTGCAGGCAAAGCGGGCGATGCAACCGGGATTGGCCTGTCCTCCTGACAGTAAGTGGCAACAGGAGTTTGACAGTTCGTTTCCGTTCGTGGAGACACCAGACCAGTTACACGCGATTGAGGACTGCAAAGGAGACCTGCTTCAAACCAGACCGATGGACCGTTTGATTTGCGGGGACGTCGGATTTGGAAAAACAGAAGTCGCAATGCGGGCGGCGTTCAAGGTTGTCGATGCCGGACGTCAGGTGGCAATTCTGGTTCCGACGACGGTCCTTGCCGAACAGCATTACCGTTCGTTTAGTCAGAGAATGGCTGAGTTTCCCGTTCAGATCGCGTCTCTCTCTCGCTTCAGTACCAAGTCTCAGCAGCGGAAAACACTTGAAAAGCTGGAGGCAGGCGGGATCGACATCGTCATCGGGACGCATCGTCTCGTCTCTCAGGATGTGCGGTTTCGGAATCTTGGATTGCTGGTCGTCGACGAAGAACAACGCTTTGGTGTTGCGACGAAAGAACTATTGAAGCAGTTGAGAATGAACGTTGACGTACTGACTCTCAGTGCGACACCGATTCCGCGAACGTTGCATCTTTCGTTGTTGGGGATTCGCGATATTTCGAACCTCACCACTCCTCCTCAGGAGCGCTTGCCTGTCGAAACCAGAATCGCACGCTGGGATGCGGATCTGATTCGTTCGGCAATCATGCGGGAGTTCAACCGCAGTGGTCAGGTCTACTTCGTTCACAATCGAGTTCACGATATTCAACGTGTTGCTGAACGATTGCAGGCCATTGTCCCGGAAGCACGAATCGCAATTGCCCACGGACAGATGCATCCCGATGCTCTGGAAGAGAGCATGGTCAATTTCGTGAATGGAAAAACTGACATCCTTGTCGCGACCACCATCATTGAAAGTGGTCTGGATATTCCAACAGCGAACACCATCTTCATTGATCAGGCAGAAATCTACGGGCTCTCGGAACTTCATCAGCTCCGCGGACGCGTTGGACGAGACAAGCATCGTGCGTATTGCTACCTGCTCGTTGGTGAGAGCCGTTCGCTCAGTGGAGTTGCTGCTCGACGACTGAAGGCGATTGAGGAATTCAGCGAACTGGGGGCCGGATTCAAGATCTCGATGCGGGATCTGGAGATCCGCGGCGCGGGAAACATTCTGGGAACCGAACAAAGCGGACACATTGCGACAGTGGGATACGAATTGTATTGCCAGTTGCTGGAGAACGCTGTCCGGCGCCTGAAAGAACTGCCACCGCGTGAGAGTCCACATGTGAATCTCGATCTGCCTGTCTCTGCCTATCTGCCGGGAAGTTATATCCCGCCGGGTAAACAGAAGATCGATGTCTATCGAAAACTCTCTTCCGTTTGCACAGTCACGGAGTTGCAAGAACTCGCTGACGAATTGCGTGATCGATTCGGGCCGCTGCCTGAAGAAGCAGTCCGATTCATCTCATTGAAAGAGTTGGAACTGCTCGCATACGCATGGGGCATTGATGGGATTCGGCTCGAAGAAGATCGATTTGCCGTTCTCAGTTATACCGATGATCAGCGTATTCATAGTCTCGCCGGTCGCTATGGGCGCAATCTGCGCATCGTCGATCGGCGGAATGCTTACCTGGATTTGCCGGTCAAGACCCCGACGGGACCAAAATTAGTCGACTTTCTGAAATCCGTGTTGCGTTAATTCCGCAACTGGGAGTAAGAAGCGAAGGCGATCCCAACACAGGGAATCGGTCGGAAGCCTCTCGATGAAGAATTGTCTGCCTTTTTGCAGATAACTCTCGACGGGGAAAAGACTTCCGGAGACTTGTCCGTTTCGGGCCTTCAACCAGCCATTTCCATGCCCCATTTTCGAAGTGCTTTTGTTCTCGCAATCGCTCTTGGGGCGGGCTGCGCTGGTAAAAATTACAATGTTTCGAATCCGGTCCTCGGACCGCCACCACCTCGGATTGCGTCAACTCAATCCGAAGCGAAGCAGACCGCAGAAGCGGACACGATTCAGCAGACATCTTACAGCGAAGAATCCCCTCTCCCGACAACCGCCGTGGTCGCACGCGTCAATGGTCGGGCGATCCTTGCAGGGGAGATTCTCGAACAGTACAGCGGCAAACTGAAAGAGTACGAATCGAAGCTCAATGAGGGGGTGGCCAGTGGTCAACTCTCGGAAGCCAATCGCGGCAAGCAGCTTCGCAAAGCTCAAGACCTGCTCATTCAGAAAGATCTCGATCGCAACATCGAGAAGGTACTCATGGCTCAGGCTGTGCGTGCCCGTCTGAAGAAAGAGCAACTCGACTCCGTCAACGAACAGTTGAACGATTTCTTCGAAAAAGAGGTCGTGACCAATCTCAAGACCCGTCTGGAAGTCAATTCCACGCTTGAACTGGAAACGATGTTGCAGGAGCAAGGGACGTCGCTGGAAACAATGCGACAGGTCTTTGCAGATGAGCAGCTCGCATCCCAATACATTCGAACGAAGATTGGCGACGAGCCTAAGCCTTCCCGAGTGGAATTGCTGGCGGTTTATAACAAGCAGATTGAGAAGTATTCCTTCCCGATGCAGGTGAAGTGGCAGCAGCTTCAGATCTCTGTCACTCCAGCCAGGTCGAAATCTCAGGCTGAACAGGAAATGCAGGTTGCTTTAGAGGCGATCGCTTCTGGAATGACCTTTGATAATGCAGTCAAGAAGTATTCCGACGGCCCATTGGCTTCCAATGGCGGCCATTGGGATTGGACACAACCGGGGAGCGTCGCGAATTCTGAAGTGCGTCAAGCACTGGAAACCCTGAAGCCGGGAGCGACGAGCGGGCTCATTGTCTCACCGACCTCTGTCCAGGTGATTAAAGTCACAGAACGTAAGAACGCCGGGACTCAACCGCTCGATGAAGTGCAGGAAGAGATCCGGATGCAGATTATTGAAGAATGGCGGGAACAACGTTCCAAAGTTGTCCTTGCCGAGGTTCGTAAAAACGCCGTTATCGAAACGATTTACGAATCTAAAGAAGATTTAGACGAGACCATTACTCGCTGAATTGCCCCCTGAATCGGCAGCACTCGCCGAAAAAACGGGTCCCACCCGGGTTGAACAGGAAATTCCCACGTCACATCTTGACCCTGTTCAAAAATCTCGGGTATTCAGCCTGATGGAAACCTTTCCCAACTCCCTTTCTCCGATTTTTCACCCCTAGTCCATTTCACTGGCGTGACTGAAAGCCGGTGTCCTGTTCCTGTGAGTTCCCCCCCAAGGAAATAACAGCAGTCCACCCTTCACAGTCCACCTTCCCCCCTTCATTTCTAGCGGCAAACCGAGTCATGGCGCGATATCGAAAGAGACTGGATCAGCCTGGTCAGGGCCTCAAGGAGGGACCGACTTTGTTCCGAACCTATGAACTGCTGATGCGTGGTGGACTGCTCAGCGCGAGCCTGTGGCTCGGCTTTCAGGTCCACGCCCAGGATTCCTACGCAAGTGATCCCTTTGGGAACACCCCGAAACAAGGATTCCAGGCCGTTCCAGAGTCGGAATCGACGTTGGCTCCTGAGGACGTAAACCGTAAACGAGTTGCAGATCAGCTGCGTGAAGCAAAGCTGAAACTGCAGCAAGGCCAACGAGAGGAAGCATTGCGGCTGACTGCCCGTGCAGCCTCGATGGCCCAGCAATGGAAAGTGACGTTCGGTCCGAACGAGCTGTCTCCGCAGAAGATGATTGCGGAGATTCGAAACAGCGCTCGGACATCACCGGGGACAATGCTTTCCCAGAGCGTTGAAGCCCAGGGAATGACTCCCGGTGTTCCAGCTGCAGTTGCTGCAGCCGGCTCAGGATCTCAGGCTGACCATGAACTGGCTCAGTCTTTGTTGCGTCAGGCTCATCAGGACATGGTCGCCGGTCAGTTCGTCGCAGCACGTGAGAACATCGAAAAGGCTCGCAGTCTGAACGTGACTTACGGTCCGTTCGATGTGAAACCTGATCACCTGATGTCAGAACTCGCTCGACTTCAGCCAGCCCGTCCGGAAGGTCCTTCCGACAACCTGGCAGCAATGAAGAACGAAGCGATCGTTCCGAAAATGGACTCACGTCCAACAATTCCAGCATCCCAGCTGAGTGCCAAAGAACAGGCAGTTCAGTTGATGACGGATGCGAAAGTTGCCATGTCTCGTGGGCACTTCAATGAAGCCCGAGAATTGGCAATGCAGGCACAGAAGAAAGACGTGGCCTGGGGACTTCTTGAAGAAGGTCCAGAGCATCTTCTTTCTGAAATTGCCCGCGTGACAAACAAGCAAGTCATTGCAGGGATGCCAGCAGCTGGTGAAAGCCAGGATGCACAGCAGGTTCGCACCGCTGCTTTGGAATTGCTGAAGCAGGCTCGAACCGCGTTGAACGAAGGCAAGTTGGACGTTGCACAGGCGAAAGCCGCTGAAGCTCACCAGCTCGGTGCCTCGTTCGCCCTTTTCGATGATCGGCCTGACCTGATTCTTCAGGAAGCACGGATGCTGCAGGCTCAGAACATGATGGAGCCAAAAGCTCCAGCAGGTTCTCCAGCTGAAGCCGCTCCGGCAGGTCCAGCGAATCAGCAGCAGAAGAAACAACAGGCTCTTGCTTACCTCGGCCAGGCCCGCGAAGCAATGCGAAGCGGTGACGTTGCTACAGCAGAAAAGCTGGTAGCACAGGCTGAAGGAATGGAAGTTGCCTTCGGTTTGTTTGAAGACAATCCGGAAGTTCTCCGTGAAGATCTGAACCGGCTCGTTGCAGCCAAACAGGGTCAGTCTTCGCAGATGGTCGCTTCCCGTACTGAAAACACAGCAACCGAGACACGAGAAAGCCTGAAAGTTCAGGCTGGACAGCTGTTGCAGGCTGCACGGCAGGATCTCGCATCCGGTCGTATTGCAGACGCTCGTACGAAAGCGGCACAGGCTGCTTCCTTCGATGTTGCTTATGATCTCTTCGAAGACAGTCCTGAGCGATTGCTCGGCGAAATCGACGCGAGCTCGAAGCAGACGATGGTCGCTTCCACCGACAAAGGTGTTCAGGGTGCAGACGGTCTGAAGGGGCAGGCGAAATCGCTGCTGGCTTCAGCTCGTGCTGATCTGACCGCTGGTCGTGTCGAAGCTGCTCGCGAAAAAGCGATGCAGGCTGCAACGATCGACGTGACATACGACTTGTTCGAAGATAGCCCGGAACGCGTTCTTGCAGAAACAAACGTGAATTCATCCCGTGCGGCAAACGTCGCCATGAATTCGATGGATGCGTCTGAAGCTGAACTCGCAGCCAAGGGCATGGACCTGACCAAGGGTGCTGCAATTCAGACAGTGTCTGGATCAGCAACTGCCGCCGCTGGTCGTGACCGAATGGTCGTGAACTCCAACGGCAAGACTGCTCAGGAGCTGTTCGACGAAGGTGTGAATTCTCTTCGTGGTGGAGATCGGGAAGGAGCTTACGAGTTCTTCCTGCAGGCTTACCACTCAGGTGAATCACTGGATGCTTACCGTCAGCAGCAGTTGCAGGACAAATTGCGTGAACTGAGCCCACGTCGTCGTGGTGTTCAGACTGTCAGCAACGAAGTCGCCTCGACACAACCAATTGATGCTGTTGCTCAGCAGCGATCGGCTCAGTTCGATAAAGTTCGCACAGAGTGTCTGAATGCGATCTTCCGAGCTGAAAAGATTCGTGACAAGCAGCCAGAACAAGCTGTCGCTCTTCTCAATCAGGCATTGGAAACGATCAATGCTGCAGATCTGAGCGAAGAACAGACTGCTTCTCTGACCGCCTGGGTGAAGAGCTCACGCAGTTCAGTTGAAACTTACATTGCTCAGCACGCTCCAGTGATCGAACTGGAACGTAAGAATACTGAGACCAAAGACCTGATCGAACGCGAAATCCAGACTCGCGTTCGTGTCGAACAGGAATTGGCGAACCTCGTCCAGAAGTACAACGAACTGTACGAACAGAAGCGGTTCTCAGAAGCAAGTGCGATTGCCAAACAGGCTGCTGCTCTTGATTCGAACAACCCTGCTGTTGTGACGATGGACCTGAAAGCCAAGATCGCAATGCGGGACGCTTCTAACAAGAAGATGATTTCCGACAAGGAAAACAGCTTCTGGGAGCAATTGAACGCAGTCGAAATGGCTGCAATCAACCCTGTTGCCCGCGATGACCAGCCTTTGGCCTACCCGGAGAACTGGGAAGATCTGAAGAAGTCACGACAGAAGCGACCAGCTGATGCCCTCGAACACACCGAAGCAGAAATGCGTGTTCGTCGCAGCCTGGAGCACCCTGTCTCCCTGCACTTCAACAACGCTCCGCTCTCTGAAGTTCTGAAGTACATTGCTGATGCTCAGGGTATCAACGTGATGGTCGATGAAACCGGCCTGACCGAAGAAGCTGTGACCTCCAGCACCCCGATCAGCATCAACGTTGACGGTATTAAACTTCGCAGTGCACTGAACCTGATCCTTGATCCACTGAACCTGGGTTACACAATCCAGAACGAAGTGCTCAATGTGACCAGCCGGATGCGTAAGCATGGCGAACTGACAACTGTTGTTTATCAGGTTGCCGACCTTGTTGTTCCTGTCACTCCAACCGCTCCAACGACCCAGTTTAAACAGGGAAGTGGATTCGGTGGTGATTCACCGATGAGTGTGGCACCGACCGGAAATGGCTTTGCTCAAGTCGGAGCGTCACCTCTCGGTGGTGCCAATCCAGCACTCGCAGGAATGGCCGGCGGTTCAAAGCAGGCTCTGTCTGGTCCAAGTGCGACAGCTCACGGGTTTGAAGCACTGAATCAGTTGATCACGACAACTGTGTCTCCAGATAGCTGGAGTGAAATGCACGGTTCTGGATCGCTGAAGCAGCATGACAGCACCTTGAGCCTTGTCATCCGTCAGACCCAACAGGTTCACCAGGAAATCGCAGATCTGCTTGATCAGCTGCGACGCCTCCAGGACTTGCAGGTGACGATCGAAGTTCGCTTCATCACCGTCAGCGATCAGTTCTTCGAGCAGATCGGGATCGACTTCGACTTCAACATCAACGACACCGTTGGTGGACCAAACGTCAACAACGACTTCTCACCAATTCGTCCATTCGGATCAGTCGACCCAATCTTCGGGGGAACTGGTGGCGGTGGAAGTAGCGGTGCAGGTACTGGTGGTTCAACAGGTGGTAGCTCAAGCGGTTCAACGGCACTCGCTCCATTCGGTGCTGGTCCTCGGTTGAACATGCAGGATCGCGACAACTGGCCATCACGAACAGTGGTCGGTCTGTTGAACGGAACTGAGCAGTTCACTCCGAACCTGGACGTCCCGTTCCGACAAGGATCGTTTGACCTCTCGGCTCCAACATTCGGTGGATTCGATCCAAACGCAGGGATTAA
This sequence comes from Planctomicrobium limosum, assembly GCF_051465645.1. Lineage (GTDB taxonomy): Bacteria > Planctomycetota > Planctomycetia > Planctomycetales > Planctomycetaceae > Planctomicrobium. The sequence continues at coordinate 2,783,842 of NZ_CP195790.1, read as the reverse complement.
CTTCGGTCTGGCGATTCTGAGCGACATTGAAGCGTTCATGTTCGTGCGAGCAGCACAAGGGGACCGTCGGTCCAACGTGATGTTTGCTCCGAAAGTGACGATCTTCAACGGTCAGTTCGGTACAGTTCGAAGCGGTACTTTGCGACCATTCGTCACATCGCTGCAACCAGTCGCGAGTGCCTTCCAGGTTGGTTACGTTCCTGAAATCACAACGATTCCAGAAGGAACAACCCTGATGGTCACCGCGGTGGTCTCAGCTGACCGACGCTATGTTCGATTGAGTGTTCTGCCGACCTTCTACAACGTGACTGACGTCTTTACCTTCTCCTATATCTCCGCTGGGGGTACAGGTAACACCGGCGGCGGTGGTGGAGGTCTCGGTGGCGGCGGCGGCGGTGGAGGTCTCGGCGGCGGTGGAGGCGGCGGAGGACTTGGCGGCGGCGGTGGAACTGGTGGCGGCGGCGGAGGTGGTAACAACAACAGCGGTGGAGCTGTCGGATCCGTTACCGTTCAGTTGCCAGTCGTCGACGAAGTCTTCATCTCAACCGTGGTCAGTGTTCCAGACGGTGGTACAGTTCTCCTCGGGGGTGTGAAATCCCTCCGCGAAGGCCGTAACATGGCTGGGGTTCCAATCCTCAACAAGCTTCCATACATCAGCCGTTTGTTCAAGAACTCTGGTGTTGGTCGTGAAACTGAGAGCTTGATGATGATGGTGACTCCACGAATCATCATTCAGGAAGAACAGGAACAGCTCCTCGGGATTCCACAGTAAGCTCTGAAGAAGAATCAGTAAGTGCCAGTCCTGTCTGGGAGGCACAACTCAGGTCGAAGACCGCCAAACTAATCCAGGTTTGGCGGTCTTTTTTTACGCGCTGTTCGAACGCAGTTTTCAACGGGCATTCACCAAGGCTCTTTAGTCACATCAGGAGTTGGTCCTCATCCAGGGCCACTCAGCTTTCTTGTGATGCATTTCAGGTTGGAGGTCCGCTCTAGCGTTGTGTGGTCGGCCATTATGGCGGATTTTGACGTCGGTTGTTTTGTCGTTGAAGGTGTCGAAATGGCATTATTGGAGACGTTTGAGTTTTGCTTGTTGCCCTTAATGTACTTGTATTAAACGGCTTGTGGGAAATTTCTGTTCATTGTGAATCCGGCATGAACGTTGCATTCCTGTTTAAGGTATGAGACCTGTTTGGCGTTCCAGAAACGAAAAAGTCTGTATTTCACAGTAGTTGGGTGTATACCCAAAAGATGGATTGCAGATTCAGGGATGCAGAGACGAGTCTTGATGTTTAGGGTTGATGCAGAACTTCGAACCAGACCGCTGGAAACCTCGGGCTCTGGAAAAGTTGACTCGCGAAGAGCGGGAAGGGGAATCATCAATGGCATTTCGAATGGACAAGCTGACAGCGAAAGCCCAGGAGGCTGTCCAGACAGCTCACCAGCTCGCACAAGATCAAGGGCACCGGCAACTGGTTCCGTTGTATCTGCTGAAAGCATTGCTGCAGGACTCCGACGGAATCCCCAGGGCAATTCTGGCGAAAGTCGGGACCAATGTTCCGCAGCTGACAAAGATTGTCGAATCTGAACTGACACGACTCCCCTCCTCGTCCGGTTCGAACCTGGATGTTGCTGCATCGCGAGAATTGATGCAGGTGTTTGAAGCGGCTCAGAAGCTGGCAGACGACCTCAATGATCAGTTCGTGTCGACAGAGCATCTCTTTGTCGCACTCACCAAAGTTGAGGACGCCGCGAAACGGATTCTGAAGCTGAGTGGGATCGAAGAGAAAGAAATTCTGGAGGCAACCAAAGCCGTTAGAGGTGGAAATACAGTGACAGACCAGCACCCCGAAGATAAATATCAGGCACTCGAAAAATACGGCAAAGACCTCGTGGAACTCGCACGACAGGGGAAGATTGACCCTGTGATCGGGCGGGATGCCGAGATTCGTCGTGTCGTGCAGGTCCTTGCACGACGACGCAAGAACAACCCTGTGCTGATCGGAGATCCAGGGGTTGGAAAGACGGCCATTGTTGAAGGTCTCGCAAACCGAATTGTGCTCGGAGACGTCCCTGCTGTTCTGAAGGAAAAGCGGGTGATTGCTCTGGATATGGGAGCGTTGATTGCAGGTGCCAAGTACCGTGGAGAATTTGAGGATCGCTTGAAGGCCGTTCTCGGCGAAGTCGAACAGGCGGCAGGCAAGATTATTCTGTTCATTGATGAACTTCATACTCTCGTCGGAGCCGGAAAGACTGACGGAGCGATGGATGCAAGCAACCTGCTCAAGCCGGCACTTGCTCGCGGCGACGTTCACTGTATCGGGGCGACGACGATCGATGAGTATCGCAAGTACATCGAAAAAGATGCCGCACTGGAACGACGTTTTCAGCCAGTCAATGTCCGCGAGCCTTCGGTTGTCGACACGATTGCGATTCTGCGTGGATTAAAAGAGCGCTACGAAAAGCATCACGGTATCAAGATTCGCGATGCTGCACTCGAAGCGGCAGCAACACTCTCAGATAGATACATCACCGATCGGTTCCTTCCCGATAAGGCGATCGATCTTGTCGACGAGGCTGCATCTCGTGTTTCGATGGAACTGCATTCGGTTCCAACGGAAATCGATGAGATTCAACGCCGGTTGACTCGTCTTGAGATTGCTGCCAGACAGCTGGCAGAGGAGAAAGAAGAGCACGCCGAGAAAGAGCGAATCGAGATTGCGGAGGAGATGGAACAGCTGAAAAAGAAGCTGGCCGGTCTTAACGAACAATGGGAGGCGGAGAAACTCGGGTTGGGCGATGTATCTGGCGTTCGTGAACGTCTGGAACAGCTCGAGCTGGAATTTTCCCAGCAGGAAGCAATCCTTCGCGATAAACAGGCCAGTGGCCGCATGGCGGACGAAACGGACTATCAGAAACTGTTCAAGCTTGATCAGGAACGTAAGGTCCTCCGCCAGCAGGTCGCCGCTCAGGAAGCCGAATCAGAACAGGTTGCAGGCAAGGAACAGGAAGGTCAGGTTCGATTGCTGCGAACGGACGTCGGTCCAGAAGAAATCGCTCAGGTGGTTTCCAGTTGGACAGGGGTTCCGGTCAGCCGCATGTTGAAGACCGAACGTGAGAAACTGTTGCAGATGGAAGATCTGATTCATCAGCGCATGATCAATCAGGAAGAAGCCGTCGCCGCAGTTGCCAATGCTGTTCGTCGTTCCCGGTCAGGATTACAGGATAAGAATCGCCCAATCGGATCGTTTATTTTCCTGGGACCGACTGGCGTCGGAAAGACAGAACTCTGCAAAGCACTTGCTGAGTTCCTGTTTGATGACGAACGGAACATGGTCCGAATTGATATGAGTGAGTTTATGGAGCAGCATTCGGTCGCTCGACTGATCGGTGCTCCTCCAGGATACGTCGGCTACGAAGAAGGAGGACGATTAACGGAGGCTGTTCGTCGTCAACCTTACTCCGTCATCTTGCTGGACGAGATTGAGAAGGCGCATCGGGATGTCTTCAATGTTCTGCTGCAGGTGCTTGATGATGGGCGTCTGACAGATGGACAAGGGAGAACCGTCGACTTCACCAATACGATCGTTGTCATGACTTCCAACATCGGCTCTCAATTGATTCTGGAGCTGAGTGAGGAAGGGGACGAAGACAAAATTCAGCAGGTTTGTCTCGACGCTCTGAAGCGCGAGTTCCGACCAGAGTTTTTGAACAGAATCGATGAAGTCATCGTCTTCCATCCACTGGATCGACACGATATTCGCAAGATTGTCGAGTTGCAGATTTCGAAGCTTCAGAAGCAATTGCAGGAACATCACTTCGAGCTCGAAGTCACTGATGATGCTAAATCGTTGCTGGCCAACGAGGGCTATGACCCGGTTTACGGGGCGCGTCCTTTGAAGAGAGTGATCCAGAATCGTCTGCAGAACTCTCTGGCCAATGCCATTTTGACTGGTGAGTTCGAAGAGGGAACGACGATTCATGTCGACGCTCAGGGAGGAGAGCTGACGTTCGATCAGGCCGGAGTTTGATCAGTGAATTCCGTCACTCCCCCGGTGAATCGAATCGCCTGACCGAGACGTGTGGCTGTCACATATTTTGGTCAGGTTGAATCCAGAGCTTGCAGTCCGCGACGTTCTGATCCGTGATAAAAGCGAATGGAGCGCGCGGGCTGCTTCAGTTTTCAGAATGTGCTTTCAAGAACACGTTCAACTCTCTGGCTCTACGCCTGCTCGCACGATCACATAAAAGACAGAGAGTTGCGGAGCTGGGCTAGCACGCGGTGATGGACGTGTCAGCTTGTGACTCATCGACTTCAGCAGGCCAGATCCCGGGTTGCTCGACGGAGTAGTAATTCTCCATCAAGGTGTTCCAGTTGGCTTCGTTCTTGACCAGCCCCCATTTGGCCCGAAGTTCGGTTCCGGCCGGATGCAGTCGGGCGTAGCGGAACCCGAACTTTCTCAGGACCCCAATCCAGTTCTCGGAGCCGGTGTTCTGTTCGATCAATGCGCGGTGCTGTTCGATGACAGCACGTTGCTCAAGAGTTGTTGGGGCTGGATCGAGTGGCAGTCCGGCCCAAAGTCGATTCGCCTGAGTGAAGATCCACGGGTTTCCGATCGCTCCCCGAGCGACTGTCACTCCATCGACACCTGTTTCCCGAATCATTGCGACGCACGATTCTGCGGTGAAGAGGTCGCCACTCCCAAGGATCACTTTTGAGCCAACGTGATCTTTGACCTGTTTCAGAAACGACCAGTCACTTGGCCCACGATACTTCTGTTCAACCGTTCGTCCATGCACCGTGATGGCACTGACTCCCAGTGCGAATGCGCCGTCCAGAATCTGGAAGAATCGATCGCGGCTTTCTTGGGTGTTATCGATTCCGCGACGCATCTTCAGTGTGACAGGAATCTCGGCTGGAACGACATCACGGACGCGTCGAACAATCTCAAGAGCGACATCAGGCTGGCTGAGATGATAGCCACCGCGACAACCACCGATTGCGGTTTTGACCGGGCATCCGAAGTTGATGTCGATGACGTCAAACCCGGATTGAACAAGCCGTTGCGCTGCTGGTCCAAAAGTGACAGGATCAGAACCCATCAATTGAGCGCCGACCGGATGGTCCTGATCTTCGACACGCAAATAGTGACTGGTCTTTCCTGTGCCACGAACCTCGTTCACAAAGCGGTCCAGCATCACCTCGGCAATGGTGTATGACGCGCCAAAAGTTCTGGCAAGACTGCGCATCGCCCAATCGCTGTAGCCACTCAATGCGGCCTGAACGAATGGTCCCGATAACGTCACATTCCCGATTTTCACCGAATCACCACTTGCATCAATCTGTCCGGAGTGGCTTGCGTGAGACCGGACTTCTCCAGAGCGGCTTGCGCTCTTCTGTTACCGCGTTGCAGGTGTATCACGGTGTGACCATCTGCAGTTACGGCTCAGAGTTGTTACTTCAATATGAGACGGTTCTAGAGCATTTCCAGAAATCATGCAGCGTTCTGGCACTCAGGGTTCAGCTATTTCTCGTATTGAGAAGGCTGCTGCGCGGCCACTTGATAGACCGAACCGGTCTAGAAGAGGCGGTTCAATCCGTTCAAGGCAGCAACACGATAGGCTTCTGCCATGGTTGGATAGTTGAACGTCGAATTCACAAAGTACCGCAGAGTATTGTGTTCACCTGGCTGGGACATGATCGCCTGACCAATGTGAATAATTTCCGAAGCGTTCGCCCCGAAGCAGTGAATCCCCAGAAGTTGCAATGTTTCGCGGTGAAACAGGATCTTGAGCATCCCCGCTGTCTGCCCGGTGATCTGTGCACGGGCGAGACTCTTGAACATCGAGTGTCCGACTTCGTAAGGCACTCCTTCTGCAGTCAGCTGACGTTCCGTTTTGCCGAGAGAACTGATCTCCGGAGAGGTGTAAATCCCGGTCGGAATGTCGCTGACGAGAGCACGGTCGCAACTTCCACTGATGACGTGGTGAGCGGCATAACGTCCTTGAACGTATGCGGCACTGGCGAGCGATGGAATCCCGACGACGTCACCAACAGCGTAGACGTGCGGAATGTTTGTCTGGAAATGTTCGTTCGTGGGAATGTAGCCACGTTTATCGACTTGAATACTCAGGGACTCAAGTCCCATGTTCTCAGTGTTTCCTGTTCGACCAGCAGCCCAGAACAGGACGTCCGTTTTAATCTGCTTACCGGATTTCAGGTGGAGAATCACGCCGTCGTCTTCCGGTTGAACTCTGGAGTAGAGTTCGTTGTGACGAATCAGGCAGCCACGCTCCCGAAGGTGGTAACTGAGAGCATCGATGATCTCGTCATCGAGGAACTCCAGAAGCTTGTCTCGTGTGTTGATGAGATTCACTTTGGTCCCGAGATTGCGAAACATCGACGCATACTCGCAACCAATGACCCCTGCCCCATAAATGGTGATCGACTTTGGAGTGTGATTCAGGCTGAGAATGGTATCGCTGTCGCAGATCAACGGATGTGTGAAATCGATGTCGTCTGGACGGTATGGCCGTGATCCTGAAGCGATGATGAAAGCCGAAGCATGCAGGCGACGCTTGCCTCCGTATTCATCGCGGACTTCAACAGTGTTTGCGTCGATGAAGACTGCTTCTCCAAACATCACAGGGACATCGTTACGCTCATAAAAGCTGTTACGCATGTCGACCTGTTTTTCGATCACCGACGAGGCACTGCGACGCAATGCGGGAAAATCGGGAATCGTGTTCAGTCCAGATTCGCGAAACATTTTGTTGTTGAAGAATTGAGTCGCCTGAAAGATGGCAAATCTCAGTGCCTTACTAGGGATGGTGCCCCAGTGTGTGCATCCCCCGCCCAGTTGATGATAGCGTTCAACAACCGCAACGGACCGTCCCAGTTTGGTGGCTTGCATCGCGGCCCCTTCTCCACCAGGGCCTGTTCCGATGACGACGACATCAAAAGTTTTTTCGGTCATTGCTTCTGCGTATTGATGGAGTTTGATGCGATGCAACGTGTGGAGTACTCAATCTGATGGGATGTTTATCCCTTCGCAAGTAAGCACCCTGGATTTTTTCCGAACCTGCCTGCTCACTGCTCAGGTTGATGGGGCTCGAATGGGAATGGAAGTGGATGGGGTCCGTTCACTTCGTATGACGTTCAATGGGGGCGAATTGTCCTGTCAGACGCTCCACTGCATCCGGTGGGGAAAGATTGAACAGTGCTTTTCCCCCAGTTCCCCAGCGTCCTTTCTGATAATGAAAGACCGCAGATGCGTTGCGAATCTGGCTGACCGCTTCGACATCTTCCATTTCACCGCCGGGAATTGCTGCGAATGAAATTTCGACTCCGACAAATGCGGTCAGCAGTCCGGTCTGCAAATCTCGAGCGAACGCAGTATCCTCCTTCCAGTCCGTCTGCGTCCACAGCAATCCGCGTGGTTTTCCACTGGTCGACGCGAGATGAAGGAACTGACGCTGAAGTTCAGCACGATTTTCGTTGAACTGACGTTCAGCGCGGACCCATTCCGGTTCCGCTGAAATGGGACGACGACGCCAAAACAAGTTCAATTCCTCCAGTGATATTCCGACTGCCGGCTCGCGAATCACGGGGGCTGCGATTGCCTGGACGCGAGCCCCCGCTGCGATCGCAAGATTATGGAAGCACGAAGTTGTGCCCATCCGGGCGAACTGTCAGGACCGGGCAGATTGACTTTCGTACGATTTTCTCTGCGACGCTCCCCATGAACGCATGTGCGATGCCTGTCCGCCCGTGGGTCGTGACAACGATCAAATCGAACTGCTCTTCGGATGCGACTCGGGTGATCTCCAGAAACGGGATTCCGACGACGACCTGATGTTTAATGGAGATGCCCTCTGTCCATTGTTCTGGAGCAAAGCTCACGAGCCCTTTTTCTGCAGCTTGTTGCAGATCTCCGATCAAGTCAACTGGCGACGGAAGCATAATTCCTGGATCGGCCACGAGTGGATAAATATCTTCCACCACATGGAGCAGAGTCAGTTCTGCGTTGAATGTTCGTGCCAGTTCGCACCCGTAGCGGACAGCATGACGGCTGAACTCGCTGAAATCTGTAGGAACGAGGATTTTTGCCAAGCGAATCATGGTTTGCCTCAATTGTTCGTTCAGTCAACTTCAGATGGATCTCCCTTTATAATACGTTAATTCGATGAATTCATGTTGAAAGAAGTCGAAAGTCTGTAAAGACGCAATTGAGACAGAAAAAACGAGCTATTCAAGATGAAACGCAGGATGAGCCGAGCCTCGAACCAGAAACGTGTTTCACAGCGAATCACAGATTCGGAGTGGGATTCGTTTTCGATTGAAGAGGTGAGATCGGATCAGAAGTTCTATGAGCCGGTTCGCTCGAATCACTTCTGCATCTGGAATTTGAACTCCGGTGCAGGGACCGCGTTTATCGATGCCGCGCAGTTTCCATTTGTTGCAAATCAACTGTTGTTTGTTGTGCCGTACCAGTATGTTCGCTTTGCCCTCGAAGGTCCGTTTCAGGCTCAGGTCCTGCGGTTTCATGCGAACTTTCTTTGTGTCGAAACATTTCACAAGGAGACCGGGTGTAGCGGACCACTGTTTAACGATCCTTACGGGCGGCCAGTTGTCCAACTTGATGAAGTTTCATTGCCCATTGCGACCTCACTCTTCACGGAACTGATCAGCGAGCAGAAGGCACAATTACTCGGAGTGCAGGAAGCTCAACTGGCGTATACCCGATTGCTCATGATTCATGCGGCTCGATGGAAAGGTGGCAATGCCGTCGAAGGGGGAGAGAATTCCTTTCGGCATCCTGTTATCGAATCGTTGAAAGTGCTGATCGAACAGAATTACTGCTCGCTCCATGCCCCTGCAGATTACGCTGCCCTGCTGCATATGACTCCACAATCGCTCGGGCGTTGCGTTCGTGAACAATTGGGAAAAACTCTGTCAGATCTGATTCAGCAGCGAGTGTTGACCCATGCAAAGTGGGAACTGCTGCACACTCTGCGAACTGTGAAGGAGATTGCAGCGGAGGTGGGGTATCAGGATGAGCTCTACTTCAGCCGCGTCTTCAAAAAAGGAACTGGAGTTTCCCCGAAATACTTCCGGGAGCATGAAACCAGAATTCGTGGAGGCAGCAATTTGTCCATGAATATGCCTTAAACATCCATTCATGAGCGACTCGTTTTTCTGAATGATATGGAGATTGAAACGTCAATTCGCTGTACGCTTGAAAGAGCGTTTATCCGCGAATTGATGGTGGTCGAATCTCATCCCCTGACTGGCCGAAAGCCAATGGTCAGTCACGACAACGTTGGCGACCGGGTGCCTGCCACGATCAGGGGGAACGGCAATCTCATTCAGGAGTCACGACATGAATTTGACACCCCTTCTTCAATTGGCCGCTCGAATGGATCGAGTGGGCATGACTGTCACCAGACTTGGTCTGATCATTGTTCTGGTCTGGATTGGTGGATTGAAGGCGTTCAAATATGAAGCGGACGGCATTATCCCGTTCGTCGCCACCAGTCCGTTTATGAACTTTCTGATTCACGATCCTGGGAATTACAAAGCTCACATGAATCCGGAAGGAAAGCTTGTTCCAGAGAATCGGGAGTGGCACGAGAAGAATGGCACTTACATCTTCTCGTACGGGCTGGGCAGCATCATTGTGCTTTATGGATTGCTGCTCTGTTTGCATCCGTGGTTCCCGTCACTGGCGGCGCTGGGAAGCTTTCTGGTCGTCATCATGTCGTTCGTGACACTGTCGTTTCTGGTGACCACACCTGAATGTTGGGTCCCCGATCTCGGAGACAGTGAACATGGATTCCCTTATCTGAGTGGGCGAGGCCGTCTGGTGGTGAAGGACTGCATCATGCTGGGAGCGGCACTGGTGACGATGGCCGATTCTGCCAAGCTGGCGTTGAGTCGGAGAAGCCTGAGAACGGCGACCCCAGGCGCGTCGGCGCTCTGACCGGAGCGTTGAATCGTCAGAGCAGGAGTGCACTACGAAACGACTTTAGCCTCAACGACTTGTTGAACCGTATTAGAATGCTGCGCCGGTCCATTCATGGGGGAATCTCTCTCGAAATACTCTGGAAATCTGTCGTAAGGCCGTTAAAACCAATGACGGGTTTCAGTATTCAAGGTGAGAATGGTTCGAACATTGTGATCAGCGTGATCGAGCCGATATCCTGAATCGAGTGTTTGGGGTTCTGGGCGAGGCATTTGTGTTTCAACGCTGCTGGTAGAGCGACACTCGGATTCTCCGGAATTCGCAAACAGCATCGTCAGCAGAGGAGTCATTCGATGGTGCGATGGGAATCCGGGCGGCGGAGTGAAAACGTCGATGACCGACGGCGAATGAGTCCGGGGAGTGCGGTTGCCGGGTTTGGGGGTGGTGGCTCAATCCTGGTGCTGATTCTGGTCTTCTTCCTGACGGGAGGAGATCTGGGACAGGTTCTGAGGTTCTTTCTGGCGAATCAGGGAGGAGCCGTTCGCCAGCAGCAACAGGCCCCAGTTGAGCCAAACCCGGAAGAGGATCGTGCTGCCGACTTTGCGTCCGTGATTCTCGCCGATACGGAAGATGTCTGGACAAAGCTGTTCGCCCAGATGGGCCAGCGTTACCGTCCGACTCCGATGGTGCTTTATCGCAATCAGGTTCAATCTGGTTGTGGCGCGGCGAGTTCTTCTGCTGGTCCGTTTTATTGTCCTGCAGATCAGAAGGTCTATCTTGATCTGGCATTTTATGAAGAACTGGACCGCAAATTCGGAGCGCCAGGGGATTTCGCTCAGGCGTACGTCATCGCTCATGAAGTTGGTCACCATGTCCAGAACTTGTTAGGGACAATGGACCGCCGACAGGAGATGTTGCAGCATATGAGCGAGAATGAGTTCTCGGTGCGGCTTGAGTTGCAGGCGGACTTTCTTGCAGGGGTCTGGGCGCACCATGCTCAGAAGCAACGGCAGATTCTGGAGCAAGGGGATATTGAAGAGGGCTTGAGAGCGGCGGCGGCGATTGGTGACGATGCGCTGCAGAAAAAGGCTCAGGGATATGTTGTGAAAGAGTCGTTCACACACGGGTCATCAGCACAGCGGTCCAAGTGGTTCCGAAAAGGGCTGGAGACTGGCGATATTCGGCAGGGAGATACGTTCAGCGCGAAGGATCTGTAAACGCGCTGCTGGCATCAGTGGAGCCATCGAGGCTGATGATTAAACTGATCGAAGTGGGGTGCTCGTGATCTGAAATGCCCACATCAATTTAGAGCATTTCCAGAAATCATGCAGCGTTTCTGGCACGCGGAATTCAGCCTTTCGCTTAACAAGAAGGCTGCTGCGCGGCCACATGATAGACCGAACCGGTCTAGAAAACGACGAACAGGTCTTCTGGTGCTCCAGAGGGCCTGTTTGTCCGTTGTGAGGGTGTTTGAATCCTCATCCGGTCCTGAACGTGCGGTTGACACTGGATTCAGGGGAAAGTGGCTGAAGTCTCGATGATTTAATGGGTTCAGATGCGGCGGACACGAAAGATTCTTGTAAGAAATAGTGCCATTTTCGCCGGAAATTGCTCGAAATCCGATTTCAGTTAATGGTTCTGGCATTATTCGTCTTGTTGGAAATTCTGGCTTTCGATATTCCTCCCCTCCACTCGTCGGCAGGTCAGGATGTGACCGCTCTGTTCTGGCAGGTTCTTCAACCGGTCAATTCAGGTTTGAACATCTCAACGTCGCCTTCGATGCCAATTGAGAGATGGAATGTTGATGATTCGCGAACAGGAGATCGCGTTATAAATGAGGTTGTCTTGGAATTGAGCACCGGCATTGGATGTCATTGTTCTCTTCTGAAGATTGCCAGATCGGACGAGGCCCCACCGGCTACTCACCGTCGATTGCATTTCAAAGTTCCCCTTATTCACCACTTCGCATGGATGCGATTGCAGTTTTTCTCTGACGATCAGCTTTTGTGATCGAGAAAAGTTGTAATGGACATGGACCGAAAGCAGAGTCGATGCAAAGTGTCGGAAAAGACACTCGTCGAGTGCGCCACCCGCGATCGGGGGTCTGGACTGCTGTATTCAGTAGTTCGGCTGCGATCTGTGGATTGTGGTGGACCGCACCGGTCCTCGCTCAAAGACCTTTCCCAGGGAGCGAAGCGACTGCTGTTCCTGTCGTAAAGAGCACAAGCGAACCTTGGGCGGTGACTCCGGCCGCGACAAAAACTCCGTCCAATGTTGTTCCTGCCGCTGCCTCATCCGAGCCTTTGCCAGCAATTCGGCCAGCGACACGTCAGCCGGTCGAGTCGGCTTTCTACCAAGAACCTGCAGTCAAGTCGCTGCCTGCTACTGAACCGGATTCAGCTCCTTCAGCGGTCCAGCCGGCATCGTTTACAAATTCACTCAGCGGGATCCGACCAGGCAGTTTGGAAGTTCAGCAGGCGAATTTCTCAGCAGAAAAATTGCTGGAATCTCCATTGGTCGACGTTCTGATCGAAGGTAACGACACGATTCGGACTGATGCCATCTTCAAGCATGTGCAGTGTCGTCCGGGGCGTCAGGCGAATCCTCGAATGGTTCAGCAGGATGTGACCCAGCTGCTGAATACCCGGTGGTTCTACTCTGTCCAACCGCTCTATCGAAACACGGATGAAGGCCCGATTCTGGTCTTCAAAGTTGTTGAAAAGCCAATCCTGAAAAGCGTCACGTTCCGTGGCAACAAAAAAATTAAGTCGGCCGAACTGGAAGCCCATACCGGTCTTCGTCCTGGCCACGCGTTTGACGTCTCGGCCAATCGCGAATCGATCTACCGAATTCGCCAGCTCTATCTGGAAAAGCACTACCGCTTCGCAGAAGTGACCCTGACCAAAGGGGGAGCATCAGACGATCGAGAAGTGATCTTTGATATTGTCGAAGGCCCGAAAACGAAAATTGGAACCATCGAGTTCCAAGGAAATCATGCGTTCAGTTCAGCGATTCTGAAGACGAAGGTAACGTCCAAGACGCTTAAACTCTGGATCATTCAAGGCGACTACGATCCTGAGATCGTCCGCAATGACGTTCTGACCCTGAAACAGTATTACATGGGGTTGGGATACTTTGACGTTGATGTTCAGTCGAACGAAGCGCTCAGTGAGGACCGTAGCCGTGTGACGGTGACCTTCGCGATCAATGAAGGCCGACGGTACAAGGTTGAAGGTATTGAGGTATTGGGGAATGACGTTGTCTCACGTGACAAACTTCTTACCAATCTGAAGTTGAATCGGGGCGACTACTTCAATGAGAGGTATCTCAAAGAAGACGTCAACTCCATGACAAAGCTGTACGACGAACAGGGTCGTCTGTTTGCCAAAGTCATTCCAACTCCGCGATTCCGCGAAGGGGAAGAACCGGTTGTCGATCTCGTCTATAAGATCGATGAAGACGTTCCTCGTTACATTGGCGCGATCAACATTCGAATTCGGGGCGATTACACACACTCTCAAGAAGAGGTTGTTCGTCAACAGGTCAATCGATTCCTGAAGCCAGGGCATCTCGCCAAGAGCGCCGATTTGCGAATGGCACAAGCTCGTGTGAACGGCAGTGGAATCTGGGATCGTGAAGAAGCACCAGTCTTCGATATCAAGCCGGTTTCCGGGCTCGATTACTGGCCACAGGTCGCAGCACGCGGTCAAAGTGCCTCCCGAGACGAACTGCAACAGACATCGATTTCCTGGGAGAAAGATGAATTCTGGAGCGAAGTCACTCCGGACTTCACTCTGGACGAAGGGCCGATTCCCGCCGAAGTCCCGATCGAGGAATTTGTGAGCTCGGGACGAGCAAAGGTTTCTGCAATCCCCACCGGGGCTGCATCAACAGCGACTTTCGATTCAGACGCCCCCTCTGCGGCACTTCCTTCCAGTCCACGGCGAGCCGTTCGGGGAAGTGAAATGCCTGAGACACGGGCAGTAGAAAAGGCGGGTCTCTGGCGGAGCGAATCGTCGCCGAGCGATGAGTCCCCTCGTGATTTCACAACCGGCTCAGCGAGTGGATCACCACTGCGTGCTACCGTTCGATCGGATCGCGATTGGCATTCAGCTGTGGCTGCAACATTGCCTCCAGTTGTCATTGACCCTGAGAGCATCTTTCGTGGTCAATCGGAGGTAATGCCTGAGCAGTACTATCGTTCACAGAGCATGGCGCCGGATGGTCTTCAGGTTCCACAGGATTACATGCAGGGTGTCTCTCCTCAGGGAGACCCTTTTGGTGATGCTCTGAGTTCACAGCCTCCCGGCTTCGTGGATGTGAATATTGACGTGACTGAAGGACGTACCGGCCGATTGATGTTCGGGGTCGGGGTGAACAGCGATGCAGGGGTCGTCGGATCTCTGGTTTTGCAGGAAGATAACTTCGATCTGTTGCGTCCGCCGACCAGCTGGGCTGACATTCTCAATGGAACGGCATGGCGAGGTGCTGGTCAAAGTTTCCGTATGGAAGCGGTCCCCGGTAGCGAAGTCAGTCGTTACATGGTGAGCTGGAACGATCCGTACTTCCTGCGAAGTGATTTCAGCTTCGGAGTCAGTGGGTTCTATTACAACCGCTACTTTGAAGCCTGGCGGGAAGACCGTTTGGGCGGTCGTATTAATACCGGTTATGTCTTGAACAGATTCTGGTCGTTGGGTTCGGCCTTGCGACTGGAAGAAGTCAAAATCAAGAATGTTCCAGCAGGGGCTCCTGCCTCACTGACCGATGTGGAAGGGGATAACTTCCTGTCCACTGCGTCGGTGTCCCTGATGTACGATGGTCGTGACAATGCATTCATGCCGAGTCGCGGAACCTACGGGAACATTTCGTACGAACAGGGCTTTGGCGAGTTCAACTATCCGCGATTCGATTTGTCAGGAAGCCAGTACTTCACTCTGCATGAGCGTCCGGACGGCTTCGGGAAGCACATTCTGGCCTTCAATGGTCAGTTGGGTTTCACCGGCGATAACACACCAATCTTCGAGAAGTATTACGCAGGGGGCTACTCGTCCTTCCGCGGTTTCTACTTCCGAGGAGTTTCTCCGGTTGATAGCGGTGTCCGGGTCGGGGGTAACTTCATGGCCCTGGGATCGGTTGAATACATGGTTCCGCTGACTGCCAGCGACAATGTTCGTGCAGTGGTCTTCTCTGACTTCGGTACTGTTCAGGAAAACGTTTCGTTCAGCGAATTCCGAGCTTCGGCTGGTTTCGGTTTCCGCGTCACACTGCCTGCGATGGGCCCTGCTCCGCTGGCCTTTGACTTTGCGTGGCCAATCACTCGCGAACCAACAGACCGCTTGCGTGTCTTCAGCTTCTATGTCGGATTTACTCGATAAGAAGACGAAGGGGACCGTATTCAATGAATACGATCCCCTTTGCTGACGACTCCGCAGATTCAGGATGGCCCTGTCTATTCGATGTAGGGTTCGCCATCGATCGTGACCTTCTTGCCCAGCGAAATATTAAACGCTGCGATTCGGTCTCTCACTTTGCCTCGTGTGATCCCCAGGATTTCAGACGTCTTTGTCTGATTCCCACCGGTCACCTGCAGCACTCTTGTGAACAGGTAGCGTTCCATTGCTTCAACCGCTTCGGAATACAGATTGACCGTGCCGTCAGCGAGACGTGACTCGATGTAATCCTGCAAGTTGAGTGCTGGTGCCCCGCTCTCTTTGTTCTGAGGGCGAGTCGACTGAATGGCAAATTCACCAGACGTCGAGGCTTGTCTCTCGATGACGGGGTGTGATGGCCCTCTCCCTTCGAGAATTGTTTTCGGCAGGAAGTCCGGAACGATCACAGGGCCAGTTGCCTTGAGAACTGCCTGTCTGACAACGCTCTGTAATTCACGAATATTACCGGGCCACGAATATTCCAGCAGAAGTTCGATCGCCTCCTGAGAGATTCCTTCAATTTCAGGTTTGTTCAGCTCTTTTCGAATGCGTGTCAGAAAGTATTGGAGCAGCAGAGGAATATCTTCTGTTCGATCACGTAGCGGCGGCAGCAGGATTGTGATGACGTTCAAGCGATAGAACAGGTCACTGCGGAAGGTCCCGGCTTCGACCATTTCTTCCAGCGGACGATTTGTCGCGGCGATCAACCGGACGTCTGTCTCGATTGTGGTGTTCCCGCCGACTCGTTCGAATCGCTGTTCCTGCAGAAGTCGCAACACCTTTCCCTGAACCAGGGGGGACATGTCTCCGACTTCATCCAGAAACAGGGTGCCGCCGTTGCACTGTTCGAACTTTCCAATACGCAGCCGCTCGGCCCCCGTGAAAGAGCCCTTCTCGTGCCCGAACAGTTCGGACTCCAGGAGAGTGTCTGGCAACGCGGCGCAGTTCACAGCCATGAACGGACGGTTTTCGCGATTGCTGAAATGGTAGAGCGCCCGAGCAACGAGTTCCTTACCGGTTCCACTTTCTCCGCGAATCAGAACGGTGACGTTTTGCTTGGAGACGCGGCCGATCTCTTTGAACACTTCCAGCATGTTCGAGCTTCGACCAATAAACAGATCCCCGTTCGTCGAATGGGATTTCTCATCTTCCTGCACAGCGACTGCAACCGGAACGCTCATCAACCGACGCGTTTCGAGCGCCTTGGTGACCAGGTTGTTGAGCTTGGCGAGATGGAGTGGTTTGGCCAGATAATCATACGCACCCATCTCCATCGCTTTGATTGCTGTATCGCTTCCAGCATCAGCAGTAATGAAGATGACCGGAAGCCTGCGGTCGAGATCATGGATGCGTGAGAAGAGTTCGAGCCCGGACATGCGGGGCATCATGATATCGAGCAGAACGATATCCGGCTGATGAGACGAAACGTATTTCAGACCTTCATCTGCGGTCGCGGCTGAGAGAACTTCGAGATCCAGGAGTTCCAGAGAACGCTGAACCATGTGCAGAATGGTGCGGTCATCATCGATGATCAACACTCTGCGCTTTTCTGAAGGCGTTGAATGCATCGATCGGTCCTCTTGAACTAAAGGAACACGTAGCTGATTGACAATAGATCCTGTTGACCCGACTTGAGGAAACAGAAATCGTCAATTCAGGCCGCACTTAGAAAGAGACTGAATCACCTTTGATTTGAGTTCAAAGGTGATTCAGAACCCCGTTGATTTCCGGGGGCGTCAAGCCTTCTTTGCAGCGGAATAGAGTTCAGCGACATACGGCCAGTTGACGATCGAGAAGAACGCCTTGATGTATTCCGGGCGGCGGTTCTGGTACTTCAGGTAGTAGGCATGTTCCCAGACATCCAGTCCCAACAGTGGAGTTGAGCCGGTCATCAATGGACTGTCCTGATTTGCTGTGCTTTCAATGGCGAGCTTGCCATCTTTGTTCAGGATCAACCATGCCCAACCACTTCCGAATCGGGTTGCAGCTGCGGTTGAGAAGAGTTCCTGAAACTTATCAAACCCTTCGAAGGTTGTTTCAATCGCCTTCTTGAGATCACCAGAAGGAGCTGGGGCTCCTTTCTTCAGTGTCTTCCAGAACAGGCTGTGGTTGGCGTGTCCGCCGCCGTTATTGCGAACTGCAGTTCGAATCGCTTCAGGCACAGCATTCAGGTTTGTGAGCAGCTTTTCAACGGATTGCTTTCCGAGGTCTGAACCAGCCAGAGCCTTGTTGAGGTTCGTCACATATGCCTGGTGGTGTTTGCCGTGATGGATTTCCATCGTCTGGGCATCGATATACGGCTCAAGAGCATCAAAAGCATATGGCAGAGCTGGGAGTTTGTATTCGCTTCCTTCAGCAGCTTGTGCGATTGAGGAGCTTCCGACTCCTCCTGCCACGATCCCAGAGGCTAAGGTCCCAATTGCAGCGACTTTCAAGAAATCCCGGCGATTGACGTTCTCGTCTGAGTGATGACCGTGTGGCAACATCCAGATACTCCTCTAAGAAAAGATGGTCAGTGGGCAGAGTGACACAACAACTGATTGTAAATCAGTATGGCTGCTTCGTGTAGATACTCAACTGTGGCGCATGGAAAAGCAGCCGGAACCTCATGATCAGAGGTCCGGCTGCCTGTTGTATCAATTCGGTGCCCCAGCCTGAGTCGCCTGAGACGAATTCCGTTATCAGGGGGCTCGATTTGAAGTTCCTGCAGTGAAACATCGCTTTTAAAAGCTTTTCAGCAGAGGCTTCTCATCTTCAGCATCGGGGAAACCCGGTGTTGAAATGCCGTTATTCTGGCAATGGCTGGTCCTTTGTTTCCGGAAGGAACGGGAGAACCAATAATCCCAACAGGAAGACGGCGGCCATTGTGGCCCCGGCGTAACGCAATGGCTCTGCTGTATGGGCAAAACTGCTTTCCAGCTGAGCCTTTACCAGTGGACCACCTGCTGCCACGAAGCGTCCGACATTGTAGCAGAAGCTTGTTCCGGTTGATCGCAGACGGGTCGGGAACAGTTCCGGGAAGTAAATTGCATACCCTGCGAACAGTGACAACTGGCAGAAGCCCATGATCGGAACCATGACCCAGATCTGCCAGAAGTGTTCGAGAGTCAAGAACACCGTCACTGTGGTGATAAATGCTGACGTGAGTGCCAGCGCGAATGTCGGTTTGCGACCAATTTTCTGTGACAATGCACCGAAGCCGAACATCCCGAGGAACGCCCCGATGTTAATTGCAATCGAAGCATAACTTCCCCAGCGAGACAGTCTCCCGTTGATCTGTCCGCTCAGAGATTCTTCTGTTGCTTTAATCTCAGGTGAGAAGTCTTTGGCAAGTTCCGGCTTCTCGATGGCAGCGATGAGCGTTTCGAGTTCTGTGATCCGAGTGGAATTGTTCTCGGCTTTAGCGAGTTCAATCTGCTCTGTGTAAACCTGTTTCGACATGGCTTTACGCTGAACGAAACGAATCAGGTCCGGGGTAAAGAACCCGACAGACCAGAGGCCGATCACGCCGGAGCATGCCAGAACGAGCCCCAACAGTGCATGCTTACGCAGCTTCGGCTCGCTGAAGAGATCGCGGTATGACCCAAGCTGCTTCTTCTGCTTATTATCTTTCTGTGCCTTCTGCCAGCTTTCTGGCTCTTTCAAATTGCGACGAATCACCAGTGCGAGAAGTGCAGGCAAGGCACCGATCAGGAACATGATTCGCCACGGGCTCTCAATCATTCCCTGTTCTTCGGCAAGCCCGAGTCCCAGGTTAATGAAGGCGGCACTGACGTTGCCGATTGCTGAAAGTGCTTGCAGTAATCCCAGCGTATAGGGACGGGCACGATGAGGCATCACTTCCGCGACGAGAGAAACCCCGACCGCGAACTCTCCACCGACTCCGAGCCCAGTCAGGAACCTGTAAAACGCAAAGTCCCAGAAGCCCACCGAAAACGAACTGAGTCCAGTGAAGAGCGAATACATCAGAATCGTGACGACCATTGTTTTGGCACGTCCCCAACGATCCCCGAGCATTCCGAAAAACAAACCGCCAGTTGCCCAGCCCAGAATGAAGATCGAGGTGGCATAATCTCCATAGGCACGGCGTGCGCTATTCACTTCCGCTGTGGTTGCATACGCTTCTGCCGGAATCAGGTCAGCCATCGCTGCCGGTCTGGCCAGAATGAACAGCTGCTGATCAAGGCAGTCGAACAACCATCCGAGGGCCGCGACAATCAGCACAAACCAGTGATACCTCGTCATTTCCCTGAACCAAGGTGTCTTGGAATCAGAGGGGTCGGACGGCCCGGAGGAAGGGCTATTGTCGATATGCACTAAATCTGTCTCCTGTCACTAGAGCAATAGATGAATCTGGGCCGAATGCCACTCGTACGTGGGGATGATCACGTCATGGTGGGAGTCATGTTGTGCAGGCCCGATTTTCGTGGATTCTGCTGAATTAGGCGGATTCTCGGTGTACGAGGATGTGCCAATATGTCGCTTGGAACACCCAAAACGCAAGTCTGCCACAAAGCCCATGCGAAAAGTGAGTCATTCTCAAGTGAAATTGAGAATATGTGTCCGATTTGTTTGATTAGCGAACAGGGGCCGAATAGGGCTGTTCAGCAGGCAATTGCTGTGTCTTGAGGGTACTGCATCAAAGTATGAGCATGGCATCACCATAGCTGAAGAATCGATAGCGTTCGCGAATCGCTTCTGCATACGCATTCAGCATGAGTTCCCGGCCAGCAAATGTGGAGACCAGAACGAGCAGGGTCGACTTTGGAAGGTGGAAATTGGTGATCAGGGCGTCAATCATCTGAAACTGAAATGGAGGGCGGATGAAGAGGTCCGTTTCTCCCTGCCAGGGACGCAACTGAGCCTGTTGGCAAATGGATTCCAAAGGGCGAACCGACGTCGTGCCGACAGCAATGACCCGGCCCCCGTTTGCTTTGGTCTGCTCGATCTTTTTGACTGTCTCTTCCGACACTTCACACCACTCGGAATGCATCTTGTGATCATCGAGGTGATCGACGCTCACAGGACGAAAGGTTCCCAGTCCCACATGCAGCGTCACTGTTGCCGTCTCAACCTGACGTTGCCGACAGGCTGCGAACACTTCTGGAGTAAAGTGGAGCCCAGCGGTTGGAGCAGCGACGGCGCCGGGCTTTTCGGCATACGTGGTCTGGTAACGATCCCGATCGCTCGCTTCTGCGCTTCGGTGCATGTAGTGCGGCAAAGGTAATGTTCCAAACTGGTCGAGAAGTGTGAGCGCAGGTACAGAGGAGTCTGGAATTGCGATCCAGGTGCCATCTTCGTTCTTGGATTGAAGCACCAGATCGAGTGTGGCATGGGGAGTTGAAGAGGCCGTGTCCGCTGGGGTGAGCGTCAGCCGTTCACCGGGGTGCAGCCGTCCGCGGGTCTGCCCGATCAGTCGCCATTCACTCGCGGATTCGAGACGAAGAAAGAGCCCTTCCCACTTTCCACCGGTCTTGGTGCGAATTCCGATCAAACGGGCCGGGACCACACGGGTGTTGTTGAGAATGAGAAGGTCACCAGCGTTCAGATACGTCGGAATCTGATTGAAGTGGGTGTGCTCAATTGTCCCTTTGACCCGGTTGATGACCATGAGGCGAGACGCATCTCTCTTCTCAGTGGGGGTTTGGGCGATGAGTTCTTCAGGGAGCGTGTAGTCGTAGGCTCCAATCTGGCTCAGAAAATTCGTATCCACAGTCATTTGTTCCGAGAAAAATTCGCGATGTCTGACCGAATCGGCATAGGAGCAACTGATTGATTCTCAGTCGTATGCCACTCTGATTGCGTCTGTTGTGCTGACATAAATGGGCGGTGATGTTTTCCCGGAAGAAGCGGAATCGGCAGAAACTGCGCACTTAGGGCATCAGCGGTCTTCAAAGCCTGACTTCCATCGACTCGATTTGCAACAGCTCGTTAAAAATCCGATGCACCCACTTCAGGACAACTTCCGGGCGACACCTTCCCGACAGAAATTCTCGAGTCACAGTGCTGCGGAAGATGAAATCTTGCGGAAATCCGCGTAGCAGAAATGGGTATTCAGACGGTGAAACGGAAAACAGCTGTCAGTACGGCACTCTGGTGCTTTCTGGCATTCAATCTGAACTTCGCGAGCGCTCAGGGAATCTATTCTGTGAGCCCGACTCCGGGATCAGTGCCGCAACCGTCTTCAGTTGTTACGCCAATCACGGTCGATAACACGTTTTCTTTTGACGCAAATGTGGTGATTCCCCCACCGCAGCAGCAGACCATCTTATCTGGTCCTCCCGTTGGCACTCCTGTTCCGATGGCCGCAATGCCGGCGCCGGGCATGGACTGGCAATGGACCTTTTTGCCTCAGGGGATTCTGTATGGAACATACTGGGCAAGTGCAGCAGAGCCTCGTATGTCTGTTCAGGTTTTCGAAGATCTGCAGAATGGTGCCAGCGTCGATTCGTACATCAGCGGACGCTTTGGAATTGTTCGATTCGGACAGCGTTACGGTTTGGAAGGTTTTCAGCTGGACTTGTTAGGAGGGGCGAAGCTCCGACAGGATCTGGATTACGAGATGGACGTGATCGGAACAGACTTCCGGTTTGATATCCCGTTGACTTACCGAGTCGGGCAACATGCCTGGAAGTTTGGTTATTACCACATCAGCGCACATGCCGGGGACGAGTTTTTGAAACGAAACCCGGACTTTGAGCGTTTGAATTTCCTGCGTGACTGCTTGTATCTGGGGTACTCGTACTACCCCAATCCTGATCTGCGTCTTTATGCAGAGTTGGATTATGGGTTCAACACAGATGTCGCCAAGCCTTGGAATTTCCAGTTCGGACTGGATTATGGGCCGTCATACCCCACTCGAATTTATGGGGCTCCGTTCTTCGCTATGAATGTCCATTTGCGACAGGAACTGGATTACGGCGGGAATATCAATATTCAAGGCGGTTGGGCATGGCGTGGAGAAGGTTTAAGCGCCGGCACTCTTCGAACCGGACCTTTCTTCTATAATGGAAAAAGCCCTCAGTTCTCGTTCTACACAAGAAGCGAACAGCAACTCGGTTGGGGACTCTGGTACGACTTCTAAACTGCTTCAGTCTCTCAAGTGATCGCGCAGCAGCCTTCCACGATCAGGAAGAAACTCGATCCTTCTCGGCGTGAGAAAAGCGGAATCCCGCGCGCCTGAATCACTGCGTTATTTCTAAAAATGCTTTATTGGGTGCGTGCGTCCCAGCTTGCCACTCTGGTTCCTGTTCTGTCCATGAACGCCCGGTGTGCTGCATTCTCATATTTCGGCTCGCTCATTCGCAGTTTTGGTGTTCTGCCAATTCTCTTGATTCGCCGGTTGTCTTGATGCCGGGAGTGTGAAAAGATTGCGGTGAATTGACAGCGCGAAATCTCGATCTTGATGGCGGCAGATGGTCGCTTTCTGAGTCGGTCTGGAATTCGAGTTAGAGGATGAATGGGGGAAGGTTGGCATTCGCCTGCGATCCCGCCATGAGGTGTCATCGGATGAGGCTGAAACGGCCTGCGAAAGGCGGAACGAAATGAAGATTCTGATCGCGATTGATGGATCTCCCTGCAGTCAGTTGACTGTTCAAGAGGTGTCGCTTCGTCCATGGCCGCAGGGGTCGGAAGTTCGGATTGTCACAGTCGATTCCCCTTACCGTCGGACATCACTTGGCTCACCTGAATCATCAGCTTTTGATGAAGTGGTACGAGTTCAGCGAGCAGAACTGTTCAAGCATTTGAGCGATGCTCAGGTGGCCTTTTCCAAGAATGCTCCAAGTCTGAATGTGACGACGGAGTTGCTGGAAGGGAACCCGAAAGAAGAGATCGTGGCGATCGCTGAACGCTGGGGAGCGGATCTGATTTGTCTTGGATCGCATGGGTATGGGCCAGTGCGACGCTTCTTCCTCGGTTCCGTTTCGCAGTTCGTCGCGCAGTATGCTCCATGTTCCGTGCAGATTGTACGCTGCGCGGAAAAGGCCCAGACCGCGGTCGGTCCCTGATGGGGACTCGCCGCAGCTGTTTCGATAGAGAAACGGCCAGATCCTGTGTGCCTGAGAAGAGCACTGTTTTCGGAAGTGGATTCGTACTGTGATTCAGTCGTGTTTCAGGGGGCGTTGTCACTTTTTGCCTTGAGGCGTCTCGGAATTCGAGTGTTGACGAAGCCTGCGATGGCATCATCGACGTCAGGTAGCGGAGTGCTGGGATCGCAGCATTTCTGACACCTGACGTTTTTTTGTTGAGCTTGCTTTTCAGGCAAATTTCTTCTCGCCTGATTTCCAGACGGTTCGCTATTATTTCCGTCGTGCGTCTGGTGTTCTGTAATGGGACATTTCTTGATGCGATTGCCTTTCAGTGCCTGGAATCACAGTGAGTGATTTCGGCGGAAGGCGTTTGTTGAATCCTGATCTCATTCAAATACGTGACCTACCCTTTTCATTGTCGATTACGGGGGCTTGCCGGCTGGTGGATCAAGAAGTCGACGTGAAGCGTGAATTTCAGCAGGGATGTGTTGCGTTATGACAGAGGTCTTATCATTTCTCGCAGGGCTTGCGATCCTCGTCATCGGCGCAGAATTTACTGTGCGCGGGGCGTCTCGCCTGGCAACGGCGATGCGAATTTCGCCGATGGTGATTGGTCTCACGATCGTTTCCGTCGGGACAAGTACGCCTGAACTCGCCGTTGGAATCACCGCGAGTCAAATGGGAAATGGAGGACTGGCTGTCGGCAATATTGCCGGAACCAACATTCTGAATCTGTTGTTCATACTGGGATTGAGTGCCAGTCTGCGAGCACTTCCGATTCACGCACAGGTCTTTCGGCTGGAACTCCCGGTCATTGTGTTGGCTGCTGGTCTGATGATGGCGCTGGGATGGGATGGTGTTCTGTCGCAGACAGACGGTGCGGTGATGTTTGTTGTCGGTGTCATTTACACCGTTGTGCTGGTTCTGATGACCAGATATGAGTCACAGAAGGTGAAGCTGGAGTTTCGCGAAGAATTTGGAGCTGAAGCGATTCCAGCGACCCAGTCGAATTGGAAGTGGCAGTGCTTGAATGTTGCCGTACTGGTCATCGGCATCGGGTTGTCAGTCTGGGGCGCGGATCTGCTTGTAACGGGAGCATCCGGAATCGCTCGAACACTGGGAGTTTCGGAAACGCTCATCGGCTTGACGATTGTCGCGATCGGAACCTCCGCTCCTGAGTTGGTGACGACTGTGATCTCGAC
Source organism: Planctomicrobium limosum (assembly GCF_051465645.1). Classification (GTDB taxonomy): domain Bacteria; phylum Planctomycetota; class Planctomycetia; order Planctomycetales; family Planctomycetaceae; genus Planctomicrobium. Next base: position 2,759,219 of record NZ_CP195790.1, on the reverse strand, counting down.
TTTCCGAAATGAACGGGACGTGGCAATCGGCAATCTGCTGGGGAGCAGTATTTATAATATTCTGTTCATCCTGGGACTGACCTGTGTTGCCGCTCCAGCTGGATTGCATGTTGAACCGGAACTCCTCTGGGTGGATATCCCGTTGATGGCGCTTGTGACCATTGGGGCCATTCCAGTTTTTCTGACAGGTCGCAGCGTCTCCCGGTTGGAAGGTGGGATCGCAGTGGGAATCTACCTTGCCTATTTCTTCTGGCTCATCTTTGTGCGTGCGTAGATGTTCGACTCATCTCTGAGTTCGTCGTTCACAGCCAGTCGAGTCACGGTCGCAGGAAATGCTTGTCAGTCAGGAATAAACGGGCTTTTGTTTATTCGCAATTTGCCGACAGAATCGATAGACTCATATCACTGAATTTGGATTTCAGGTGTTTGGAACGCAAATGCCTGAATGCAAAATGAATTTGGGCCAAGTGCGACTGATTCAGGGTGAGACGTTGAAGAATGTCCTGCCAATTGAAAGTTGATGTTGTGCTCTGACTTCGTTTTCGGTGCCCTCCACTTCCCGCCTGATTGCTGAAGAGTCCTTTCATCATTGACGGAGATCAAGACGTGAATGTTGCTGTCCTGCAGCACATTTGGTCCTGATTGAAACCGTCGTTTTGGCTCTGTCTGGTACATGCAGGCTGTGTTCTGCACCGAAGTCCTTCGAAGCCGACATGTCTCGCGACTCCTGCATGTGTGTATTGGAATGTGCTTCCTGTACTAAAGATGACAAAGTCGCGAATTTTCGAATTCAATTTCTCGTGAAATTAGAGGAAACGACCAGATGATGCTGAGATGCATACTGCCGCTGATCGTCACGTTTGTTGCATGGATGCCGGTATCGGTCCGTGCTGAGTTTCTTGCAGGTGCCGCAGTTGTCGATGTGACACCGGATCAACTGCCAGTGATCGTGAACGGCAGCATGACCAGTCGGTCTGTGTCGGTCATCAATACTCGATTGAATGCCAGAGCGATTGCTTTTGCTGACGGCAATGAACAGCTCGTTATTGTTGTTGTTGACAGCTGCATGATGCCACGTGAATTGCTGGATGAAGCCAAGAAACTGGCATCAGATGCAACAGGGATTCGTCCGGATCGAATTCTGATCTCAGCGACACACTCCCATACTGCGGCCGCATCAATGGGATGTCTCGGGACAGATGCAGATCCAAACTACGTGCCATTCCTGCGAGCGAAACTGGTTGAAGCGGTTAAGGCTGCGAAAGCGAATCTGGAGCCTGCTCAAATCGGGCACGGAGTCATTGACGCTGAAAAGTTCACCGCACTTCGTCGCTGGATTCGTCGTCCGGATCGGGTGGAGACTGATCCATTCGGCAATAGGACTGTTCGAGCCAACATGCACGCCGGACGAAGCTGGCCAGATGTTGTCGGCGAATCTGGACCAGAGGACCCTGATCTGTCTCTGATTGCAGTGCAGTCCAAGCAGGGTCGCCCTCTGGCAGTGCTTGCCAACTTTTCAATGCACTATTTCGGCGATCGCGACATCAGTGCTGACTACTTCGGCCTGTTTTCTGAAGGGCTGAAAGAACGCATTGCTCCGAAAACCGCTGAAAAGGTTGCGCCATTCGTCGGGATTATGTCTCACGGGTGCAGCGGCGACATTTATCGCACGGATTACACCAAGCCGGATGCCCCTGAGAACAAAGTGAATATCACTCAGTTTACAGGTGGGTTGCTTGACCTCGCGATGCAGGCTTACAAGAAGATTGAGTACAAGTCTGATGTCAATCTGGCGATGGCCGAAAGCCGTCTTCCGATGAATTATCGGGTGCCTGATCAGCAGCGTCTGGAATGGGCGAAGCGAATCGTTGCTGAAATGGGGGATCGCCTTCCAAAGACTCAGCCGGAAATTTACGCTCGCGAACAAGTGCTGCTGAATGAATGGCAGTCGACTGAAGTTGTAGTGCAGGCGATTCGGATTGGTGAGATCGCAATTGCGACGACACCAAACGAGACCTATGCATTGACTGGGTTGAAGATCAAAAAGCAAAGTCCACTCGCAAAGACTGTTGTGATTGAACTTGCAAACGGAGGGGACGGTTACATCCCACCACCTGAGCAACACCTGCTGGGGGGCTACAACACCTGGGCAGCCCGATCAGCTGGTTTGGAAGTGACTGCAGAACCTCGTATCGCTGCGGCTGCTCTGGATCTTCTGGAAACGGTCTCTGGGAAGCCACGCCGACCATTCGTGTCGCCAGTTGGTGAGGCTGCGAAAACCATTCGGGATCTGAAGCCGGAGGTCTGGTATCGTCTGGACGAATTTGCTGGCCCACGTGCGAAAGATTCTTCAGGAAATCATCGCGACGGGATTTATGAACCCCATGTGGCTTACTTCCTCGAAGGCCCGAGCTCTACTGCGTTCGCAAGTGCTGGAGAAAAGAACCGAGCTGCTCACTTCACTGGAGAGCGGCTGCGAACCTCAGTCCCTGAACTCGGTAATCACTATTCCGTGTCGATGTGGATCTGGAACGGGATGCCAACAGATGGACGAGATGTCACCGGCTGGATGTTCTCACGTGGGCGAGATCATGTTCTCGATGCATTCGGAGATCACCTGGGACTGGGAGGAAAAGCTGGCAACGCAGGACGCCTGATTTTCCAGCATGGTAATAAAGGTGAAGTTGTCAGCGGAAAAACCGAAGTCGCTCGCTGGACCTGGGCTCATGTCGTTCTGGTTCGCGATGGAGAGAAGGTTCGTGTCTATTTGAACGGGAACCCAACTCCTGAGATCGAAACGACCGCGCCAGCAGACACTCCAGTGGAAATCACCGAGGTCTTCGCAGGAGGACGTTGCGACAACTCCTCGAACTGGGAAGGGCGACTGGATGAAGTGGCGATCTTCAAGCGAGCATTGACAGCCGACGAAGTTGCCAAACTTGCCAAACAGTAATCGTCTGAGGTTGTGACCGGTTCGGTCTTTCATGTGGCCTCAAGAGTCAGATGAACGGCGTGCACGAATTTTTCGTGCACGCCGTTTTTTTGCGCAATTTGTATAATCGTTTTATGAAGAGATCTTTGCGCACATGCTGGCTGAGGTATATGCGAACGATTGCCTTTATCTCGTAGTGATTGCCTGACGTTCATATCCGGCTGTCTTCAGTTTGTTTTGCTGCTGAACTGTCCAACTTTGTTGCTTTGCTGCTGCACTCGGTGAATTTGGAAGTCATGTTCTGTGATCAAGTATTGTGATCAGGAACACTGTGTTGATTTGAGACGGGTTTCAACCGCGTGGCAATGTTCCCGAACGGCTGCAACGGGACCACCGAAGACTAAGTCTCTGTTGATACGATGGCGCTGAGATAAAATCTGATTGATAAGTGGTGCGAAATTGAGATTTTGGTCTCAATTCGTCTGCCTGTTTTTGTTTAATATTTTCGTTCGCGCGTGTCGATTTCTTCGCCTGAGTCTTTTTGATAACAGGTTTTGCAATTTTCTTCCGATTGCGGAATCAAAATTGCGATGAGTTTTCGCTCGGATTACAATTGAGTCCGTCAGAGTGTGAGTCACTGAGCTTGCGATTCGACGAATCTGGCAGGTGGGGAGTGTTTCAAATGGGAATTCGACTAATTGCCCTTGGTCTTCTGTCATTGGCAGGGGCGATTTGGACACCAGCTGTTCAGGCGAATGAATTGAACTGGGCGGAAAAGATGTTTTCCGAACTGCGTCATGATTTCGGCACTGTTGCACGTGGTGCGGACACTCGCGCATCGATCATTGTGACCAACATGTATGAAGAAAATGTCACCATCGACAACGTGGGGACAACGTGCGGGTGCACTGCTGCAAAGCCTGACCGGACGATGTTGAAGACTCACGAAAAGGCGATCATTGAGATCAAAATGAACACCGTGAAGTTCATGCGTCGCAAAGACTCAAACGTCGATGTGACGATGACCTTCCATGGTCCTGCCGGGGCAGCAACAAAGACAGTCCGAGTGCCGATCACAGCTTACATTCGTTCGGACGTCGTGATCACTCCGGAACCGGGCAACGCCGATTTTGGAAATGTCGAGTTCGGTTCACCTGCAGAACGACATCTTGAAGTGGCTTATGCTGGTCGCGACAACTGGTCAATCAAAGAAGTCAAAGTTCCAAATCAGTACCTCGAAGCATCTGTCCGCGAAACCTTTCGTGGGCCAGGTCGTGTCAGCTATGACCTCACAGTGCGACTGAAGCCGGATGCCCCAATGGGAACGATTCACGATCAGGTAACATTGATCACTGATGACTCTGTTTCGACCGAAGTTCCGGTACTGGTCATGGCGAAGATTGAGCCAGACATCGTTGTTTCCCCTGCTGTTCTGCCATTGGGAATGATGAAGGCCGGTGACGTGAAGGAATTCCGTGTGGTCCTGCGAGGCAAGAAACAGTTTTCGATTTCTCAGATCGTTTGTGACGCAACGGATTGCTTCGAAGTCAAAGAACCGACCAATGAATTGAAGACGGTGCACGTCGTTCCATTCAAGGTCAAAGCTCCTGAACGTGCTGGCCAGTTTAATGAGAAAATTTCTTTTCAGATCACTGGACGCCCTGACCCGGTGACTTTCCATGCTGAAGGGACAATCAGCTCCAACCCTTGATCTGTTCACGATCTCGTGAATCGCGAGCTTGAATTCAAACCGTTTTGAGTGTTTCATTGCATTCAGAACGGTTTTTCTTTGTTATGATCGCGCTGATGTCATGCAATGAAATCGGGTTTCCAGATGATGAAATCCTTTTGAAGTGTGTCTGATTCAGCGACGTCAATTCTGAAAACGCTTTAGATAGTCCGACCTCCCAATGGCATTTGACGATCTCACGCAATTCTTGCAGGCGACCGCCGATGCCGGCGAATTGGAACGGGTTGGCGTTCCTCTCAGCTTGCGTGAAGAGATTGCTGGCGTCACGCAGGAGATTTGTCGCGAGTTCGGCGAACGAAGTCCTGTCGTTTTGAGCGAGTCCCCACAACAGTCGTCGATCCCGGTCGTTACGAATCTGCTGGGAAACTTTCAGCGACTGTTGAGGTCGTGCGGGAGTTCCTCAATCGATGAAATCCTGGGACGGTTCCAGGCCGTCTTGAATCCCTTTCAACAGGCTGGGCGGGATTGGAAGTTTGGCCTGGGGAATTCGGCAACAGCACCTGATCGTTCCCGGTATCTTCCAAGAGTCATTCGACGTGCCGCATGCCAGCAGGTTGTGAAGCTCGGGAAAGAACTCAATCTTGATGAATTGCCATTGCTGCAATGCTGGGCAGGTGAATCTGGCCCGGCGATTACAGCGGGGCTTGTGATTTCGGAGTCTCTGGACAATCGCCCGAATATTGATCTGGTGCCGGCAGGAAGAATTGATCGTCAGACGCTGGCTGTCAGTTGGACTCCGTCTCATGCGGCTTATGCACAATGGCAGCACGCACAGGAAGGCAATCATCCCTTTCCAGTAGCAATCGCACTGGGGGGAGACCCACTGCTGACGTACGTTGCGTCGTTGCCGCTTCCGCAGATGTTTGATCCGTGGCTGTTTGCCGGGATTCTGCGTAATGAAAGCGTCAATCTCATTCGTGCTCGGACTGTCGAGCTGAATGTCCCGGCAGATGCTGAGATTGTGCTGGAAGGCTATCTCGATCCTGCCGCAGGCGCAGTTTCTGGACGATTCGCCGGAAAGAATGGGTTACTTGAAACTCGAAATGATCTCGCTGTTCTGCGATTGAGCGCGATTACTCATCGTGCCAATCCGATTTTCCCGGCCAGAGTTCAGGCATTCGATTTTCAGGAAGACTTTGTCACGAGTCAGCTGACAGAACGGATGTTGTTAAAGCTTCTGCAGCTGATCAACGGAACCGTAGTCGATCTTCATTTACCTGTGGGCGGAGGGCATCGTCAGCTCGTTTTTGTGAGTACGACAGCCAGCGACGCAGCACAGGTCCAGCAGCTTTTTCAGGCGATCAGCAGCTTACCGATGCTGACGGAATCTTCGATTCTTGTTGCCGTCTCTGCACGAGTCGATCTTCGCAATGCAGATGCTGTCTGGCGCGAAGCGTGTGTCCGGCTTGGTGTTGAAGACTCAGCACTAAGTCGAACCGTGAAGTATGACACAGGGCGACTCTGGATTGATGCGACAGACTCTGCTGGCAGTTCGTCGACTCGCAATCACCGATGTCAGGCGAGTCCGCAGGTTCTGGCGCAGATCGCAGAGCGATTAGGGAACGCCCATTGGGAATCCGTTGATGAAGGGAATTATACTCCTTCGCAACATTCGATCTGAACTCACTGCAGGTCAGTCTTCAATTTTCGACAGCGGTTGCAGGTGAGACGGGGAATCCTGATTCGATTGAGCGATCCTCTGCTGTGCGCTCTGCAGCCAGAATTCATGGCCTGAGTGGCGATGGGCTGTTTCGATGTTGTCCATAAACTGGGCCATCCCCGGGTGCTCTGTGTAGAACTTCGCGCTCGGGTCGATCCCCTTTGCTTCATTGCGTTCGACAAGTTCGCGCACCACCGGATGCTCCCCCAGTCGAGGGAGAATGCTGAGCCAGATTATTGCGACGCAACCGAGTGCAGCGATGAAGGACACGATGCGCCGAAACGCTTTATTGCCTGAGTGCGTCTGCGGCATTTGGAAAGACCTTTACAAACATGACCCAAGCCATGAAGAGGCTGATCATCAGGTTGAGAGTCTGCCCGACAACATACAGGACGAGCGGTTTGCCTCCCTTGAAGTAGGGCATCAGTTGGCGGAAATTGGTTTCCAATCCGATGCTGACGAATGCCAGACAGAACAGCCATCCACGCAGGGGTTCAGTCGTTCCCTTCAAGACGGCGTTTACAGTGGCTTCGCCTTCAATTCCGCGGGTTGCCATGTAAGAAAACGCAATCGATGCAGCCAGAAACCCAAGCATGAATTTCGGGAATCGACGCCAGATTTCGCCGAGGCCAACTCGTTGAGTCGACTCTGATTTTTCGACCCAGCCAACCCAATAAATGGAGACAGCAAATGCAACTGCCCCAATCAGAATGTTCTGGATCATCTTGATCGTTGCTGCAACTGTCAGAGCGGTGTCTCCCACCATTCCGCCAGCGGCTGCGACTGCACCTGTGGAATCGATTGTGCCCCCGAGCCATGCTCCTGCAACAACGGGGTCCATGTTGACCGAGTTAATGAAGGCTGGCATGACAATCATCATGATGACTGTGAAACCCAGTGACAGAGCGATTGCCAGTGACAGTTCTTCTTTCTTTGCTCGGCATGCGGCTCCTGTCGCGATGGCTGCAGAGACCCCACAGACCGACATGTCCGCACTGATCACCATGTTCAACGATGGTGATGACATCTTCAGGATTTTCTGTCCGAAGATAAAAGTGGTGATCAACACGATTGGCGTTGTCACCCAGGAGACACCGATTCCGGGTAACCCAAGCGACAGAAGTTGGGAGAACAGAATCTCTGCTCCCAACAAAACAAGCCCGGTTTTGATGTAGAACTCGGTACGAACGGCAGGCAACATGAAACGTGGTGTTCCCAGCGTGTTGCTGATGATCAGTCCCACCATGATCGCCCAGAGTGCATACTCAAGGTTGTAGTGTTTGATGACTTTCTGTCCGGCCAGCACATAAGCAAAGATGGCAAGTAGAAAGACAGGGACAAACGCGATCAGAAACTGCTTTGCCGAGCCTCCCATCACTTTGATTCCCAGAGTGAATGTCAACGCCAGAATTACGAAGACTCCCAGCAGTCCAGGGAAAATTGGCTTGCCTGATTTGTCGCTGAAAGCAGCAATGGGGTTACTGGTCCAGCTTTGCAGCTTGGCGGTCCATTGGGAAAGCGGATTGACTGCAATGGCGTTCTTCGCCGCTTCCCGCTGCTTTTTGATGTCCTTCAGCTTGCCGTCAGGGTCGGCCTTCTGCTCACGCAGGGCATCGTATTCTTGAGTCAGCTGGTGATACCGTTCGACTCGGGAATACGTGTCGTCTGGTCGTGATGCAAGAGTGGCTGCAAGGACGAGGAGAAGAATGAATCCTCCCAGCCAGATCGCCCACCAGTCTTCCGTTCTCAGAAGTTCTGGGAGTCGCGATACACGCACCAATGGAATTTCTTTTGGCTCACTGGGAGATGCAGATTCATTCACGATGCTTGAATTCTCCAGTTGCAGAACCTTGTGCCTGATCGGAAGTCAAAATGCTGTTCGAGTTGATGCGGACAGCAATTTGGCGAGATTCAACCGGTCGTATAGAGTCACAGCGAACAGACTTGAACAGGCAATATTGCGGAAGGATGGAATGGCAGGTCTGATAACACGTCCTAGTTTCAGGACGTGTTATCAGTATGAAAAACGATCGCCAGTGTGTCTACGCTTGTCGCCTGGGAGTTATCCTCCAACAAGCTTCTTCGTAATCTCAGCGACATGTTTGCCCTGGAAGCGAGCGATGCTCAGTTCGTTTTCTGATGGAACCCGTGAGCCATCTGCCCCAGCGAGAGTCCCTGCTCCGTAGGGAGACCCGCCGGTGATTTCGTTCATGTTTGACAGTTCGGCACATGAATAGGGAACGCCAACGATGATCATGCCGTGGTGAAGAAGTGTGGTATGGAAACTGGTGATGGTTGTTTCCTGGCCACCGTGCTGTGTTCCCGTACTGGTGAAGACGCTTCCCACTTTTCCAATCAATCCACCACTGGCCCAGAGCCCACCGGTTTGGTCGAGGAAGTTTCGCATCTGCGCCGCCATGTTCCCAAAGCGAGTCGGCGTCCCGAAGATAATCGCGTCAGCTTCCGCGAGTCCTTTGGTTGTTGCCATCGGAATCTCAGCAAACTGCTCGCGGGCTTGCTTGGCTCCAGTGCGTTCCAATGCTGCATCAGGAACAAGCTCCGGAACCTGAAGAAGGGTGACTTCAGCACCTTCCACGCTGCGGGCTCCCTCGGCAATTGCTTCTGCCATGTGGTGAATATGCCCATACATGCTGTAGAAAATGACTTGAATCTTCATTACTTCAATCTCCGGGTTCGATTGCTGTTCCAGGAAGGCAGAATGAAAAAATCCCAAGGCGATCATCTGTCACTATACGGAACGCATTTTCAAATAATAAGGGAATCGTTCCTGATGCCTGAACAATTCACAGTTGAGTCAGGCCGCCTTGAGTCGCCTTTTGCGTTAATCGCGGACCGTGACGACGATCTTCCCGATCTGCTGATTTGATTCGAGGTAGCGATGCGCTTCGACGATCTGATCAAGTGGAAAGGTTTTTGCGATGATGGGCTTCAGTGCTCCAGACTCAAGACCGCCGTTGATGAAGTCAACTGCTGGCTGAAGAAGCGTTTGGTTGTCCGTGAACTCAAACAGCAAGTAGCCACGTATCGTCAGTGTTTTGGCGAGCACGGAGAACAGTGGAAGTGGAGTTGCTTCCGGTGCAAGTGCGCCATAAATAAACAGAATCCCTTTTTGGGCCATTGCGGCCGTCAGGTCTGAAACGGTGGCCCCTCCGACCGGATCGAAGACAATGCGAGCCCCTGCTCCGTTGGTGATGGCGTTCACTTCATCGACCAGATTCTGCTCTTGAGTCGCGATGACGTGTTTCGCTCCGAGGGCAAGCAGTGAGTCTTTCTTTGCCGATGTTCTGGTGAGAGCAACGGATGTCGCGCCGACGTAGTTCGCCAGTTGAATCGCTGCAATGCCGACACTGCTCGATGCAGCAGGAATCAGAACGACATCACCTGCGGTCATCTTGGCGATGTGAATCAATGCTCCGTATGCTGTGAGGTACTGCATCCAGATCGCTGCGGCTTCGTTCCAGCCCAGAGAAGGCAAGTGTTTTACGACGGCCCTGGCAGGAACGTTCGTAACTTCTCCATCAACTCCATACTGATTCATTGAGAATGCAGGAACAGTGCTGACGTGATCGCCAATCTGAAACCCAGTCACCCCCTGGCCGATCGCCTTGATGGTGCCGGATGCCTCATAACCAATTCTGGCTGGAAAATGAGGCTGCTCAAGGTATTGATTGCTGCGGAACATCGCTTCCGCCCGATTCAGTCCCAGAGCGTGAACCTCAATCTGGACCTCGCCTGCGGCCGGAGGGCTGACGTCAATGTTCTCCAGTTGCAGCACCTCTGGACCACCTGCCTGGTGAAAACGAACAATTTTTGGCATCGTCCCTATCCTCATTTCGCGAGAAGTGTCTGGCTGATATCGTGGCACTTGTTTGATTATTGTACTGATGTGAACGCACAGCAATGTTCATCGCGACCGGTTTGGTGTCCTTGAGGTCTGAAATATCGCTCGCTGCTGATGTTGTTCGATAGAGTAGATGGACTGGTTTCACTGAGCGGATCGTTCGCAAGTGCGTTTGGCATTGGGATCACTCGGTTTGAAGATCTGGAAGCACTCCTAAGAGTCAGGAAGAGACGATGTCAATGAAGACTTGCCGCTGGGGAATCATGGGGGCTGCTGTGATTGCTCAGAAGAACTGGCAGGCGATTCGGAATTCCGGAAACGCCGTTGTCGCTGCTGTTGCGAGTCGCGATCCGTCCAAAGCCGCCGCGTTTATTGCAGATCGTCAGCGCGAGTGTTCCTTCGAGACCACGCCGATCTCCTGTAATTATGAAGAGCTGCTGTCGAATCCAGAGATTGATGCCGTCTACATTCCATTGCCAACGGGACTTCGCAAAGAGTGGGTGATCCGCGCTGCCGAAGCTGGCAAACATGTGCTCTGTGAGAAGCCATGTGCGATTCATTCACGTGAATTAAAACAGATGCTGGATGCCTGTCAGGCGAATCAGGTTCAGTTCATGGACGGAGTCATGTTCATGCACTCGCAACGATTGCCTGCGTTGCGCCGGGTTTTGGATGATTCACAGAATTCCATTGGCAAGATTCGTCGAATGTCGTCCCATTTCAGTTTTCTTGCACCGGATGAGTTTTTGCAAAACAACATCCGCATGAGCAGCCAGCTTGAACCACATGGGTCACTCGGTGATCTTGGATGGTACAGCATTCGTATGGCTCTCTGGACCATGAACTATGCAATGCCGACTCAGGTGTCAGCCCAGTTGCTTGCACAGCAAGGGCGAGCAGACAGCCCGAATGCGGTTCCATTAGAATTGACTGCGGAATTGAAGTTCCCAGGTGATGTTTCGTTTGGGTTCTTCAGCTCCTTCCTCGTTGATCAGCAACAGACATTCACGATTAGTGGAACCAATGGTTCCATCTATCTCGATGATTTCGTTCTGCCGAGTTTTGGGAGCAGTGCGACATTCGACGTCATCAAGAATGACTTTCAGGTGTCTGGGTGCCAATTCAATTTGGCTCAGTACCGGGAACGAGTGGCGGTAAAAGAGTTCTCCAATAACCATCCAACCTCGCAGGAAACCAATCTGTTTCGAACGTTCTCTGAAATTGTGCTGTCAGGGAAAACGGATCAGACATGGCCGGACTTCTCTCGCAAGACGCAACTCGTCTTGGACGCGTGTATGGAGTCTGCTCAGAACGGCGGGAAGATCGTTACGATCAAAGATAAGTAATCGAGTTTGATCCCGCGTTCTTAGTGAACGTCTACTGAGGGATATTGATCGATTCGATCTGGGCGTTTTTCGAATGATTCCGCTTGCCTGAGTTGTCGGATGGTGGTCGCATGAACTGTCTGACATTGGGAAGCTGAGAGGGTGGTTGAGATCAATGGCGATGGAGCGTTTGCAGAACTTGAAAAGCCCTAATGATTTTGCTCGATTCGGGGCGGTGACGTTACGAATGGTGACGTCTTTCGTCGTGTTGTCGGCCGTGCTCTGTTTGCCTTCGTCGGTATCTGCTCAAACTTCCGCTGATGTCCCGCAACGCGTCTATCGCGACGATGATATTCGACCGAAGCGAGACGATGCGAAAGCGACAGCACTCGGCATTCGGAAGTACGAATCGAAGCACTTGCTTCTCTATAGTGATATCGATCCGGTAGTTGCTTCACAGTTGCCAGCCATTGTCGATCAAGCGTACGTTGCCTGGACTCAATACTTCGGGGAACTTCCGCCTGCCAGAGATGGTTCCGCCTATCAGATCACCGGGTATCTGATGGAGGACGAAGGTTTGTTTCGTGACGCAGGGATGCAACCGGCCGGGTTTGTGATGGCCAATTTCGGGCGTCAATTCGGACGTGAATTCTGGATGAGAGAGCAGAAGAACCCTTATTACCGTCGGCACCTTCTGATTCACGAAGCGACACATGCGTTCATGACGACCCTGCCTTCAATGCTGCCTCCGTTGTGGTATCTCGAAGGGATGGCGGAGTTCTTCGGGACACATACCATGGACGAAAATGGCCGCGTCCAATTCGGGGTCTTCCCACAAACATCGCCGCAGTTCCCTGGTCTGGGACGCATTGAGATCATTCACGAAGAACTCTACTACAACCGGATTGCCGGACTTCATCGACTTGGCACGTTCACTTCAGAAGAGTTTTCTAAGGAGCGATCTGTTCCGTATTCATGGAGTTGGGCCGTTTGTGCATTTCTAGAGAATCACCCACGCTATCACGACCGATTCCGAGTTCTCGGTCAGCATCTTGAAGCACGGGAGTTTCAGCGAAAGATGTCGGAGCTGTTCGAAAAAGATCGGCTGCTGTTGTCTGCGGAGTGGTACGAGTTTGCCCAGCGAGTCGACTATGGGTTTGATGTGGCAGCGAATGCGTTCGTTCCTGCTGATCCCCGACCGTGGCCATCCGGGAACGAAGCCACTGTCGATGTTTCAGCAAATCAGGGATGGCAGTCGACAGGGGGCATTCTCAAGGCTGGTGACACTCTCGAATTCACGGCGACTGGTCAGGTCATTCTGAATTCACAGGTGACACCTCCATGGGTGAGTGAGCCACAAGGAATCACGTTAGATTACTCTGGCGGATACCCAATTGGTCAGTTGCTGGTGGGATTGCTCCCCATTGACTCCGAGTCGACGACGGCCGGGCAAGAGCATCTGACCGTTATGAAGGGAGGAGCGTCCGGGACGTTTAAAGCGGAATCGGATTCAGAACTTTGGTTTCGAGTCAACGATGTCGGTAACGGCCTGAAAGACAATCAAGGGGGGTATCAGGTCCGAATTCGCCGCCAATCGAACTGATCGGGTTTGTGATTTCACTTGAGAAATTTCTGGTGTCGCTTCGTCTTGTCCCCTGCCCTGTTTACAGTATCGTTTCGAGTTTCTGTTTCACTCAGGGAAACCTGACTGTCTGAGTTGCAAGTGAAGTTGCAACTTGTTTGTGTGAAACGGAAAACGTCAATTTTGTCTCGACTTTGCGAAAGCTGTGAACGCTGTGGCAACAACCTCGCTCCCGGTGGAACTTCAACAGGAATTCCCGTTTGCGCTGAAGTCCATTGATCTGGATGGGTTGAAATACGCTTACGTTGATGAAGGGACCGGTCCGGTTGTCCTGTTTGTACATGGGAACCCGACCTGGAGCTTTGCCTGGCGAAACCTGATCAAAGGGCTGTTGCCCAACTATCGGTGTGTTGCTGTCGATCACATCGGGATGGGCTTGTCGGATAAGCCTCAGGATTACGGCTATCGAATTGGACAGCACATTGAGAACCTGACTCGATTTATCGAGCGGCTTGACCTCAAGGACATCACGCTTGTCGGTCACGATTGGGGGGGCTGCATCGGAATGGGAGCAGCCGCTCGCCTGCCTGGTCGCTTCTCACGATTCGTGATGATGAACACGGCGGCCTTCCGCTCTCAGGCGATTCCGAAGCGAATCGCCGTCTGCCGTATTCCAGTGCTCGGCCCAGCGGCAGTCCGTGGTTTGAACGCGTTTGCCGGGGCAGCGGTCTCGATGGCAATGGGGCATCATGAACGGATGACGCCGACGATTCGCCGTGGGTTCCTGTTTCCCTATGACTCTTGGAAGAACCGCGTCTGCGTGCAACGCTTTGTTGAAGAAATTCCGCTCTCACCTGAGCATCCGAGCTACATGACTCTGGTTGACGTTGAGAACGGGCTGGCACAGTTCAAGAACTCCCCTTGGCTCTTCTTCTGGGGTGAGAAGGATTGGTGCTTTACAACCGCGTTTCTGGATGAATGGGAACAACGTTTCCCCGGCGCCGAAACCATTCGCTTCCCAGATGCCGGCCACTACGTCTTCGAAGACGCCCACGAACGAATCGTCCCGAAACTCAAAGAGTTTCTGAAGAGTTAAACGGAGTTGGACTCCCCCTGCCGATCACGCTTAGGCATGAAAAGTTCCGTAGGGGGCGACTAGACGCACCATATGGGATGGTGTCGGGAGTGGAGTGAAAGTCCTCCCGGAATACGGTTGCGTCGCGACGCAACCTACATGACTTCTACAGCAGCCAAGGTGCATGTTCTAACAGTAGGTTGTTGCATTCTCCGGTGATATCTGAGATGTAGTAATCTCGATGCTCTGGATCGTCTTCGATTTCACTTGCTGCCCCAACAAAGGTTTTCAGCTCGATTGCTTCCGGAACTTTTGTGTAGAGGTCCCACCATATGCGTCTGGCTCCCTCGTAGGGGGAAATCTCCCCTTTCAAAATTGACTTGGCAATGTGGCATGCTAAGAGAATTGCGGCACCCCGTCGGCAGGGCATCGGCAGTTGCAGCTCCTTCAGAGCTTTCTCGAATTTTTGGCGGAGGTCGAAGGGATGTTCAGATTGTCCCCCTGCCAGCTCTCGTAATGAGGCGGAATCATATCCAGCCTCAAGTGCTTCAATTGCAATCTGAGGAAGGTCGTCGACGGGGAGCATCTCCAAGCTGTAAAGAGCTACGGACTTTGCCAGGTCTGACTTCATTGATATCAACTCAGGACATGGCTCGGTGGCTGGGGGCATGTTCGTAACGCGTTAGCAGGGCGAACATGGGGTGAGGCCATGCACATTCGGCATGCTCATGCTACTGAAGCAAAATGAGCATGGCTGCCGTTTTCAGAGCGCTTAACGACTCCACCCTACCACGTTTATTGAACTACAGCGAGTCCCCAAAATCGCTGGGTCTTGAGGACCCAGCCTACCGAACTGCAAGGCCACTTTCCGGATAGCCTCTAAGAGTGTGGCGAATGGTTCGTTTCGTCGTAGCACGATCCGAATGCTCTCAATGCTTTCGAGCTGTCGATCCAGCGGAAGTAAAGGCTTGTTCCCTCACGTGAGAGAATGTGTGAATTCGCTGCTGTGTGGAAGTGCACGGTATTCAAGTTGAGCCATCGATCGATGATACCTGTGTTGATGGACATCATCTGGATATTTCGAATCGGGGCGATCTGAATACGACGATTAAAGACGCCCCAGCGGACGAAGAGGCGATGATTCGTAATCACGTAATAACGATTTGCCCAATCGAGATAGACGCAATAGGCCGGGAGGGCCACAAGGAATGCATTTGTGAAAAGGAGTAGAATCAGCTCTACAAATATTGGTATTTCTGAAGAAAGCAGAATCCCGATATTCTGCAGAATGCCAATAATCGAAGCGAGCGCGATACGTAGGTAAAGGACCGTTTCTGATGGGCGGTCAGCGTAGAGTAACTTTTCTCTCGGCCCGATCAGTTCTTTTAATTCTTTGGGAAGCACGCTTCTCGGGAGTAAGTCGGCGAGAACTTCGCCTCCAATCTGTCGGCTGCGCTCGGAGAACGATGGGGACGGTTCAAGGTAGGCATGTTCCACCGAGTTGCCATTGCTGTGGTGAGCTTGCGATGCAGTGACTGATTCTGACTGAGAGCCCCAAGGGTCGTCCGGAGGACCGTAGGACGCGCTCGGAAGACTTGGTGGGGAGACGGCATAATCAGTGTCAGCCTGCGCTGAATCACCCAAGTCGTCAAATCGCGTCCATTTCCCCGTTTTACCTTGCCTGACAAGGGTATCGTTCGTGATTCTCCCTTTGTCGATAAGTTTTTGAAACAGGTGTAACTCGACGGGGCCATAAGTCTTCTGGCCCTCTTTAAAAAACCACTCTTCTCCTGCCATGCCCGTTAACCTCAACCTCAGAGTGAATGAAGATCCCATAATGCAGGGAATCTATTACGCATCAATGCCCGTCAAATCGAATGATGGGGGAGTGCGCTTATCATTGCAAGCGGGGGGAACGTTCACCCACACATGGGCTGGCAAATTAATGGTGATGCTTGAGAATAAAAAAGCCACCTGTAAACACAGGTGGCTTCTCTCAATCACACTCTCAATCTTGTGCACCCTACATGACTTGAATCTTCGTAATCGACTCGGCTTGGCAACCGATTCCAACGACGGCTGCGAACACTAAGAGGAGAGCAGGATGTGTCGTCGACAATGGCGGTCCCATGTGATGTCCTTCTCCGGTTCAGCAACGGACTGAATGTGTCATTCCAGCCGCAATCGTACAGTTTCAGGCCCACGTGGTCTGCTTGGTCGGGCAGGCTGTCTTTGGCAATTGATTTCGCGGTTTCGATTGCTCCAGAACGGGTTTGTGCGGGCGTGTAGGTGTTCTCCCCTATGTTGTGTAATCGCGCAATCCTGCATTTTCGGAGTCTTCGTGGTGGAAATGCCTCGTATTTGAGGTGTTTTACAACGGATGTTTCGATTCGCTTCTGTTTTGAGCCGTAACGTTTCTTTGTTACTTGAAAGTCTGAGATTTGATCCGCCGCTAAGACCTGTCGAATCAGGTAATGGGGATGTCAATGCAATCAATCATGTTGCCTTCAGCGACCAGCAGTTCCGCGAAAAGCCGGGACGGGTGGTATCTTGTTGGTTGCTTGCCTCCTTTGCGGAAATTGACCCATATTAAGATCGATTCGGCTGCCTTTGTCATTGGGCGGAGAGCCGACGCCGATCTGTCGATCGCGTCCCAGTGTGTTTCAGCGCGTCATGCTGAAATTCTGCATATTGGCCCGCACCTGTTTCTTCGCGACCTCGGCAGCACAAACGGGACCTATTTGAACCGCAGACAGGTGACGGACCCGGTTCCTGTCGCCGTTGGCGATCATATTGAAATCGCGAATGTCGAATTCCGACTCGAATACCGTCCGGCAGAACAGTCACGCAATCCTGCAGACCTGGATTCGCTGAAGAAGACATCGCAGGCAATCGACATTATTGAATCAGATTGGGTTCTCAGCCAGTTGAATCAGTTGCTGGAATCCGGGGCGGTCAACCCTTCTTATCAACCGATTCGAAGGTTGGAACAAGGCCGTATTGTTGGATTTGAAGCGCTCGCACGAACGTCACTTGTCGGACTGGAAAATCCGGCGGAGATGTTTCGGACTGCGGAGATGGTTAATCGAGAAGTGGAGTTGAGCGAGCTCTGCCGACGAAAGGCCCTTTCAAATGCGGCGTTCATTCCAAACAACGGACTCTTGTTTGTGAATACACATTGCAATGAGACACTCAATCTGGATGTCCTGCCTTCATTGATTGAACTCAAGAAGCAGTACCCGAATCGCAAAGTCGTGATCGAGATTCACGAAGGAGCGATCATTGATTCTTCACTCACAATCGAGTTCTGTAAGGCTGTACGCAGTCTGGGATTTCAGATTGCTTATGACGACTTTGGTGCCGGACAGTCTCGTCTGCTCGAACTTGCCAAAGCTCCGCCTGACTACTTGAAGTTCGATTCCTGTCTGATTCGTGACGTGAATCAGGCAAACCCATATCAATGGCGCATGTTGAAAATGCTCGTTGATATGTGCCATGAAGTTTCCATCACAACCATCGCTGAAGGTGTTGAGACGGAAGAAGAACTCGCTGCGTGTCGCGAGCTGGGTTTCGATTTCGGGCAAGGCTACTTCCTGGGGAAGCCAAAGCCACCTGCCGAGTATGTTAAAATGGTCGAGTGCCCGACGATGAAGTTTCGTTAGGTCGGTCCGACCTCTTATGTGGCAGTGAGTCAGCTTTCCCGATGAGAGAACGTCTGAATCCAGCGCGCCAGTTACGCGACACAATCTCAGGAATTGTTCTCGCTGATCGGTGTGTTGGCGGATGGCTTCCGCATCTCCAGTATTTGAAACGCTCCTGAGGACAAGGATTGTTGCTGCTGTCCTTCTGCATTCAGCAGTCGTAACTGAAAGCCTTTTGCTTTGGCTTTCTCGTAGAAGAACTGAGCCTGATATCTCCCGGGATCGCCAAGCCAGCAGACTCCCTCCGGTTCCATTAGCGCGTCGATGGCCGAGAGAAGTGAGTCGTGCAGCTGTGCGTCGTATGTGACTTCGCACCCTATCAAGACGGCAAACTTTCGCTCCGGCACATCGCGCCAATCCAAAAAGAGAAGCTCTGGATCCTTGAGGTTGTTGAGTCGAGCATTCACGCGACACAGGTGCAGTGCGGTTCGATCATAGTCGCTGAAGGTCACTTCGTCGCCACGGAGTGCGGCAGCCAGGCCAACGAGTCCAATGCCGGCTCCCAGCTCCAGCACCGTTGAGCCGACGGGCCAGGGAGCGTTCAGAACTGCGCCCGCCATCGGAACTGACGACGGCCATAGAAATGCCCAATATGGCATGTAGTCGTTTTTGGCGTTCTCGCTGTGAACTTTCTCGTCATCCAGAAACAAGTCTGGTTCAGTTGGTCGATGGAGCTGCAGGGATCGGTCCCCAACGACAATGTCTGCCTTGTGCCATCCGCCGGGGATTTCAGGAAGCGAATCCGGGTCGTTTGATAAAACTGGAAATGCGGATGGAGTTGATTGTCCGGTTGAGGGGACTGGCTGATTGGAAGAAGACATAGCTTGAAAGTCAGTCGCAGTCAGTGACGTTGTTTCGTCTGGAATAGTTTCGCTAATCGTTAAGGCAGGTGATTATCGGTCCTGACGGTAAGAAACGCCAGAGCAGCAAGAATGCTGGAATTGGGATCTTCCTCACGGAGCTCGTGAGGAATCACGCCGATCGCAGGAAACTGGTAGTGACCAGCAAGTCGGCAGGCGATATGAATGGGATGGCCTCTTTCTGGTGCGGATTTACTGGCGAGGTCTTTAAAGGATTCCAATGCCTCCACGCAGACGCCCAACGACATCAGGCCAGGTGGCACCGTCGCCGGTCTTGCAGCCTCAGCAGTATTTGCAGCCCTTTCTGCATTACTTGCAGGCTGAGTGCGGCATGTCCATGAATACCGTGTCGGCGTATCGAGTCGATCTGAATCAGTTCATTGAGTGGGCGAATTCTGTTCATATCGTTTCAGTCCTGGACGTGAACCTGCAGGTTTTGTCGGGCTTTGTGGAATCCCTTCATAATCGGGATCTGAAAGCGACCACGATTGCCCGACGTCTTGTTGCGCTCAAAATGTTCTTTCGCTATCTGGTGCTGGAAGGTGTCGTTGCCGAGAGTACTGTGGAATTACTCTCGTCTCCGAAACTCTGGCGCTACCTGCCTACGGTTCTCAGCCCTGAGATGGTCGATCGACTATTAGAATCACCGGGTTGGGCCGATCAGTTTCCTTTACGGGATCGTGCTGTTCTCGCGTTGTTGTATGCGACCGGGTGTCGTGCCTCTGAAATCGCCGGGATGCGTGTGACGGATGTTAAGCTGGAGCAGAATTTCTGCAGGTGTCTTGGGAAGGGAAACAAAGAGAGAATTGTTTCACTGAACCCGATTGCTGAGAAGGCGATTCGCAACTATCTGACTCGCGAACGTCCGCATCAGGTCCGGCTGCATGACTCTGAAGCGTTGTTTGTCACACGAACAGGCCGCCCGTTGTCGAGAATCAATATCTGGCAACTGGTGAAGAAGTATTCAGTGCGTTCCGGGTGCGGCGGCAAAGTGAGTCCTCACACATTGCGTCACAGTTTTGCGACGCACATGCTGGCAGGCGGAGCGGAGATTCGTGCCCTGCAGGAAATGTTGGGGCATGCCAGTATTCGAACAACCCAGATTTATACACAGGTCGAACACAGCCGATTGAAAGCGATTCATTCCAAGTGCCACCCACGTGGGTAGCGAAATAAGGCGGTGGCGACCTACTCTTTTCCGGACCCAAGGTAAGAACGATCGATTCCCAGAAGCACTCGGAGGCTCATCGAAATTGTGCCGAGTGCGATCCCGATCATGATCGCGCGATTTCCGGCAGTGTTAAAAACGGACATGATGAAATCCATCAGTGAGTCCATCTTCAGGAATGAGAGCGAGTCCGGGAGCCAGCTCGTCAGTGCCGGACCAGCAGAGGTTCGGCCCAGCAGAATTAGAAATGCGGTTCCCAGTAGAAGTGTCGCTTCGAGGTTCTTTGCTCGAAATGCGCGGTAGGCCGCAGACGCAACGTAGAATGCCAATAAGGCGAACGTCGTTGTCATCAAAGGCTGGAGCGCGTACTCGTAGATCCACCAGAACGGGGTTCCTTGGGCGGTGTAGCTACCGGACCATGCATACTTCGTCTGGTGGGCTGTCAGGAAGGCGTGGCCGATCGTCTGCTTCCAGCGAAACTGTTCTCTTGCAGGAGTCAGCAATAAATCAGTTTGCTGTTTTGTCAGAGGATCTTCACTTAAAAGTCGAAAACAGAGTTCACGGCGTTGGTCTGCCAGTGTTGGCTGTTGAGCGAGGTATGATGTCACAGTGTTGAATTGAGCAGGTGACATTGGGCCTGCGGCGGCCATGGCTGCAGTGAGTTCTGCTCCTGACATTGTCTCTGAGTCAATATAATTGCGAATCTCCTGCTCTTGATTCTGGTTAAGTCTCTGTGGAGATGGTGGAGGATCCGAGAGCGGAGGATCCATAACTCCTGCATTGAGATCGGAGAGAAGCTCACATGCCGTTCTGGTTCGTGCCGGTGAGATGCCTGCAATATTGACGACATCGATGAATTGATCGGCTGTCTTGTCTGCGGCAAAGAAGGTGTTGAAAGCCGTGCGTTGTTTTTCGGTCAGGGTTCCTGCTTGAAGAATTTCCTCTAGCAACCGATTGCGAGCAGCGTCAGTCAATGGTCGGGACATCGGTTGATTGGCCCATGGTCCAGCTAAAGCGTCACGCGTTGCGGTGGACAGGGGCCCATGAATGACGAGTGTTGTCCCATCCAGTTCGATTTCCTGATTAGCGGAATTCGGAATCGCAAGGCCATCAGGAATGAATTGGAGTGGATAACGGGTGACCCGATTCGATTGCTCGTACAGAAACTTCACTTGTTGCGTGACTTGCTCTGAAGGGGCAAGTAATTCAACCACCAAGTTCTGGTCGGCTGCTGTCATCACTCCTGCAAAGAGGAGGAGTCGATGGTTCGGCAAATAGGAAATTCGACCTGCCAGCTGTTGTGGAGGCTGTGCGAGATCGTGTAGCCGTTCGATCTCGCATTTCCATTCCTGGCGATCGACGTAGCTTTGCAGGTCTGCAGCCTGTTCCTCTGTCATCCAGCCACGAAAGGCAATTTCGCTTCCATCCTGATAGATCTGGAGTGCGGCGGATTTGGGGAGCGCTGCACCATCTTCACGCTGAGGAAGTGTCCCTGGGATGCGGAACTCAGGAAGACTTTCGAGTTCGATGGGAACGGCAGATTTTCCGTAGAACTCCTGACTCGCTTCTGGTGGGGACCCGAACTTCAGCATCCCGAATATCAGCATCCCCAGAAACGAAACGAGAGTGATAACGGAATAGGCCCAACCTGGCTTCTGGTCGCTGATCTGCTGAAGATGGAGCTTCAGTAGATTGCCTCCACCAAGAACGAAGGCAATTGCAGCGAGGATATCAAACCAGATGGTGACCTCTTCCCCTGCACTTTGCATTGCCGGAACGAATGTTGAAATGATCAACATCAGACCGCTGAACGCAGTAATCAGCAGAGGAATGGTTCGCTTCATTGGCCCATCAACTTATGGCTGGGGTTTGAAATTCTCAGACCATCTCTGTTGTTGCATGCGGATGAACTCGCCAGAGATCTGACGAGTTCACCTGATGCCAATCCGTCTCCGGACTTCTTTAGACAGGCTTGCCGGTTGCGACATCAATGATCTTGCCGGTGCGAATACTTTCCGCTTCAGCATAGCAGAGCTTGAGTGCATCTGTTGCCAGAGCTGCAGAGATTGGAGCGGGAATCGTGCCTGTCTCCACTGCATTTACTGCCAATTGAATTTCGCCAGTGTAAGCGGCGCACCATTCGGTGCCTCCACCTGGTTGTGGGGTTTGAACGCCGCCTGCCTTGGAGATCAAAGTCAATGGGCGATTGACAACCCAGTCGTTTCCGTATGTCCCAGCGTCGAACTGAATCGTCGCGTCTTCGAGGAAGAACTCGAAGCTATGGGCAAACTTGAGATCCGGAGCAGCGATGCCACCACTGACACAGCTGACGGTCAGGTCTGGATCGTCATAGATGTATTGTGAACTGACGTGATTGACGAGTCCGTCTTTCAGCAGCCCACGAGAGAAGACTGCTTTCGGCGTTCCGCACAAGAGGCACAAGTAGTGGTTGTCATGAATGTGGAGGTCGATTCCCCAACCACCCAGTTTGCGGAAGTCACTGATGTCGGAGGACCAGTCTGGCGGAGCAATCACACGACGCAGAGCTGCGCCATTGAGTCTGCCGAATTCCTTGCTGATGACCTGCTCTCTGGTCCAGCGGAACTCAGGGAAGAATGGAAGGACGTGTCCAACCATCAGCAGTTTTCCAGTTTCTTCCGATGCCGCAAGCATCCGTTTCGCGGCGTCGAGTTCAATGGAGATTGGCTTTTCGACGAAAACATGTTTGCCAGCTTTCAGTGCCTGAATAGTCACTGCTTCATGCTGGTCTGTTGGAAGGCAGATGTGTACGAGATCAATGTCTGGATCTGCAAGCAGGTCTTCGTGGTCGGTGTAAGTTTTGATATCCGTCAGGTCGGTATTCGCGCTTCCACGAGGGCCAAAGTTCCCCTGAATGCTTGACCAGTCACCAGCCAGCTTCTTTTCGTTACGAGTTGCAATGGCAGTGACTCGTCCACCTTTAACTTGTCGATAGGCTTCGAAATGAGTCATGCCCATGAAGCCCAAGCCGATGATTCCAGCGCGAATACTCATGATGTCTTCCACGTTCTTGTTGAGATATCTGACCCGATGCTTGTGATGTTGTCCGACAGTGACGCGGATACGGGATGCTCGATCATGTGGCGAGGTGGCAATCGTTGGTTGTCACTCACCTCTTCTCCATGTCCCGACGATCATCACGTCATTACTCACAACTCTCTCTCTTTGTTGAATGGCATTCAGGATTCTCTGTGCTCAATCTCTTGTGAAGAGCTGAAGACATCGTTGAATCTGGAGTTCCATCTGCCACTTCATTGATCTTCTTTGTGAAACCACTTGCGGTTGCACAAGGACATTCCCTGGTTGCAGGATGACACGAATTGATTCGTGTGCATCGCAAATAAGAATCGGAGCAACGTACCAGAATTCATGGGGCTCTCTCAACCAGTGCTTGCTGAGAAAGGCCGCGGAATTTCCACGTCATAACAGGTGACTGGATCAATGAGTCAAGACTCTTTAAAGAGTTCAAATTCCAAGGTCGCCGGAAATGCATTTGTCCGATTGATTCACATGGAAGAACTTGGAGCATTCATTCATCTGGTTCGTGTACATGGTCACGGTTTTGAACGAGTGAATGCAGCAGTACCAGATGAATTCCGAGAAAGGAAGGAAAGATAATTGTTGAATCAAGCCCAGTGTTTCGTCATGTGAAACGATCTTCAATGGTTGAGCTTTTGATATGTGACATCGCGCATCACAAGCGATCAAACTGCAGTAAAAAAATGGTCGACGTATTTTCAGTTGGCGAGACTGACATCTCGTTGTTATAGTCCGTACTTCCCCCTCATTTCAGAGGACATCTTTTCAAATGGTGTCCTGACTATCTCTGGTCTGTCATCTCGGAGAGACGTAGTGCAAGAGTATCAAATCGAATTGCGAGTCGGTGAAACTCTTCAGCTTGGTCAGTATGCAGTTACTGTTGTCGACATTGATGGCGACAACTTCTGCTTCCTGATTGATGGTGGCGATGATCATGGAGAGTTCTCCGGTGTGCCGGAAGAGAACCTCGAATTTGCTGGTGCTGTCTAGATCGCATTCGCCTTGTGGTGTCGCCGAGCAGCAACTGCCTCGGCAGGCAAATGGCGAAATTCCGCATGCCGGAAGTGCGAGTTCTTCTTTCAGACCTGTTCTGGTGGTGTAACCACTTTGTTGTGCAGGTTCCTGGAAATGTCCGCTGACTTGTTAGGCTCTTTGCGACAAGAGCTTCAGGCTGTCGTTCTGTTTTGAACGTTCGCGATTCGCTTCTGCTCCGCCCTGATTCAGCGCTTGCTGGTTGAGTTGGATCACGTCGCTCATTGTTGGCGACTGTGTGGGCGCTACGGGTTCAATTGAATTGAATCGTCCGCCTGTTGTTCGCTGATGAACTTGAACAGTCCCGTCGCGGCATCTTCAGTGTCGCTCGCGATGAAGATTAGCGTGCTGAGTTCATTGCAGGGGCGACGCTTCTTGTGGTCGCACTGACCCTGTTTGCTCTCGTTTGCGATCTGAAGTCAAAAGGCCGCTGCCTCGTGAGTAACTCGGATGCGTTGCATTTCTCGATAGAGTTGTTTCATCCAGATTGCACGAATAAATCGCAAACGCCCGGTCAGCTTTTCTGAGAGTTTACCTGATTGGAAAGCAGCTTCTTGCGGAGATGGGTGTTCCGCAACGGCGAGGGGAGTTGCGCTCTCGCTGGGGAAGCGAAGCGTTCAGCGTTGAGAGATAGGCCGGCGTTGGGGCTGTGCGACTGATTCCGTCACAGACGCGATTTCAAATTACGCTTCGACGGAAAGGCTTCCCCAAGAGTGATTGAGTGGCTACTACGTGATCTCGAAGAGGAATTCGACTTCGACGCTCGCGTTCAGGGGGAGTGCGTTGACTCCAACAGCTGCTCGGGCATGCTTTCCCCGTTCTCCAAACAAGAGCACAATCAGATCGCTCGCGCCGTTGGCAACAATTGGTTGCTGTGTGAAGCCGTTGTCTGATTGGACGAAGGCGCCGAGTCGGACCACTCTCTGGATTCGAGTCAGGTCACCATTCAGCTCGGCTTTGGCGATGGCGAGGCCGTTCAGGACGCACTGCTTTGCAGCTTCCTGAGCCTGGTCGATCGGCGTCTTAGAAGGGACGGGGCCTTCCGCGAGGAGTTTTCCAGCAGTAAACGGAAGTTGGCCGCTCACGAACAAAAGGTTTCCGGTGCGCACACACGGAACGTACGCTGCGACAGGCTTCGGGGCCTCTGGGAGTTGCAGGCCTAAATGTGCAAGTTGGGATTCAACTGACATGCGACTCTCCATTGGATCGGTTTTGGATTCTCGGGTGCCGTGCAGCAGCCTGATTCCTGGTGAGCACTATCGCCGCGTGCAGGAAACTGACTCGTCTTCGACGGATCAGCCTGAACAGGGATCGACGACAAAGAGGCCGCAGTGCGTGCGGCCTCGGCGATAATAACAAATGCCCGCGCAAACATGGAATGGAGGGGAAACCCTAGATTCCTGATGGCGGACACCAGTTAGATCATTTTGTCTGTGAATCGACTCCCCCACTGGAAAATCAGTGGGTGGGGCAGATTACTTTTGAGGCTGCTGTTTCAGCTGAGCTGCCTGGCGACGGTATTTCAGCGCCTGCGTTGCAAGAGAAGCGCGTTTTGGGCGGCTGTTAGAAACTTTTGCCAGCCGTTCGTACTTTGCAGCGAGGGCCAGTTTCACGTCAACGATGTTTTTTGAACTGTCCATGACTTCACCTGTTTTCATGTCATCGTCGAGACGCGAAAACGTGCGCATCTCACGATTTTGAGAACTATTCAAGGACCGAGAAGTGTAAGGAACCTGAGCCGCGAATTCCACACAACCCGGCAGGAAAGCTGGATTACGCTTTGCAGAGCTCGGAAACCTGCGCAACATCTTTGGTGATTTGCGTTTGTAGCTCTGTTACGGTCCCAAACGGGCGGAGATTTCGTAATCTGGTAATGAATTCCAGTTCAAGAATCTGTCCGTAAAGGTCTCCAGCGTACCCCAAAAGGTGAGCTTCGACTTTGGATTTCATCTCTGAGAAGGTTGGATTCGGCCCGATATTCACAGCCGCAGGAAACTCTCCAGAATCCGTTTTCGCCCATGCGGCGTAGACGCCGTCGGCCGGAAGGAGGGTTTGAATCTGCTCCAGATTCGCCGTCGGAAATCCGATGGTTCGTCCTCGTTGAGCCCCGAGACTGACAACGCCGGAAATGGAATAGCGACGACCAAGCATCGCTTCCGCCCGATCCATTTGGCCTTGAGAAAGTGCCTGGCGAATCTGGCTGGAGGAGACTTGCTCGGCATTACGCTCGGCGAGCGGAATGACAGTCAGGGTCCGCCCGGTCTCATTGCAGAACTGTTCCAGAATCTGGACATTACCGGACCGATTCTGGCCAAAGAAGAAGTTTGGCCCCTCGACGAGCCCTTGTGTGTTCAATTTCGACACAATGATGCGGTCAAAGAACTCTTGGGGGGAAAGCTGAAGAAGTTCCCGGTCGGTCGGATACTCGATGAGTTTATCGACGCCTAACTTTTCCAGCAGCTTTGCTTTCTGATCCGCTGTCGTAAGACGCGGAGGGAGAAACTGGGGTCGCAGCAGTGCCATTGGATGCGGTTCGAATGTCAGCACAACCGCTGGAATGGAAAACGCCTGAGCTTGTGCTACCAGCGATTTCAGAATGGTTTGATGGCCAGAATGCACGCCATCAAAATTGCCGATTGACAACATACATCGGCCGTCAGCCTGCCAGTTTTCGAATCCGTGCCAACGTTCCATATTTGTCGAGTCACAATCTCTTGTCGCGTTTGCTGCGATGCCCACCATCCTGGGCAATGTCGAATCTCTTCTTCGCGGGGCGTCCCGTCTGCGAAAAGTGAGTCATTCGCAGACGTTGGTCCCAACTGCACCGAACGTCATCTTAGTTCAGGGCGATCGATTGGTCGTGTCAGACGTCCAGTCAGGTGCAGACGATACTCTTTTCGTGATCGCCTGTCCTGCACCCGGTCTCGATTTCGAAGAGAATTCTACGCCTCGGGGGGCTCTGTTTCCGAGTTTTTGCAAGAGAAATGTGAGATCGTCATCGATTGCTCTGGAGTGAAGCAGGTGAACGAAGTCACCGATTTCGCCCCGGCTTACCCCTCTTCAACGAGATCAACAAGAAATTCTGGTGTCGCTTCAATTGCGCTCGCCAGTGCTTTTCCTGGAGATGATGGACGTGATCGAATCCGTTTTAGCTTGGCTGGTTGCTCTTTTGCAGTCCAGAAATGAGGCTGAAAGTCTCTCATTGGCCCGAGACCAGCAGGGCGTCGATCATTCGAATTGGTGTAGCGACCTTGAGTCTGCTCTGTCTCCGGATCGCCTGCCAGCTTCAGAATACGACGAGTTGCAGTCATGACGGGAATGTAAGGGAAGTCACTGTTCAGGCGGCTTCCCGGAGTGACGCTCACGAGGTTGAGACCGTAAAGAGCGAACGCCCGACGCGCCAGTCTGAGATATTGACTCACGCGGAAGTAATGGAAGTCTGTCTGAATTGCCGCGTCCAGAGATTTCCTTTCATCAAAGTGATACTGCTTTTCTGTGGAGAGATCTTCAACTTCTGGTTTGGTCATCCCAGCCTGTAAGCAGCGTCGAACAAAGTCGCCCAGCAGTTCGAACCGCTGGTAGTGGACCCCTGCCCTTCTGGCTGCTGACCTGAGTCTGGAAGACGGCCGGATGACCATGTCGACACCAGCGAGATACAGTTGACGAAATCCAAGCCGATACGCGATGTCGAGTGCTTGAATGAACGAATCCTGCCAATCGGTGACAGGTGCATCGAGAGTCCCGAGGGGGTGCTCGAACCCGCGTTGTCGTTCTCGATCAATGACGTACAGCGAGGGACACTCACACACCTTGTAAGTCGTCTCAGGGACGAGATCCATCGCGCGACATTCGTGAACAAACTTGGTCACTGATGGATCGAGATAAATGGAACGGTGAAAACGCTCTGTCGGGTCATAGCTCGTCCAGAAGTTGGGGCGAATCAACCCGGTGCCTGCCAGATTGATGGCAAACTTGGGGGCCGGCGACTTTTGGATTTCTTCTGTGACCTGAGACGTCAGCGATGGTCCGCCAGCAATGATCCAGCAGGGGGTTGCCGTTGGTCCAGCAAACTGATTTTCAAGCGGAACTGTTTGACGCGTTCCGTCAGTGTGTCTGCGATAGAACATGAGAACGCCTTCAGGCCGATTAGGGTGATTCTGAAATTGCACCGCTGACGCTGCATCTGATGAGCCGAATTGCACTGCTTCCTAGACCGGTTCGGTCTCTCATGTGGCCGCGCAGCAGCCTTCTCGATAGGTCAATAGCTGAATTCCGCGTGCCAGAAACGCTGCATGATCTCTGGAAATGCTTCAGTCAAAAAAGTTCGATACAGAGAAGGAGGTCAATGTAAACGAAGTCTGTGGATAGGTTGTCGGGAAGGATGTTGGAAAGTGCATGTGACTCGAACCCGACGAGTGCCAACTCGGGAGCGTGTTTGTGGAATTGTCGTGATCACTCGCGGCGGTTGTTTCCGATCCGAGGTCAGAGTCATCCTGATCATCGGAGTCGAGTTCCGAATCAAATTCGGAGTCGATGCTACCACTGAACGAAGTCGGCCCGGATAGATAGGAAGAGATTGGCGGCCAATAAGTAGGAGGTATGCCGCCGCCAGAAGATGGTGGAAGCGAACTCGCCCATGATCCCGAATCGCTCTCCAAACTATCAACGCTGGAGTCGTTTTCGCTGTTGAGACTCTCTTCTCCATTGCTGCCGTCCAAGCTGTCTCCTTCGCTCCAGCCTGCGCCGTTGCTGCCTGACCCACCCCCCCCTCCACCGCCCCCATCTCCTCCACCACCCAGGTGATCGGACATGCTGACATGACCACCAATTCCAGCCGCGTGCTGATTGGGGAGTTCCCAACGCTCGTCATGTGGTGGTTCTGGCCAAAGAAGGCGTGGGTCGATCGGCCCGAGAATCATGCGGAATCGTGGGACATGATCGAAAAACACGCGGATTGTCTCGGCGTGAGCTTTGACAAGTCTTTCTCCCGACTTCGAGAGGACCTCAACTTGTCCCAGCCAGGGACGCGGCAACGAAGTGGTCTCGGTCGTTTCCAGAAAGTACTGACTCTGAGACTGAGAGTATGTCCGAAAGAATTCTCTCGCAAACGCCAGTCCATCCCCCTGTGTTCTGATCCAGGGAAGCCAGACGCGAATTCGCCGATCTCCGAATTGTGCTCGGCTCGCCGGTTCAATGAAGTTGGCCCGCCAGCGATAAGAACGTCTTGCCTGATCGTCTGAATGATCTTGGTTGTCATAGACGTAATCGCCAGTGAGCAAAATGCGATTCAAGACGAACTCGAGATCGCGACTCTCAGACAGCGTTGTCAGATTTGATTGTTCCTGAAACGTGGCGATGGTCTCGTCGCGACGACGCAGGAAGAAGAACTGCCCCTGTTCGTTGACGCCCCATGACGCGGACTGCGCACGCAGTGCCAGATCCTTCAACAGTGCTCGAATCGATTCTTCTCCGCGGACTTTAATGCTTGTGATTGGTGCAGGAAGTCGCGGAGTCTCGATGAGTGTCGGGTCATATTGAATATGAGATGAATCTGGCAGACTCTGCTCGATGAGAATCCTGACAAGCTGTTCTGCCGATTCGACCCAGTTATAAGTGTGCAGGAACTCGTCTGGATCGAGATGGAAGAGATCGGTCGCTGCGTAAAGCTGTGGCTTCTGGCCATCAGCCTCTTCGCCAAATCCCCCAGGGAAGATCTGATTCAACTCGACCGACATCCCTTCCAGACGAAGCCGAACACCGGCCGGGATTTCAGCCTGTCGTTCTTCAACGCGGCCGAGATACCAGCGGTCGCCTGACGTGGCTTCCAAGCTGATCCAGTCTCCAATCTGGATGGAATCACGCTGTTGGAACGAGTCCGAAAGAATGAGTTGCCCGCTCCCGCAACCACCTTGACGGTGAAGCTCAAACCAGCAGGATTTGACGGCCGACAACGAGATGAGTTGTGGGGACCCGCTGAGATCAGCGTTGTGATGCAGAATACGTCTCTGGAAGCTCATGAATGTTGCCTCATCAGACAAGAAGGCGTTCAAGCGAGTGTTGTAAGTAAGCGAGTGCTGGTGCTTTTGCGTCTGGTGCACATCCAGAAGTGAGGCAGCGTTTCTGGCATAAAGTGACGCCGTCTTCTATCAGCCGGGCGACTGCTGCATGGACACATGAGAGTCCGAACCGGCCTAACCGTAGAGCGTTGGGTCAGCTGCAAAGATGGAGACGGAATAGGAATAGATCGCTGGGTTGGAAAAGTCGATTTCAAATCGAGTGGTCAAGCAGTTCTGGAAGTAACGTCGATTGTCTGCGTCATCATTGAAGAGGGATAGGACATATCCTGTTTCTCCAGAAGCGTTCAATGCCTCTCGCAGAGTTTCGGCTGCAGAAAGCATTTCCGCCTCACTCAACTTCAGGCTGCCTGAGACGCTTCCGATCTGACCTTCAATTGAAATGGAGACGCCATCCTGCGAAATCCCCGAGATTTCGTTTCCATCCCGATTCGGGACCTTCATCTTGAGATAGTCCCAGCTGTCGTGAACCTGACAACTCAGGATCGGACGGGGAAAAGGAATGAGATCAAGGTCACGAACAATCGCTGGCGCAAACTGAAACATTCGGAGTTGCTTCCTTTCAAACGCGATGCCGTCTCGCTGTTACCCAGGCATGGAACAGGGCACCGTCACTCGGGGTGTCTCACGTTGATGTACGGGTGACGAATTTCCTATCCGCGCCGGTGCCGCAGACCGATTCCATCGACGCGCATCTCTCGAAATAATTCCTGAACGTCAGCGGTTTCTCGCACGTGGATTTGAATTCCGCCAAAGTTGTTGTTCAGCATCTGTGTTGACGTTGTCGACGTTGACGAATTCCTGACAGATGGCGATGCCGCATTGCTCGTTGCTCCATACGCAACCGTCATCGCTCGTGGGACAGGAAATGACGGAGTCGCAACAGAAGTGTGCAAGTTTGATTGAACAGTTTCTGAGTCGGAAGCACCTGACCGGCCGGCGGTACTGTTGATGTGCTCCAGCCTCTGCACTCCAATTGCGGCGACGGCATCGCGATTCATGACGAACTCCCCAGCCGAGAGCCTTGCCGGAACCTGATCAATTCCCGACGGTCCAGTGACCAGTCCGCCTGATGCATACCCACGGATTGGCATCCCGTCCATTCCGCCTCCCATCGGCATTCCTCCCCCCATTCCTCCCAAGGGAATAGATGTGTTCAGTGCCGCAATCTGCTGGGCAGCCATCTGAGCCATTTGAATCAACTGCATCAGCGCTTCTACGGCTGGAGCGACATTCAGCATCACAGGTTGTTGTGCGATTGCCTGAATCTGCTGATTGATTGCAGAAAGTTGATTCGTAATCCCCTGTAACGGTCTTGTGGCTCCCGACAAGCTCTGGAATGCGTTCCCGAGTTGACCGGCGTTGCTGGAACTGTCGGTCAGCGACTGTTGCAACCCACCGAGCATTTCGGCAACGTGTTCCAATTCATTCTGCAGGGCAGAGCTGTCCCCGAGGATCTGGACTGTCAGCGACTCAGTGATAGGCATGAAAATTCACCGGTTGTGTTGATCAAGCAGAACGAGTGGGAACCAGAGACGACGTCAGGAACATCATCAGGCAGGCGACCGATCAGACTCGTGAGACGACAGGTGCGGTTTGAAACGCTTTCCCTGTGAATGCGATTGTGTTCGCGTCATCCCCTTCAGACATGGTGAGAGTTTCACGATAGACCTTCGAGAAGACGATCTTTTCACTGGCCGCACCTTTAGGGTCCGTTACCGTGAATTCAAACGTCAAGGTCTGCTGCTCGCCTGCAGACGAGGTACTGGTCAGATCTGCGG
The DNA here is from genome assembly GCF_051465645.1 of Planctomicrobium limosum. Lineage (GTDB taxonomy): Bacteria > Planctomycetota > Planctomycetia > Planctomycetales > Planctomycetaceae > Planctomicrobium. The sequence continues at coordinate 2,727,339 of NZ_CP195790.1, read as the reverse complement.
CTGATCGAAATGAAAGCATCTCGTACAACTGGAGTGGGTCTCCACTGCCACTGATTAACTGAGTCCAGCGTGCCGAAAACGATAGGGCGACGGATTCATCATCCCCTTTGCGAAGATGTCCCGCCGAAATCGATCCTCGATCTTTGATTTCAATTGTCTGAAGTCGCTGCGTCCAACTCAGGTCTCCCTGATCGAGCAGCACTGTCATCGAATTGGAATCACCATCTTTAATGGTGAGCTCTCCGTCACGAAGATTACGAACGATATTCGAGACTGCCATGGTGAAAAATCCTTTTCTGTAGACGAGTGGAAGAGCATCTGCATCGCGAACACGAATCTGGCGTTGCAAGCAGGCGGGAATTGTCAGGACAACTCAGATGTTGCCGCCTCAGCACAGTCGACATGTCCCTGAATGGAAACCACGACATGCTGTAACAGATGTGTTCTGTTTGGTTCCGAATCTCGGGTGAGGTCCCGGCAGACTGCTTCATTCAGACGTAAATATCCTGTTGCAGTCTCCTGGTCTTCTTGTGAATGAATTTCCAGCAACATTCGAGACAGTTGCAACCGCACGTCGTCGGCAAGTTTCCAGACCGTGCGTCTGTTCTTTGCCTTCGAGAAGCAATGGACATCGATCATGATGCTGATTGGGCGTTGCGTACTGCGATGAGGTGGTTCATAGCTTTGCGTGACCCAGAACTCGATCCAGGATTCGAGTTCATTCACATCAAGAGGCGTACCTGGGAATAACGTCGGGATCTCGGATGGAGACACCTCGACCCAATACTTTTGCAGATCGGCAATGACGTCAGACAACGCGATCATATGGTTCGTTCACAGTGAAGGAAGAAGAGGGGCGGGACTGCGATGCCAACAAAACGGATCTACAGGCGGAACATCAGCGCAACGAGTGATTTGACGTTCTGCAGTCCGCGTCGAACCATCGCAAACGGAGCCCTGCGAGAGGTTCCATACTCCAGATAGTTCACGTAGCTCACGCTATTCGTAGCAACTACCGATGACTGACTGTCTCCGCTGGTGCGGCTCAGCTGGCCTTGTCGTCGTCCGGCTTCAGCTTCAGTTGGATGAGGGCCTTCCCAACCTGCAGGTGGAGTCCCTCCAAGTTGTTCGAGTGCTTGAACCCACGCCGACCGTGTTCGAGCCGTATCAACGGGTGTCGCCGTAATAATCGCTTGCAAAGATGCAATGGAAGCATCCTGCACCATCTTGTCTCGTGACGTTGCCAATTGCTCGGAAGCAAGTTCGCGAATACGCTCCGCAGCGTCTCCGGTGACCTGAATGTTGAGTTGCATCATGGTTCGAACGTTCTCTGAATGCCGTTCAATGAAATCGGAATTCTTCTGTTGATTGCACCAGTAATGGAAGAGGCCCGTCTCCAGCATTCTTCAGGAATGATGCAGCGTTTCAGGCAAGTGGGATTCAGCTTTTCTTCACTGAAGAACGCTGCTACTCGGCCGCATGAGAGACCGAACCGGTCTAAGGAACGCAGTGCAACAGAAGCAGCCCCGGGACTTGCGATTCATGGACCGTCAGAATGCGGTAGCAGGTTTCATTCACCAACAGTTGCGACGAAGTGAGAACGACGCCCTGCGGAACATCCAGCTTTTGAATCAGATAGTGATGTTCATTGAACTGCAGCGTTGCGGCGGTCGCCGCTACAGGGTTGGTCTCGTTCTGCTGCGGAATGATCGTCACCAGTGTCGTAGATGACTGTTCATCGACTTCCCCCGACTCAACGTTGTAGCTGCTGGTTGTCTCGCGGAGTTGTGCGGGAACACCCCAGTCTCGAAAGATCAGGGAAGAATCGGATTGCATGAGTTGAGAAATGACAGACATGCCCACTCCTGAAGTCCGAAGACCTGCTTTGCGGTTGGAATGAAGTGAATACGAGCGAGTGAATTGTGACGCACCGGAGAAGAGGCAGATCTCTGCGATCATTTCCAGAACTGCCCCATCAGCACGTTCGTAATTCCACCTGCAATAAATGACATACAGGCGACAAGCGGAGAGAGTCTGTGTTTCCAGACCTCAATTTCCCGAAGACGTGTTTCGTGGTCCCCGGCACGTTCACAGACACCACTAAGAGTGACTCGCAGTCCTTCGAGGTTCACATTGATCTGGCAAAGGGATTCCAGAATCCGGTCAGAGGAATCATCCATTGCTTCTCTCTCTGAACGTGGAAGGTGTTGGTTGTCGACAGGAAGTCCAGGCTAACTTCAGCGACGATGTTGCCTTTGCCCCGACAAACCACAGAGCCTGCGAACTCACTCCACGCTGGCCTGAGTTGTCGACCAGACTGGGCGTGACTCCAGGAGACGCTGGTAATAGTCTCTTGCTGACAACAACGATTGCAGATTGGCGGCACGGTCGGTGGACTGTCCTGCCCCCCCGTTCACTGCATACTTCAATGCGGCCAGCTTTCCATCGCGAACCAGATTCATCAGATCGAGGTCGATTTGCGCGAGAATTCCACGAATCTGCTCCGGACTGATTTCCTGCCCTTCGACTCCGGCCAGACTTGTTAAGTCGGTCATGTTATTCATCCCGATAGTTTGATGATTCGCGCACAGTGTGGTAACGCATCTGTGTGTGACGCTTACTGAAAGTTCATCAGGGCAGGTGCAAGACAGCGGCTTCTTCTCGTTCTCGGATTTGAGTGAAGGCCAGCAGGCGAAGTTGTGCCTCGTAACAGAGGCTCTGGAATCGCTCTTCATCCAGATGCAGGCGTTCACATACTCGCAGAATCTGGTAGTCCAGTGAACGTGGGGAGCCGAGCGCCGTCTCTAACCGGAAACGTGTTCCCGGCTCTGCGAAAAAGAACTTTGAGCAACCATCAAATGGTCATCCACGAGATTGCTCAAACGACAGATTTCTCGGCAAAGCAAGATCAGATCACCAGCGGCAAAGCCAGCCTGTTCCATCTCCAGAAACACGCCATCGGCATACTGCCACCACTCTTCAATACCTGCAGGATCAACGGGGATCGAAGTTTCGAAACTCACATCCGGATCAGCTTGCAACGCCTCCACGACAGAAAGGACGGCAACCACACGATGATAGCGATCAACTTCTTTCAAATACTCTGAATTTCTGGTGTCGGAGATCGTCAGCACCTGTCCCTGACCATCCCGCATCGGCTTCCCATTTGAATCACGGGAGACCTTGACTGGTGGAAATGGAGCAACAATTCCCCGGTCCCGAAGTCGTTGGTGAAAGCTCAATGGCAAGGGCGTCAATCGCAGAGTCAGATGAGATGTCTCACCTCGACGAAGTTGATATGTCGAGGAAAAACGATGACTGAGTGTTTGCCCGGCGATTTTCATAGACGCTCTGCAATTCAGAAAGGGATGAGCATTGGCTTCATCCCTTCTGTCGCAGTTGCGCAAGAGCAAGAGAATTCAGAGTCAAAGCAGGATGTCGGGAATGAAACTCCTTCCCGACATCCACTCTTGTTCGGCAAACGGCTAGTTCGAAAACGTTGCCAGCTCTTTGCCATCAGCTGCGTTCCAGACACGCAGCACGCCATCTTCGCCACCTGCAACGATGATTGTACCGTCAGACGTACAGGCAACAGCATGCATGAAGTTAGGGAGATTCCCGATCGTGCGGACCTGACCACCCTGATCATTGACGACGCGAATCTGTTTGTCGCCAGCGGCTGTCACAACGTTGATCGATGCCCCCATGAACTTGGCGGCAGTCACTTCTTTCGTCCACCCAGCAATCTTTCGAACTCGTTCGCCAATCTGCATATCCCAGATCAGAACAGCTTCATCTGCACCGGAACTGGCAAGGATTCTGCCGTCTGCGCGAAACGAAACTCCCATTGCGTGGTGGGTGTGTCCTTCAAACAGATTGATCTGCTTTCCGCTGGCGATGTCAGACACTTTGACCAGCTTGTCTGTACTTCCGGACGCCAGCAACTTTCCGTCAGGTGAGAAGTCCAGACAGATCACTGTGTCAGCGTGTCGATCTTTCCATTCCGTAATCAGATTTCCGGATTCAATATCCCAAATGCTAATTTCACCAGATCGAGATGGCTCACCGCCTCCCACTGCCAGTGATTTTCCGTCTGGGCTGAACCGCAGTGAATTGACTTGATCTGCAAAAATTGTCGAGTTCTCGTCTCCCAAAGTCCGTTCCAGAATCCATCTGGCCTTTGTCTCCTGCAATGACGCTGTACCGTCAGGCAGAGACGTGATGAACTGGCCAGGGGCGATCGAGACAATCGATGCTCGAAGGCATTCCTTTGTGCCGTCGACAGTCAGGATTGGTGTCGCGGAGGCCACAGCCCAGATTCGTTCTTCACCGTTATTGAAAATGGCCGACACGGTCTGGGAATCGACCGAGATCGCGACAGCAACAGGATGCATTTTTCGTTCTGAAATTGTCTTCTGCTTTGCGGCGAGGTCTGCCTTCGCTTTATCGAGACCCGTTTGAGCCGTCGTTGTGGCGGTGTTAGCAGCGTTGAGCAACTCGACATTCTTGGCCTGTGCTGCAGTGGCGATCTCGACTTCATTTGTCGCGTCGTTGACGTGAGTTTCTGAAGTACGCAGATCCTTGAGTGCAGTCGATTCGCCTGTTGCTGCTTTGGTCAATGCGTCTTCCGCAGCTTTGAGTTGCTTTTCAAGTTCTGCGTCTTTTTGACCCTCTGGAAGTGCTGCAATCTTTGCCTTCAAATCATCGACAGGCTTTTGGGCAGCGGTCTTCGCTGCATCTGCCGTGGTATGTGCTTTTTTACGCTCAGGCAGGACCTTGTTGACTGTTTCGATCGTCTCTTTGGACTTCTTGACAACCTCATCCAAAGATTTGTTTGCCGCAGTCAGTCTGGCGACTTCCTTCTTCTGGTAATCAAGCTCAAGTGTCAACGTCGCAACCTGCCAGTTGATCTCGGCGACCTCCCGAACGCTCTTGGCATCGCCTTTCAGTTCGGAAGTTTGTTTACCTGCCTTCAAATCCCAAATCCGAACGGCACCATCCACGCAACCAGCGATAAGCGTTGCCCCGTCTTTGGTGATTGCAAACGTAGTGACGGCCGGAATCTTATGTGACTGAATCAGTTGGCCCTTGGAGAGATCCCAAATATGAAATTGAGAATCGTCGGTCGCTGCAATCACCCGAGTTGGATTGATCGCAGAAATGACAGCAGTGACCTTGGAGGTCGCACCTTTGAGTTCCACTGGTACGCCGGCTTCAGGCTGTCCCTCAGGAAGCTGCCAGACTCGAATGATTTTGTCTTCGCCTGCAGCGACAATGGCTTTACTGTCCGCCCCCCAGGCGATCGCCTGAATTGGAGAAGGTGAAGTGATGCCAAGGACACGTTCGCCCGTTTCCAGATTCCAGAAACCAATCACATTGTCAGGGGCACCCAGTGCAACAATTTTGGAATCCGGTGAAACGGCAAGAGTCGTCGCCTGAACAGCACCAGCAGAAATCTTCCTGACAACGGATCCTGACTGAAGATCAACCAGATGGAGGTCACCTTTGCTGTCGACGTTGATCTGGAATTGACCATTCGGAGTGAGAGTCGTTGCAACAAGATCTGCAAGTTGTGGGGTCTTAAAAGTAACGAGGTCAGACTGCTGCTGCTTCCAGATCTTCACTTCACGGAAACTACCCGATGCCAGGCGCTTGCCATCAGGGCTGAATGCAAGTGATTGCACAAAACCAATATGAGTCCGTCCACCTGGAGGCGAATTCGGTCTGCTTTCGAGTGCCTTGTCTGCGAGGATGGATTCGAATTGTCGCGTCGCCAGATCGTAGATCGCAACCTGATTAGTACGTCCTGTTGCGGCCCATCGTCCATCCGCAGTGACTTCCACACTGTAAATGGGATGAACGCCGGCTGGGATTGGGCGCCAGTTGAGTTTCTGCATCTGTTGGACAGAATCCTTGGCACCAAGGTCAATCCAGCTGGCAAGGATCTTGAGTTCGGCAGGTGTCAGGTCAACAGCGCCGACTTTATTGTTCTTAGGGGGCATCACAGAGTCCCCTTCATGTGTCGAAGCCAGATAGATCAGGCTCTCTAAGGCCTTGCCCGGCACGACTCCTGCCCCAGAGTCTCCACCAGTTCTGATGCTCTCAGGGCTCTCCAGGTTCAAGCTGGATTCGGCGGTCTTTTTATTATGGCACGAGATGCAGTTCGCTTTCAGGATCGGATAGACATCCTTGTAAAAGTCGATTTCTGCATTCGCTGATTCGACTCCGATGGCCAACAGCGCGGTCAGTGCCACGCAACAGCGAACCAGAGATACTCGCAATTGACTCATTGGCGTCATTGAATCCACATTTCAAAAATATGCGGCAAGTTCATGTGTGGAGAGGAGAGAAGGACCACACTTCGGATACTTGTCGGGGAGGGCAGTGCTGTAGACATAATGAAAGGAGGACTACTCGTAGTTTAGCTGGACCAAATACGAATAGCCCTCCTCAACTTGTTCAACTGAAGATCTATTTCTTTTCAGCAGCTGTAACCTGCAGGCGAATCGGCTCTGTGACCACGATATCAACGATATCGCTTGGAGCAGCGGCACTGGTGGCCGCCTTCAGTCGAGCTTCGATCCCTGTCTTTGCTGCTTCGGCCTTCTTCTGTGCTTCTGCTGCAACTTTAGCCTGTTCGTCAAGAGCGGCCTTGTCGTCACCAGTTGCAGCTTTGGCAGCTTCCGTCGCCATCTGAGAAGCAGCGGTAACCTTGGTCAATTCCTCGGTTGCCACTCGGAGTTCCTCTGTTGCTGCATCGACTGCAGCCACGTTATAGCGATACTTTGTGACTGCTCCACCGTAGAGAGCAAACACATGATCGCCGACCGGGAGCTTCAGGTCCGCCAAGTCCAACTCGACGTCGAGTGTCTCACTATTCAATGGGACATTGATCGTCTTGACTTTTTCGAAACCAGAACCGGTAGGCTTCAAAGTCACGGCACCTGAATATTCCCCTCGCCAGGTGAGCTTGAGTGGAATTTTGACCTTGCTGTTTTCAGCAACGACCAACACTTCAGGATTCGCTGGGACGATCGTCAATGGAGTTGCTTCGTCACCAGAGACTGAGACCGCGACGTCTGCAATCAAACGTGGATTTGGGATTTCCTGATTTGAATCGCGTACCGGCCATGCCATTGAGGCCAGACGGCAATCGCGAACTGCTGGTTTCCCATCAATGGTCGACTTGGCAACGATCTTGGCGATGCTGTGTGCAGATTTCGCACCTGAAGCGGCCGTGATGATCAACGTTCCTGAACTCTTGTTAGCCGGGATCTTGAACCCTTGCGCTGTGACTCCTTCAGGCAGGTTCTCAACACTGACTTCAATTTCGCCGTTGAATCCGTCTTTGCGAACTGCAACGACTTCGAAGATCATTGTTGCACCATTTCGCAAAGCAATTGGTTTCGAAAGTGCTGCGCGATCTCCGTTACGCAAAGTCATGTGGAGAGCCCATGCAGCCAGCGCAAAGTCTGGCTCGGCCTTCCGCACCATCAGGCGATAAGTACATCGTGGATCGTTTCGTGTTCCGCCAAACAGGTCACGAACCTGAAGACGATAAGTACCATCTTCCTTGACTTCGAACTTGCCGACGGCGTCCGCTGTTCCAACATCATAAGGAGATCCGTCGTACGAATATCCGTTTGACGACAACTTCACTGGGCTTGGTAAATCGTTCAACTCAAGAACATCGACAGCGTTCTCGACATCACCCTTCTTCACGACCTGCTGGATGTTCACGAACGGATTTGTTGGAAGCTTTGTTCGCTCAGAAATAACGTCGATCCACCATACTTCGCCCTTTTTCGCATCAAACTCATAGGTGTCAACGTCTGCGGCCGGGAAGAACGATCCAGCGACATCGAACGGCAAAGAAACTTTCTGAGCATCCTTAGAACGATTGTTCGGCTCTGCTTCCTTAATTGCGACTGCACTAGCAGATGAGGCTGGAATGGAGATGGCATTGACAGGTTCTGTAGCTGGCTGGCGAGCAGCTGCAATTCCTTCTGGCAGTGTTTGAAGGGCGAGTCGGTAGAATGATTCACCGCCCCCCTGGAATGTCAGTCCGTGTACCTTAACGACATAGGTTCCATCTGCTGGAACGGTGAAATCAATGAACCCCCCGCGACGATCAACTGAGAGATCTCGACCTTTCTCGTCAGCCACAATCAACACTGGCTTCAGCTTTGAATCGATCCCTGTTGCGACGCATTCAACTGTGACCCGGCTTCCTTTGGTCGAGTTGAAGGTGTAATGGTCGATTGCTTTGGCTGTTGTGAATGCATTGCAGATCGAGTTAGGCTCAATTTGCAGTGCTGTCTGCAATGTGGTGTTCGGCTTCTCACGGGTGACTTCCGGAAGCACTCCAACCGAAAAGGCGCGAGATGATGACACGCCGAGTCGGGTCAGAACGCGTGCTTCATAAACTCCCGGAGGAGCATCGGCCGCGATTGTGACCTGATACTTATTCAGCTCTGGAGTGCCATCAGCCTTGAGTTGTGCGACGGACGTGATTCGAGGATCTGAAAAGATCAACTCAGCCTTCGTGTCGACACTTTCACTGGTGATGGTCACTGGAAACGTTGTTCCAGCCTGTCCACCCATTGGCATCGTCGTCAGAATTCGAGGCGCCGGAAGAATCACCGACTGTGCATTTGATATTGAATTCGTTCCAACCATCAAAGCGATGGCCAGAACCGACATTGGGATTCTGTAAGACGTCATGTCATGACCTTTTAAGAGAACCGACGACTGGGTAAGTAAGCCAGTGACGAAGGAAATAGCAGGCTGATGAAATCAGAGCCATTCCACATGATGGCATGCAGTCAGATATCTTCGTTGTGAGACTAAGAAACAACCGTCTCCGTCGCCTGAAAAACCTTGATCAATCTCCAGTGTGATTGGAACTGACTGGCAGGGGCTTCTTGCTTGATTAAGAGATTCCGCTGATCGGAATGTTTGTTCGCGAGCAGCGGATCCCTCTCTGAGATGGCATTCTTAAGTCTGAAACAGTCAGGCTGAACTTAGTGGTTAAAAAGAAACTCTTTGGTGTTCAAAAGAGCCCAAATCAAGTCTTCGTAACCTTGTTGTAAAGATACCTTCGGGGCAAGCGGCTCTCCCTTGTCGTTGACGCGAGCTTTGGCAAGGTACGATTCCGCAATTTGAATTTCTTCACCCCGGGGAGCTCGGGCGAATGTGATGAGATACAACTCGCGAATATTCTGCTCAACCGGCTTGTCGTTATTGGCCAGACGGAAGGCTGTTCCCTGACTCACAGTGAGTTTCTGCTTGATCTCCCCACTGTTCATGAGGTGCAGGCTTTGAGACAGGCTTGAACTTTCAACGCGTTCGCATTCACAAACACTTGCTCCATCAGGGCGTCCAAAGACGGCGAGGAAGTAAGAAGATTTGTTGTAGCTATTGTCTGGAAGTGAGATTGCCTTGGTTCCACGAGGAAGGTCAGGGAAATCAGTAACTGCACCAGTCACCTGATCAATCGAATCCAGAAGCACTTCGGCCTGAAGATGTTTGGGGTAAAAGCGTGAATAGTTCTGTTGGTCAACGATATTGTACTCGTTCGGTGTTGCACTGAGCTGGTACACCTGAGACTGAGTAATGACACGAATGATCTGTTTCAGATCGTATCCACTTTCGATGAAATGCTTCGCCAGCGCGTCAAGCAGTTCTGGATTCGAAGGTGGGTTTGTATCCCGAATATCGTCTTCAGGTTCAATCAGCCCGCGCTTGTAAAAGTGTTTCCAATAGCGGTTGACCAATGCCTTCGCGAAGAAGGGATTATCAGGCTGTCCCATCCAGTTGGCGAGAAACAATCGAGGGTCTTCGTCTGGAAGAATCTCAAACGGAGGATCGCCTAGAGCAGCTGGAGTCAAAGGTTGACGAGTCTTTTTGTTCTCGGCTTTTGCAATACCGCGCTTATGGAAGATGATGTCTTCACCAGGCGTGGAAGTCGCCTTGCGGCCAATCTGGGAGAAGAATGCAGAAAGACTGTAATAGTCATTCTGGCTCCATCGCTCAAATGGATGGTGGTGGCACTGTGCACATTGCATACGAACACCGAGGAAGAGCTGAGCAACGTCTTCCAGCTGAGCCTCAGGTTCTTTTACTCGCTTGTACCATGCAACAGCCGGATTTCCGACGACATCTCCAGTTGCGCCGAGTAGTTCAAGCACAAGCTGGTTGAAAGGCTTGTTTTCCAGAAGGCTGTCGCGAATCCATGAATGGAATGCGAAATTAGCCGTCTTGTCACTGGTTGCGTCGCGACGATTTTTCAGCAGCGCTGACCATTTGTTCGCAAAGTAGTCTGCATATCCCGGGCTGCTTAGCAGAGACTCGATAAGAGCGTGACGCTTGTCCGGGTTGGTATCAGCAAGGAACGCTTCTGTCTCTTCGATCGTTGGCTGATGACCAGCGATATCGATGGAGACTCGACGGAGAAATGTCGCGTCGTCGCAGATTTCCGATGGAGGAATCCCGAGTTGCTTCAAATTCTTGAATACGAGCTCGTCAATGAAATTCTTTGGTTCTGGAAGTTTGTCGACTGGAGCGCCAAGTGGAATGCTCGCAGTAAATACTGACACGACTCCCTGGTAGCGAACCATGATTACGACGTTGCCGGGAATATCAGAGATTGTGACCAATCCCTCTTCGCTGACTTCCGCCATACTCTTGTTGTTCGGTTCGAACAACGCGAGATGAGTGACATCGCGCTGGGTGCCATTCGTGAAGTGAGCTAGGACCTTGAGCTGCTCCTTCTCGTGTGGCTTCATCACCTTCAACGAAGGCTGTACTTCGATGGACTTAAGCTTTGGGTCGGCGTCAGTGTCGTAGTACATCCCCTGTGAAATCCATTGAACAATTGTCTGATAGTTCAATGAATCGACTTCCATCCGTTTACCGCCAGTATGCGGGACAACGTTGGTCGCCTTCGTCAACAACAAGCTATGTTCTGGAGCAAGCGGAGAAATTCTTCTTCCGCGTGATTCTTTGACAATATGTTCGTAATCCTCTGCTGGTTCAAATCCCAACAGAGAAAGACGGAATCCATTTTGTCCAACTATCGCCTTGGCATGGCATGGGCCTGCATTGCAGCCAGCCTTGGTCAGGATTGGAGAGATATCGTTGATGAAAGTCAGTTTATTCGCGTCATCAGCTGCCTGCGCCACCAGTGACATAAACTGTAAGGCGCAAACTCCGATCGCAAACACGGACAGTTGCCAGCATTTGGTCATGTGGTCACCTGTGGTGCGAGTTCTGGAATCGGCTTACCGTTATCAACGATCGGAGTTGGGCGACCATTGAGGTCGTCAATCATGATATTGCCAGAATCAATTCCGAGGTGACGGTACAGAGTGGCGAGGAAGTCCCCTGGTCCACATGCTCGTTCGACAACATCTTCACCACGACGATCGGTCGCTCCGATGACCTGTCCTGGACGAATTCCGCCCCCGGCCCAAATGTTGGTAAATGCTCGTGGCCAGTGATCTCGACCTGGCTGCATTGTTCCCGTTGGTGCACTGGCATTGCCAGCACCGGTGCTGCGATCATAGTTGATTTTCGGAGTTCGGCCGAACTCACTCGTGATACAGACGAGAACACGTTTATCGAGTCCGCGTGAATACAGGTCTTCAATCAAGGCTGTGCATGCCTGATCGTAAGCATCTGCACGGAATCGCATCGCGTCAAAGACGTGATGGTTGACTGCGTGGTCGTCCCAGTTCTGAACCCGGCCGCAGAGTGGCCCGCTCAACTGGCTTGTGACAATTTCGACACCAGATTCAACCAGACGTCGGGCGAGAAGCAACTGCTGTCCCCAGCGGTTGCGACCGTAACGGTCTCGTGTTGCAGCATCTTCTTTTGACAGGTCGAAGGCATCACGAGTCTTGGGATTCGTGAGGAGTGTCATTGCCTGATCTTCGAACTCATCAAGAGCATTCAACTCGCGTTCGCGGTCGAAGCTTCGTTCGAGAAGGTCCAGGTTTTGGCGGAGTGCGACTCGATCGCTGAGTCGAGCCGCTTCCTTGGCGTTTGAAAGTCCAACGTTTGGAACTTCGAAGTTTGGAAGATTCGGGTCACCGGTCACAGAGAATGGATGGTAGGCATTCCCGAGGTAAGCAGGACCGTTGTATTCCCTTGGCGGGTTCACCCCGATGTAGTTCGGCAATGGGTTGCTTCGTCGGCCATCCTGAGCTCGCAGATATGCGGCAACCGACATCCAGTCCGGGAATCGTGGTTTAGGTTTATCACGAGTGTCCGGGTCACCAGAAAGAAGCTGCATCGAACCGGCAGGGTGACCGCCAGCTGACTGCTTCATTGAACGCAACACGGTGAATTTGTCGGCGATTGCAGCGTGCCGTGGCAGCAGTTCCGTGAACATCGTTCCGGGAACCGCTGTTGAAATCGTCTTGAACGGACCACGGTATTCACTGCCGCTATCTGGCTTCGGGTCAAAGGTGTCCAGGTGTGAAAGTCCGCCAGGCAGCCAGACCAGAATGACAGCGGTCTTCTCTTTGTTGGAAGTGATTCCAGATTCAGCTCGCAGGCGAAGAAGACCGGGCCAGCTCAAACCGGCAAACCCGGTAAGCCCGATATTCATAAACTCGCGACGGCTAAGTGGACCAGGACAGCGGCGAGAGGAAGGTGACGTCATGACGGGTCTGCCTGTTCTGCTGCAAGGAAGGCGTAGAGGGTACGCACTTGCAAAATGGTGTGTCAGTGAGACTGTTTTGGCCGAGGCAACTGGATTGGATCCGTTTGGGGATCGGCAATTGAACGAACTTCATTGACTCCGCTGGTGGAATTGGCTGCTCTTCCAACCAATTCGTAACTCTTTGGCAAGAGTAAATCCTGAAAAGTTGATACGAGATTACCTGAGGTTGAAACGTATCAAATCAAATCATACCGATCGACTGGCCCAGAGCCAGCGTTTGTTCGTGTCAATATTTGCAAGCGAAGTATAGCCTGAATGCACAGGTCATCGGTTTTGATTGCGTGTTTGGGGAATTGGTTAGGTTCTTGCATTTCTTTGAAGGTGAATGACTATTTGATTTCATGGCGACGTAACTGACTCCTTGCTAGTTGGTTGTGAAATTTGGATTCAATTGTGCTGTTGGACTCGGCTGTGTATTCGAGTCGTGGTAAATGGGTCACACGCGAATGAAAATCCGTTGTCGGTAGAGCCAGTAACACAATAACCAGATCGCAATGATTGCACTGGTTGCGCTGATTACGGGTTGAAAAGCGGTGTGTAAATATGCTCCGGCTTCCGCTGGAGGAACAGTGCTCCCCTGCAGAAGCTGGAATGTGTTGGCAATCCAGCCGAGAATTCCGTCGATGGCCCAGCCAAAGTGGCGGGTGACATTCTGGGCGAGCCATTTCGTAATGAGTTCGCCCATGAAGTACACCAGCAATGAATTGGTGCCGACGACGACGAGCGGGAATGCAAGCCTCTTGAATGGCAGGATGTCAAACAGCAGGTAAAACATTGCAAGCATGCCAACGACAAAGCCCCCGCTAAACAGGACCCAACTTGGGGTCCAGATTTTCTTAACGATCGGGCAGCATGTCGCTCCCAGGAAAATTCCCAATCCCCAACATCCCACGGCAATCAGGACGAGTGTCCAGAATTTTCTTTTTGGGAGCCATGAGGAAAGTAAAAGCTCGCCGCAAAGGAGTCCCAGGATCATCGTGGCCATGGCCGGAACAAAATTTAAGGTCTGGTAGCCGCCACCATTGAATTTAAATTCGCCAGCGTCGCTGGAACGTGGGAATTGGTTAAGGAACCAGACGTCAAAGGCGTGGAATGCATTGAGATTCTTGGACCACTGTCTGTATGGCGGGGCGTAGATCTCGCCTTTCTCATAGCGGGCGTTGACATCTTTCGGGGAAGCGTCTGCTGGTGGCACATAGGTGTGAATTCCAATCCATGTTCCAACAAGGATTGTGACCATTGCTGCAATCTGAATCCAAAGTTTGCGCCCGACCAGCAGGGTCACCCAGAAGTAGCCCAGCCCGATCTGAGCCAGAACATTGGGGAAGATCCAGTTGGTTGTCTTGTTCGAGAGTGAGTAGAGAAAGACTCCCATCAGAACGAGTGTGATCGATCGTGCGAGAGCATGAAGCCCACGTTTCAGTTTGTGGTGCCCAAAGCTTTCTCGCCGCGACATGGAAAACGGGAGGGAGACTCCAACCATGAACATGAATGCAGGCTGAATCAGATCCCAAAATGAAACACCAACGTGAAGCCAGGGGGAACCAATGGAGGGGTCTCTGGTACCGGGGACGAAGCTGGATTGCCAGTCTGGGTGGTTGAAGTGAAACGCGACCCATTGCAGCGTGGGGCGGTCGAGGATCTGCCAGACTGCATTGTCAGCCGGGGTTCGTGCGAGGGCTGCGATTCCAAAACCATGCGCGGCCAGGAGCAGCATGATGAATCCGCGGAACGCATCCAGTGAAAGGAGGCGTCCAACCGGCTTCTTTGGTGTCTCGGGGGCTTTGCTGTCGTCGGCAGGTGCAGCTTCTTCAGGAGTGGTTGCCGGAGGGGCGTTTTCAAGGATCTGGTAAGTTTTTGCCTCTCGGTTGGCCATTTTGGGTTCCCTGATCCGCTTGGAATCGTGCGTGAGTTGTTGGGGAATGACAGCTTAGAAAAGGTCCAGGGGGTTGGTTGCAGGGGCTGGGCCATGGGCGAGATACAGTCGCAAACCGTGAATGACCACGTAGCCGGCAGCCACGGTACCTCCGATAAGCAGTAACCGTGCGGTGCGTGGGCGGTAAGGGTAAACGATTTGGGAAATCAGGCACACAATCGTGACCAGTGCAAGTTTGTAGAGGAGCATTCCTTTGGTGACGCCCCACCCTTCCAGGAACCAGTTCGCGAGGGGATTGCTTTCGCGGAATCCACCTGACATCAGCAGCCAGTAAGTCACAAAGAAATCAAGGATACTGACCAGAATGAAGATTGTGGTCTCTGTTTCGAGGGGTAACTGACGCCGGGCAATATGGTGAAACCAACTGGTTTGCACCTTTGCGGTTTGTTTTCCTGTTTCTGGTGGATGCTTTGCGTCGCGCATGGTTTTTGAGGCAACGTCAATCGTCTTGCGGGAGATTCAGGCTGGCGACACCGTTGAAGTGTCGCACGTCGAGAAGTTCAAATAATCTGAGGAAAAGGCAATTAAGTTGCTGGTTGAAGACACTTCGTGGACTTTCGATACACTCTATCGTCTTCAGGGGCCAGATTCCTATAAGTGAGCGTTGATTTTGTGGGTCAGGTTGGAAATACGTCAAAGTTGTCGAAAAAACAGCGTGTTCCGGCGAATAACGCACTCTGAATGTCGTTACAGCATATGTAGTTTTCTCAATACAGGCAGTCTGATGGGCAATCACGGCTCCTGATCCTTGACATAACTTTTGACCCTGACATACGATTCCCGATCATTCCTTGCCCGGGGTCTAGCTTCCGGGTTTGGTTGTTCGTCCCGTTTGAAATTAACTTGTGGAAAGGGTGCGGCATCATGGCTGTCCCCAAGAGACGTCAGTCCAAATCACGATCCCGCAAGCGAAACAGCCATAACGCTGTTAAGCCAATGAAGTTGCAATATTGCACACAGTGTGGAACAGCTGTTCCTTCACATGTGGTTTGCCCAAATTGCGGTTCCTATCAGGGCCGTCCCATGGTCGCCACTGAGGAATAGTCTCACATGCGGATCGCATTGGACGCGATGGGGGGCGATTTCGCTCCCGCGGTGAACGTTGATGGAGCTGTTGAAGCTCTTCAATTAATTCCGGACATTGAAATTGTATTGGTTGGGGACCGCGCGGTCCTCGATCCGATGATTGAACGCACCGGGTATTCCGGCCAGCGTTTGGTCGTCATGCATTCTGACTCTTTTGTTGGCATGGATGAAAAACCAACAGAAGCGTTGCGAAAAAAGCCGGATTGCTCCATCGCTCGCTGCTGGAGAATGATGGCGGCCAAGGAAGCCGATGCGCTGATCAGTGCCGGAAATACCGGTGGGGTCGTCGCAGCGGGCCTGTGGACCAAGCTGTTTTTGAAAGGCGTCAAACGCCCGGGAATTGCGGTCATCCTCCCTTCATTGCATGGTAAAACCGTGTTGATGGATGTTGGAGCAAACCCAGGTGCTCGCCCTGAACATCTCGCCCAGTACGCAGTCATGGGCAGTGTATTTGCCCGTGAAGTGCTGGGAGTTGCAGAGCCTCGCGTCGGTGTCATGAACATCGGTAGTGAAGACGGCAAAGGGAATGAGTCGATCCGTGAGGCAAGTCAGATGATTGCCGCCGGTTCAGTCGCTCAATCTTTCATTGGAAACGTCGAAGGGCGTGACGTCTTCAATGGCTCTGTTGATGTTGTCATTTGTGAAGGGTTTGTCGGAAACGTCATTTTGAAAGTCAGCGAAGGCATGGCTTCAATGACGATGAAAACCCTTTACACGAACGTGATGGATTCCCTTCAGGCTGAAAAAGACTTGGCAGCTGGGGCCTTCAGCGAGGTGGCCAAGCAGTTCGAGTACAATGAAACTGGCGGGGCACCGTTACTGGGGATTGATGGGATCTGTCTGATCTCACATGGGTCCAGCGACGCACGATCGATTCGAAACGCGATTAAAACCGTCGTGACGTTGAAAGATCGGAACGTCAATCAGAAAATCACAGAAGCGTTGCAGACATAGGCAATCTGGTCTTGGAGAAGACCGGAGTCGAATGGGCACACGTAATCGAAGTGGTCTCTAATGCGTCGAATCACACACTGGAGAGAGTTGTGTTGAACTGATGCTTGGAGGCCAATTTTCGTATTGATCGCGTGACTTGTGTCAAAGTGAATGGCATCTGTTACGCTGAATTATCGCAGTTCTGGCGACTCTTGCCTGAGACCTCGGCAGCATTAAGGAGATGCATTCCATGAGCCGTATTGGTTTTCTTTTTCCGGGCCAGGGGGCTCAGCATGTGGGAATGGCGAGCAAGCTGGTCGAAGCTTATCCCGCTGCTCGACGCCTGTTCGATCAGGCAAATGAGATTTTGGGATACGATCTCGCAAAGCTCTGCTTTGAGGGGCCATCTCAGGAACTCGATTCCACTGTGATTAGCCAGCCGGCAATCTTTGTATCCAGTCTGGCTGCTTTGGAGAAACTGCGAGCAGAATCACCAGAGATCGTCCTGTCTTGCGAAATGGCAGCAGGATTGAGCCTCGGCGAATACACAGCACTCGTGTTTTCCGGGTCAATGTCCTTTGAGGAAGGTTTGCGGATTGTTCAGCAGCGCGGTCAGGCGATGCAGGATGCTGCTGACGCGACTCCATCCGGCATGGCGAGTGTGCTGATGCTCGATGTCGAGAAAGTGAACGCAATCTGCGACGAAGCGCGTTCTGCAGGGCTGATTCAGATCGCAAATTATCTTTGCCCGGGGAATCTTGCGATTTCAGGATGCAATGCTGCTCTCGAAAAAGCAGTCGAGCTTGCGGAAGCTGCAAATGCTCGCGTCGTTCCGCTGGCAGTGGCTGGAGCGTTCCACACAAAGATTATGGAACCCGCCGATCAGCGTCTTGCGCAGGCTTTGGCTGCGGTTGAGATGAAATCCCCGGAAATCCCAGTGGTTTCCAATGTGGATGCCGTTCCACATCTGGATCCGGCAGAACTCAAGGAAATCCTCGTTCGGCAGGTCGTCAGCCCTGTTCGGTGGGAAGATTGCTTGCGGTACATGCTGAATTCTGGCATTACCGAGTTCTACGAGATCGGTCCTGGACGGGTTTTGACAGGGTTGATGAAGCGAGTTGACCGCAAAATTCCCTGTACTGTGGTCAATGACACATGAGTTTCGGCAGTCTCTACCGAATATCGAAGGCATCTTTGCCTTGCCGTTTACACGTAAGTTAAAAGCCGCTATATCTTGACGCCGTTATCGCAAACAGCCAGATTTCGTGTTGCGTCAACGACTTTTTGACAATCATCATGGATGCACCGTTGGGGTGCTCTTCTCCGTGAAAGGAGTAAGTTCGTGGAAGAAAAAGTGATCTCAATTGTCAGCGAACAATTGAGCGTGAATAAAGACGAGATTACACGAGACAGCAATTTCATCGACGATTTGCACGCGGACTCGTTGGACCTGGTTGAACTGGGCATGAAGTTCGAAGAAGAATTTGGTGTGACCATCCCGGACGAAGACTATGAAAAGCTTCGCACTGTGGGTGATGCAATCGATTACATCAAGCAAAAGGAAAGTGCTTGAGCAATGCGTAGGCGCGTCGTTGTCACAGGGATGGGCGTCGTTTCCACTCTCGGGTATCAAATCCCTGAGTTCTGGGACAACATATGCGCCGGAAAAAGCGGGATCGGGCCATTACGTCGATTTGATACGTCGACTTTTAAGGTTCGGTTCGGCGGCGAAGTTCAAAACTTTGATTTGTCAGACCATATCGAGATTCTCGATAAGGAAGTCCGACGGCTTGACCGTTTTGTTCAATTCGCAATGGCTGCAGCCCACAAAGCAATTAAGCAATCCGGAATCGATTTCGATGCCGGTGACCCATATTTGCATGGTGTGTTGATCGGAAGCGGTATCGGTGGTCTCAGCGAGATCGAACAGCAGCATGCTGCTTTGTTTGATCAAGGGCCTGCAAGGGTCTCTCCGTTGATGATTCCGAAGCTGATGGTCAATGCGGCAAGCGGAAACGTATCTGTTCGCTGGAAACTACGCGGACCGAACAGTGCTGTTGCGACTGCATGTGCCTCTTCGAATAACGCGATTGGCGATGCCTTTCGTTTGATTCAGATGGGTGATGCGGATGTGATGGTGACTGGCGGAAGCGAAGCTGCAATCACTCCAATGGGATTGTCAGGCTTTGCTCGCATGCAAGCCCTGTCGACTCGGAATGACGATCCACAGACCGCGAGTCGCCCCTTTGACAAAGGACGCGATGGGTTTGTGATTGCCGAGGGAGCTGGGATTTGTGTGCTCGAAGAATACGAGCATGCAAAGGCTCGCGGGGCAAATATCCTTGCCGAAGTTCTTGGTTATGGTATGGCTGCCGATGGCAATCATATGACCGCACCTGACCCGGAGGGACGCGGAGCTGCTCGTGCAATGAAAAATGCACTACGAGACGCTCAGTTGAATCCTCAGGATCTGCAATACATCAACGCTCACGGCACCAGTACTCCACTTGGTGACAAGGCAGAGACATTTGCAGTGAAAACGGTTTGGGGAGAACACGCCAAGAGTGTTGCTGTTTCCAGTACCAAGAGTCAGTTGGGGCACCTTCTCGGGGCTTCCGGCGGTTTGGAATTTATCATCTGCGTGATGGCACTTCAGGATCAAGTCGCTCCGCCGACAATCAATCTTGAGGAGCCGGACGAAGGATGTGATTTGGATTATGTGCCGCTTCAGGCACGTCCAATGCAAATTGATCGGCTGATGTCCAACAGCTTCGGCTTTGGTGGACATAATGCCTGTCTCGTGCTTGGGCGAGTTTGAGCAGTTTGAGATGAAAATCGGAAGGTGGTTCACAGTTTTGTGAACCACCTTTTTTTATGCGCCATGCTGCAATTGAGCGAGGTGCAAGGAAACCTTCTCTTGTCTATCGAACCGAGGCGCTTCTGCGCGGGCACGCATGAGGCCGAATCGGTTTAGCTCTCTGACAATGGGTGTTCTCGAGGGATGATCGGGATGTGATCAGAGGTTTCCATTGCCTTCAGGTTGGCCTCTGTGGTGAGGCGATCAGAGATCAACTCCATCACATCATCATCTGAGAGATCAGGTCGAATTCCGCGTTTCCCGGAGACGGCAAGGCCCACGGCCGGTGCTTCGTCAATTGCGGCACCCAGTAACAAAAACGTCATCGGCCCGATCGTCAACGTGTGCCCCGGGGCGATGTAACGCTTCCCGGTAATGGGACGACCATTGATGAACGTTCCGTTCCGGCTCTTCAGGTCTTCGACAATCAGGCGGCGATTTGAGTACGCCAGGCGACAGTGTTCGCGACTCACATCAGGAGATGGGAGGCGAATTCTGGCGGTTTCGCCCCGACCGATGATGACTTCGTCTGCGCTGAGCGTAATCCGCTGCCCTTTATGTTTGCCGGTTTGGATTTCCAGGACAGGTCTTGGATTCGAAGTCTCAGGACGTTCCATAATTTGAATGTGCAAAAGGGGATGACAAGCTTGCCTGTGACTGATTCGCTTGTTCACAGGGCAACTTGTCTGCTGTTCTGTTGTCTATCCTTTGATACGGTCCTTGGAGTCGGATGTATCACAATGTTTTTCAATAAACTCGATCACTTTGCTGGCCACGTCCTGTTTGGATGCATTTTCGATTCCTTCCAACCCTGGAGAGGAATTGACTTCCATGACAACTGGCCCATGTCGGGAGCGAAGGATGTCGACACCAGCGACCCGAAGCCCCATTGATTTGGCAGCTCGGAGCGCAGTTGTCCGCTCTTCTGGGGTGAGCTTCACTTTCACCGCTGTTCCTCCTCGATGGAGGTTGGAGCGGAACTCGCCGGCTCGCGCGGTTCTCATCATCGCAGCGACGACTTTTCCGCCGACAACGAGGCAACGCAGGTCGCTTCCTGCTGCTTCCTGAATGAATTCCTGCACAAGAATATTTGCTTCAACTCCTCGAAACGCTTCGATCACCGCCTCCGCGGCTTTACGAGTCTCGGCGAGAATGACCCCGACACCTTGAGTCCCTTCGACAATCTTAACGACGAGTGGAGCCCCTCCGACAATATCAATCAGACCGTCGATGTCCTTTGTTGAATGCGCACACCCGGAAACCGGCAATCCGATTCCGTCGCGTGACAAGAGTTGCAGGCAACGGAGTTTATCGCGAGAACGCGTAATCGCCTGTGATTCATTCGCTGTGAAGATTCCCATCATCTCAAACTGACGAACAACTGCTGTTCCATAGAACGTATGCGATGCCCCGATACGAGGGATGACAGCGTCGATGTCGTTCAGCTCGCGCCCTGAGTAAATGATGGTAGGACGATGAGAGGTGATGTTCATGTAGCAGCGCAGGTAGTCAATGACTTGAACCTGATGCCCTCGCTTTTCACCGGCCTCTTTGAGGCGTCTCGTCGAGTAGAGTGACGATTTTCGAGAAAGAATTGCAATTTTGAGCGGCCGTTGTGGCGGCGATGCTTCGTCTGTGACCACCTCGGTCGCAGGCACTGGTGCGGGTTCGTCTTGGGACATTAGATCCACAGAGCGTTTGAGAGGTCTGGCTGTACGAAAGCGTACACTGCCATTGAGATCATATGTGGGTATTCAGAAGCTTCAAGCCGGAACTTACCGTTTCCGGCGCTGTGGCTTTCGAGCCTCGTCGTAATAGGAATTTCCCGCATCAACAAGGAATCGTTCCCTTAACGCCTGTCTACCCAGGAGCATGCGAAAACCCATCTGATCTCGGTTCGCGAGTGTCAGCTCGATTTCCCAGATTTCTTCGAAAATTTGCAGCAGTGTCCGAATAACCGGTCTTTCAGACTCGTGCCCATTGGAACTTCGAACGGTCCTCATCTCGATAAGTGGGGCTTCTGCCGCGACGACAAGCTGATTGTTCAGCTGTTTCGGGTGAATCCGAAACCGGACGTAATCCATTCGCTTTCGGCGAAACCGCTCGATTTCAAAAGCGTGCAGGGACGAGGTTGTTGCCCCAGTGTCAATCTTTGCTTTGATGGCATCGACACCGAGCGCAGGCAGGCTAACCCATTCTCTCCATCCAATGACTTTAAGTTGATCGGGGGGGCTCCGCATGTGGCATCATTCCATGAAGACCGGGATTTCGACTGCCGGAATTGAATCCTTATGACCGTTTCGTCCGAGGGGATTCGAGTTATTCAATTCATTTTTTCCATCTCGCCGAACCGGATCGTCGAGTTTTGCACTAAAATAGTCAACTTGAAATCGTCCTTGTAGCTGAGCTTGCATCCAGATCAGTTTACCTGACTTGGGAGAATGCAACGAACTTGATGTTTGATATGAGTCAGACATATCCGCGGATCAGACCATGGCCATGAAACTGGTAATCGATGGATACAACCTCCTGCATTTCGCAGGATATGGAAAAGTCCGTCCGCATACTGGCCAGTTTCAAAAGGCACGCGACCGTCTGTTCAAGCGGCTGAAGGAAGGGTTGACGGAAGAGGAACTTTCGCAGACCACGATTATCTTTGATGCGCAGTATGCAGAAGGAAGCGATCGACGCGCTCAAACGGCTCACGGGATGCAGGTGATCTTTTCCCCGCGAGGCCGTCAGGCTGATGATCTGATCGAAGATGTGCTCCTGGGCGCGGAACAACCAGAATTGATCACTGTCGTCTCCAGTGATCAGCGAATGAGAATTGCAGCACGGGCGGCTCGTGCGAAGTGCATTAAGTCCGACACATTTCTCGTCGAGCTGGATGAACGAAAAGATCGTCAGCAGTATAAGGACAAATCGGCGATGAGTGCGGGGGAAACAACGCAGCCACAACCGAAAGTCAGTCCTGTCGATTGGTCGCTGGAGTTCGCTGATATCGATGTCGCAGAGATTGAACGTTCGGTGCATCAGGACGAGCAGAAGAAGCCTCTTGATGTGACACCGCTGGCGCCAAAGGAACCGTCTGCGAAAGCAGGAGGGGCGGCGAAGCCTGCGGCC
Organism: Planctomicrobium limosum; assembly: GCF_051465645.1. Taxonomy (GTDB): domain Bacteria; phylum Planctomycetota; class Planctomycetia; order Planctomycetales; family Planctomycetaceae; genus Planctomicrobium. The sequence continues at coordinate 2,704,677 of NZ_CP195790.1, read as the reverse complement.
AAGGCAAAACCTGCGAACTCACTTGTCCCGGAGGACGCGCAACCGTTGCCCCCTGCCCCATCAACGGCGAAACGTCGAGTTGTTCCCGGTAAACCAGATGTCCCGAACCCGCTCGATGTGCAAACTTCATCAGAGACGAATGTGGACTACGCAGAATTGTCGTTCTGGGAGCAGCGCGTTGCCGACCTACTGAAGGGCGACGACACATCTGGTAAGTCCGGCAAGTGACAAGTCGTTCGAGGCGATCAATCAACTCAATTGGCGTCGCGGCCAGGGCGTGGTAAAGCATGTGGTGTGAGTAACCCACCGTACATTTCAGGGCGGCGATCGGCCATTCTGTCAATCGCCTGCATGACAGAGGAGCGTCCGACCCGTTTGTTTCTGGCGAGTTCAGGATTGATCTCTGCGTAGAGCACTTCTTCCTGATCGGCTGAGGCCTTTGCTGCCAGATGCCCACTCGGTTCAACAATCTGGCTTTGACCGATGAAGGGAAAGCCCCGTTCTTCGCCGACTCGATTGCAGCACGCGAAATAGACTTTGTTCTCCAATGCTCTCGTGCGCATCACATGGTCGACCATCGAGTCTGCACCGCTGGGGAAATTCGTCGGCAAAAGAATGACATCAGCTCCCTGTAGCGCCAGCAATCGCATCGATTCAGGGAAGGCAGAGTCGTAACAGATGCTCAGGCCGAATCGAATGCCTTCGTATTCATGAACCGTAAACGGGCGGTCTCCATGGGTGGCAAACTGATCGATTCCAAGATAGGGAAGATGGATCTTTCGGTAGGACTGTTTAACACCGTTGGCTGTGACGAAGACAGCGGAGTTGAAGATTCCATCTGCGTGATCTTCTATCAGACCAAAGACGGCGGCCCCACCCAGTGAACAGAGCTCGTTCTGGATTCGTTCCGTTGCTGGTCCTGGAATCGATTGGGCGAATGGCTTCGCTTCGTCCAGGGTCGCAAAGCAATATCCAGTCAGAGCGCATTCTGGGAAGATTGTCACGTGAGCACCGGATTCACGTGTGATTCGCAAGTAATGGATGATTTTATTCAGGTTGGAGTCAATCTGGCCAAGAGTGACATCCATCTGCACGACTGCGATTTTCATAGGACAATCCAACGGCAATGAATGATGCGGTACAAGCAGTATATAAAAATCGGGTCCGCGGAATGAAGTTGCAGCAGGTTCAGCTTTTCGCCGGCTTCCGACGATTGAACCGGTGATCTTGAATCGAATGTCACCAGGAGAGACACCTTGCGTTCTGGATGACTGACATCGATACTGTCACTGTGTTCGTGCAATGTCCGGAAGGCAGGCACGTACTCACCTGCGATTCACGCTCTCGTTTGTCTGATTTTGAAATCTTCTGCTGAATAAGTCTCTGGTCTCCCATGAATGTTCCTGAATTCGCAAATGCCAAATCGCAAGGCCGCAAGCTGACTGTTCTGACGGCTTATGACTGCTTGTGGGCGTCGATCCTCGATGAAGCCGGGATCGATGCATTGCTTGTTGGCGATTCACTGGGAATGGTCGTCCAGGGGCACAGCAGTACGCTGCCAGTGACTCTCGAACAGATGATTTATCACGGCGAGATTGTGGCCCGTGCGGCGAAGAAGTGTCTGGTGATTGTCGACTTGCCGTTCATGTCGTATCAGGTCAGTACTCGACAGGCGATCAAGAGTGCTGGACGTGTTTTGAAAGAAACGGGATGTGGCGCCGTGAAGCTCGAAGGGGGCGTCCATCAGGCGAAGACGATTGAACGCCTCTCGGAATGTGATCTTCCGGTCATGGCACATATTGGAATGCAGCCGCAGTCAGTCCGGAAATACGGCAAGATGTCAGCCGTTCAGCGAAATGAACAGCAATTACTGGACGACGCAATTGCCGCTGAAAAAGCCGGGGCGTTCTCAATCGTCCTGGAGTTAATGCCTGCTGAGATTGCCAGAAAAATTACAGAGACGGTCAAGATTCCAACGATCGGCATCGGCGCAGGTCCCCATTGTGATGGTCAGGTGCTTGTGACTCCTGATATGTTTGGAGTCTCTGGCTTCAAGCCGAAGTTCATGAAACTTTTCGCGGATCTCAAGTCCAGTATCCTGACAGGTACAAAAGAGTATATCGAAGAAGTTCAGGCTGGTACGTTTCCTACCGCAGCTCAGAGTCATCAGTAATGTCAGCCGATTCTTTGCTCTAGGTGGGCGACAGGTCTGCTATCTGAATATGTCCCTTACTTCTGATTAGCATCGTGAGGAAGATAAGTATGGCGATGAAATGGACCTTCTCTGGAGCATTGTTGTTGCTGACCGCAATGGGGTGCCCCAGCCCGAAAGTGGAAACTCCGAAGACTGATCTTCCGGCTGAAATGAAGGAGGTAACTCCTGCCGAATCCTCTGCTTCTCCGACAACAACGACACCAGATCAGGCAAAGCCTGTGACGCTCGAAACCCTCGATTGGGATTCAACGATTGGGCTGGTCAAGCAATATCCCGGCAAGATTGTGGTGATGGATGTCTGGGCGACCTATTGCCCTCCATGTGTCGATGAGTTTCCCAACCTCGTGAAACTGCATCAGGATCACAGCGACAAGATCGCCTGTGTTTCTGTGTCCGCAGATTTTGATGGTGTTGACGGGACCACTGCTGAAACGCATCGAGAGAAAGTTCAGGCATTCTTGAATAAGCAAAAGGCAACATTCAAGAACGTTCTGCTCTCAACAGATACAGAGACGTTGTTCACCGATAAGATCAAGCACCAGTCGATTCCCATCGTGCTGGTTTTTGACGGAGAAGGAAAGTTGATTAAGGAGTTTCCTGACCCGGAGAACCCAGACGAGTTCACATACAAAGATCACGTTCTACCGTACGTGAACCAGCTGTTAGGGAAATAGCGGCACAGGTAGGAATATTAATAATAAACAGGTCAGGCTCTCCATCGGATCCTGACCTGCATTTATTTAATACGATCACTGTTCAGCTGAATACGATGAGCTGCGACGCATCTGTTCGACTATGTACTTCCCGACGTTCGTGTTCCGAATTGATCGTTGCAGCCGAGCGTTTGCAGGGTCCTGCTCGTTACTTTCGTCTGAGTTTCTTTTTCGTGGGCAGCAGAGGAATGCTGAGGTCCATCTGTGTAATGCGATTCTTTGAATCGATTGCGAGCTCTGATTTGTAGTCATCAAAGAGGGCAGTTTCAGGAAGTGCTCCTTCAGCATTGGGTTCGCCATAGTGAGTTACCAGCACTTCAAGTGGCCCTGAGATGGAGGGTTTTCCTCCTTTGCTTCTGGTGTCGAACTTGCCACGCTGAATGATCGCATAGCCCGGTGGACCAGAGTTCTCTCCCAGCTTTGGAACAAAGGAGATGCGTCCGACCGGAATCGGCTTTCCATCGTATGTCACGTCCCCATAAACGTGAAACTGCCTGGGACCTGTCTCTGACTTCCAGCAACCTGCGAGGGAGACACAACTCACGATCAGAGCGAGCATCACATTTGGTCGACGGGAGATCTTAAACATCTTGGCCCCTACCGTTAGAAGACATCGAGAAACGGAAGGCAACTACCACACGATGTGAACGGAGCGGTGACGCGATTGGCTTATTGATCAATACTCACCAAGGACCATGCCATCCGCGCGATCTCCGAGGTTCCCGTATGTGTTGATTGCAATATTCTCGCTGATGAACCTCACCGATCCGTCACAGAAGAGGAAGTGTGCTCCGCCGGTGTGCTGGCTTCCAAACCCGTCGCTTTCATTTGTTTTCACTGGCGTGCTCCGATTGAGCGGTCGGGTGCGGTACACAACTCTGGAGACAAGGTCATCCGTTTTGTGAATTCCAAGTCCAGCCCAGACGCCACCAATCTCATAGACCGTGCTTGAGTCCACATCGTTGTATTGAAGTGCACTTGTTTCCCCGATGGCGAATGTATTGCTCATGCCATCAGTGATATCCCGTGAGCCAGTTCGGGAATTGGTGTAGAAGACGCCGGGGCTGGGGTCCATCTTGCTCGCCTGCCCATAGATGTTCTCGTTCCCTCGGTTGCACACATAGCTGGATCGACCGTAATTGCGGATTGCAGGCGTATCAAACGGTTGAGTATCTGATGGACACGAGTAGACGGGATAAGACTTACTTAAAGGACTCGTGGCACTGGGAGCACGCAAGAGTCCGGAGCCAGTGAAGTTGACGAAACCTCCCCCGTCCCAGCAGCTTTGTGCTTGTCCAAACGTGAGCGATGTGTAGATCGGTGCCAGATCGATGTATGGGGTAATGTAGAGCCCCCATGATGGACTATGCGCGACATAGCGATGATCGTTGCTAATCACTTTCGTGGCTCCATTGCAGGTCCAGTATTGAGGCACGATCCATCCAGGCGGGAAGACTTTGGCTGCGTCATGATAATTGTGAAGAGCCAGTCCGATCTGCTTGAGGTTGTTCCGGCATTGTGAACGACGGGCTGCTTCTCTGGCCTGTTGCACTGCAGGCAATAGCAACGCAATCAAGATGGCAATAATGGCAATAACAACAAGCAGTTCGATGAGAGTGAAACCATGAGATTGGCTTCGATGTCGAATAGATCCTTTTCGACAGGATGCGCGAATATGAGCCATCGTAATCTCCGTGTATAATGAACTCGATTTGACCCTCGACCGACATGCATCGGTAAGAATTGGCGAATCGATTCGGTTATAAGTGGTCTGGGAGAGATGTCGGCGCGTTATCTGAATAGAGATGCAGTGAGCATATCCGTATAGTGATATCGGTCAATGTTAATATCTCGATCTACCACATTTGTTGGCAGATGAATAAGTTCTGTATGTTTGTCATCATTTATGAGGCTATTCGCTGAGGGAATCTCTCATGCCCGAGTAGTGAGAAACCAAGGTGAGTCCTGGAAAGCCTTTCAAGCGAATCGTTCGCACGTGCCCTCAATAAGCGTTCCTTGTGGACGCACTGTTGGAGGGTGTCAACTTCGAAGCTCAGAAGGGCAGGACAGTCCCTAGACTTGGGTGGGATGCTTGCTGCACTCTGCCCGATTCTCGACATTGCGCGCGGCGATTCGTATGCGAACTCGTTGCTGAGGAAATGACAGCTTTCTACACTGGCGCGTCTGGCACGGCATCGGTTGAACGGCAATCGTTCCCGGCCACGGCGGCACAGATGCTGAATCAATACAGCCGAGTGCCAATTCGCGACAACACAGTGAAGGATGTGTGAGATGGTCCCGTCATATCAAATGGAGTTGAACGCTGCGTTAAATGCAGTCCTGGCGGCATCAACGATTTGTCAATCCGTGCAGGGGAAGATCACTGCTGAATCGTTGGAGAAGAAGGACCAGTCACCGGTCACAATTGCTGACTATGCGAGTCAGGCTGTGATCTGCCGTGAGATCCTGAATGATTTCCCCGGTGAACTGATTGTTGGAGAAGAGGATTCTGGCGACCTGAGAGATCCAGCCAACGCGGCATTCTTGCAACTGATTCTGGATGAAGTGACCACCAGCGGGGTTGCAGCGACGCAAGAAGAACTGCTGCAGTGGATTGACGCCGGGAATCATGACGGGTCGGCGAATCGCTATTGGACGCTCGACCCGATTGATGGGACCAAAGGCTTCCTGCGAAAAGAACAGTACGCGATCTCTCTCGCGTTGCTTGTAGACCATCAAATCGAAATCGCAGCTCTGGCCTGTCCAAATCTTCCATTCGGTGACCAGACAGGGGCGGTCTTTTATTCCGTTCGTGGGTCAGGATCGTTCGCGATTCCTCTGTCGAATCCTTCTGCGTATCCCACCCGAATCAAAGTATCAAAGACAGCTCAGCCGGAACTGGCGAGAATGTGTGAATCGGTGGAATCGGGGCATAGTGCTCATGACCAGTCATCACAGATTCTGCAAAGTCTGAATATCACCGCAGAGCCTGTGCGGATGGATAGCCAGGCGAAGTATGCAACTGTTGCGGAAGGCAACGCAGACTTCTATCTCCGACTTCCCACAAGAAAAGGATACGAAGAGAAAATCTGGGATCACGCTGGCGGTGTTCTCGTTTTGGAAGAGGCCGGCGGACGCGTCACCGATATCGACGGGAAGCCACTCGATTTCGCCGCAGGAAGAACATTGAAGAACAACCGCGGAGTGGTCGTCTCCAATGGTCTTCTGCACGACGCGATTCTCGCAGCGCTTCAGTCACTTTCGTGACATTCTTAATGTCAACGAAGAGCAACGGAGAGATCTGTTGCTCTTCGTTTGACGAGAGACAGAAATCGCCTGCGGAACGACTGTAATGAGAAGTTATCATCGGCAGCAGTCATTGCTGCACGAGACATTTTCCACCAGTGAGCAGAATGCGACAGGCGATCGACCGCTGCTACGAAGTCAGTTTGTGACGCGCACAGATAGCCGGTACGTTCCTGTTCGATCTGCTCAATAAATCCCCCCTTGGCATCAACGATCGGGACGCACCCGGCGCGCATCGCTTCTGTCACTGTTCGCCCGAATGATTCGGTGAGTGTGGGGTGATGGTAGAGCAGCGCATGCCATCGCCAGAGATGCCTTCTCGCTTGCCATTCTGCCGGAAGAAATGTTGCCCTTCCTGCACATGCGTCCTGCCACTGTGATTGGAGTTCGATCGGGCATCCAACGAATTCCCATTGAATGTTAGGGCATGTACTTGCGACAGCTCGATAGACGTGCAGTGCGTCGCTCGGCCATTTGCGTTGAGTGGGGGTACAGATTCTTCCAACGATCAAGTTCGTCGCGAAATGACGGCTCTCCTTTGCGGCGTCCTGAGTTCCTGTTGGCGTGTTCAGGTGGGGGCGGACTGGTTTGGGGACTGGCTGATGAAGGACGATGTTTGAATCGTCAAAGTGCTTTGCCAGCCACTTCGAACAAGAGACTGAGAGATCGGCTTTTGCATGAATCCCTTGCGAATGTCGGAACTGGATTGTTGTTGCAGAACTGATGACGTCTGCGTTCTTCGCTGCAGTGTTATGCAGAATCACCAGATCCGGCCGGTGTGAAGCGAGGACTTCGTCATTGACGCGACGAATGTTCGCAATCTGACAATGCGAGAACGCCTGGACTGTTTCCGTTGAGGGAGGGGACAGGAATAGGATGTGATGTTCCCAGTCAGGGAACGCACGTGTGATGGTCCATGCACACGCAGCTGTTCCTCCACAGATCTGACCGACGTTGCATACTTGAACCAACCGCATCAATTTGCCTTCCACTTTGAATAGAACTTGGCCTTGTCACTCTTCCAGTCCACGTTTCGCCTGGCCCAACAGCGTGTCGACTTGCGACCAAGATGGCGAACAGGCAGTCCATGAATGACGCCGATACTTTGAGGCCAGGTTTCCAGGCATCTCAGCTGCAGATCGGTGTCTGAGTAATACAGACAGAAGCGTTCATCGAATCCATCCAGTGCCTCGAACGTCCGACGGTGCATCGCAAGGCACCAGCCTTGCAGTAAAGTTCGGGGGCGTTTGATGGATGAGTTCAGCGGACGAATTCGCAAGACCTCTGAAGATGTTCGTGACTGGACCCCGACGAGCTTGAGAGCACTTCCGCCTGACCGACTTTGGACCTGAGTCAATGCCTGCGAGATGGACGTGAGCCATTCTCCGGTCGTGATGGTGTCGTTGTTGAGGAAGACCAGCGTATTCGCTGCTGCAGCGGATGCTCCAAGGTTCCAGGCAGCCGTGACGCCTCGGCGTTGTGATTGGCGAATGATCGTCACACCGGCCGGGCATTGTTGCTGAAAAAGTGCGATTTCCGCAGCGGGGCTCCCATCATCGACGACAATGATCTGCATTGCGGAAGCATGATGATGCAATGCGAGCGTCGAGACGGCTTGAACTGTCAGTTCACATCGGCTGTGCTGCGGAATAATGACAGAGATGGCGATTTGTTGTGACATCGAGAACAACCTGATGGGGTGCGCTCGATCACGATTGCATTGAACTTCGCCTGAATCGGAATTGGAAATTGCGGGTCAGTCAGACAGCGTTCTGAAAACTGACAGGAGGGCTACAGCAACTCACCTGCCCAGACAGTGACCGCCTGCCCACCTAATGAGACTCGATCGCCGTTCCATTTCAGCAACAGCTCTCCGCCTCTTCGTGATGCCTGATACGCGCGAAGTGCCGTCTTGCCGAGCCGCTTCCCCCAGTATGTTGCCAGGCAGCAGTGAGCCGATCCGCAGACAGGGTCTTCATCGACACCGACAAACGGGGCAAAGAATCGTGAGATGAAATCGAATCGAGGATCATCGGAAGGAGCAGTCACGATCACGCCTCGAACCGGAATCTTCCCCAACATTCCAAAGTCCGGAGTCAGAGTTCGCACGACTTCAGCCGATTCAACGACGACCAGCGCATCGAACCGATTACGCCCGGTTTCAACAACGTGCGTGAGACCTAAAGCATTCATGATCTCTGGTTCGGATTCTGACTGTTCCGCGTGGAGCGCAGGGAAATCGAGTTCAATTAACGGGGCATTCCACTGACAGGTTAAATCACCGCTTCGCGTCTTAAATTGCAATGGCTTGTCTCGTGGAGCCAACTCATTCGACCACAGAGCGTGTGCCGTTGCGAGCGTCGCATGTCCGCAAAGGTCGACTTCAACTGTCGGTGTGAACCAGCGTAATCCGAACCGGCCGGCGTTCTGTTGGACGAACGCCGTCTCGGACAGATTCATTTCATTCGCGACCGCCTGCATCCATTGATCCGTCGCAGGCTCTTCGAGCCAGCAGACCGCGGCAGGATTCCCTGCAAACGGGCGATCAGTAAATGCGTCAACTTGCCAGCACTTCACACGGTTCATCAGTTCGCTCCAGAGGCGGCTTCACTGCATGCTATTTTAGCCGAGATCAAGAGCGTGTGTTATTCCTTTTGCCGTTGTCGCAATACAAATGTCAGCGTCGCAAACAGCATCGTGATCCCACCAAATGCAGAGGCGAGTCGAATCAGGTTGGCCTGACTCCTTTGGCGATTCCAGTCCGCATGGAGTCGGCTGATGACTTCGGGGTTGATCCGAATCTCCCAGGCAATCTGATAAACTCTTTCCCGAAACCCCCCGACTTCAAGCGGCCACGCAACCTTGCACTCCCTGATGATTGCGTTTTCTTTAATTAAACGCGCATAGACTTCAGCGAAATTTCCGGTCTTGTCTGCATTCGATTTCACATAGAGCTGATTCTTCTCCAGTTCGATGCCAATTCTTCTCGACAGCTCATCACGTGCCTCATTGGCCGTTGCGTAACGTTGAGAAACGATTACCCAGTGAGTGTATCTTCGCGGTGCAAATTCAGACTTTGTGCTCACCCAATCTGGAATCGTCTCAGAGTGTTTTCTGGTTAATGGTCCGTTCGGCAGATTGAAAGTCATCTCCAGGACGGAAATGGGGGCATCGGACTTCGACTCTGCTGTCGGCATTTCCGGTAATTCCGCCTCCAAGTCATCTTGCTCAGGGAGCGAAACGACATACTTGTCCGAGGAATCGGAGGAACGTTGGGTGACCGTTAGATTCGAAGGCTGCGCCATTTGAATATCAGGAGGAGAAGCTCTCCGCTGAACTTGTAGCAGGAACCAGCCCATCAAGAGGAGGCTCACTCCTACTGGGACCACGAGACGGTTCAACCGCGAAGAGGTCAGCCCAATGATGCAGGTGATAATGATCATTGCCAGAGCGAATATGAATACAATTCCCAAACTCATCTCGTGCTCCAGACACGTCTCAGGGATCTTGCTGAGACAGAACAATTATGATCATCAATGACACATTCATTCAGATCGAAGATAAGTCGATCGAAAGATCCGAGGTCAGGAGTGCATTACTTGAGTTTTATGATTCCCGTGCCAAGGGCTCGCCAGTTGCACGGCACTGGAAATGACAGCCGCCCAAACCATTGCCAATCCGACTGGGAAGGCAAACATCATGGTGATGAACCACGCAACGAAAATGGTCTTCAGAACTCCCCAAATCGAGAAGCGAACAGAGCGGTGATACGATGTCACTTGAGACCAGTTTCGGAGTGCAAAAAACAGCCCAAAGAACATGACATATCCGAATGTTGTCGGGCCTGAATTCCCGTTCATCAAGGCGAGATCACCGAACATCGTCCAATGACCTCTCGCCCGGTACTCCCAACTTTCCGGGAAAGTGACAAACAAATACGCCGAGATCTGCATTGCTGCAACGCCGACCAATGCGCCGATCAATCCTTTGGTTAACAATGAATGCGCGTGGCGGGTTCCCTGAGGATGAACCCACTGTAAAAGTGTGATCCCCCAGCCTGCCGTGATCGCCGTGAAAACAAACATTGCCACGAGGCTACGGTCAAGGATTTGAAGAGATCCTTGTTGAAACATGGAATGTTTGACGGCGATCAGGATCCCTGACAGGAGAACTGTCATCGGCACGATTAACGTTGCGATTGCGGTCATGCTTGCCAAATGCGTCGACGTCGAAAGCTGCTTCACTTGAGCCGGGGATGACTGTACCTGTACTGCCACCGGCGCGGAGTTTCGTGCGTCTCCAGCAGTGTCGGCTTTGATCGGATTTGGAGGGCGCGGAGATGCAAAGTACCGAGACATCGCTGACGAGATCTCGGAATAAAATGCGATGAAAATCACGAATAGCAACGGCGCAAGGACCAAGAGTATCGGCAGGACAATCAGCCAGATCGGAGCCAGAATAATCCCGATCAGTCCGAGAATGACTCCGAGAACAATGGCCAGAATTCCAACTTCAACCAATTGCCCCTTCGTCCATTTTCGTCCCCACCATGCAACTTCATTTTGAATGCTGTTACACAGTCGACCTTCGAGTGAACTGACCGCGTCGTTAACATCGGTGAATGTCTTTGCGAACTCTGGTGACCATTGCTTCCAATTTTCGGCAGCGCTTCGTTCTTGCTTGTGATGATTGCGATCGTCATGGCGATCACTGGATGCCGACTGCTGATTGGTGCGTGGGCCAAGTACTGCAGCGTTAAATGCAGTTAGCAGTTCTCCGGCTTCATGAAATCGCTCTTCCGGATTCTTCCTTAATGCCTTCGCGATGACAGGGCGGAACACCGGCGGAAGTCGGTTCAAGTCAGGTTGCGCGGTCAGATGTTTCATGAGGATTTCACCGGTCGATTCCCCATCAAACGGGACATCTCCGGTCAGCATCTCATAGAGAATGACTCCCAGTGCATAGACATCCACTTCGCGTCCATAGCTTCCTTTGGAAACCTCCGGAGCCATGTAGTACACGGTTCCAACGCTTTGCGTCTGGGCACTCCTCTGGCTGGATGAGATGAACTTGGAAAGCCCCACATCGCCAATTTTGACGACTCCGTCCTGCAGGAAGATGTTGCCGGGTTTCAGATCTCGATGGACGAGCCCGCGCTGATGCAGGAAGCTGACACCATCCACAATCCCCGGTAGCCACTTGTTAATGACTTCAACTGGCATCCCGTTCTGAAACTTACGAATCGCCGCATCGAGGGTCTCGCCTGAGATGTACTCCATGACAACCCAGTGGTCATGGTCGTGATCTTTCACGATGTCAAAGATCGTGACGAGATTGCTGTGAGAGAGATTCAGACATTGCTGGACACCACGGATTTCGACATCCGAGTTGTTGTGGAGAAGCTTCAGTGCCACTTCGCGACCTGCATCCGAAACGCCGAAATAGACTTCCCCAAACCCCCCGCGATAAATCGCGCGTTTGATCGTGAAGCCAGGCAGCGGCCGAGATTCAGGAGCAAACGTGAACTTCATGCAATGCTCCTCAGGTGATTTCAAATGGAAATGGCAATAGACGTTGTGGAGATCAGCCGGAGTGAAGAACGGGCCAGCGAGGACTGCGGCTTAAAATTTCATTCCAAATCTGAAAGTTCCTGTTCACTTTCCGGAATTGGCTCCAGCAGAAATCTCCAATCCCCGGCATAGTACGGTTGCTTTGGTGAAATTCGCACGACTTCGTCAGTCTCGGAATTCTTCCCGCACAGCTTTCCGTCCTGACTGAACAGAATCCAATCAGATTCCCATTGAGGACACTCGATATGCTGGTTCTTTCCCGGGCCGATTAAACAGATCTGATCAAAGAGGATGATGCCATCCAGGCTGTCAATTGAGCGAAGTGGCGACAGTGAAAGTCGAACCGAGGCGCAAAGCGGCGAAGGGCGACACCATTCCAGCTTCAATGCGTTCCCCAGATGTACAATGTCTCCGGTGTTCACCCCGGTTCTATTGCTGATCTGTTGCTGATTGACCCGACATTCTCCCCAAGGGGTGAGCCAATCGTGGTCTTCTTCCCGAGCCCAGATCAAGTGCCTGGTTCTCAGGTTGGCTGGAAAGCGAACCCGATAATCGACCGAATTCGCTCCCACGCTGCCAAATGTGAGTGACTTGCGAAACCAAAGGAGCCAGCAGCCAACACCATCGATCCATAACCGGCATCCCGGTGTGGAATGGATGTCGATGGTGGGACTGTATTTGGTCATTCGCAGGCAACCTGCTGCGGTGGTGAAATCGGTCCGCTGTCGAATTCGTCAGCAGATCAAAAATCCACCTGCTCAATTTGACGCTCCTCTGCCCCGCGTTTGAAGTACAGATCAACAGCGGAGGCAACATCTTCATTTTCTTCTGCAGCGTCCTCCTGATCAACTGGAATCAGCCCATTCAGATCGCCTTCTGCTGCAAGAACTGCATCTTCGATATCAAGGCGTTTTTCGATGGATGCGATCAACGACTTCACTTTGGTCAGCTGCGAGCTGTCGACCTGCAACCCGTTGATTTCCTTTCGAGCGGCGACAGTCCTCACTCGTGCTTCGAGTCGCGCGAGCTCAGCTTCCAGTGTTTTCTTCTGAGACAGCATGCCTTCCAGTGTCTCACGATTTGCTGTCAGCGCTGTGAGCTTGGCCGCTAGAACCTGTTGCTCGCGTTTGACCGTTTCTTCGGCAATTTTGTATCGATTGAACCGCTCGGAGAGATCCCGCTCGACATCTTTTCGTGAATAGCGATGTCCAGCATATCGGAAGGTGGAATCGTCCTTTTTGAGATCGTTCCGCATGGTGAGAATGGCACTCTCCTGGCCGTTCAGCTGCGTTTCTTTCCTAGCAATTGATGTCTGCAGCTGGGCGACCTCAACCTGTTCCTCCGCAATCAGATGCATTGATTTTCGCACCTGAGGCAGCAGTCGTTCGACTTCCTGTTTCGCCCGTTCGATTTCGAACTCGATCGGAACTTCAGCCCGAAGTTGACTTCGAACGGATCCGAGACCAGTTCTCAGGTAGCTGAACATGTCCGTGCCCAGAACAAATCCCCCGAGAGTGGTCATTGCCAGAACTCCAAAGGCGACCTTACGTAACATCTCACTCTCCTGATTGAAAAACAGCGGAACTGTTTCATCTCTGCAAAACGTGACTCATGGTTTCGAAGAAAGCTTGATCCCTTGCAGAGACCGCAGTCTCAAAAGCTCTGAGACCAACTCTCAGTGGGGAACAACGACTCTCTTATTGGGGTATTCGCGGAGCTGTTCAATTTCTTAGGAAGAATGTTTTGATTTTCAGAAATGCCTGCAAAGTTTTATAAGCTGGGTAGAATCAAGTGGTGTCATCCGAACCGTAGTAAAGATCACAGTACAGATCGCAGAACAGGTGATTCCGGTTTAAGAGACTGCCATCACCTGTGGAACGAGAGATTCGAGGCCAGAATGCTTTCCCGATATACGATGTACCGTCGACGTCCGGAAAATGCGGGGCCACTTCCAGAAGGAATTCGCCAGGACACCCGTTGGAGAACAAAGCATCTTCTTCGCCCAACAGAAGAGATCGTTGAGACGTTTCTTGAGGACACCTCAGACGCAGGCTGGAAGCAGTTTCACGACGCCTACGTCAATCTGCTGGAGGAGCGATATCAAGAGGACAAGGCAGAGTTCAGGAAGCTCGCAGATCTGGCAATCGCTCAAGACGTCTATCTGGGATGTAATTGCCCCACGCACAAGAATCCGAGAGTCGAGCATTGCCATACATGGCTGGCACTGAAATTTATGAAGAGGAAATTTCCCAGCCTTGAAGTGGTCTTTCCTGAGTCCAGTGAGCTTGAGTCGCGTTAAGTTTCTTCAGAGACGGAGTCGGATCACGAATGCAAAAATCCCTCTGGTGAACAACCAGAGGGAGACGCATGATCGAGTTGAATGAGCAGGCAATTTCAGGAAGCCCAATCAGTTGGGAATATGCTGACGCAATTTCTGAGTTGAATTGGTCAGGCTTTTGGGGTTCCGCACGGAACGAGGACGCGGAATCGGAGTGAGATCCTGAACGTCATCGACGTCGTTCCAATTGAAATGTGTGATTTCGCGTGGGGTGGTGAACGATCGTTCCCATGAGAATCGCGCAGCGTGAACCACAATCAGATCCGTTTCGTGGAGTGATTCGAAGCTTGGTTCTTCATCGACGATCACGGACAGCGCATGCAGTCGGGCGATGGATGAAGCGGACTTCGATATCGTTTGGATGGAGACACGGTTGAACAGGCGTTTCAGGCACATTCAACCAGAAGTGCCCCAGCGGATCTCTCGCTCAAACGACACCTGACTGGTCAGGGAAGACGTCCCTGTCTTTCGAGGTTCATCTTGAACACCCCGGCCATGTGACGAAGCGAAATTGTCGCGTCAGTGTCCGGAGAAGTTGAGCGATGTGACCAATAACTGGAGCACACATCCATTAGGAAGCGGTTGCGCTCGCTTCGTCTGCTTTTTCCTCGGCAGCACTGCGGCGCATGTAGAATGGCACCAAAGCCCAAGGATCAGAACTGTGACCTTCGGCATGCAGTTGAGCCCCGACTTGAACAATATCTCTGGCGTGTGGCTCGCGAAACGCCTCATTCCCCAGATTGAGACCTTCCAGCTCGCGTCGTAAAGTCGACAGGCCGGGACCTGTTACCAGGTGGTCAGTGCGAAGCTGTTCTCGCCATGTCGAAAGAGGAATCAAAGCTGCGGGGGTCACACATGTCCAGATTCCGTTGATGGCTTGATATTCCCCAGCGAAAACATCGCCACGCAGCGCATTATCGATCACCCAGACACGGTCGCATTCCGGTTGAGCAGTGGCGACCGCCAGAAAAGTATCGACACCAATTAACGGGCATCCCATTGCATAGGCGTAAGTTTTTGCGCACGCGACTCCGACTCGTAACCCTGTAAAACTGCCAGGGCCAATGCTGACCGCGAGTAACTGAATATCGGAGGGTTTGAGTTCTCGTGATTTCAGTAAATCCGCGATTTCAGGGACGAGAGTTCGTGCATGCCGACGCCCTGATGCGGTCAGATCAATTTCGCCAGCCGGAAGGCCATCGATCAGCAGCGCCACTGAGCCGGCACGTCCAGATGTCTCGATTCCCAATGCGATCATTTTGAAATATCAACAAGCACGAAATGCGCAAGCGGCTTTCGAATTGAAGGACAATTTGCAGAGTCAGTTCGGTCATCGACTGTTTTGATGGATTTTCAGGTTCCATTCAAT
Source organism: Planctomicrobium limosum (assembly GCF_051465645.1). Classification (GTDB taxonomy): domain Bacteria; phylum Planctomycetota; class Planctomycetia; order Planctomycetales; family Planctomycetaceae; genus Planctomicrobium. The sequence goes on along the minus strand of NZ_CP195790.1, from coordinate 2,689,166 downwards.
GCTGGACGCAGGTCATTTCAGAAGTCGATTTTCAGAACTTGGGTTCTGTTGAAAAATCTGGACTTGCTGATCGCTAGAGAAACCCGAAACTTCAAACGATGTGGTATATTTTCCGGTCTGGAGATCTCTCCGGTTGCGGTTTATGTTTCGCAATTCTATCGGCCATTGCCGACGTGATACAGTCGAAATCACTGTGAGGGCAGGTTCGCTTGGAAACGGTTCAACAACTGCAGCAGATTCTTCAATCCGTGGAACCAGCAGTCTATCTGGTGGAACCGCGAATTCTGCGTCGTGTTATTCGCATGGATCGGAATCTTCAGGGGTTAAGCCTTCTGGTTCCACATGAGTTCAGCTACACGATCGAGCGCGACAGGCTGTTGATGTTTGTTGAGTTGAGCGAACTCGATGTCGCTCCCAACAGCGATCTGCCTCGACTGGTGATTCTTCTTCCCCGACCGGAAGAAGAAAGCCGCACTGAGAAAGAACTTGCCCGTCTTGGAGCGAGTTATCACCGGCGGACATTCCACGAGACGATCCATATCGAGCTTGAGAACCTTGTTGTTCGCAGACAGCTCGACGAGGAAGTCGCTCAGCTGCGCAAGCAACAACTCGGCGATATTGAGTTCTCGGAAATTCGAGACATCCTGTTAAAGGATGACTACCTGTTTCCATCTCCGACGGATCTGGACGTCTACATCGAGTTCGTTGCCACATATCTTGAACTCAGGTATTTCGCCCCTCATGAAGTGCGCCTGCACTTCCCTGCCCTGCGTGACTGGGACATCGTTGACGAAATCATTCAACAGGACTTCGATCACTTCTCTCGATTTGAGCAACTTCGCCCGTTGACGAAATTGTTTATTGCGGATCAGGAAGCAACGCAAGAAGTTGTCGTTCACACTCTGCATTCAGACGGCCGCTCCAAGAGTACATTGACGCTGGCACAACTGCGAATCCTGCAAGCAAAAGCGGAACGTGCTGCCGCTGCGGGAAACAGTGTGAAAGCCACGCTCTCGCACATGAAGCTGTCGCGAAGAGCGCCCGCCGAGCATGTTGAGTCTTCATATGAAGATGCGCTCGCCGAATTGGGCCATCTTGCTCAGCGATTACAGGCGGTTCTGGAGTTGCCACTGGAGGAAGTTCAGCAATGGACTGAAGCACTCAAGCCGTTGCTGGAACCTGCTTCCCAAGGGTACTGGTCCAACGAGGCACGTCTGCTTTACGATCTACAGAAAGTCTGTCTCGAACAGGAACGTGGTGTCTTTAAACTGGACCTGATCGACTGGATTCGAACTTTCGGGCGGCATCCGATCCGTCGTCCACTGCCGTTGATGCAGGACGCTCTGACGCTGCGTCACTTGAAAACGATTCGTCGTCGAATTTCGGTCGCACGTATCGATGCGGTTGAACGCTCACGATTGCTCAATCTGTTGAACAGCGCGTCACCGCGTGTGGAGCATCGTTCGCGAAACCGTATTCGAAACATCATTACCGATGTCTTTGATTCTGTCGGGCTTGTTCCTGAGAATATCCCGGAGCAGGTTGCGCGACGTAAAATTGTGGAAGAACTTCTCGATCGTGTGGTCGAGAAAAGTTACTTCAGCATCTCTGATCTTCGAGACACACTTTCGCGAAACCAACTGAAACTCCCGGATGTGACACGATTCCGGGAAGTCATTTTCGGTGATGGTCTCTTACGGGCCGACCGCAAGTTTGATGCAGTGTTAGATGGGGTCTATCGCCCAGGCGCGATTTACCAGCGCTGGCCACAAACACTCAGTTCGCTCTTTTTTGGGACACCTTCAGGACGATTCCTGACGCAACATTTGTTTATTCCGTTTGGCGGTGCCTATCTTGCAATCGTGTTCTTCGAACACGTCATTGCATCGTTCACTGATGGGCATGGAGCACATGATGCCGGCCTGCAGTCGTCTTCCACTGCTGCGGGCTCCGGTACTGAGCAATCGATCCCGGAAGCGATTCTTTTGGATGAAGGGGGAGATGCTTCAGGCGAGGTCATCGCGGAGATCGCGCCGGTGCTTCCCGACGTCTCAGAACTTGCATCGATTGATCCGGCACACCTGACTGCTCACGCCCATGCAGAAGCAGCGGCGGCGTCGGTTGGTCCCAGCTTCCAGTTAATCGCCGGAGTTTTGATCCTGGGGACGTGGATCTCTCTGCTCATTCAGAAACCGGCGTTCCGCCAATGGAACCGGATGGTCCTCAGTCGATTATGGCAGGCAATTCACAGCATTTTCATTGAGTTTCCATCGAAAGTGCTGCATTCAGAATACTTCCAGCAGATCCTGAAGAGCCGCGGGTTCCGCATCTTTCGGGACTATCTCCTCGATCCGGCAGTCTGTCTTTTTCTGATGTGGCTTCCGGCCTATTTTATGGGGTATCGCTGGAGTGGCCGACTGATCCTTGAGCTCTATCTGGGAACTGCTCTTTTCCTGACGTCGCCCATCGGGCGGTATGTCTCTGAGCTCTCCAGCGATTTCCTGATGAGGGCATGGAATGAACTGAAGAACAATATCTTCTCCGCCGTGATTCAGGCGATTGCGGATCTGTTCGACAGTCTGATGGTGAATCTGGAACGCTTCGTCTATATGGTCGATGAGTTTTTGAGATTCCGTGCCGGCGATAATCCGATCTCGCATGCCATCAAGCTGGCAGCGGGTGTCGTCTGGTTTCTGGTTTCATACATTGTTGTGTTTGTCTTCACACTTCTGGTTGAACCCCAGATCAACCCGATCAAGCACTTCCCGGTTGTGACCGTCTCTCACAAGGTCATTCTCCCGACTGGCCCGATCCTTGTCCGGGAACTGACGCCATATCTTGGTGTTGCTCAGGCAAACACAATTGTCTGGACTTGTATCTGGCTCATTCCCGGTGTCTTCGGCTTCCTTGTCTGGGAATTGAAAGAAAACTGGCGCCTCTACGCTGCAAACCGCAGGCCACGTCTGGAACGTGCCATCGTCGGAGATCACGGGGAATCGATGCTGCAATTGCTGAGGCCGGGGTTCCATTCAGGAACTCTTCCCAAAGCGTTTTCAGCATTGCGCCGGGAATCCAGTAAGGTCAGCCATGTTGACCACAGTTGGGTATTGAGAAAATGGGGAGCCGTGATTCACGCAGAGGAATCTGTACGGCACTTCGTTGAACGCGAACTCCTGCATCTGTTTGAAGAGGCACACGAATTCACCCCTGTGCACTGGGAAATCAGTTCCGTTCGAGCGGCAACCAATCGAATCGATGTCGAGATCTGCAATCGCGACGCTCCTGAGCAGATGGCTCGTCTGACGTGGGAATATCACGACAATAAATTGCTCGCGAGTATGGACCCTGCTCCATTAGTCGATCCATTGCCAACGGAAGTACAGCATCACATTTATGCAGCACTCTCCGGATTGCTGCAGCGATCTCGAGTCGACCTGTTCAACGGGCCAGGAGACCTGCGTCTGCACCCTGCATACACGTGGGAAACCTGGGTGGGTTTGTGGAGCAAAGACCCCACTCCTGAGTCACGCACCGAACAAAATCGGCTGGGAGTTGCTCAAGATCCAGTGGCTCCAACGGCGACGTAGGACCGCGGATGCACTCTTCTCTGCCAACCTGAAATCTTTCGGACCGTGTCCCGGTCGGTCAGCGTGATGAATTCACGTGACGGTTTCAGAAATCTATTTTGGGTTCTTGTCGCTAAACAAGTTGGATTGCTCTGCGTGCCCACGGAAGTGCTGGACGTCGGGAGTGTTGCTGGTTTTTGTTGATCGAACAACAGAGTTCAGGTCCATTGTCACTCCGCCGACGAGTCCCAGTACGGTTCCAGCGCCTGCTGTCCGAAATGTTGAGACGGATGGCATGATTCGCGGGACTGGATATGTGGAGAGTTGGAGGCGCTCGTCTTTTCGGAGTGTTTCTAACTGATCCTCCATTCCCAGGCGTGGGGCATTCTGAACGAGCAGCGTCGCACAAACTGCGGCATCATAAAGATTTTGAAGTTCGCCGAATGTCGGTGACTTATTGGCAAGGTCCTGAAAGTGCTCTGTGAAGAGCATCGCAAACTTCTCGGTACTCTGACGTGTGATCGCAGCATTCGTCCGCTGCCCTTTGATGTCCGAGAATTCTTCTTGAGCAAGCACCTTCGCGCGTTGACCAGACAGGCGGAATAGCGTCTGCTCCTGATTTGTTTCCAACGGGTCGTACATGGGAACGAACCACCAGCGCTGCAGACTGTTCCCTTGAGGACGTAACAGTGAAAGGTGACTGCGAATGCCGGGGACACCAGCAGAATTGATCCCCAACGCGATCGCCTTCATCCGGAGATCAGCCTCAACCAGCCCGGCTGCGAAATGCGAATCCGGAGGCACTCCCCAGACTGAGATTGCCTGAGGTCCCAGAATCGTTGCCATCGTATGAAATCGTTGTTGTACTTGTGCCGAACGGCTCGGGCCAGAACTGGTTCGCAGGTACTCCTGCAGTCGGGCGAGATTCTCATTCTGAGGGTCGATCGAACACCCGATGGAGCCTTCTGACAATCCTTCGCATCGCAATGCGGTAATCAGATCATCGAGTCGCATCACCGGACGACCACTAGTCCGCCCGATCATTCTGCCTGTCCCGTCAGGTGCAAATGCATCAGCAGGACCTGCGAGGTAAATGTCTTTGCGTTCAGTGTCGAAGACGATCGTATCCAGACGTTGCAGCCCTGCGAGATACATCACTTCAACAGGCAACGGCTTCTGTTGATCAAGGTGGGTTCGAATCGCTGCTGATAAGGCATTGAGACTGACAACCCGTTCTTCAGTCGGCTCGGTTATCGCTCTGGAGAGATGGTCAGCAGCATATCGGTCGACCAGTTTCTTCAGGTTGGCAGCGGAGAGCGGGCGTTCCTCGCGTAATGACACGACGCCTTGAGCGTTCACAATGACGCCTGCCGCATTGTTCCCATTATTGGAATTGTTGCCATTATTGAATTGAGCATGTGCTGCAGGAGTCAGCACGAAAAAAGCACAGCCGATCAGAAGCGGAGTGAGCTGCCGATACATAAATCTCTCCTCAACCTGTCCGGCCCGATTCCGGTTTGAACTGCAGACGATCTCAGAGTGCGAGAGCCCGATCGCACACAATAAAGAAACGCACCAGCATCCTGATTCTACACGCAGAATGAATGCAATTTACGAAATTGTCTGGCGTTTCTGGTACGCGTCCTTCGATCGCTTCGGATCGTCTGCGATGATAGAACCCCTGTGATAGATTGACGTTCGAAACGTTCGGCAAACGGAAACGGCGGCATCCAATAGGCTGGAAGCCGCCGTGTACTGTCTCGATATCGATGTTGAGAATAGCCCGAAGTGCCCGTTTCGTTGGCTCGATCCTCGGACAATCTCTCAGGTGTTCAACAGGGAGAGACCGAAGTACCGCCACGCAGAACGGGCAGGACGATCAGACTATCCCCCTGCCTGGAGCTTCTCCAGACGATCTTTGCTGTCCTTGTATTCGTAGTCAATGACCAGAACTTCGCCGTAATGCTTTTCAGCAGTGACGAAATCTTTCAACTCTTCACAGACTCTCGCAAGCAGATAATGACATTCTTTGAAGGTGTCTGGATCCGATTCTGAATTGAGATCTGGAATCGCCCGTTCGAACTGACCGCGCGCCAAAGGGAGCTTTTTGTCGTAAACAAAGCACTTGCCCAGCGCGACGAATGACTTGGCTTTCAGTCGCGGGTCCTGGCTGGATTTCTGCAGCAGCGGAATCGCGACGGTCCACTTCTGTAACTGCATCAACAGTTCTGCGAGTTCGTACTTCAGAATCAGGTTGGACGGATAGCGTTCCACTCTGGTCGTAAGGACTTCGATACGACGATCTCGCAGGGCGACTGATTTTGTAGCGGCAGCTTTGCGGTCTTCGGCGTCGCCAGTGCTGTTGGCCTTCTCCTTGGCAGCGTCGAGTTCAGCCTTCAGGAGCAGCAGTTCGACGTCCTGAAGTTGCTCGATGACAGCAGGGTCATTCTTGGAAACCTCGACACCCTTTTCGAGAATGTCATACGCTTCCTGCAACCGTTTATTCTGTTTCAGGTACGTTCCCATCTTCATGTAATGCTCAACACGTTCCGGCTCTTTACGGATTGCGTGCTTGAGATCGGCTTCAGCTGATTCGCCCGGTGCGGCGTTCCCACTGGTCTTTGCCGCGAGAGCATTCTTGTTCGCCATGACATCGCGTGTCTTCTCGGCGTCTTCGTATCCACCGCGATGTGTCGTTTTCTCGGTCTGCAGTTCGGTGATTTTCCGCATTGCTGTCAGGTCGGATGGGTCCAGTCGAGAAACCACCTCCCAGGTTTTAATCGCTTCATCGTACTCTCCCCGAGAATGCAGCAGAGTTGCAAGGGCGACGTACAATTGTCGATTTTTCTGGTCAGATCGAATCGCTTCCATATACGCGAACTTGGCGATTTCTCCACGCTCCAAAGCTGTTGAAGCCTCGGCCAGTTCGACGTTGAGCTGCGTGTCCCATGGATTCAGATAGAGACCTTCTTCCGCTGCTTTTGAAGCCTCTTCCCACTGCTCGGCCTGCTTGGCTTTCTTGATGCGGCTTCGAATCCCCATCAACTTTGTTTTGCCAAACGTTCCAGCACCCTTCCCGTTGTCGTTGTATTTCTTCTTCGTGCTGTTGCGGAGAAACTGGCGATAGAGAAGGTTGCCAGGGACGAGTTTTACGCAGGAACTGAACATCTCAACTGCGAGATCCCAGTTCTGTTTTTGCATCGCATCGTTTCCGCGACGATAGCACTCACCTGCCCATTTGTTTTCATCCGCCACGAACGTGTCTCCCGGGGGGCTGATGCCAGATTCACTGCAGGGGCGGGATGTGTATCCCGTTGAAATGCTGCGAGTCCCCTGTGGAAACAATGATCTGGCAACTCAAGAACGTGGTCACACGTCAGCGTCAGATCGACGATCGGTGGACCACGTTCAATGAAAGATATCAAATTTCAGGATGTTCAGAAACCTGAAGCGATCCCGGTTACCGGTTCACAGGTTCTGCTCGCCCCGTTGATCCGTCGACATCGACGATTTCGATCGAAACCGGATCACGGCGATGTTTGAACATGCTCAGATGGAATGTGTGTAATCCGGCAGGAAGATCGAGGACCGTCACGGCCTCTTCTGAAAGCAGGTCCTGATTTCCGTCACCATGCACAAGATACAACGCCAGACGGTGATTTGGTTTGAGCCCGATCTTGCCAGCCGTTGTGACGTTGATAGTAAACGAGATTGTTCGTTCTGGAACCTCGTCAACTTTGATGGTCCCATCGACGCGACTCGTCAGTTCTGTGCCATCCTTCTTCAACCAGCGTCGGACGAATCGGTTTTGCGGGACTTTGTATGGGCCGTCCTTCCCCAGGGAACTCAGATACGCAACCAGATCGACGAATTCGTCTCGTGGAAGTTTTGAAGTGAGATCCGCAGGCATCATCGATGTCGGGCTGTTGGCACGCTCATCAATATCTCCCTTCGGAATTGCGACTTCCTTATTCTGAGCATCACGTATGACGAGATCATCTGTTCCTTCGCGGACGATGACTCCGTTGATCACTTTTCCTTCCACAGTCGCGATGGAAACGGTGTGATACCCTTCTTTGATTTTCGCGGAAGGTTCCAGCAGTGACTGGATGATGTAGTCCAATGGGGAACTTGCACCCAGCGAAAGCATATCCGGTCCAACCAGTCCGCCTGCCCCGCCGATCGAGTGGCATGTCACACAGGCGAGGTCTTTTCTGCGATAGATTTCCTGCCCACGAACCGGATCACCGTTCTTGGTCACGGACTCTTGCAGGGCGTTCAGTTCTTCAGGGGTCAGGGTCTTTGAAACCATTGCCAGACCCCCAGCTTTCCTCATGGAATTTACAAGGGGAATGGCACGAGTTCCCGTGGAGTCTCCTTTGCGAATTGCCAGCGTCGCCAGATGTGGAGGGACCTTCTTGTCGAGGAGAGCGATCGCCAGTCGTTCCGGGCCGTTCTTCGCACTTAAGAACGCATCGAGGATGTAGCCCATCTCGGCGTTTTGCTGCTCAGTGGCAACAGTGAAAATTTCAACTGCGCGAGTCGCTGCCTGTGTTTCCGACAATGGAATCAGGTTGATGACCGCGAGTCTACGGAACGGGAGAGCGAGGGTTTTATCTGCTGCAAACTGGTCAAGAACGTCCTTTTCTTCGAGCCAGCGCAGTGCGTCGACGGCTCCGTGACGGACGGGTGTTGACTGTTTGTCATCGCGAACGATCTCAATCAGTTTTGGTTTGAACTGCTTCTGCTTCCAGAGTCCGATCAGACGCAAACCTTGAGGTGTGTCCATCAACTTCTCAAGAGCAGATAAATCGCCTTCAGGGGTGACTTGTCGACGTTGAGCCGCAGTCACGAGTGCATTCAGTTGAGCTTCTCGTTCTTCCTGATTGGAGATGGCTCGATCAAACAGAATCTTGACTTCAACCTTTCCAGCAAACTTTCCGATTGTCACGAGAACATCATTCAGGCGATCGGCCGGGATCTGCCCTGAGGTCAGCAAGGCCATGAGTGGCTTCAACGCTGCGGCATTGTCAATTGCCTTTAATACGAAGAGCGTCTTGTTGAGATTGCCAGCGAACTCAGCCTGACCATTCTCCAGTCGTGGTAACCATTCTGACTGTGTCTTTCGCATTGTCAGATACAATGCGTAATCAATGTTCGTGTCGATCTCCTGATCGAGTGCCCGAGTGGCGATCTCGGCAGCTTGAGCGGTTCCAATATCTCGCAGTGCATTGACTGCTTCGAGTCGAACCTGAGGATGAGGATCAGCAATGGCCGCTGTCAGTGATTCCAGAACCGGATACTCTGCAGCCAGCCCGAATTTTTCGTGAGATGATTGTGATAATGCACGCACGCCGGCGGCTCGGGCACGATGGTCAGGCGACTTCAAAATCGCAGTGAGTAATTCAGCGGGGATTTGATTAATCCCCTGACTGACCCAGAGTGCTTCGAGTCGTAATTGCTCAAAACGTGGATCTTTCGGATCCAGTTTGGCGACCCATTCTTTCGTCGCAGTTGCGACTTCTTCGTGATTTCGATTCGTCAGATGCACGCGGGCCATCTGGCGTGTCCATTGCTCTGGCAGAGTCAGCATTGCCAGCAACTCGGGAATCGATGCCTTTTCGAAGTTTGGCGGAGTCGTTGCTTTTTGACCTTTCACGGTCACTTTCCAGATACGACCGTGGCGATCGTCTCGACGTGGATCGCGGAAGTCGACTTCCCCGTGATTGATGATCGAATCGTGCCAGTCGGCGATATAGATAGCCCCATCTGGTCCCATCTTCAGGTCGACAGGCCGAAATGCTCGGTCGCTGGAAGTCAGAAGGTCTTCGTGCTGGTTTGAGACATATCCCGATCCGTGTGGAGCGAGCTTGAATCGATTGATCCGGTTTCCGCGGAAGTCAGCAGCGATCAGAGAATTCTGCCAGTCGGCAGGGAAATGTGTACCTGTCACGATTTCCAAACCGCAGTGTTTTGGCTGCCCGGGATTCATGCCGTGCAGGATGCGGTCGTATCCAACGGCGCTGACAAATGCAGAACCTGGGAAGACATAGTTGATCCCTTCTCCGCCAGCACCATCGGTAGCAAAGTTCTGACCCCAGTCGTCGTAGATATGGCCCCATGGGTTGACCAGTCCAAACATCACGGTGTTCGCTCGCGCAGTGCCCTGACGATAACGCCAGATTCCTGAGCCGAGCATCTGTTCGACACCGTAGGGAGTTTCCAGTTGACTGTGGATGTAGATGGACTGGTTGAAGCAGAGTAAGGAGTCCGGACTCCAGCGGAAGGTGTGCAGGATGTGATGGGTATCTTCGGTTCCAAATCCGGAGAGGAGGACCCGTCTCTCATCGCCGATTCCATCTCCATCGGTGTCTGCGACGTGGATCAATTCGGTTGAGTTCGCGATGAATGCCCCCCCCTTTTCGTCAGGGAGAACCGCGGTCGGAATCAAAAGACCGTCGGCAAAAATCGTCTTCTTGTCGGCAACTCCATCTCCATTGGTATCTTCCAGAATGGCAATGTAATCGCTGGGTGCCGCACCCGGTCGCAGCTGTGGATAAATCGGGCTGCTGGCCACCCATAATCGTCCACGACTATCGAAGTTCATGTGAATCGGGTTCGCGACGAGCGGCTCTGCTGCGAAGACCTCGATCTGCAGACCATCGGCCATCTTGAATGTGGCCTTCTGATCTTCAGGGCTCAGCGGCTGGAATGCGAGCGGTGCCGGCTCTGGCAAAACGATTGATGGCGGAGCAGGTTTTCCTTGCAGGAATGCAGCAATCTGTTCTTCAGTTCGTTGAATTAAAGGATCGAATTCCGAAATCTCTTTCGCGTTCTGTCCTTGTTCGTGTTGCCGGAAACCACGCAGATAAGTTTCGTTCTGCGGGCGGTAGCGGTGAAAATACAGGTCGTTCTTTTTGCGAATCAGATCGACCAGTGTCGGATCCGGCTTTTTCACGGCGTCTGCTGGAACATTGAGTTGCTTCAGGACAGTTTCAGCAATGAGTGCATATCCTGCGGCATTGAAACGAATTGTATCGAAGGTCAACGCTTCGTGATCCGCATCAAAAACGGCTTTGATTGGATCGAACAGGTCGAGATACAGGTACCCGCCTGCGTCTGCGAATTCCTTCAGCTTCTGAGCGACGGCTTTGCGATTCTCATTGAGTTGATCCGGGTTTGGAAGCGGCGATGGAAGTCGTTCTGCAGGTGGCGGAGAAACAATGACGATTCGGGCGGTGCGTGTCTTCAGGTCGTTGATGAGTTTTGTATAGGTCTCCATGAAACGTGGGAGACCTGCGGCCCCTTCAGCGGCTCCATTTTCTCCATACGCCACGAAGATGATCGTCGGCTTTAGGCGATCGACTTCTTCCAGCAGGCGTTTATGACCCTCGGTTGCTCCCCCAAAGTACCCGCGAGCAATCCCGGTTGGGTCATCGCCGGCCCAACCCATGTTGCGGAATGAAATCGTCCGATTGGCCCAATGTGCGGAAAGGGCGGCTTCCAGCAGATTGTGTTTGATGTCCTGCTCGACTAACTCCGAACCCAGAAAGAGCACCCGGTCTCCTTCTTTGAGTTCAAACTTGGCGTCGTCGGCAATGGCCGTCTGCGAGATCATGATCCCCACGGCAATTGTCAACATCACCTGCAGGCGACGAATCGTTTTGCAGGCTCGAATTTGTGGTAAGCACCAGCGTGATATCATGGAGCGGATTCCGCTTTGGAATGAAAAATATCAATAAATGGCAGGAAATTGAGCGGCTTCAGTGTCGACTCCGACTTCGATCCTGTTGCATTTGAACGGGATCGCAGGTGCCGGAGTGCGAGGTGTGAATCCTCTTGAACTCGAATCCTGTTATGCAATGCAGAGGGATTGATCCTGTATGATTCACCACTTTTCAGCAAAATGCCGGTCCGTGTCGCCTCATTCTTGTTTGACTCTCGATTATTGAGAGTCACGCGGATAAATCCGTTAATTACATACCCTTCCAGCTTATTGAGAACAGTGACGCCTCGTCAACGAATGCAGCATGGTTGATCAGTTAAACCATTGCGGATCAAGGCTCTCTCTCTGTTTTCCCGTTTAATCCTCCCGATCGGCTGCAGAGTCGAGCAGGAAGATTACACTGTGTACGAAATGGCAGTGTTCAAGTCGCAGTCTCGGTGAACATGGCGTCCGGTCCAGACGCCGGTCTCGAGGCTGAATCCGATCGAAAGATGATGTTTCATGCGAGTGCTCTCCGGAATTCAACCAACTGGCCGATTCCATCTCGGAAACTACTTCGGAGCAATCCGTCAGTACATCGCGCTGCAGAACAATGAGCAAGCCTTCTATTTTATTGCCGATTTGCACGCGTTGACGACCGTTCGAAATCCTGCGGATCTGCAGGATTATACTCTGAACGCTGCACTCGATCTGTTGGCATTGGGGCTCGACCCTGAAAAAGCGACGCTGTTTCGTCAGTCGGATGTCCCGGAAGTGACGGAACTGACGTGGCTGCTGATGACCGTCACCCAGATGAGTCTGCTGGAAAAGTGTCACGCCTATAAAGACAAGCTGGCCAAAGGGATCGCTGCCGACGCCGGTTTGTTTACCTATCCGGTTCTCATGGCTGCGGACATTCTGGCGTATGACAGCAATCTTGTTCCGGTTGGTCAGGACCAGATTCAGCACCTCGAAGTGACGCGCGATCTCGCTCAGCGGTTTAATCACATTTACCAGACGGAAGTTTTCGTTCTTCCTGAGGCACACGTCATTGCCGAGACTTCAAAAGTCCCAGGTACTGACGGCGAAAAGATGTCTAAGAGTTACGGAAACACGATCGAAATCTTCGAACCGGCCAAGAAACTTCGGAAGAAGTTCATGGCAATCAAAACGGATTCCACTCCGATGGAAGATCCAAAGAATCCAGAGACCGACTCGGTCTATGCCCTCTACAAACTCTTCGCTTCCCCTGAAGAACAGGCCGCGCTGGCCGACCGATACCGGGCGGGGGGCATGGGGTATGGTGAAGCAAAACAGGCTCTTTACGACAAAGCGATGGAGCATTTCGCCGAGGCTCGAGAAAAACGGGCTTACCTCGAAACTCACCTTGAGGAAGTCGAAGACGTCTTACGGGCCAGTGCGATCAAAGCTCGAGAAAAGGCCAAGCTGGTCCTGGAACGTGCGCGAACAGCCTGTGGACTGCGAGCCACCCCTGCAAGCGCCGTCAACTAAGGCCGTTTGAGTTGAGGTCTGTGTACTCAATGGGTTGTGTGTGAATCAGTTGAATTCCTGTCGTAGGGCCAACGTCCGCGACGGGATCTCCTCGGCGTTTCTCCCTCGGATTGGCATGCTGAAGGGTGGTCTGCTCCCTGATCTCAGGAGCAAACCATCCTGAGCCAATCCATGCCCGCGGAGCAGGGATCTCCCTGAAATTGCATCTTTTTTCGTGGTGAGAACTTCAATCGTTCGCTCGCCAGTTACGGCGATTTTACTCAGATCGCCTACGTTACTTAAGTGTGTGTTGTTTTGTAACCTCTTTTGTGATAATTGCTTGCGCTACGTGATGGCTGTGCCGAATTGCATTGCCAGAGGGAGAGAATCGTATCCGAGTGGACGCTTTCACTCGATCTTGACGCATTTGACGATTTCCCGAAGAATCCGCCGATCCGGCAGTTCTTGCCGATGATTGCGTCTTTCGCTTCCTTTCGATTCTAAGGTGCCCTTGTGACCACTCCCTTCATGCTCCTTCTGGCGACATTGTTGCCTGGTTCGGCAGGACTGGAAAATGAGTCACCATTTCATCAGGCATTACAGGACGAGTCCGCCTGGGTCACTCGGGCGCAGAGTCCAGACTACTCGTATAGCACCAATGGCTCTCCCTACTTTGGTGGAGGGACTGGCCAGATTGTGAACACCGGCGCTTCGGTTCCGGTGCAGCAGGTCCAGCAGTACAACGGTGTCGATCCGTTTATGAATCAGGGGGGATACCCTGCTCCGATTCAGGATCCATTTTCTGGCGGGGCCGTTCAGCCGTACATGTCACAGGTCCCGAATGGGTACTACATGAGGGGGATTAACGGTCCTCAGCCTGTCCGCTATGGATGGAGCCACCGACTCGATTTCACATACATCCCGCGAGCGACGGCCTATCCCCCGGCAGATGGGGGATTCGAAGTTTTCGGTGTTGATGCTGAGATGATCCATACAAAGCCCTTGGGGAATAACTGGACATTCCTGATGGGCCCGCAGTTCAGCTATCGCTCATGGCAAGGTCCCGGGGAGCAGCCAGGGGCGGACGTCGATCTTCCAGGAGGAGCGTATCGCTTCGGGTTGGACATGGTGATTCGAAGTCCGACCGTAGGCGGATGGACATTTGAAGGGGGCTTCAATCCTTCGATCGCGACAGATTTCCGATCAAGCCTTGATAGCAATTCGTTTCTGTTCGATGCACACGCCGTTGCATTCTGGCAGCTGGGGCCAAAGTGGACACTGGCCGCAGGGGTGCTGTACTGGGACCGCGTCGACAGCATTATTTTGCCATACGCCGGAGCGATCTGGACACCAAACGATATCTGGGAATTTCGTTTGATCTTCCCGAAACCACGAATCAGTGTGTTCCTGGGAACGCCAATGGGAGTGCCAACCTGGGCATATGTTGGAGCAGAATATCACGTCGAAGCGTATCAGGTGAAACCAAAGACATTTGCTGATGACACACAAATCCAGTTGGCTGACTGGCGTGTTGCCGGCGGTCTGCGATGGGAAACCGGATGGCTGACCAGCTTCGCGGAAGCAGGTTACATCTTTGACCGAAAGAATGAGTACCGGAGATACGGTGACAAGTTCGAAGTCAAAGACGGATTCATGGCCCGCATGGGGTTCCGCTACTAGGCCGGTTCGGTCGATCGCAAACCTGACTTGATGCTTCATCGCAAATAGCCAGAAAATCAATCGCAGGAGTGGCTCAACAGATTGAGCCACTCCTGTTTTGTTTACTGGAGTTTTTTTACTGGAATTGTGGATCGAGTCGACTGACGACGCGTCGGCAAACGGGAAGACTTTCGAGAAACAGTCGCCCATATGGCTTGGTTCTCATACGCGGGTCGAGAATGACGACTTGCCCGGTATCTGTCGCCGTTCGAATCAATCTCCCAAATCCCTGTCGCAGTTTGATGGCGGCCTCCGGGACTTGATATTCGGTAAACGGGTTCCCGCCTTGCTCTCGAATCCGCTCCACTCTGGCTTCGAGCAAGGGATGGTCCGGAACACTGAATGGCAGCTTGGTGATGATCACATTTTTGAGTGCATCACCGGGGACGTCGACTCCCTGCCAGAAGGTTTCCGTCCCAAAGAGAACAGCTTCCCCGTCCTTACGAAAACGCTCCAGTAATGTACTGCGTTGCAGGCCATCGCCCTGACAAAGAAGCAGGCGATTTTGTGATGCGAACCAGCTGCTCAAGCGACGGGCGCAGTTCTGCAACATTCGGTAACTGGTGAACAACACAAACGCGCCGCCAGTCGTGTCGTTCACGTGTTGCTGAATCCGTTTAACAACCGCGAGTTCATATTCCGCTGGGCGATCTCCCGGGTCTGGCATCTGATCGGGAAGGACCAGTGTCGCCTGATTCTCATAGTCAAACGGCGATCCCAGTTGAACTTCATTCGCCTTCGACAATCCAATTCGTTGACGAAAGAAGGAGAAGTCCTGTTTCCCGACGGCGAGTGTCGCACTGGTCAGGATGACGGTGGGGACCTGATTGAACAGTTCATCACGCAGGGTCGCACCCACATCGACAGGCGAGGACATGAGCTTCACGCTTCGCATCCGCCCGGATGTCGCTTCGACCCAGTAAACGGCATCTTCCTGTCGCTGCTTGAGCCAGGTAACCAGCGAGGTGCCCATTGCATCCAGCCGGTCTGCGCTCGAATGCAGTTCGACCTGTTGCCCCTCATCATTCAGGTCCGCTGCGAAGGTCCGTAATCGCAAAGCCAGGTCATGAATGGTGGAGCTGACTTCATTCTGAACGTCGAGCACCCGGCGAACACGTCCATTCTTGCTGCCGGACGTTTCCCGCCATTGATCCAGCTCGTCGAACAGCATTTCCGTAACGATCCGCAGGTGTGCGACGAGCTTCTGTTCTTCTACCAGATTGTGGTGAATGAGCAGCCCTTTGCCGGACCGATCGTTGTAGAGCTTGTTGAACTGATAGTTGAACTGCCCTGTCGACAGACTCATTCCCAGATGCGAAGCCGCGACATCTTCGAGCGTGTGGGCTTCGTCAAAAACGGCAACGTCATAATCCGGCAAGACGCTGGCCCCTTCGCGTCGCAAAGCCAGATCCGCGAAAAAGAGGGCGTGATTGACGATCAGGACGTCGGTGTTCCAGACTCGGCGACGAGCACGATAGTAAAAGCAATCTTTATACGTCGGGCATTTTTTTCCGAGACAGTTTCCATGCTCGCTACGGACTTCATCCCAGACATGAGACAGGGGCGAGAAGTTCAGATCTGCGAGACTTCCGTCATAGGAATCTTCTGCCCAGCGGACGATGGAGCGTAATTGCTGTTCCTCTTCGGATTCAAACAGCGAACCTCCTCGATCCTTCGCTGCATACATTCTGCGCAAGCTCAGGTAATTGCCACGGCCTTTGACCAATGCAGCAGAGAATTCAACCGGGAGAATCGAATTCAGAAATGGGATATCCCGCGAGATCAGCTGTTCCTGAAGGCTGATCGTGTGTGTGCTGATGACGATTCGCCGCGTCTTGCCTTCCGTCTCCTGACGACGTGCTGCAGCAAGAATGCACGGGACCAGATAGGCGAAGCTCTTTCCAACGCCAGTCCCCGCTTCGACAACAAGATGCTTCTGTTGTTCGATTGCAGCTTCCACAGCGGCAGCCATATCAGCCTGCTCAGAGCGGATTTCGTACTGCGGCAACCTTCTGGCAATGAACCCGTCCGGTGCAAAAACATCTGCTACGGAGGGAATCATGTCAACGACCTGTGAACACCAATAATGCAGGTATCGTCCCGCGAAGTCTGCTCGCCTGTGAATTCTTCAACATCTTCCACAAGCATACTGATCAGATCACTGATCGGTCCTTCTGCGTGTGTGAAGAAGTTCGTCAAACGGTGTCCGCCATAGATCTCACGATCGCCGGTCATTGCTTCAGTGACGCCATCGGTATAAGCGAGAATCGTATCACCCGGCTCGATCTGCACCGTCTCTGACATGTAGGTCAGCTCAGGCATGATCCCCAGTGGGAGGCTTGCCGTTTCCGTGGACAGGGTGTGAACAACCCCGTTCTTATCACGACGCAGCGGGGGAACATGCCCTGCATTCACAATCGTTAACGAGTTTTCTTTTGGGTCAATCAGCATCAGCAAAAATGTAATAAAACGATGCCCCAGACCACTTGAAGCCAGTTCTTCGTTCAACCCGGAGACGGCTTCTTCAACGGTTTTTCTGGTCAACAGCTGGAATCGTGTGGAGGAGTACAATCGGGCCATCAGTAATGCGGCGGGCATTCCTTTCCCGGCAACATCCCCGATTGTCATGGCGACGCGACCGTCGGGCAGAGAAATATAGTCGAAATAGTCTCCGCCGACACTCAACGCGGCTTCGTAGTAATCTGCAAACGTATACGAGGGAACAACGGGACGTGATTTTGGCAGGAATCCCAATTGAACCTGCGTCGCAAATTCCAGATCTCGTTCGAGTTCCCGTCGCAACACCTGCTCTTCGTGCAGGCGAGCATTCTCAACCGCCATTGATGCCTGTGCCGCGAGACTCGATAGCAGGTCTAGGTCTTCCTCATTGAAGGCTGAATCGTTGTCTCGAGTGACAATCTGAATGACGCCGACTGCGTCTCGTTCAGGGTTAATCATCGGGACGCACATGATTGAAGAGATCCGCATTCGCGACAGTGCGGTACTCTTCTTGAATCGCGAATCATCCAGCACATTGCGACTGAGGATCGATTCTCTGGTCTGCAGCGCATGTCTTACAACAGTCATGCTGACAGCGACGGTTTCCGCTTCGTGACCGCCCCGAGTGCGACTCGCTTTCACTTTCAGCTTGCCTGATTCCGTGTCCTTCAGCAGAACAAAGCCCTGCTCTGCCTGAGGAAAGATATTGAACAGGGTGGTCAACATCTTGGGGAGAACGGACTCGATCTGCAGGTCACGGCTCAAGGCTCGTGTGAATTCGAGAAGCGCTTTCAGTTTGATGCTCGGATCAATTGTCGAGCGATAATTGCCGTCGACTGGGAACTTGCGAAACGCGGTGGCGTCTTCCAGACCGGCTTGCTCGGTGACTCTGGCCGGAATGATGTGACTGTGGTCAAGAACCGACGCCTGCAGCAGATTCAATTGCATCGGCTCCAGTGTCAGCCGAGGTTCTTTTCCCTGCTGTTCCTTCTGATGTGACTGCTGATACTGTCCAAAGCGTAGGACAATGTCGCAGAGTCGAATTTGATCGCCATCCTTCAGCTCTGTTCGGCCTTCAATCTTAACTTCGTTGACGAACGTTCCGTTCCGGCTGCGCAAGTCTTCAACGTAGAACGTTCCGTGACTCTCCAGAATCTGCGCGTGATGACGGCTGACGACACCGCTTTCGAGCACCACCTGACAGTTTGGGTGTCGCCCAACGATCGTTCGGTCAGCCACCACTGGAAACTGCGTTCCTTCTGAGCCCCCGTTGATCACCTGAAGTATGGCCAAGAATGACGCCTCTAAAATGAACTTGAATTGAAAGCAAATGGATTGGCGAAGCGAACGGACTTCAAATCACCCGACAAAGTCGTTCCAACGGATAAGGGTCAGATGCCGGTCTCGTGTTCGAAGTGGAGCGTTCCTTCGTGCGCAAAGGGATTCTCATGTCGTAAGTGATTGAGTCATCGTGGTAGTGAACGTACCAGCCCCTTCTTGATCAACCAGGAATAGGTTCGAAATCGATCTGAAAGGAAACGAATGGATCTGCGAAGTGAGTGAACCGATGCAGGTGGAATAACTGGAGTGACCAGTCCGCTTTGCTAAGGTTCCCTTGGTTATGGAGATGCAACAGGTGGTTGCATCTCCAATCAGCTCGGGAATCGCCAGCTGGCATCCATCTGAGATGTGTTATTCCTTGTCGAACCTGCATATTACCGGTCTTCAGAAGTCAGGGCAATTCCTTGTCGGACAAGATAGCGGGTTCTCCTGCGGATGAGTGGGAGTTGCTTCACCTGTGTGTTATTCTTGTCATTCTTTGCTTTCTTTTCAGGTCCGGTTGAATTGGATCAATTGGACTTTCGCCGATATAGAGCTTTTCGGTCAGGTCAAGCTGGAAACGCCTGCGGCGATGGTGTGGCGGATTACTTCAAATCACGAGAATTTCGGTTTCCAATGAGTTACTTCGAATATCGGCAGGGTGAACTGTATTGTGAGAACGTTCGTGTTGCGGACCTGGCCAAAGAACACGGCACTCCGCTTTGGATTTACTCTCAGGCGAAGTTGCTGAACGAATACAACGCAATTCGCGACGCATTCGCCGAAGCCGATCCTGTGATTTGCTATTCAGTCAAAGCCAATTCGAATCTGAGTCTGTTGAAGCTGCTGAACGAAGCTGGCAGCAGCTTCGACGTTGTCAGCGGTGGTGAATTGTATCGCGTCCGCGAGGCGGGCGCAGACACGACTCGCGTGGTGTTCGCAGGCGTTGGGAAGACTGATCGAGAAATCGAAGAAGGTCTGACGAACAACATCCTGATGTTCAACGTCGAGAGCGAAGCGGAACTGGACGCCATCTCGCGAGTTGCTGCTCGCATGGGACGCGTCGCTCCGATTGCACTTCGCTTGAACCCTGATATCGACGGCAAAACACACGCCAAAACGACGACCGGGAAGAAGGGGAACAAGTTCGGAATGGACATCGAGAAGCACAACGCTCTTGCAGCGAAAGTGCTCGCCGATCAGTACCTCGAACTTCGCGGGATCCACCTGCACATCGGGTCACCGATCAACACAACCGAACCATACGAGCAGGCCGCTAAAAAGGCCTGCGACGTTGTTCTGGAACTCCGCAAGCAGGGACACCAGACAAACTGGATCAACCTTGGTGGAGGTTTCGGGCTGAACTATCGTGGTACAGAAGCCGCAACAGCTGCTCAGTATGCAGAAGTGATTCTGCCATACATTAAGAAAGCAGAGTGCCGTCTCGCATTGGAGCCAGGCCGTTCCATCTGTGGAAACGCTGGTGTGTTGATCAGCCAGGTGATCTACACCAAACGAGAAGGTGGCAAGCTGTTTGTCATTCAGGACGCAGCGATGAACGACCTTGTTCGACCTGCGATGTACGATTCCTTCCATGCAATCTGGCCGGTCGCTCCATCTGTTGAAAAGCCGAGCGACTTTGAAGCCGAGATCCCAGGTTGCGAACCTGTCGACGTGGTCGGGCCGATTTGTGAATCCGGAGATTACCTCGCAAAAGGCCGCTGGTTCCCACCGGTTCAACAGGGCGACTTGATCTGCACGTTCAGTGCCGGAGCATACGGAACGACGATGAGCAGCAACTACAACTCACGTCCACGGGGAGCGGAGATTCTCGTTGACGGCTCAAACAGTCGAGTGATCCGCCGTCGTGAAACTTACGACGACTTGATTGCTGCTGAACGCGTCTGATTCTCAGAACGAAGTTTAGGATCTAAATGAAATTGGTGGCGAAGTGACAGGTTCTTGCCTGCTGCTTCGCCACCATTCATTGATGGAGTTCTCTTGTCCTCGGACGTCCTCAGTTAGCGAGGAGATCCCAGGCAAATACGGAAACCGTCTCTGGAGTCCGAGTAGGTGACGGACTGGATTCCCAGTCGAACTGCACATCGCGCATTTCCTGGGACATCGTAGAAGTTCCCGCCGCGGCAAACTGGTCTCGATACAGTCTTCTTTTCTGGATCAAGGTAACGAACTTCTTCATGACCGCCGGCTGGATCGAAGTCGTCGATGACAAATTCCCAAATGCCTCCGCACATGTCAGCCAGCCCGAATCCGTTGCGGCCCCGTTCTCCATAATGGTCAACAGGCGAGACCATGGAGTATCCATCTTTCCAGGGAAGCTTGGCACCTGACCATGGGTAGTCCCGACCTGGAAGATTGTCCATCGCAGAGATGTTCAACCGCCCTTTCGCATCTTCCAGGCTATTTCCCCACCAGAAATAGCTGCTGTCTTTGCGGCCTCCTCGACAGGCGTATTCCCATTCCGCTTCTGTTGGGAGTCGGTAAACGAGCCCTTTCGGTAGAGTTCCTGCCTCTTGCTCTTTCTTTGTGAGCCATTCGCAGAACGCTTTCATGTCGTTGTAGCTGACACAAGCGACAGGGTAGTCTTCACGATGAGGCACACCATGATTCGAGTCTCGCCAACTCTTGTCTGACATCGTGACCCAAGGGTGTGGCGGCCTTCCTGGATCTTTCGGGTCAGGAGTCCAGTTGTGATCGAAGCACATTGTGTGTCCGCCGGGCTTCTCTGCGTCGGAGACATACTTGGTTGCATCAGCGAAAGCGCGGAACTGACCGATGGTGACCGCGGTTCGTCCCATCCAGAATCCTTCTTTCACACGCATTGGACGCGGCTCGCCTTCGTATCCTTCACGCACTCCTCCGCCTGAAGAAAACTTAGCCCCGCCCTCCTCGCCGACTGCCCACTTTTTTTCTTCAGCGGAGCTGCCCATGATGAAATCGCCTGGTGGAATATAGACCACCTCAAGCGAAGTCTTGTCGTTGAGCTTGACCTGTTTCGCATCCCCTTGCTTGGGCTCAGCTGCCAAGGCGGAATTGCAGAGCGTTGTTGCACAGATCGCAGTCGGAATCGTGAGTGCCAGTGCACCGAGAACAGTTCTGCGAGAAAGAGAAAGACCGATAGAATCGAACCGAATGTCGCGACACCAGACTGGTAATCTCATGAGCTTCTCTTTGGCCTGAAAGAGTGGTTCCGTTGTGAATACAGACTGTTCGTACTCTAACGGTTAAGTGCTCTTTGATGCAAAGCGAGCCGCAGAAAACTTGGTCCGACGCCCTGAAGTCTTACTCTGTGTTCTTTGTACAGGTGAACTCAATAATCTTGTTGGTGGTTCTGAGGATTGACGATTTCTCATCAGCTTAAAAGGCAGCGTTCGATTCTTGTGGCTCGTCGATCATCTTGTCCCACTTGCTCCACCGCGAGACTCCAATAGTGACACCACCAGTCGCACTAGCTCCGCCTTATGGCTAATGAAAATATGTCGCTGATGCAGATCACTCCAGTAATACAAATTCGCAGCATAGAGAGTTAGGAGAGTGGCCACTAACAATAAGCACATAACTGAAACAGAGAAAACGATCGGAATGTGCCAGAACAGAGACAAGAACCCCACTGACAATATAGCCAGGAGATAGAAGCCGCTCAAAAACAGGAGCAATATTGACTTCAGGTCAAAGGGAAACCTAAATCGCTTAAAAATGCCAGTGTCGTAATCCAACAAATGAAAACTTCTTATGATGAGATTCCCGGCTTTGTTAACCGCCTCGATGCCTTCTCCAAGCTCTTCCACGAAATAGTCGCACGCGACTTGGACGACGTGCTCAGGAGAAATAAGTGCAAGGTCCGTCTCGCAATGGATTTTTGCCGATCCGAAAATAATAGATTGAACAAATTCTTCATACCTCTTTGCTTTTTTCAGTTCATACAGATCACAACCCCAGAAGCAATCGAATTTGAAGACAAATTGATCGTGAGGCAATGCGCAAAGCCTTTTCCATATTTCGTCAAGAGGAAGGCCTTGCCATTCGGCATCTGGCAACGAGGCGATAGCTTCCTGAGATATCCAACGACTGACGTCCTTTGGGCTACAGGATGTCACGACTATCGAATCCGCCATGTGTAAATTTACCTCGGAAGTATTACTTGCATGCATGCCTCGCCGGATACCATGGTTAAGATTAAAAGTGCGTGCCGGGTGCCCGGGTTAAGATTAGAAGTGCGTGCCACCGCTCTGTGAGCGGTGCCGAACATCGAGTGGGGCGGATTACTGAACATGACTCAATCCACGGAAACAGGATCGATTTCTAAAGGTCCCCTGAAATTCCGGCATGAACACCAGCACTCAACCAGATCCAGTCGGTCGATCTTTCTACGAAACTTCTCCGGATAGAATTGGCGTGGATGTAATCGATGATGTTGTTGATCTGGCGCTGATTCCACAGGTCAGTGTCATATCCGCCTCCCGGAAGTGGGCGCGTCCCCGCTTGTCAATCGACCGGCGTTCCCTTCTAATCCACGGTTCGGGTTGTCGGTTTTGCTCGACCATGTCACCTCATCCGCGGTTGCACTGCTCACAGAGCAGTGGCTCCCAAAATCTCCGCCTCCGTCGGGGTACCCGGCAAGAATCACGCTCCTGCTCGATAGGGGAAAGACTGAACCCTGAGAGCCAGAGACACGACACTCTTTCGAGAATTGCTCTATCGAACTTGATGAATTTTCCTGTGGTCGGCTGGCAGGGGAATTGTCGAGGCTCATGATGCGTTGACTTACTCTTCGCTCTTGTTTGTTAGCGCCTCTTGCACATACTCGGAAAGTTCCGCTGGCGTCGCGTGGACGAGCTCTCGATTGACTTCTGCTACGACCATTCGTGTCAAAAGATCGGGAAACGACTTCCGAAGACTTCCGAGAAGTAAAGGGGGGGCAATGATGATCAATTTTCCAAACGCGTTTTCTAATCTCCCTTGTTCCAGCCTGTCAGTAATCGCTGCGGCGAATTCGGTCGCGGTGAGATGGCGGAGATCGACTTCCGGATAACCTGCTCCCCGTTGGCCGCTCCAGCCGATGAATCGTCCTGTCCGATCTGTTGTGACATCCCGAGGCCGACAGGCCCCTTCAGAGTGAATCAACGTCTGAATCTCCTGCAGGCTGATCGGATCGGCTTCTGATACCTGGAAGATCCTCGCGGCGGATCGATCCGCAACAACAAGCCAGATCTGAGGCGAAGTTGGTGCCTCGTGTCGAAAACTCATGCGAATTCTCCTGAAATAGAGCATTTCCAGAAATCATGCCGCGTCTCTGGTACGCAGGATTCAGCTGCTCTCCAATCGAGCAGAGGGGAGTTTCTTCTCCCAACGGGAAGGCTGCTGCGCGGCCACATGATGAGACCAAACCGGTCTAGAAGGACTGTCCTTCAATTCATGGTCAACCTGCATTGATAATGCCAAACCAAGCTTTCACTGAGACTCGCTTGCTTTTGCCGTTCCGGATTTCGTCAACAGAACCGATCATCCGACAATGCAATGTGTTACAGACATGTAGGATCGTGACGCACCAATTCATTAGGCGTGCACGCCGGGTTTGGCGTGGCGATGAAATGATAATCAAGGCCAGCCGACGTTACCTGAGAATCCCGCTCCCGATCGCAATTGGAGTCTTATCGACATCAAAGATGCAAGTGTGATGATATGCGGGGCATTTTCGGCGTCTTTGCGACATGTCGTATGTGTGCTGATTGCCTGACGTAAAGGCCCCCTCGACAGTAATTGCTCTGAGCGGTACTTTCCTCGCTCCCTCTGTCCCAAAATGCCCGGTGTCAACATGTTGCAAGATGCACGTATTCGGCTGTTTCTGATCTTTCTCGTCGTCTCGCAACCGTCCTGCTCACGATATTTCAAACAGGCGGCATCGGTTGTTTCAACCCGTGTCGAAGAGTGTTACGGCATTAATCCGGTCTCCGACTCAATTGAAGGGGGCAAGCCTATCCCCACGAAGAACCTTGTGAAAATCACACGCTACCGAAATCATTCCGGGTTCGAATGGGAAAGCAAAGAGATCCTGTCATCTGTACCTTTGCCGGGTGGATTTGCCGCGCTCGAGGCTGAGTTGATTGCAGCAGCCCAAGGCAAGTCCAATCAGAACGCGGATTCGAAACAAATCGTTGACTGACTTGACTGTGCATCGAAAAAAATCACAAGCCACCCACGACGGGCGGCTTGTGCCTTATGAGTAAGATGGTAGCGTTGAATTAGCACGAGGTGCTGGTTCCAATTCGGCTTCGAAACTTTTCTTGTTTGAACGATCACTTTTGCCTCTTTGATTAGAAGCTCAGTGAGTTTCTTGCTCGGCGACCGGTCCGCGCTTTCACGGATTGCTCTCGCTTGATCATGCCAGCGTTTCTCGTGGTCTTTGCAGGCGAATGTGTTGTGAAGATGTCCTTTACTCTTCCCGAGTCGTATAGCCATTTCTTCTACAAGGATCGTCGGGTCGAGTACGTTTCTCTCGACGTTCATATTCCTGCCACAGACCCCGCAAGTTGCGGAGTTCTTTAGACTGGGTTGAGCCAGCGAGCACATCCCAGCACGAGTAAAGCGTTGTCTGCAAATACACAGCTACTTGAGGCGAACTTCAGATGTGTAATGGGTCTCGATCGGGCCGATCTACCTCGCTACAATGGAATTGACCAGATTGTCAAAGATCAAAAATTCGATCACTCGACTTGCTTCAAGGTACAATCATCCGGGCTACCTCATTTGACCCGTTGAGCGCAGGATGCCATTTCACGGTGCATTAAAATGCCCCAGACGCTTTTCCGAGAGCAAACAACGCCACAGGTGAAACATGAAAACAATCATTAGAGGTGGTTTTCACGCTGGCTGGGGATCTGGAACGACATCTAGATATATTCGTTATGTTATAATGGTAATGGCTTATGCGGTTGTTGTTCCATTGGCCATCATGGACCGCCTGTCAATCGCCGACGATGTCTCGATTTCAAACGAAGAGAAAATTAAAACCCTGATTGGAAGCATCAAGTCGCAAAGAGAAAAGCGACAGTCGTTACATGTGAAATACAATGTCATTGAGGAATCGTCGTCCATCATTGAGACAAGGGTCGGCTACTTGCAGAAAGGTGACAAGAAGGTTGTGCGATATCAAAGATATCGTGCTGACAAGTTGTTGCCTGACATCGGAGTTAAGAAACACGATCTTGGGGCATCCCAGTTTTTCACGGCATATGACGGTAATCGCGTCGTCACCTACCAGTTACAGACAGATGAAGTAACGGGACAGCCGATCTATGCCATTTCAAACGATCCGTCCAAATTTACAGGGCCTCCACTGCCGGATGATATCGTCGGAACATCGCTACTTATTGACGCATTGCAACGATACGTCGACCGCGACGCTCGGTATGGCTATTCAATTCAGTATGATGATTCTGCAATTGATATCGGAGGCAAGAATGCGTTGTGTGTTGCAATTCGAAACAAATCGGGATTTCAAAACCAGTTCTGGATGCTGAAGAGCCCAGTTCAATTCATTTATAAATACATCGGATCCGGTCCAAGTGGAAACGTCATTGTAGAAATACATTCACAGTACAAAGAGCAGAATGGAGTTTCGCTACCGTTCCATTCGGAAGTGAAAGAATTCGACGAAAATGGGAGATTAAAGCTTCGTCAAGAACTCAAGGTCGTGTCCTGGAATGTCGGACATTTCATTGATGACTCTGAGTTCAAGGTAGATGTCCCGGAGAAGGTGTCTGTTTACGATATTGACTCAGACAAGATGGTGAGAAGGGCCACAATTATTCCTGGTGATTCACTAAAAGATGGTGGATCGAGGTAATGGGGCTTTGCGTCGTTGGTTAACCTGTTCGTCGTCGGCACGCTGATGGTATGCTGCCGTATTTTAAATTTATGATAAAACAAATGCAGAATAATCGGGTGAGCCGTCCCGCCGAAAGAAGATGAGCGGGGAGGTCGCCAGCGAAATCGACCAGGTGTTGCGTTGCGGAGCGATAACGCCGCACTGTCGCCACAGACGAACGGAGGACATGCTCATGATGCTGCAGAAACTTGTCCCGCAGCTCCGAAATCGAGATCGGCTGAAACGTCAGCAGTGTCGGTGAAGACGACGTCAGCTCTGCATTGATGCGAGCTGCAATCTGCCTAGCTTCCGCCTCAGAGTCGGCCACCCGCCGCCGGATGGGACGAGTTCCGTCACGATAATAAATCCACCATGAGCCATGGTGAGGGTAGAGAGAAACCTGTCCGATCCGTTGACGAACAGGCCTGCGTTTCCGCGAAGCCATACGACCCTCCCGTGCACGGGTTGTGCACCATCTGTGCACTAGGAGGTCGATTTTTCAGGCTTCAAAACTCCGCAAGCTGTTTCAGAATAAACACTTGCGAATCTATGCAGAATCATTAAGCGGAGAGGGGGGGACTCTCCGCCCGCCTCCATTTTCATGTTCTGTTGAGCCTGTGAACCGACCTGCTCTGGTGCGATTGTTGTTGATAATTCAGCACTTACGTTCAGTGCTACGTTTCAGTGAGTTGATTTGCAATTTGCCTGGAAAGATTCGACTGGTGCACCATTTGTGCACCATCTGTGCACCACTGCAGATTGAGAAATCGGAGCTGCTGGTGCCTGCCTCATAACGATCGTATCGACACCTCCTTTAGGGGACAATGGGAATGGGGGAATCTTGAAGTCCTCCAGCCGTTGACGGAGGACTTCAAGCAACGGTTCGATCTTCCGGAAATAGGGTGTCATGGCCGCGACTGGATCGAGCGCCGTGTAGGTATTCATGATGTCCTTGACTGTGTGTTCAGTCAGATACGTCATTTCCAGATGCGACATGCCAGAACGAGCCATTTCCGTAGTCACTCCACTCCGAATCTCGTAAGGCCGGACGCCTCGCAATCCCGCTTTGCGAAACAACTGCTTCATCTCCTTGCCGACGCGGTCGGCAGACACCGCGCCGAGGTCATCCTTCATGAGCTGGCAATACAGAATCTTTCGATCCTGCGGGTTGTTGATTGGGCGTTTCGACTGACATAACCGATCTTCAAAGGCACGCTGCAAATCGTCCGGAGAATTCCACGACGTCTGAAAACGTTCAGGGTTGGCGCATGCGTTCCGTGACAAAAACAGGGGACCATCCTTTCGATCACCGACACAGATTTGAAACACCTTCACCAACTCGGGAGGGAGCGGCATTGTGACTTCCACCTTCCCTTTGTTGCAGTCGGCTCCGCCAAAGTGACTTCCCAGACGCAGTGTTCCTCTGGAAAAGTCGACATCGGAAATCAGGAGGCGTGCCGGATCCTCAAATCGAAGAGGGAGAATCGAGAGGCAACTCAAAGTCAGCAGTTGCCAGTCATCCATGTTTTCGATCAGCTCGATGCGTTTGTTGAGGGGAACCAGCACGGGCCGCAGCGGGTCCTTTGGTGGCTTACCGCCGATGATCTCCGACGTGATCGGCTGAACAAATTCCGGGGGCAGTTTCCGCACCTCGGCTCTCAATGCCCAGGCCAACACCATGCGAGCAGTCTCAAGGCAATTCTGCACCTGTCGCAGTGACATTCGCCGTACAGACGCACCTGGCCGGCCATTACGGGTCGTCTCCCGACGCGTGAGGTAATCTCGCAGCGCCAAGGCAAACTCGCGGTTGATATCTCGGGCGAGCTTCCACTTTCTAAGGTTCTCTTGCCGCTCGGCGAAATCCAGAACGGGCCGGAGCCGATTCAGATAATCGGTCGTTGTGTTCCTACCACGGAGTTGCCGCTTCTCGTCGAGGAACTGATCGCAGAGTTGCCGAAATGTCAGACGCGGAATTCCCACACTCGGCAACAACCTGCGACGACTTTCGCTCGGCGGCAGAAAGGCTCCGCTCTCGATTTCGACTAATAACCGTCTCAGTTCGGAGGCTGCCACTCGGGGATCGGCACCCAGCGTCTGTCCAAACTGCTTCCCTTCCCACCGTCCGCGGGCTAACAGCTTGCCATCGCGCTGACTGATTGTGACACTGATGCCATTCGTCGTCACATGCGTGTGACTGCCGAGCAGTTCAGCAGCCACCATCCGTCGCGAGTGGGGATTGCTCGCAGCGTGCGGCTCTGGCTGAGATGAGAGGGGCGAATTCATGGATCTGCGAAAAGTGAGTGGAAGTGACGTCTTCAGACCTCATGGTTGACCGACGTCCCCACCTTCCAAATTTCGCCTGCATTTCACGAGTGAAACATTTTGGAATTCGTTTCCCTCCATCTGACCAGTTCCTCCAATTCATGAAAGCACTGGCGCACCATGCCGACAGATGGCACCTCTCTTGATGAATTCATGCAGAAATACAGAGGACACGACGCTCTCTGGGAAGAGGTGTGTTATTCCCTTCCCCGTGAACTCATTCAGGCCATCCAGAAGCATGCTCCCCAATTCCTGAGTCGGGAAGAACTCGCTTTTGAAGAGAGTCTGGCCCAGCTGCCTGCGTCCGGACTATTCCTGGGGCAGCTGTTTTCCTATCCGCCGCTGCGACATCTTCATCCCTTGCCGAGCGATGAAATCAGCCAGAGGCATCAGCAAACCAGCGCGCAGATCCAGACACTTCTCGAGGAAACGATGTTGAGCGAGGGGCGTTCCCGACTGCAAATAGCCCGTTACCACCAGCAGAAGCTGGAACTACAAGAGAAGCTAAATTTGCGAGCTCAAGGATTCGTTGGCTGGCTAGTCACTCATTCCCCGTACCAGGAAAGATGCCGGGAATTGCAGACGAGGTGGTCATCCACCGTGACGCCCCAGAATGGCTTTCCGCAGCTTCCCAAGTCGACATTTGGCGTTTGCCTGAATCCGAACGGCGCAGAGCAACAAGAACGATTCAGCGACTTTATGCAGTTCTATCGAGAGTGGAACCTGGAAGGCATGGTCACATGGGAACTTCCGATCCCACTGAGCCCCGCCGTGGCGACCATGTCGCTGAACGAGATTCAGGCACTGGGACCGGATGTCGGGGTGACGCTCTTTATTCCCTGGTACTTGCTGATCGATAAGGATCTGAAAGTGAATCAACTGGTGCAGCAGGAGGTTGGCTTGTCGTCCACACATGTCAAACCTTGGCTGGATCAGCGAGATCATCAGAAATTCGGTGTGGCGAGGTACAGTGACATGCTTCAGCTCTTTCTGTACCAGGAGCTGGCGTTGAAAAGACGATATGGAGAGGATCTGCGTAAAAGCATTGGGAAGCTGGACGAGGCATTTGCTACGTTTTTCCAGGACAAGAAGCTTAAAAATCGAGGCAGGATTCAAGCCGAAACCGTGAAGCGCGTCCGACAACGCATGGCAAAGCGGTTAAATTCGTAACACGGGAAATCTCTGTGGACGCAGCACGATCCCCGGCATGGCTCACGTACCTGATTTGCAGTGAGAACTCCGCGATTGCTGCTCTTGCGTCGCCAAATTTTTGCCAATGGCCTCTCCCAACCGTTTGGCGAATATCTGAAGCGGAGTCGGCGTAGGCTGTTCGCGAGCTGAATCGAGGGGGCATTTCGGAATTCGCGTCCTGTCACGACGAGTACGGGACTTTTGCATGCAGATTCTCCTTTCTAAAGGGAACGAATTGAGTCGGTGGCATTTGCAAATGGCCAAGGAGACGATCGGAAAAATAAGTTTCCCGTGTCTCATATATTATGGCGCAATTCTCCTTCAAATTTAGGACTGCATCAGAAGAACACTCGAGCACGTTCAGATATCAGCCAAAAAGCGTAGCCCCAGCCGGGGATGAGATTTCCTGAAAACAGCTAAGGATGAGATTTCCACTGGGCCTAGGTGTGGCAGACTTTGCTCATCTTCGGTTTGTGGCAGAAAGTGAGACTGAGAATCTCAAATAGCCTGCTGCGTGGCGAGAGAACGACGCAACACGAGGATTTCTAATGTTTTACCACTGGCAATGGCTGTGATAAATGGGAGTTGTCTCACTTGGCCAACTCAGCACGAATCGACAACAGACTTTAGAGCCCTGTTGTGAACTCTACGTGATTAATGGTGCGTATTTGAGTAGGAGGGCGACCATGGCCCCCCAGTGCCAACCGGCCAGGACGTCGAACAGCCGTTCTTAGTCATATGCCAGTCTGCGAGATCGTCCCAGCCAGGAAAATGTTCGCTCGACCATCCAGCTACGAGGGAGGATAACCCCTAGCTTCGGGAACGGGAGTTTGACAATTCGGAGTTCCACTCCTTCGACCGAGGCAGCTTCTTCGGCCTTCTCGCCGGTATACCCCAGGTCGACATTAGGCTACTTCACCTGCCCCGCCAGACTAGCTTCCTGCACTGCAGCACACAATTCCGAGACATGGGCGCGCTCCCCTGTTCGCTCCCAACGAGGACAGCTGGCAGCTGCTGCAGAATGCTGAGACCGTTGGATAATGTCCATTGTGTCCCCTGGTGAGGGCAACTCTGGTACAGTGGCTCGTCGACCTGGACTTACTCATAGTCCCGCATCGGGGAACATGGCGGTACAGGATTTCACCTAGAACCTCAGCCCAGATTCGGTTTCGGCCGGCCCGTAGCCCAAGAACTTTGTGATAGAAGCCGAAGATTTCAATCTAGAACTAAAGTACCTGTCGTTTATACACAAGTTTCTGTTGCCTCAGTTCGAACGCTTTCCAAGCGCGGGCGAAGTCGAGCATGCGTCGCACGTCGATCCACATCGTATGCGGGGGGCGGAGCGTGTTTGACGACCCGCCATATTGGTTCCCAGTCCGCCTTGGAAAACGCTGCTTCGCAGGACGCCTGGGGGGACTCACGGCTCAGGTGTGTCACAAAGATCACCCGCCAGGCGATAATCTTGTAGAAGGCCAGGCAGTTCTTCAGACGCGACAACGTTTCCAGCTGGATTTCTTCAACTTTTAGCCGATTTCGAGCGTGCGGAAGTAAACCCCAATCATCCAGCAGGACTGATAATAGTCCAAGATCTGCCCAATCGCTTTCGCCGTTTTGATAGGCAGTGTGGTGATCAACAGCCAGTGAATATCGCTGCCGTCCCCCGGGACCGTGGACTTCTTCGACGAGCACCACATTGTAGGTCACCTGCGGCAACTGGGAGCGGGCGTGCGGCGGAACGATTGTTCTTCGGGATTGAGCGGTTCTCCTTGGCGCGAAGGAGGAACACTGCTGGGTGACTCAGCACACTCCCAAGACTTCCGACATTTCCGCTCCCGCTCGTCGTGTGAAACTTTTGCTGACCTGCAGTCCTTTGAAGCCGATTGCGATTGAGTGGCGAAACCATCCGCCGAAACCTGCACCGGATGGGTTTTGTCTAGTAAAAGCTGAACGAGACGGTCACTCGAAACCACCGCTGCCAAATTTTGGAAGAACTCATCGAACAGACGTAGGAATGCTTCGAAGTGAATACCGACCATGACTTCGAAATGCGCCACTTCCTCACGAAATCCGCTAACGCTCACTCTGGTTCCGTGGAGAAGCTATTCAGAACTGCATACCGGTCATGCCGAAGAAAAAGGAATTATCAGGCTTGAATTTCAAAAAAATCAGACTTTTCCTACACAGCTGAGCACAATCCACTACCCTATAAGGAATCATCTTGAATTCCCTGATAGTGGGGAGTTCGATTCAACAACCGTTCCAACTTAAGTGGAATCATGAGGCAGTAAGTCTGCCTCGTGCTGAAGGTTTGTCGTCGGTGCCGCTTCTGCAGTGCACAGTCCGCGATCGATCTTCGAGAGGTGGCTCACCGGTGTATGTCTGCCTCTTCCGCTTACGTAAGAGTGCGGATTCACCAACTATCTACGCCGTTCTCCTTGGAGTGATCGCGCCATCGGAAGGTCTCCGACGTATGTACATCCAGCTCATCAGTCTTCATGGTCTGGTTCGAAGTCAGAATATTGAAATGGGACGTGATGCTGACACTGGCGGGCAAGTTCGTTATGTCATTGAACTCGCCAAGGAACTCGCTGCTACTCCCGGTGTCACTCGTGTTGACCTGTTCACTCGAAAAATTCGAGACAAGCGGATCTCCCCGGATTACAGCGAAGAGATCGAATTCATCTCTGAGAACTGTCAAATCGTTCGGCTCTCATGCGGCGGTGGTCGTTATCACCGCAAAGAAAAGATCTGGCCATTTGTCGACGAGTATGTCGACCGAATGCTGAGCTATACCCGCAAGCTG
Source organism: Planctomicrobium limosum (assembly GCF_051465645.1). Lineage (GTDB taxonomy): Bacteria > Planctomycetota > Planctomycetia > Planctomycetales > Planctomycetaceae > Planctomicrobium. Next base: position 2,656,662 of record NZ_CP195790.1, on the reverse strand, counting down.
GGGCTAACACCTGCAGTAGTACATGGTCACTACGCGGATGCGGGTTACATCGCCAAGGAAATGGCATCTGCGCTCGGCGTACCGTTTATCTTCACAGGGCATTCACTGGGAAAGCCAAAGCTGGATTATTTGCTTGAGGAAGGTTGGACCCGTGAAAAATGCAATGACGTGCTGGCCATTGACCACCGTATTCATGTGGAACAGGAATGCCTGGCGGCCGCCGACCTTGTCATCTGCAGTACCCACCACGAGAAAGACACCGGATATTGTAAGTATCCTCGTAACGAGAAATGCCGGATCGAGGTGATCCCGCCGGGGACAGATCTCAATCGCTTCTTTCCATATTACGAGTATCAGATCAACCCTCTGGGAATTTCCGAGAAATTCAAACAGGCTCGTGTGCATATGGAGCAGGCATTGCAGCAGTTTCTGTTTGCTCCTGAGAAACCTGTCATTGTCGCTCTCTGCCGCCCGGACCGACGTAAGAACATTCAGGCACTCATCAAGGCATACGGAGAATCTCTTCCGCTGCAGTCCATCTCGAACTTGGTCATACTAGCGGGAATCCGACGAGACATCGAAGTGATGCCAGATAACGAACGGGAAGTCCTTACAGACATCTTACTGATGATGGACCGATATAATCTGTACGGAAAAATGGCGATCCCGAAAGAACATGACTCAGAATTTGAAGTCCCGGAACTTTATCGGATTGCCGCCGCTGGTCACGGGGTCTTTGCAAACACAGCCTTTGTCGAACTGTTTGGACTGACGTTCATCGAGGCAGCTGCCACAGGGTTGCCGTTTGTCGGGACCATGAATGGAGGTCCTCAAGATATCGTCAAGAACTGTGCAAGTGGTCTTCTGGTGGATGTCTACGACCAGCAGTCTCTGACAGATACCTTGCTCACACTGTTAACAGATCGCGGGAAGTGGACAGCACTTTCTAACAACGGGGTCAATCACACTCCTAAACACTACAGCTGGAAATCGCATTGTGAAAGTTACGTTGCCTCATTGAAAGAGTTGACTGAAGCATCGGACATGTTGGGATCTCGGCGACGCAAGCAGTCCATTGATTCACGGCTGCGGGATGTAAACTCGTTGATTATAACCGATATCGACAACACCTTAATTGGTGACGACCTAGCACTGGAGCGATTTATCGAACTATTGCAGGAACACCGTGAGACACTGGCTTTTGGCGTCGCTTCCGGAAGGTCACCCGAGTTGATCGAGGAAATACTGGAACGTTACGGAATAGACGACATTGACGTCGTGATCGCAGCAGTTGGAACAGAGATCTATTACGGACGAGAACTTCGTCCGGATAATAGTTGGAAAGCGAGACTCCGGCACAAATGGTTCCCAGATTTGATTCGGAAAGCATTGTCTGACTTCGACTGGATACAGCTACAGGAAGACAATTTTGCGCAGCGTGAGTTTAAGATCAGTTACAACCTGACAGCAGAGAAAGACGGTCCAGAAGCACTCCAGGAAATACAGCAGGCGCTGGACGCCTCCCGCTCCGCTTACAGTCTCGTGCTTTCTCACGACCGTTTCATTGATGTATTGCCGCACCGGGCAACTAAAGGAAAGGCCGTGCGATATCTATCACAGAAGTGGAACATTCCACTGGAGCATATTGCCACCGGCGGCGATTCAGGGAATGACTACGACATGCTCAGCGGAAGAACTTCTGGCATCGTGGTTGGGAACTATTCTTATGAGCTGGAATCTCTGAAGAACTCCACGCACGTGGTCTATTTTGCCGAGGGCCACTATGCAAATGGTTTAATCGAAGGTCTGCAGCACTACGGGCTCGTTGATTCAGGTTCCGCAAATCAGGTGAACATATCGTGAATCTGATGAGCGAATGACCAATCCTCATTCTTTTATTCCTTGAAGCAACTTCCGGTGAAACGGCATGGACCCTCGACTCTCGCCGCGGGCGATTGAAACGAATACTAAACGTGAAGAGCAAGCGCTGCACAGGCTTCTCCCGCGACTCGAAAAACTATTCGCGACATCGGAAGATCCAACGGCAGCAGATGCCTTTATCCGAAGATTGAAGCGAGAGTTTTCATTCCTGTTTCAGCGACTATTGGCACTCTACGGAGAGAGCTACGATTTCTTCTTCCATCTGGAAGCAATCCTCACTTCTGCCGCACAGAGTTGGATGCAGCGGCCTGGAGAACTCAAGGCATTAGATGCTCAGCGTGAAGTGGACCCGTACTGGTTCACGTCGAACCGAATGGTTGGAGCGATGTGCTATACCGACCTGTTCTCCGACAATCTTCAGGGACTGCGGGAGAAGTTGCCATATTTGAAAGAGTTGGGGATCACCTATCTCCACATCATGCCCCCCTTCAAGGTACCTGCAGGTGACAACGACGGAGGCTACGCCGTTAGCAGCTACCGTGAGATTCGAGCTGAACTTGGCACGATCGACGATCTGTCGCAACTCGCAACCGAACTTCGACGACATGGAATTTGTCTGGTTATCGATTTCGTATTCAATCACACATCAGATGAGCATGCCTGGGCTTTGGCTGCACTGCAGGGAGAAGAAGAGTTCCAAGGCTATTATCTGATGTTTGATGACCGTGATATTCCGGATCAGTTTGAACAGTCGCTACCTGAAATATTTCCCGATGAACATCCTGGATCGTTCACCTATGTAAGCCGGATTAGCAAGTGGGTCTGGACAACATTCCACAACTACCAATGGGACTTAAATTACAAGAATCCCGTTGTGTTTAACCGCATGCTGGAAGAAATGCTATTCCTAGCGAACTGCGGAGTCGAAGTACTTCGCCTCGACGCTGTGGCGTTTCTCTGGAAAAGACTCGGTACAGACTGTCAGAACCTTCCGGAGGCCCACTGGATTATCCAGGCATTCAATTCGCTAGTCCGCATTGCAGCACCTGCCTTGCTCTTCAAGTCTGAGGCCATTGTTCATCCGGACGAAGTAAAAAAGTACATTAGCCCCCGCGAATGTCAGTTGTCCTACAATCCACAGTTAATGACCGTACTGTGGAATTCACTAGCCACCCGAAAAGTAAAACTCTTCCACACCTCGATGGAGCGGCAGTTTCACATTGGGAAGGATTGCGACTGGGTAAATTACATCAGGTGTCATGACGATATCGGCTGGGCGTTTTCCAATGATGATGTCATTGCAGCCGAGTTCGATCCTGTAGCTCACCGTCGATTTCTAACCTCCTTCTTCACCGGTCAATATGAAGGGTCTTATGCCAGAGGGATGCCATTCCAGGAGGATCGCCTCACCGGCGACGCACGGGTTTCTGGAACATGTGCGTCCTTATGCGGACTCGAACAAGCTGTCGAGCAAAATGACCCCAAGTTGATCCATCTGGCAATTGATCGGATCATGATGATTCATGGAGTGATCATGACGATAGGAGGCATCCCCTTGATTTATTTGGGTGACGAAATCGGCATGTTGAATGATTACTCATTCAAGAACTTTGACGACAAGATGAGCGACACTCGCTGGTTGCACCGAGGTCGATTTGACTGGGACAGAGCAGCGTTAAGAAACGACAGTTCGACAGTCCCAGGGAGGGTTCATCAAGGTTTATTGCGATTGATCCAGTTGCGTCAGCAGAATGTCGTTTTCAGCAATGCCGAAACAAAGTTTGTAAAAATCGACAATTTAAGCGTGCTGGGATACTTCAGAACCACGCCTACTCACTCCGTGCTGTGTTTGGCCAATGTGTCAGAGCGTCCACAAACACTGGAAGGTCGACAACTGAGAAAGCTGGGTTTGCGTAAGTCCATGGTCGATCTCGTCTCAGGCGACTTCATTACAGCGACGGAGTCATTGCAATTAAACCAATACCAGTTCGCAGTCCTGGCAAGACATCACAGTTGAGGGACGATCCAAACCAGTATACTAACCTCAATATTTCAGCAATCCAACAAGCCCCGCCATACAAAACCGATACAACTTCAGTCATCGCCACATCACTCTTCATTTAAGGCCCTAAGTTAGGCCTCCCCCAGATCGGAGTGAGCGTTACGCAGCTTTGGCGAATGAGTGTCGCATGTCGAGGTAGTGGTTGTTGTTCACTTCGAACCACTCATAGTCCTGGTCGATCAGTTCTTCCAAGGTTTGGTAGCGGCGGTTTCTGGTGATTGTCTCGTGCAGGTGCCACCAGACTCATTCATTAGGATTCGTCTGCGGGGCGCACTTGGGCAGAAAGTGAATTTCAACCCGGAGTCTCCATTTCTGCAGATCCGCTTTCACCGCGTGCGAATCATGGAACTTGGCGTTGTCGCAGATGACGTGAATCTTCCGGCAACTCCGCAATCGGAAACGCAGGGTGTCGAGATGAGCCAGAAATTGAACGGTGTTTCGGCGCCAGCGGGGAGGGCTCACTAACAGCGTGCCGGTTCCCCAGATCAGCGAGCCCGCCACATGGCATTTGCGGTTGTTCCCCGGTGTGACCACTTCGGCCTGCTGACCTTTCTTCATCCACATGCTGCCGATCTTCGGGTTGAGGTTCAGGTCCACTTCATCCTGAAAGATAGCCACCTCGTTGGGGCAAGGGATTGCAACAATTGCTTAATCCGCTGGAATGTCTCGAGGTATTCAGGATCCACCGGACCGACCACCGGTCGAGATCGACGCCAGACCATGCCCCGTCGATACAGCCCCCTGCCGATCATCTCGATGCTCAATCTCAGACCCGTTTAAAATGCCAGCAGATGAATCAGCGTCTCACACAACCAACGGGAACAAAAATATCCAAACTCCCGAGGAGTGGACTGCGCCCCGTCCGCAGGACCGTCAGCTTGAAGCAGGGCAACGCGTGTCCGTTAAGATATCGGAACATCGGCTCGCGAGCAGTAGGCCTGCAAAAGCATCTTGCGTTCCTGCGCGTTGAATTGGACACCGCTCTCAATGGTTTGGGTCCTCCGGAAGTGGTGGTACACGCTCCTCAGCGTAGACCAAGCCTGTTTTGTACCTGAACCAGTGGGAAACACCACTCCGATTGCCTTGTGACGCTATTTAGGCGAGTTGTCGGTGTTGGGCCTCCGTGAGGATGCGTTTACAGCTACAGCGAAACGTCTGGACCTCCAGAGTTCCAAATTCTTTACGTTGCCGACCATCCGGGTAATCCAAAGAAAGCCGACACGAAAGTGAGTCCGATCTGTTTCCCAGCCCTTCCCTGGCATCAACAGCCGCCAGAACACATTCATGTCGATCCCGCGAATTTGCTTTCATGAACAACCCTCCCTGGTGTTTCACGAAGCAGCCGCAGTTCTTTCAATTCCCTGATAGGTCAATGACAAAACCGCCATAGTCATAGCTCGTCGGAAGAACATTTAGACGCTGAGTTTGGCGACTCAGGAATCGGTAGCCGATTCAGGCGTTTTCGGGTTTCCTGCCACTGCGGCATCAACTGATCCATCAAGGCAACAAACCGAGCGTTATGTGTGGGCTCCAACAAATGAACTAACTCGTGAACCACGACGTACTCCAGGCACTCTCGTGGCTTTTTGGCCAGCTCGGTGTTGAGTCGGATTGTTCCGGAATTTGGATTGCAGCTTCCCCAGCGTGTTCGCATTCTCTGCACATAGAACCCGGATGCTCTTACTCCCAGAATTGGCTCCCACTTCGTGATCAAGTCTGGAATCGCCTGTTTGAGTTGGTCTCGATACCACTTCTCAATAATCGCCTGTCGTTTAGGCACGGACGTGTCGGGGCGTATGCCTAGATACAACTTGTTGTGTTTAATAGAAAGCTCTGGCGGAGCTTGTCGTACCGAGACCGACAATAAGTATCGCTTTCCCCAGACATAGTGACTTTCCCGGTCTAGATATTCCCTGACGGACTCTCGTTCCTGCGAAAGAATTTCTTTCTGTTTCCGTCTGATCCAGTCGAGTTTGGCGACCGCGAAGAGCCGAACCGTTTCCAGCTTCATCTTTCTGGGCGCCGCGATCCTGACCTTTCCCTCCGGAGGATGTACACTCAAATGGACATTCTTGATGTCTTTGAACTCCACATTGACTTGTGTCTCGCCAAGCTGAAACTGACGGAGCATCAGTATTCTCCCTGGGCTTTGACGATGCTAAAGATACGTTCAACTTCGCCGACGTCCTGGAGCACCTCGTACAGGGCATTCTTGATCACATTTTCACGGGCTTGAACCCCTCGCCAGTCGTCAGGTCTCACGCTTCGGACCGCAGCATCAACCTGGAGAGCGAGGTCCTCATTTTGATCCAAATTATTGAAAAGCTTCCGTTTCGCAGGGGTGTCGAGAGTAGACGGGAGACCCTCTGACTGACCTGCATTCACTTGTTTGACGAGGTCTGCAATCTTCCTTAGATACTCCTCGTATGAAATTGCCTTGCTCTTCCTCGCAGCGATGATTTCATCGAGCAGCTTGGACATCTTTGCATAGTATGCAGGGTCCGTCAGTTGTTCCTTAACAATCTTCTTGCGAACATTGTTCTCGATCGTTTCGGCGATGGCATCTCGATTTCCGTGGAGGCCGCCCAGCTTTCGAGCGATCGCGTCTGCGATTCCTGTTTTCACAATCAGGTCGAGGAGCCCCATGCCTTCGAACGGGGAAATTGTGCGTGGTTGATCGGCTTCGATGTAAGTGTCGATGAGATGCCGCATGTCTGCTTCAAAGGGCTTTAAATCGAGAGTTTCACCGCTCGCCATGCGAACTACGTCGCGAATCTTGAGATATCGATCTAACTTTCCTTTGATGCGTTCGATGTCGGCATCACTGTAGCCAGCGTCATTCATTTCGTCGGAAATGTTCGCATAGCTCCGAACAAGAGCAACGACTCCTTTGTAGAGTTGAACTCGTTGTGGCTCTCGTTCTGTCAGGTCATTTGCGATTTCTGTATTACCACAGAAGTAATGGATGTGCTCGAGATCACCTTTCGGTTGTTTCACCGGCTCACAGAGAAGTGCGAGTGCTTCGATGGCGTTATCGAGCCGTTCCTTCCCCTTGGACAACCGGCTCTGCATCATCACGTCAGGAGTAGCTCCCTCAGCGGTCTGATCGATTTCAGAAGTGTAAACCGCGATGGCTTTTTCGACTTTCTTGAATAAGTCCTTGTAATCCACGACATAGCCGAAATCCTTGTCGTCGCCATCCAGTCTGTTGGTCCGGCAGATCGCCTGAAACAGCCCGTGATCTTGCATCGATTTGTCAATGTACAGGTAAGTACAGGATGGCGCGTCGAAGCCGGTGAGGAGTTTGTCGACCACAATCAGCAGCTTCATCGTGGCAGGCTGCTTGATGAAGCTGTCTTTGGCCGCTTCTTCATAGGTTTCCGTTTTCGTCATGCCCGGCTGAGCCTGCACATTGTCGAGCAGTTCGGTATAGGTATTGAAAACAAATTGTTTATCAGTCTCAGTATTCGCGCCGATTTCTTCCTTGCTGACATCAGTCGCCTGCGGGTTGTAAGACGTAATGACGGCGCACTTCCCCTTGAAGAGTGTTTTTTGAAACAACGTGAAGTACTTGCACGCCTCATAGATGCTTCCGGCGACCAGAATCGCGTTGCCGCGTTCGCTGGAAAGGCGGGGCCTTACGCTGAAGTCAAAGATCACATCGGCGACGACGCGATCCATGCGAGCTTTGGAACTGAGTACATTCTGCATTGTGCCCCACTGGTTCTTCAGTTCCGCCTTCTGCCAGTCATTCAACCCCTTCGTTTTTGCATCAAACCAGGCATCGATTTTGGCCTGCGATCCCAATCGCTGGTCAATGTCTCGAGCCTCATAGACCAGATCGAGAACCACTTCATCTTCGACCGCTTCGCTGAATTTGTACATGTGAATGTACTTGCCGAAGACTTCGAAACTCGTCGCTTTGTCCTTCTTAAGCAACGGTGTGCCGGTAAACCCGATGAACACAGCATCCGGAAGCAATGCCTTCATCACCCGGTGCAGCCTGCCGGTCTGAGTTCGATGGCATTCGTCGACAAAGACGAAGACCTCGCCCACAGCCTTGCGGGGACTCGCTTCCAGTTCCGCGATGAAAGCTTTGAACTCATTGTCGTTCTTCTTGTCGCCCCGAGGACCGAACTTGTGAACCAGTGAGCAGATCAATCGAGGCGTGGTCTGCCCGAGCTTGGCCATCAGGTCCTTCCCGCTGCCAGCCTGGATATCTGAATCCTTTGCGGTGATCGGAATCACACCAGCTTCGCGAAAGACACGCAGGATTTGTTTATCCAGTTCATCGCGGTCGGTAATGATTGCCACTCGTGCGTTGGGATTGTTTTCGAGAATCCATTTGGCGAGCAGCACCATCACGATGCTTTTTCCGCTCCCCTGAGTGTGCCAGATGATCCCCCCTTCCCTGCGGGCGATGAACTCCTGTGCCTTCTTGATCCCGAAATACTGATGGACCCGTGGCAGTTTTTTGACCCCGCCATCGAACAGCACGAAGTCATGCAACAGCTCGATGAGCCGGTTCTTCTGGCACATCTTGAGCAGGTACTTGTCGATCTTGAACCGGCTGTTGTCTTCCTCGTCTTCTTTCCATTTGAGGAAGAACTTCTCCGGCGTTCCGATTGTGCCATATTGCAGACCTTGCGAATCATTTCCGGCAAAGACAATCTGCACGGTGCTGAAAAAACGGGCGTTGAATTCCGGCTGCTGATTGGAGAGCAACTGTCTGATTCCGTCGCCGATGCTGACCGTTCCACGTTTCAGCTCGATCACGCCGAGAGCAATCCCGTTGACGTAGAGCACGAGGTCTGGCCGGCGTTGATGGCCGCCGTTCAGCGTCACTTCCTCCGCGATCGCGAAGTCATTCTGTTCGGGATATTGCCAGTCGATCAGGTGAATGGAGTCAGTCGGCTTCCCGGCTTCGGTTTTGACGGGCACGCCGTAGCGCAGCAGTTGATAGACTGCGTGATTGTTTGCGTAGAGGCCGCGATTGGGGTTGTCTGCTTCGTTGCGTAGTTTGTGTAGCGCGCTACCAATCTGTTGCGAAGTGTACCCGCGTTGCGTTAACCAGTCAGAAAGAATCTGCTCTTCGATATTGCTGTTTGTTGTCCGATCTGACCAGTCGCCTAGATACCGGTAACCGAGTTCGTCTCGGAACAACGCAATGACGCGATTCTGGGTCGCACGTTCAGTCTGCCCGATACTGCACATTCAAAGGCCCCCGCATTTTCGATGGTTACGGGGAACATTGTAACGAGGTGATCCTCCTCGTTCAGTGATGAAGCAGGTGCCGCGAATAAAGATTTGCCTTGCCCGCCGACGGGGAAGATCCTGCTGAGGGGGAACATCGCAGAGAATCCTAAACTGCGGATTGAGAGGAAGTGAGTCACGCAGTGGTGACCGCACATTCGGAATGTGAATTCCACACAGGCCGAAGGAACGCTTACCTTCGATTCAAACCAGACGGATCCGCCCGGTCAGCAGCTCCTCCATCATCCCCTGCTTCAACTGCCGAGCCTTCGCCAGTTTTGCCTCAATCGCGGCGATTTCGGCGTCCAAGTCGGTCAAGATTGTGGCGATGGCGGTCTGTTCTTCGAATGTAGGTGGAATAGGAATCGGATAGGTTTTTAGTTTTTGGCCATTGATGTTCGCTTGGCCAACAGCGACGCTGAGAACCATAGAACTGTATTTCTTGGCAGATTCTGTGTTGAGGATGTAATTCAGATAGCGAGAATCCAACACGTTTTCGATGACGTTAACGCGAATGAGGTACCCGGCGAAGATTGCGGGTTGTTCGCCCAGATAGATTGACGTCTTACCAACGAGGTCGATGGTGTTCGTCCGATTGAAGAGTACATCTTCGGATCGAAGAGTATACTTCGCGATTTCTTCCTCGTTGTCAGTATAAACGAGATCTTTCCAATCGATCTTGCCACCCTGTAAATTCCCCATTCGAAGTACCGGCACTGCTCCATTGGGGGCCGACTTCGCAGATGAGCCATACTCAACAGAACTAATAAGTTCTCCCAGCCGCTTCGTCTCCCACTCCCCGGTGAACCCCGGAAGACGGCGGTTGCCGATGAGGAGTTCCTGCATCGTGCCGTGCTTGATCTGCCGCTTCTTGGCGATCAGCTTCTCCAGCGACTCAATCAGCCCATCCGCATCCGACAACGCCGAAGCAATCGCGTTCTGTTCGGCCAGTGGAGGTACCGGATATACGAAGTTGACTGCGTCGCTGACGTTAAACTGCTTCTGAGCGGTACCGTACTGAACATTCGCGACTTGGATTCGTCCAAGTGTGGAGTTGAGCATCCAACAAAGCCATGTGGAATTGAAGGATCGATGCTTACGAATGATCATCATCGATGCACAATTACAACCATCGAGTTCCTTCGGAACGACCGCAGAAACCCCCGGTTCGCCAACTCTCACCATCACTAGATCGCCGCATGAAAGACGTGAACCCGGAAGCTGTTGATTGCTTTCGGCAGTGATCCTGTTGGAACTTTCCCATGCAATTGAATTTTCTTGGATGTTTGAACCGAGCAGTATCGGCACGGAACCAGAAGGGTCATAATAGGTCGACGGATTGATAACTAGACCCACGCTCTGAATAGGAGAAATTTGCTTGAGGGAACGCAATTCCCAATCTGCCGGAATAATCCCAACCTCGGTCTGCTTATACCCTTTTGGTATTGACTGTACGGATTTACTCATCGCCCGGCCTCCATACGATTCTTCAGGGAGAACCTGAATCCCATCTTTTCCAAGTGGCTGCTGACCTTGGCTTCGATTTCCGCAACCTTCAACGTCAACTCGGGCAGCGTGCTCTCATAGCGTTCGGCGAGTTCTTTGACGCGTGAGGTGAGTTGCTGACTGACCCGATCCATCTCGCCATGGATCCGAGCATCGAGTGCAGCGAGCCATTTGTCGTCGACGACGAGCGATTTCACTTCGGACTCACTGAGCTTTGGGTACCGCTGGTACGCCAAATCGTCCAGTTTCTTCTCGACCCCGGTGATCTGCTTTCTCAGCAGTCCTTCCTGCGTACACAAGTCGAGATACTGCGTGAGCGTCTCCTCTTCCCCGTCGGACAGCTCGCCCCCTTTCTGTGCGAGTTCTTTCAGTTTGGCACGGACATTTGCCAGCGTGACTTTGTCGAGGTCGGCAAAGGCTCCTTCCTCGCCTCCCTGCTCTTCTTCGAGCGCGGTGATCTGACTGCTGAGAGTCTCGAGCGAAGCGGACATCTCGTCCAGTGCCGCCTGTTGTTCCGTAAAATAACGGGCGACGATTACCGACTTGGGCACAAGATCGCAGGCCCACCCCTTGTCCTTCTGTTTCCCCTTCTTGTCTTTCTCAATGATGCGGTAGGTTTCGGCCTTCCAGCCATCGGCTGCGATCAGGTAACAGTCGTCCTGCATCGACTCCGCCCAGTAGTCCATGATGTGCTGATAAACGTCATAGGCATTGATCAACGGCTTGCCGTGATAGTGGTTGAGCAACCCTTCTGACAGTTCGGCGATGAGTTCCTTAGGACGGATGCCGATCTCATGCGCCTTGAGCTTTTTGGCCTGCTTCTTCCGCCATGTCGCGAAGTGGTCATTCATCCCGTCAATGAATGACGTGAATTCAGGGTGCTCATAGATTGTGGTTTTGATCGCAGATTTGTCGATCGCGAGGTCGACATAACCGGCGCGATTCTTCTTGAACAAAGCCTTTCGCAAACCGGGACAGATGGCCCAGTATTGTTCCAACCCGTCCACGTCCCGCGTCGGAATGCCACCTTGCAAATGCCCGGCGATATCCTGCACGTCTTCAGGAACCTGACTGTCGATGTATCGCGGCAGGTTCAGATTGAAATCATTCTTTTCAATTTCTTCCCATTCAACCATGCGTGAGAAACGCGGGACATCGACCTGCCGTGTGAAGACGTCCACGATCCTGTGGATGTCCTGTTCTCGCAGGCGGTTCTTCGGTCCGTCTTTCATGAACCCGCTGCTGGCGTCGATCATGAAGATCCCTTTCCGAGCGTGCGCCAGCTCTTTGTCGATGACGATGATACAGGCGGGAATTCCCGTTCCGTAGAACAGGTTCGCAGGGAGTCCAATGATGCCTTTGATGTAGCCTTTCTGAATGAGATTGCGCCGGATCTCCGCCTCGGCATTTCCCCGGAAGAGGACCCCGTGCGGCAGAATGCAGGCTCCCTTTCCAGTGCTTTTCAGGGAGCGAACGATGTGCAGAAGATAGGCGTAGTCTCCCTGCTTGGCAGGAGGAACTCCGAAACTCTTGAACCGGTCGTACGGATCGTTCAGCGGATCGAGGCCGGTGCTCCAACGCTTATCTGAAAACGGCGGATTGGCGACGACGTAGTCGAACTGCTTTCCGTCTTTCACCCATTCCGGGGAGACGAGCGTGTTCCCCTGATGAATCACTGCCTCCGGGTTGTTGTGCAGGATCATATTCATCCGGGCGAGGCCGCTGGTGGCACTATCCTTCTCCTGACCATAGAGCGTCAGTTTGGACTGGGCCTCATCAGCGACTTTGAGCAGCAGTGAGCCGGAACCACATGTCGGATCGTATGCGGTCGTTTGTGCAGAAGTCTTCGCTTTTCGAATTCCCAGGATCTGAGCGATGACCCGGCTGACTTCGGCAGGGGTATAGAATTGCCCTTTGCTTTTTCCGCTCTCCGTCGCGAAGTGCCGCATCAGGTACTCGTAGGCATCGCCGAGAATATCGTCGCCATCGGCCCGATTCTTCGAGAAGTCGAGTGCCTCGTCTTCGAAGATGGTAATCAGCTGAGTGAGCCGGTCGACCTTCTCCTTTCCGTCTCCAAGTTTGGTCGAGTCGTTGAAATCGACATCGCCAAAAGACAGGTTGCTGTTATGTTTGGTGAGCTCGCCAATGATCTGTTTGTTGATCTTATCGCCGATGTCTGACTTACCCTTAAGGGCAACCATATCGGCGAAGCTGGCCCCTTTGGGAACGGTGATTGGAGCGTAGGGCTGCCCGGCGTATTTGTCAGAGATGTATTTGATGAACAGCAGAACGAGGACGTAATCCTTGTACTGACTGGCATCCATTCCCCCACGCAGCGCGTCACAGCTGGCCCAGAGTGAGGAGTAGAGTTCCGATTTCTTCAACGCCATTGTCAATCCTTTGACCTGGGAGAAGCCCTCCTGAGCTTCCTCCGCACATCGCACTGGCTGCGGTCATCGCCACCGCAGCCGCCACCGTCCCGCCTGCCGGCAAGAGTCGTGAATGTAACGAAAAGTGGCTACAAGGGAAGCGGCATCTGAGCCGAGACTTCCACGCCCATATCCGACGGGGGCTTTCTGTTGAAAAACGCACCAGCCAACGAGTCGCCGGGAGATCTTCCAAAATTTGATTCAGCAGGGAGGAACGGCGAGAGTGCTTCACCGGACCAAGGCTCAGTTTTCAGTTTCCATTGCGACCAGCTCCAAACAACAGGCCAGAACTTTGGGCTCTCCCCTTTAGAACTGTGGAGCCGTTTTCCCCACAAATTCGATCACATATCCGAGACTGAACTTGAGTTAGAGCATTGAGACATCGGGTCTGGCGAAGTGACACCCGCAACTCCTCCATTTCGGGGAGTCAAAGAGGACGTCCTCATCAAGCTACCTCCACGTGTAGAGCGTTCCCGAACAGATGGTTTTTAAAGATCTTGTCCACCTTCAGGAACTGGATCGACTTCCCCAGTTTCGGGTCGCTCATAGACGCGATAGGGGCCAGCAGCGAATAGGGAATCGCAGCCATTTCTGTAATGTCGGAATTTGTAAACCGGAATGCATTTGCACATTCGCTGAACAGCGCGGGCAATGTTGGACGGTAAAGCTCGTTCCGGGCAGTTCTCTCGTTCCCATCCGGAGCGGTGTGCCTACAACTTGGATCGATATGCAGTCGGCCATTGCAGGTGACCGGTGGACAAGACTCTCCCGACCACCATTTCCAGCTCTAAGAATTCTGAGCAAGTTCAACTGAAATAGACTACTCGGCTCAGAATCAGAGGTTCTGACTGCCAATAATCTAAGTTGCCCACGAGCTGTAAGTACCGATTTAATAGCCTGATAGATCGTATTCCGCAGCAGTGACTACGAAATAGGATTGAAAGCGTCTACCGGTCGGCACGCAACGCCACTCTGACTTCAGTGTCACAGTGTTAGAGGAATTCAATCTGCAGCCTTGGAGGCAAGTGAGGAACTTAGTCGTTGACCTCCTATGGCACAAGATTTTAATCCCGGGATTAGAATCCACCGTAAATCACGAGCACAGCAGGAACGAGGCATCCACTCGAAATCAGCCACCTTGATTTGAGCCGGCCCTTTTAGAAGAGCTGGCTTTGATCGATGATATCTGATCCCCCATTCATTGAACTTCAGAAACTAGTACTACAGTTCCACTTTCCATGATTCTTGGATTTGGTGTATTCCTGTGGATCTCAGGAGGACGCCATGTCAGGGATGATCACACAACGGGATCTGCGGCGGTGGGAGCGGGAACTCGATCGGGTCACGGAGCGGTTCGGCCCATTGATGGGCCGCGTCGAGATGCAGGCGCAAGGGGTTGCGTATCTGCGTGGACTCATTGCCCAGGTTGAGCGTAAGAACGGCTGGCAACTGGCGGAGTTTCTGGGAGCAGCCTCCCCCAAGAACCTGCAGCACTTTCTGGCTCGGTCTCGTTGGACCGCCGATGAATTGCGTGAAGAATTGCGGCAGTACGTTCAGGAACAGATCGCTGAACCAGCAGGCGTCCTGATCATTGATGAGACCGGATTCCTCAAGAAGGGAACCAAGAGTGCCGGTGTCGCGCGGATGTATTCCGGCACGGCGGGACGGATTGAGAACTGCCAGATTGGAGTCTTTCTGGCCTACTCCTCCTCGAAGGGGCACGCTCTGATCGATCGGGAACTCTACCTGCCCCGGGACTGGACGGAAGATCGAGACCGCTGCCGGCAGGCCCATATTCCAGAAGAGGTGTCCTTTGCCACGAAACCGGAACTGGCCCGGCAAATGCTGCGGCGAGCGGTCGCTGCAGGCCTTCCGGCACAGTGGGTCTGCGCCGACGAAGTGTACGGCAGTGACAGCGCCTTTCGGAGTTGCTGTGAAGAACTGGGGCTGGGGTACGTGGTGGCGGTCACTTCAGCCGCCCAGATTTTTTACAACGGCCAGCGGGGACGAGTCAGCGATCACGTCGCCGACTTCAGAAAACGGGACTGGAAACGTCTCTCGTGTGGTTCAGGAACCAAAGGCGAACGTCTTTACAATTGGGCGATCATCCGCTGGACAGGGACTCCAGAGAGTTCGTTTGAGGGTGGACTGCTTGTGCGGCGGTCGCTCAAAGATCCCACAGACCTGGCGTATTATTTCATCCGTGCTCCGCGAGGAACGTCGCTGCAGAACATCGTCTTGATTGCCGGTCGTCGCTGGGCGATCGAAGAATGCTTTGAACAGACCAAACAGTTGACCGGTCTGGATGAATACGAAGTCCGCTCGTGGGTCGGTTGGTACCGGCACATCACGCTGTCGATGCTGGCGCATGCAAGCCTGGTGGCCATGCGGGCACAGACCCGGCAGCAAACTGCTTCAAAAAAAGCCGCACGCAGCTGATTCGCCTGAGTGTGCCGGAAATCTGCAACCTCTTTGCGATCCTCCTGCTCATCCGCCCCGCGACCACCGCTCAAATCCTGCAATTTTCCACGTGGAAACGCCACCACCAGGCCATCGCCAAGTACTGTCACTACAAAGCCAGAGGCTCACCACTCTGAAATGTGGAACTGTAGTACTAGAGACCGGTCACTGCAACATTTCGACTCATTGGCACCTTGTCACTGTGAGCGATCTTCCAGCCGAAGAGGGGAACGGGAATATAACTCGAAAATCCTATTCACTGCGTTTTTGTTGAATTCGGCTATTCCACATCTTGTTCGAAACCACTGAAATGATGTACGTTTGTCACGTTGGACAGAATTTGGAGGCAGGGCCTGTAACATGCGCCTTCAAGGTTTGTCTTCTGCGTTCAGGACGGGCACATCATGAACAGTCTTCCCCCACTCGAGCGGCAATGGGTTCTCCTGCGGACGCTTTCGGCGCGCCGTTTTGGGGCAACAGTTAAGGAACTCGCAGAAGGCCTTGGCACTTCCCTTAAAACCATCCGACGCGACTTAGATTTGCTTAGAGACTTGGGATTTCCCATTTCGCCGAGTGGAGGTGCCCATGGACGCAATCACTGGGTTGCGGAGTTCGATTCCTCTGCGCCTCCGCTCACGTTTGATGTCAGCGAAATCTTGGCCTTGTATCTGGGACGAACGCTGCTGGAACCGTTGGCAGGCACACTGATCTGGGAATCTCATTACAGTGCCTTCCGCAAAATTAAGGCCACGCTGAAAGAGCCTATTATTGATTATCTTGACCAACTTCAGGGGTTGGTCTTTCGGACGACGTTTCGCAATAGTGTTTATCAGAACAAATCGGAAATCATCGACTCGCTGATGATTGGAATCGAAGAACGTCGCATCACATTCCTGACGTACCATTCAGCCAAATCTACTGAGCCATTAACTTACGACGTCTATCCCTACGGGCTCGTTTTTCACCGCGGATCACTTTATCTCGTGGCACACTCTCAGCAACACGACCAGATCCGAACCTTCAAGCTGGACCGGGTGGAGGATGTGCAACTGGAGACTCTCAAGTTCCAGAAGCCTCCCGACTTTGATCTGCAAACCTACCTGCAGCACAGCCTGGGAGTCTTCCATGTTGAAGGCGAACCACAACGTGTCGTGGTCCGTTTCTCGAAGGAGGTGGCCCGCTATGTCACCGAACACCGGTGGCATGAGAGCCAATCACTAACGAAGCAAAGCGACGGCACGCTTTTGGCAGAGTTCTTCCTCACATCGCTGGAAGAACTGAAAAGCTGGGTCCTGAGTTTCGGATCTAAAGCCGTAGTGGAAGAACCACAACAACTAAGAGAACAGATTCAGGAAGAGCTTGAAAGGATGGTTACTGCTTACAAGTCAACAAATGCCAACTACACATCAGCACGCCAAACTCGCTATGCGAACCTCCCACAATCTCACTGATACACTTCGCCACAGACGCGATCTTAATCGAGGGACAAACGAACGAACTATTTAAACCTTACCTCTTTCTCGTTCAGAACAACGACCAAAGACTTCTCAGCAGGCCGAGGTTGTGAAATCGCACCTTTACAAGCACGTTCCTTCAATGGGGCCATGCCTTTACAGCATGGAGTACGACGTAAGTCGCTGCAACTCAAAGACAACAGTATGCCTTCAATGGGGCCGCTTGGTAGCGGAGCATATGGCAATACTACCACGAACGACACCACGATTTCAAATACAACTGTATGGAACTGCGCCAAAATCGACACTAAACTTATGAGGAGACCGAAAACGACAAAAGGAGCCGGAAATGCTAACAGAAGAAATCATTCACAACTTCAAAAAAATTATCGACAAACGTAAGAAGTTTTCGATGACGGAACAAGAAGAAATTTTCTCGAATGCGCTCTTGAAATTCCACACTCACAACTCAAAGAAAGAAATTGAACGGCCGTTAAACTGGCTGGTTTCTACAGCTAAGAAAATTCAGTTTGATGTCCTTCGAGAGCGAAAAAAACAGCATGAGGTAGACGAAGCTGCGAGAATCACATACGCCAGTAAACAGCGTCTTTCCTGTAACAGCAGCAATTCCGAAGCACAACGACACTCTAAAGCTCTCGAGAAGCGATTCGCGAACATTGAGACCTGGAAGAAGCTTACAGCTCACCATCGCGAACTCATCATCAAAGTTTATGTTGAGAATCTTTCAGTCTCAGCGGCTGCACGCGAGATCGGGATCCCACGCAGCACAGCCAAGAGTTGGATTTCGCGAGACTTTGCACGATTGCGACGGGATCTTGCACTACAAAACCTCGTCAGTTGAGGTCAATGCGGCGGCCAGTGCATCGAATAGTCAATGCCAAAGTTGTCAGAAGCTCCGCGATGATATTGTAATCCGCAAACTAAACTTATGGATTAAGTGGCGAAGCGTAACGATCAGAAAAAGAATCGTTATACATTGACAAGAAGCAATTCTGGGATATGCGAATGTCTGATTTCGAAACTCTTTTCCAGGAATTAACGGGGTATCTGCCCTTCCCTTGGCAGAGAGAGCTCTACCAGCGGTTCCTTAAGAATGACCCACCTGAGATTTGTAACCTCCCGACAGGATTGGGCAAAACTTCAGTCATTCCGATCTGGCTAATCGCACTGGCCGAGGGAGCGAAACTGCCGCGGCGACTGGCGTATGTCGTCAATCGACGCACGGTCGTTGACCAGACCACAGATGACGTGGAATCCCTTCGCCGTCGCCTCCTGAATGACCAGTCCGTCAATGGCATGATTCAGAACTTCAGAGCGAAGCTGTTCAACTTATGTGCTTTGCCGACGGAAATCCCACTCGGCATCAGCACACTGCGAGGAGAGTTTGCAGATAATCAGGAATGGGCTGCCGACCCTGCCCGGCCTGCAGTGATCTGCGGGACTGTCGATATGATCGGCAGTCGACTGCTGTTTAGCGGATATCGAATCGGGTTTCGGTCGCGCCCGTTGCACGCCGGTTTTCTCGGACAAGACACTCTGATCGTCCATGATGAATCACAATTGGAACCTGCGTTTCAAACGTTGTTGACATCCATTCGTGTCGAGCAGCTGACAGGTCGATCCCCCGACACACGTCCCATCCAAATTATGGAGCTTTCGGCCATATCGAAGAGGAGTGACACTGCTTTCAAGCTGACAGCAGAAGATCGAAACCATCCAATCGTTCGATCCAGACTCATGGCGACGAAACAGCTTCGGCTGCACTCCATCGACGATGAGAAGAAGAAACTCGCGGAGAGACTGACTGAACTCGCACTGCGTCACTCGAAGAGTGGCGAACCTGTCCTGATCTTCGCTCGCACAGTGGAAGTCGTTGAGCAGGTTGCTGCAGCTCTTGCGAAGAAGTTGCCAAAAGATCACATCGCCACACTCACGGGAACGATGCGCGGCCTTGAACGCGATCAACTGGCAAAAGAAAACGGCGTCTTCCTGCGGTTTCTTTCCCCGGGCAACCGTCCCGCAGATCAAGCGTTAACAAAAGGAACCGTTTATCTTGTCTGCACCAGCGCCGGCGAAGTGGGAGTCAATCTATCCGCACACCATCTCGTGTGCGATTTATCGACTTATGAAAGCATGGCGCAACGCTTCGGTCGAGTGAATCGGTTTGGGACGTACGATGACACACAGATTGATGTCGTACACCCTGCAGCCTTTGTAGAGGATGACAAACTGGACGCGTACGAAGTCGCGCGAAAACGGACGCTGACGTTATTGGAACACCTTAAGGGGGATGCGAGTCCATCTGCGTTGGAATGTTTAAATCAGGAAGACTGCACCTCAGCTTATGCCCCAATTCCCTTGCAGCTTCCCACATCCGACATCCTTTTCGATTCATGGGCCCTCACTTCGATAACAGACAAACTTCCCGGGCGTCCTCCGGTTGATGAATATCTTCATGGTATCCCGACAGCATGGGAACGACCGCGCACGTCGATCGCCTGGCGTGAGGAAGTTCAGATTTTATGGGAGAAAGATCGTGAAGATCGCTCGTTACTGGAACTGTTGAACATCACCCCTGATGAACTCCTCGAAGAATACCCTGTCAAACCACATGAAATCCTGCAAGACGACAGTGGGCGGATCTTCGACAAGCTGAAGAAGATCGCCGCCCGTTGCGATTTCCCGGTTTGGGTGACTGACCGGGAAGGAACGACTCATGTCTCACTTCTTTCAGAGTTGGTCGGAGGGAAGAAGGAGGATTTTGATGCTGACCTTGTATTGCTTCCTCCACACGCGGGAGGCCTGAATGGAGGAATGCTAGATGCTTTATCACTAACTGCGAATGATGTGGCTGATAAATGGACGGTAGAGATCGATGGACAGACAATCCCCCGACGGATGCGCCTCTGGACTGACGATGAACGGCCGAAAGGAATGCGGCTGGTTCGCACGATAGAAATACGTCCTCATCTTGATGACCAGGATGCTACACACGGTGCCGATGACTCCTCAGAAGATCAAGAGGAATCACCGAACAGAACATGGAAGTGGTACGTCCGTCCTGCCTCTGCGGATGATGAAGGATCAAAGACTGCAACATTTGCAGTTCCTTGGGAGCAGCACACTTCAGACGTGTGTCAGGGAGCTGACGCAATTGGACGCCGCTTGCTAGGCGATGATCCCGAACTGGCCGATGCACTAAGTCTTGCAGCTTCGCTACACGATCTGGGGAAACGTCGCACACTGTGGCAGCAGAACATCGGCAATCCGAATCCAGCATGCTGGTATGCCAAGTCGGGTCTGGATCCAGTGACGAAGCAGATTTGGCAACCGCAGAGTTCAAGTCGATATCGGCACGAATTCGGATCGCTCATGGATGTCTTGTATCCCAACACGACTGTTGGCCAGGAACAGGTGGAGATTTTCGAGCGAGTTCAGAGACTGTCTCCTGTTATGAAAGATGTGGTTTTACATCTCGTGGCCGCACACCACGGGAGAGCACGGCCGCATTTCGCGGAAGAAGAGGCCTTTGATCCGGATCGAGGCTTAACTCATTGCGATCAGGTCGCATCAGAGATTCCACAGCGATTCGCGCGTCTGCAGCGTCGGTATGGTCGGTGGGGACTGGCTTGGCTGGAATCGCTGTTGCGTGCCGCGGACATTGCAGCCAGTCGTCAGCCAGGTCTTTCGATTCAGTCTGCAGAGCGGCAACTGGAGGAGGTGTAAACATGCATTCTGCTAAAGCGGGAATTCATTTAAATGTCGATGTTACAAATCCGGGTCAGTTCTTCGCTTGCTGCGGGTTGCTGGACCTTGCTGATCGCTTATGGTCCGGCGCGACAGGCTGGTTTGAAGGGGATCAATTCCGAATCACCTGTGATGGCACGCTCCAAGAGTTGATTGCTCAACTGAGCCAGACGCAGCTCACGCAGGTTGATCCCAGCAGTAACACCTCGTCTCCCATTCAGCTTGGAGCTCCGTTTCATCTCCTGCTCGACTGGTGGCACGATCAAAAATCCGGGGGCAAAGAGTTAAAAGTCTGGGCAGGAACAATGGAGAGTGTGCGTATCGCCAGAGCAATGCAGGCAGTACTGAGAAATCCAATCTTTCAGACGGAAGATTGCTTAAATGAAGGGACCGTGGCATATGACATCGAGGATTCCTCAAAGAAAGTGGAGCCTTTCTATTTTGACGCACAACGTGGGCCAAATGCGCATTCACGCGATGTTGGTTTCTCTGCAAATGCACTTGGTCTGACCACCACTGCGGCCCCTGCGGTGGAATTGCTGTGCCTGATCGGACTGCAACGCTGCCTTCCTGCCAGAACAGATCGACCTCGCATCTTTCGATATTTCACATGGAACCAACCGGTGTCATCCGCGATTCTCCCTGTTGTGGTGAACGGACTCTCACATGCAAATCGTGGACAAGGTTATCAGTTTGAAAACTGGTATCGAACTGGCCAGAAAAAACACAAAGCATTTCTCCCTGCAATCCCAATCACTGAATCGAGGTAACTGAAAATGAGCACTGCAAAATCGTTCGATACTTATCTGCAGGCGGATGGCCCAGCAGCACTCGTGATACGCGAGCCATTAATGCCGGTCGAAGGTGAGCATGGGGTGCTATTCCCTGCCACATTTGCGGGAGGAGATGGTTTCCCCGGTGGCTATAACATCGATGGAGATCCTCAAGGAAAGAATTCCTGTCTGGTTGACAGCGTTGGCTCACAGGCCAATCGAATCGAACCTCTTTTTGAAAGTGAACCATACGCCCAGCTTGTCCCCCAAATTGTGATTAAGGCTGGAGAGAAGAATATTAACTTGCTACAGGCAGGACACCGCGCAGGCGATGCCCTTGTTCGATGCTCAGAGCTTCAAGAAGAACTGCAGCAGGCCTTTAGGGAAGTTCTTCGCGGAAACTCCGAAGCGATGGCCAAGATTGCGCCGACGTCACTCATCTTCGGAGTTTGGGATTCCCGCGACACACAAGCCAAGCTTCCGAGACTGGTTTCATCTACGATCCGAGCAAAAGACGTTCGACAACTAAGACGGTCTGCGCAGTTTAATCCGGCCACTGACTTTGTGCGTGATGGTCTATTAGATGAACCTCTCGACAAGGCTGCGAAAGATGCCTATGCGGTACGCGGCTTTATCCACGTTCCAGCAACTGGAACTCACGGAGGTGTCATCGCAGAAGGAGGAGTTGAACGCACTGCGACCTTAAGTCTGGCCGCATTAAAACTCCTTTCTGCTAAAGATCCGGAACAGACCCTGAAACTTCGACGGTATGTCCTCGGTCTTTCCCTAGTCGCATTCACGGCCCATACCGCAGACTACTTGCGACAGGGCTGCCAACTGGTGTTGAATCCGGATAAGGAGCGAGAATTCTCAGAGGTTTATCCAAATGGGAAACGCACTCCTTGCACGCTGACACACGAGGCAGCATTGAAGTTTGCTCAAGCTGCTGCAAAGGAGTTTGGAGTGGGAGAATCCCGGACAGTCGACTTTGACAAAGAGCGTGCCAAGCGGGATGTCTCCGGAGAAGCCGGAGCGAAGGGCAAGAAGAAGGGGAAAAAATCTGAAGCAGCGGGAGCGTAATCGATGGCTGATTTTTTGAGAATTTCGGTGCAGTTCCTTGAGCCATTGTTTCATGGAAGAGGGGAAGGTGGGCGTCCCGAATGGCCCCCTTCTCCCTTGCGTCTCTTTCAGGCAATCGTGGCAACGTGCGCCCGGAAATATCCAGTGGATGAGGAATCTGAACCGGCACAAGCTGTCCTGAAATGGCTGGAAGGACTGCCTGCACCAGTGATTTTCACGCCTGTCCATCGACCGGGGAAGCCTTATCGACTCTATTGCCCTGACAATCTCGGTGATCGAGTCGCAGCTTCCTGGTGTCGTGGAGGAGAAGCCAGTTTGGCTGACTCCCGGACGGAAAAGGACATCCGACCAACTCATCTCCTTGACCAATCAGAGATCAGCTACGTCTGGCATATAGAGGAAACCTCAAGACCTCTGTTGAACGAGATCAGAGACCTCGTCAACAGCGTCTCCCAATTGGGATGGGGTGTTGATCAGGTTGTCGCTGATGCCGATGAACTGAGCATGTCTGAATTGAGTTCACTCCCCGGGGTGAAGTGGGTCCCTGATGATGTGTGCGGAGGAACTGCGTTACGCTGTCCAGCACCCGGGACATTACAAGCCCTGATCCGACGGCATGGTCGCTTCCTTCGGCGAATTTCAGTGAATGATCGCGGAGAACAAAACTTCAACCCGGTGCCTGCATTGACGACTTTCCGATTACAGACGTACCGTCCAGCCTCCCAGGTCCTTCCTCGACCGTTTGAAGTCTTCCAGCTGCAGGGAGAGTCCGAAGGTCAACCGTTTAGTTATCCGCAGTCGAAGTTAATCCATATTGCTGGAATGGTGCGTCACTTAGCCATTCAGGCAATGCAGCGATCTCCCCCTCGCGATGTGGACGAACGCTGGGTTGAATCATTTGTCGCCGGACATGTTCTTGATCCCGAGAACCATCGACAGTTCTCCTATCTCCCGCTCCCTTCAATCGGAAAACACGCTGATCATGACATCCGTCGGGTGATGATCGTCGGTCCGCATGGGAGTCGGAACTGGTTGACTCATCTCACCAATCTACTGGCTGGTCAGCGGTTGGAAGCGACATCTGAAACCAGGTGGAACGGTCCTCCGACATTAGTTCACGTGAAAGGGGACGGTGTCACGCGCTGTTATACGACAGAATCTCGTGTCTGGGCGAGTGCCACTCCGGTGATCCTGCCTGGACACGACGACCACCGGCCTGCCAAAACGAGAAAGCTCATCGAGAAAGCACTCCTCCAATCGGGAATCGACCAGGAGTGTCAGTATGAATGGAGCCCGTTTCCTTACTTCCCAAAATCATTAACAGCACATAAATACGGAAAAGATAAGCAGCCCACCGGCTATATCCGTCCGAACCATCTGCTCAATCAAACCGCAGTGCATCTCAAACTGACATTTGAGGAACAGGCGCCTATCCCTGGACCATTAACGATAGGTGCTGGTCGGCATTGTGGGCTAGGTCTCATGGCGAGAGTGATGGAAAGTTGATATCAATGGGCAACGACTGTTCTTTGGTAATTTATCGCAGAATCTTCTTGCTCCGGGCGGTAGGCAGGCGTAAGCTGGCGAAGCTGGGTTAAGCATGATATCAACAATCATGTACGACCAGCTTTGTCAGCGGGCCGCTTTTATGGATCGGCTTGCTTGTTCAGGGAGGAAGCTTCCTTCCGGGATCATGGAGTTCGGCTGCGGATGATTTCCCGCCACCATGGTCGATCGTTCTTCGCTGCGTCGCAATCGCCAATTGCCGTCGTCACTCACTGATGACGAATTGGCGTAAATTCTGTTCAAGTGATGAACGGCTTGCTGCTGACGGGTGATCCCAACGGCGGTTGAAGGACATCTGATGATTTCCGGCCCAACACCGCCTGTGGGAGCAGAATCGCTTCCTTATTCCGATCCTGTCTCTCCAGGTGAGCTACTCACTGGAGAATGCGGTCAAGTTCCTCCACAGGTTCAATCCGAAAAACTTCCGTTCACGGCGGTTCCCACGGAGAAAACTGCACCGTCGATGTCGCAGCAGAGATCGCCAGATGCCCTCATTCCTGTGCGTATGCTCAATGAATTCACTTACTGCCCTAGATTAGGCTATCTGGAGTTTGTTCAGGGAGAATGGGCCGAGAATCTGGAGACGATGCAAGGGACTTTCGGACATCGGAACGTCGACAAGCCAGATCGAAAGAATCTTCCCGCTCCAAACTCAAAAACTCAGAAGTCCAAGGGGGAGGAGCCGCTTGTCGAGGAAGGCAGCGAGAGGATCCATGCACGGTCAATTTCGCTTTCTGCCGAACGAGAAGGAATCGTGGCCAAGCTGGATCTACTGGAAATGGAAGGTCTTCGAGTCACTCCCGTGGACTATAAGCGAGGACATGTCCCTGATATTCCCGCGGGAGCCTATGACCCGGAACGAGTCCAGCTATGTGCTCAGGGGCTTATCTTACTAGAGAACGGTTATGACT
Source organism: Planctomicrobium limosum (assembly GCF_051465645.1). Classification (GTDB taxonomy): domain Bacteria; phylum Planctomycetota; class Planctomycetia; order Planctomycetales; family Planctomycetaceae; genus Planctomicrobium. Next base: position 2,631,519 of record NZ_CP195790.1, on the reverse strand, counting down.
GCTCGGAAGGAGTGATCTATTACATCAGTTCGCGACGACGGGTCACCATTCCTTTCGATGAGGACTTAATTGCTCTGACGCGCAAGCAGATCTCTGATTTCAATACCACGTCTGCCGCAGGAATCTGTCCACCTCCCCTGGAAGACAGCCCGAAGTGTCCCCGCTGCTCACTGGTAGGGATCTGTCTGCCGGATGAAACCAACCTGATTCTGCACCAGCTGCATGAGGTATCGACACTTGCTCCAGATTCCGATGAACCTGACTCCTCCCGCCTGAATGGACGCCCTGCAGTGCGGGACGGACTCCGGAGGCTCCTTCCTGCTCGAAATAATGCCTTACCGCTCTATGTGCAGAACCAAGGTGCCATCATCGGCAAATCTGGTGAGCGAATCACAATTAAGGTCAAAGGGGAGCAGATTGCCAGTGTCCGCCTGCTGGATGTCTCGCAGGTCTGCGTCTACGGAAACGTGATGTTTTCTGCCCAAGCGATTTCAGAGTTAACGTCTCGCGGAATTCCAATCTGTCACCTCAGCTATGGCGGATGGTTTCACAGTTTGACAAGCGGTCTGGTTCACAAGAATGTGGAACTCCGTATTCGTCAGTTTGCGATTGCTGCAGATCCAGACGCCTCACTCCAAATCGCAAGGCAATTGATTGCTGGCAAGATTAAGAACTGCCGGACGCTGCTACGTCGACATCTCGCTGAACCGCAACATCCCGTCCTCAAGCAATTAGCAGAATACTATCGACGCGCCCGGATCGCTGGTTCTGCAGAGACGCTTCTCGGTCTGGAAGGGATGGCCGCCAAGGAATACTTCTTCGAGTTGTTCCAACTCTTTCCGGACCACCCCACCTTTGACGTTCGCGACAGAAACAGACGTCCTCCACGCGATCCAGTCAATGCGGTCCTGTCGTTCGTTTACAGCCTATTGACCAAAGAACTCACGGTGACATTACAGGCGGTAGGCTTTGATCCCATGCTGGGAGTTTTTCACCGCCCCCGCTATGGCAGACCTTCGCTGGCCTTGGACATGGCAGAAGAGTTTCGTCCCCTCATCGCGGATTCTGTGACGCTCACTGCATTCAATAATGGTGAGGTTGGACCAGGATCATTCATCCAGCGGGCAGGAGCGGTCACGATGACTGATGCCGGTCGCCGAAGTGTTATCGCCGCCTTCGAACGCCGTCTGGAAACAGAAATCACGCACCCAATCTTCGGCTACAAAGTCTGCTATCGCCGCATCCTTGAAGTACAGGCGCGGCTTCTGGCCAGACACATGCTGGGAGAATTACCAGCTTACCCGAATTTCATCACGCGATGATGTGCACACACAGTCCATCGAGAGGGTCCGGCCATGCGGAACGTCCACCTGATTGCCTATGACATCTCCTGCAAAAAGCGATACCGCAAGGTGTATCAGGCCATGTGCGGTCACGGGGATTCCGTGCAGTATTCTGTCTTTCGGTGTGAACTGACCGACATGGAACTTCAGCATCTGAAGGACTTGATCTGGCCGCACTTGAACTTGGGCGAAGACCGCGTCATGATCGTCGATCTTGGCCCCATTGCCGGACGGGGCGACGAATGTATTGAATTCTGGGGCGACCCACGAACCGTTCCGACCACTCGAGAAGCCACGATTATTTAACCCTGAAGAAAGTTCGAGCGGTCCGGTACCGTAAAAACCCCCGTCACCGCTCGCAGCCTCAAAGTCTTACCCCAACTTACTTTAGAAAGGAGCACCATTGCAACACTCCTGTTTCCAGGCCTTGACTTGTCCACCCCTCGCAAACCTCGACACAAGTCCTGACCGTGTCGAGACTCCCAACGCGGGCGGTCATCCATGCGCATAACGCATGGCCTCATTGAAGCTCATCGTGACACACCAGCAACGGCACTACATCCAAGTCATCCATGCGCATAACGCATGGCCTCATTGAAGCGCATGGAAAATCGGGTCGGGAGAAGAACCACCCCTCACGTCATCCATGCGCATAACGCATGGCCTCATTGAAGCGCGCAGGCTCGCCGGATGTTTTCATAGTCGTCCCATGTCATCCATGCGCATAACGCATGGCCTCATTGAAGCCGATCTCGCTCAAGTGCGGTTGCGATCCGATTGCCGTCATCCATGCGCATAACGCATGGCCTCATTGAAGCTGGTAATGTTAGTAATAGGTGTTAAAGATGATGTGGTCATCCATGCGCATAACGCATGGCCTCATTGAAGCTGGTGTGTTAACTGGTGAAGTGAAGTGTTTATGTGGTCATCCATGCGCATAACGCATGGCCTCATTGAAGCATCTCATCACATTACTCATAACCTCATCATCACTACGTCATCCATGCGCATAACGCATGGCCTCATTGAAGCGTGTTAGGTAGTGTTGTGATGTGATGTGTAGAGTAAGTCATCCATGCGCATAACGCATGGCCTCATTGAAGCTGGTAATGTTAGTAATAGGTGTTAAAGATGATGTGGTCATCCATGCGCATAACGCATGGCCTCATTGAAGCTCACCATATTATCACATATAACATCATTTCACTTTAGTCATCCATGCGCATAACGCATGGCCTCATTGAAGCATGTGAAGGTAGTGTGTGAATGAAGATGATGTGAGTGTCATCCATGCGCATAACGCATGGCCTCATTGAAGCATGGGAATGATGGTGTGGTATGGTGTGTGATGAGTGTGTCATCCATGCGCATAACGCATGGCCTCATTGAAGCAACACACTCTACATCTACCAACACACACAACTCATCAGTCATCCATGCGCATAACGCATGGCCTCATTGAAGCGTCACTCCTCAGGCATGGCAGAAGTCCATGAACTGCCGTCATCCATGCGCATAACGCATGGCCTCATTGAAGCTAACTCACTCATAACATTAACTCATCATCTCATCACAGTCATCCATGCGCATAACGCATGGCCTCATTGAAGCTGGTTTTGCCGCTGTTGGGTGCCGTGAACTGGCGAGGTCATCCATGCGCATAACGCATGGCCTCATTGAAGCAAAAAATTGAATCTGACGGAAGACTAGAAAAGATTTGGTCATCCATGCGCATAACGCATGGCCTCATTGAAGCCATCCTCTTACCACTCCACATCCACCACCTTCCACGTCATCCATGCGCATAACGCATGGCCTCATTGAAGCCCGACTCGAAACATCACTGACTCACGATTGCCGAACGTCATCCATGCGCATAACGCATGGCCTCATTGAAGCCTGATATCGGCAGAGTTCCAACTGTGTACGAACCGGTCATCCATGCGCATAACGCATGGCCTCATTGAAGCTTCTTCTGGAGTGTACACAGTCCTCAGGGCTGGATTGTCATCCATGCGCATAACGCATGGCCTCATTGAAGCGATGAATGGTTGTGTAGTGGTGAATGTGATGTGGTAAGTCATCCATGCGCATAACGCATGGCCTCATTGAAGCCAGTTGTTGCTCGTCGATGTTGGCACCAGTGCGGCCAGTCATCCATGCGCATAACGCATGGCCTCATTGAAGCATTCGGAACATCGGGTTCCGACCGGACATGTCGACCAGTCATCCATGCGCATAACGCATGGCCTCATTGAAGCCAGATCGACCGGTCTACTTGGCGGAGGTGGATCTCGTGTCATCCATGCGCATAACGCATGGCCTCATTGAAGCGTTAGGTAATGATGGTGAATGATGATGTTGGTTATGTTGTCATCCATGCGCATAACGCATGGCCTCATTGAAGCTGATTATGTGTGTGGAGATGTAAGAAGGATGAAATGTCATCCATGCGCATAACGCATGGCCTCATTGAAGCCTTCTATTACCCTACCATACCATTCACCACACCATCGTCATCCATGCGCATAACGCATGGCCTCATTGAAGCACCCCTGTTGCGTATGTCCTGCTTACTTACTGCTGACCAGTCATCCATGCGCATAACGCATGGCCTCATTGAAGCGTACTTAGGTCGGGTGGAGGAGGTGACATACAACTAGTCATCCATGCGCATAACGCATGGCCTCATTGAAGCGTGCTGTGATCATTCGATAACCTCCTTACTCGATAGTCATCCATGCGCATAACGCATGGCCTCATTGAAGCGTGGGCAGTCAGAGGGTGTCTGTCATATTTGGTACCGTCATCCATGCGCATAACGCATGGCCTCATTGAAGCGAAACCGGTGCCAAACGAGACGCATCAGTCGGCAAAGGCAGTCATCCATGCGCATAACGCATGGCCTCATTGAAGCACCCTTGAGGGATGCTAGCCACTCTTCCTCTGTTCCGTCATCCATGCGCATAACGCATGGCCTCATTGAAGCTCGTTTAACCACGTATGTACAGCATCAGCCAAGTCTGTCATCCATGCGCATAACGCATGGCCTCATTGAAGCATTCTCGAATTCGTAATAGTTGACACACCATTTAACCTGGTCATCCATGCGCATAACGCATGGCCTCATTGAAGCGTGTGTAAGCTCGGAATCCGCAGCGGCTGTTACCGAGTCATCCATGCGCATAACGCATGGCCTCATTGAAGCGCGGAAACTTCACGAACATGTCGTGAGGAATCCCAGTCATCCATGCGCATAACGCATGGCCTCATTGAAGCCGTGATTCAACGCCGCTAAAAGACAGGGCCTACGATCGTCATCCATGCGCATAACGCATGGCCTCATTGAAGCGATTTATGACTGCTTCCTTATGGCGCGGATCGGCTGTCATCCATGCGCATAACGCATGGCCTCATTGAAGCGTTCAAGCTTACAGAGTATTTTACAGGAGGAAGCCGATGGTCATCCATGCGCATAACGCATGGCCTCATTGAAGCCGCCAGAAACTTCAATCGCCGTGTCGTGGCCGCGATAGTCATCCATGCGCATAACGCATGGCCTCATTGAAGCCACGAGGGCGTCTAAGAACTTAAACGCTTCCCGGTGTCATCCATGCGCATAACGCATGGCCTCATTGAAGCGTGATGGCCTGAATTGTTGCCTTCAAAGCAGAGTCCAGTCATCCATGCGCATAACGCATGGCCTCATTGAAGCATGAGCAAAAAGGGACGAACGATGGCAACTGAAACGTCATCCATGCGCATAACGCATGGCCTCATTGAAGCGAGGTAAGCTGTGTCGAGTGCCGAATTGCCAGTTAATGTCATCCATGCGCATAACGCATGGCCTCATTGAAGCCGATGTGCTCAGCAGCTCGGTAGGAATGCCGTTCCCGTCATCCATGCGCATAACGCATGGCCTCATTGAAGCGTGCCGTGTTGTCGGTTGTGTTGTGGAGACAACGGGTCATCCATGCGCATAACGCATGGCCTCATTGAAGCTGGTCAATTGGGTTTCGCGTTCGACCTTCGACGCTCCGGTCATCCATGCGCATAACGCATGGCCTCATTGAAGCGGCAATGGACGCAAAGACTGCGTTTGAGGGACACGATTACGTCATCCATGCGCATAACGCATGGCCTCATTGAAGCGTTCCCATGATCCACCAGTGAATTGTGGCGGATGTCATGTCATCCATGCGCATAACGCATGGCCTCATTGAAGCAACGGTTCCGTCGTCGAAGATGGCCGCCGCCGCTCGTCATCCATGCGCATAACGCATGGCCTCATTGAAGCGGCAAAGGGGCAATGAAACCTCGCCCGTACCTGCGACCGTCATCCATGCGCATAACGCATGGCCTCATTGAAGCCTGCACTCACGACGGTCGACGGTCAATCAGCGATGACGTCATCCATGCGCATAACGCATGGCCTCATTGAAGCTGCTGACGCTGAACCGCTGGCTGGTGATTTCCCAGGTCATCCATGCGCATAACGCATGGCCTCATTGAAGCATGGCATTCCCTAACTCCTTAGATCCCTAAATAAAGGTCATCCATGCGCATAACGCATGGCCTCATTGAAGCGACCTGCATCTGGAAGTGCCTGATAAGCACAACAATGTCATCCATGCGCAAAACGCATGGCCCCATTGAAATACAAACTGGAGTTGACCAGTATTTGTTACATCCAGTTGGCCGCCGTTCCGTAAACATTACCTACACATAGTTCCGCAGAGAACTCTTATTCGACTCTTCAAGGGGTAGGGTGTGAAATCAATTCGTCCGGCATCTCTATCCAAGTGGGCGTGAGACGAGGTACTGGTAGCGTTTGTATTTCTTTCTTTACCTTATCTCCCCGTCGCAACACAATATTTACGTTCCTCACGGACTCGGACATATCGTTCCTTCAGCTTTGGCTTACCTGTGTTTCTCCTGCAGAGCATGTCATTCCAGCTTTGCACTTCGCGACTCTCTCACCCGCTGAGAGGCTGACCGTCCTCCGGTCTCAGGGGAATTCGATGAACATGTCCGTAAGCAGAAATCACGCATTACGGCAGACGATGCCGCAGGCGACACATTCAATTTCTATTTTCTTCCGTTTTTATATCAATCAGCTGTTGATTACGTGTGGATTAAATCGTATCAGTACTGTCCGTTCTATGCGACGGCCAGCATCTTTATGGGAAGCGGAGGCCTGATGACTACGAGTCGATTACGCGCATGTGCCCTGCAGGCTGCAGCTGGAGAACTCTACGAGACCCGCTCCTCTCTACGAGCCCTTCTCGAAGTGGATTCCGAATCTGATGCTGCACCAGCACGATCGATCATCCTCACCAACTTGGCGGCCATTGAAGCTGCTTTAGGAAACGGCCGTACCGCCCGGCAACTACTCTCTCAAATTCCTCTTCGCGATCGATCGCCAGCCGTTACGCACAACGCAAAAATGCTGGAAAAGAACGCGAAAACTTCCGTCTTCACGCCAGAACACCCAGCCCACCCTCGCGGCCGCATTTCCCTGGTCAGCTTCCTGTTTAACTGGCCGTCGACGGGAGGGGGAATTGTTCACACCGTTGAACTGGCAAAGTTTCTTTCGCAGGCCGGGTATGAAGTTCAGCTGGTTCATCCGGTCCTGCCAGAATGGGGGATCGGACATGTCGATAGCACCTGCCCTGTTCCGACAACGCCGTTACCATTCTCTCTGAACGATTGGTCAATCCCAGAGATCCAACATCGGTTTCGCAAAGCTGTTGAGTGTTTCTCCCCGGATCAGATTATTATCACTGATTGCTGGAATTTTAAACCGCATTTAGCACAGGCGTTTCAGGGGTACTCCTATCTCATGCGGATGCAGGCCAGCGAATGCTTGTGCCCGTTAAATAATCTGCGGCTGCTGCCAGATAGCCCCGGTCATTATCGGCAATGTCATTTTAGTCAACCTGCCGCTCCTCAAAACTGTCGATCCTGTCTCTCCGACTACGGACGCTATTCCGGAAGCCTACATCAGGCGGAGCGGCAACTCAGTCAGATTGAATCATATGACTATTATCCCTTGCTTCTCAAGGCGATGGCGGAGGCCACGTCTGTCCTCGTGCTAAATCAGTCAACTCAGAAATTATGGGAGCCTTACTGTCGCGATGTACGAGTCGTGACATGGGGTATGGATGCAAGCCGGTTTCCAGATCCGGTTGCTCCACCGGCTGGTTCGAAAATGCGACTGCTGTTCGCTGGACTTCCCCAAGAGCCGATCAAGGGATTTTCCGTTCTGCGGGAGGCCTGCCACCGGCTCTGGATGACGCGTCAAGATTTCGAACTACTCGTGACGGCATCACCAGACCAGCTACCGACAACAGATCCCTTTATTTCGGCGATTGGTTGGCAGTCGCAAGAGACACTGCCGAACTGGTACCGGGAATGCGATCTTGTCGTGGTGCCCGCCATTGCCCAGGAAGCATTAAGCCGCACTGCGGTCGAAGGGATGGCGTCTGCACGACCAGTGCTGGGGAGCAACCTCGGAGGGCTGCCCGAGATCCTTGAAGAAGGAGTCACAGGACGTCTGGCGGAGCCCGGAGTTGTCGAGGATTGGGTTCGCCAGTTGACCTGGTTCCTGGATCACCCGGAAGAGCGGCGTGCGATGGGGTTGCAAGGCCGCCGACAGTTTGAAGACCGATTTACCTGGGAACGGGTGATTGAAGACCAGTACATGCCGCTTCTGACGTCTGGAGTCGCCCACTCAAGGTGACACGATTGTCGACGCGGAAGTAGGACGAGATTGATTAACCAGCGTTGCGCGGAGGGCTCATGCGGCACGTGGGAGTCATTTTTGAGGGATCGTTAAGGCCGGAAACAACTGGCGGCTATGTTCTGCGAGCGATGCAGTTTCTGGCTCAAGCAGTTCACCTCCGGCCAGAAGAACTGGACACAGTCGATCCCAGAGCGTTTGATCTCTTTGTGCGCGTGGATGACGGACTGGATTATGTCATCCCTGATCGTCTGCGACCGTTAGCCTGGTGGGCGATTGATACCCATCTGTCGTTCGATCGCTGCCTGCAACTGGCGACACAGGCGGACCTGGTCTTTGCCGCCCAGAAGAACGGTGCAGCACAGATGCAACAGGCGGGTATTCGGAATCCACTCTGGCTTCCGCTGGCCTGCGAGCCGGAGATTCATGGTCGCCGGATGGTGGAGAATCGATTTGATGTGGCATTCGTCGGCCACCTCTTTCCCGGAGTCCGTGAGGATCTGCTGCAGCGGATTCAACAAGAATTCTCCCGCTCATTCATTGGGCAATGCGACTACCGGCAGATGGCGGAAATCTATTCCGCGTCGAAGATCGTCTTCAATCGCAGCTTGCGTGACGACATGAACATGCGCGTGTTCGAAGGACTCTGCAGCGGTTCCTTACTCATGACAAATGCCCTCGTTGAGAATGGGCAAGACGAGTTGTTCCAGATGGGCCTCCACGCCGAGACCTACCAGGATGCAGGGGAACTTATCGACAAGATTCACTATTACTTGCGGCACGACCAGGAGCGGGAGCGGATTGCCGCAGCAGGACAAGAACTGGCTTGCTCTCACCACACATACCGCCACCGGGCAGAGACGATCCTCTCGCAGTTGACGAGCCTCACCGCCCGGACGCCAATTCGCCAGGTGGGAATGCCAAAAGTTCCTCTGCCCGTTGTCAAAGCTCCGGCTTATTTTGAGTTTGATCGCCCAGATGTTCTGGAACGCATCCCGATTCATGCTCAGCGTCTGCTGGATATCGGTTGCGGTGGAGGCAAGCTGGGGGTTGCCATTAAGCAGCGACAGCAGTCGCATGTGACCGGCATTGAGCTGAACTCAGATGCCGCGTCGCTGGCGACGACTCGCCTGGACGAGGTGTATATCGGCAATGTCCAGTCGGAGGGGCTGGATTTTCCTGAAGGCTCCTTCGATTGCGTCATTTGTGCGGATGTGCTGGAGCATCTACGAGACCCTGCTGCCGTGTTGCAGAAGATTCGCCGCTGGCTCACTCCAGACGGAACACTGGTGACCAGCATTCCGAATGTTCGTAATCACACCGTCATCCGCTCGTTGCTGGCTGGAAACTGGACATACGAATCGGCCGGGTTGCTGGATGAGGACCACGTTCGCTTTTTTACTCGTCGGGAGGTCGAGAAACTTCTCTTTCGTTGTGGCTTCGAAATCCAATCGCTGCAGTTTGTCGGGGGTCCCGGCTTCGCCGAGTGGCAACAGCAAGGCAAGCCCTGGCAGATCACTCTCGGTCCATTTTCACTCCAAGTCAGTACTGAGGCCGAGGCGGCCGAATTCTTTGCGTACCAGTTCCTGACGACGGCCATCCCCACTCCCCAACGTCGCCCCCCACTCACTTCAATCATCCTCGTAACCTACAATCAATGGCCCCATACTCAAGCCTGCCTGAACAGCATTCGGCTGGTGACAGATGAGCCCTATGAGATCATTGTGGTCGACAATGGCTCCACCGACGGAACTGTGGATTTCCTGCGTGCCGATCTTCATCTGCGGCTGATTGAAAATGGGTGTAATCGAGGTTTCCCGGCTGCCGCCAATCAAGGCATTCAGGCCGCACAGGGAGAGCAAATTCTTCTCCTCAACAATGACACGATCGTCACTACGGGGTGGCTGCAGCGACTCACTGCTGCACTCAATTCTGCACCTGAGGTTGGCCTCGTCGGCCCGGTGACCAACTGTATCAGCGGGGAGCAACAGGTTCCGGTCACCTACGACGAGTTGGCTCAACTTGACGGTTTCGCCTGGGACTGGGGGAAGCAGCATCACCAACACTATCAGCCCACCGATCGGCTCGTCGGGTTCTGCCTGTTAATCAAGCAAGAGGTCGTCGACCGAATTGGCCAATTGGATGAGCGATTCGGGATCGGCAACTTTGAAGATGATGACTACTGCCGTCGCGCCCAGGCGGCGGGATACCAGTGTCTCATTGCCACCGACACCTTCATTCACCACGTAGGGAGCGCCACGTTTCGAGGAAGTGGCACTGACCTGCGAGGACTGCTGGAAACCAATCAGCAACGGTATCGCGAGAAGTGGGATCAGGCACAACAACCACAGCCAGAGCAACGACCGCAACGAGTGGGCTATCCCCATTTTCTTCTGGAAGCGAATGATGCCGGAGAACTGCTCCTGCAACCAAATCCGATCAAGCTCTCTGCCTGTCTGATCGTCCGGGACAACGAACAGACGATCCGCCCTTGTCTGGAAAGTTTACGTCCGTGGGTGGATGAGTTGATCGTCGTCGATACGGGCTCGCAGGACCTAACACCACAAATCTGCGAAGAACTGGGGGCCACAGTCCACCACTGGGCCTGGCAGGACAGTTTCAGTTTGGCCAGAAATGAATCATTCCGGCACGCGCGCGGAGAGTGGATCTTCTGGATGGACTCGGACGACACAATTCCCGAACACTGTGGCCAGAAACTCAAGCAACTCGCCGACGGGGCGCATCCAGAACAGGTCCTGGGCTATGTCATGCAGGTGCATTGCCCCGGCATCAATCCCAACGACGTGACAGCTGTGGACCATGTGAAGCTCATTCGCAATCGTCCGGATCTGAATTGGGAATTTCACATCCATGAACAGATCCTCCCGGCCATTCGTCGCGCCGGGGGTGACGTGGCCTGGACTGACATTTACGTCGTCCACTCCGGGTCCGACCATAGCGAAGCGGGACATGTCCGCAAACTCGAACGGGATTTCAAGCTTCTGCATCGCGACCTTGCGGAGCGGCCCGATCATCCGTTCGTGTTGTTTAACCTCGGTATGACCCACGCCGATGCCGATCAGCACGAACAAGCCGTCCAGTCTTTAACACGCTGCATCGACGTCTCGACACCCCAGGAATCACACCTTCGCAAAGCCTATGCAATCCTGATCGGTTCGATGATGCAACTGAACAAACTGACCGAAGCCCAGAACTGCTTAACTCAGGGCCTGCAACTCTTCACTGCTGACAAAGAACTCCTGTTCCGCCAAGCGATGCTCTTCCACCAGCGCGGCCGACTGGAGGACGCGGAGCAAACCTACCTCCGCATACTCCTGGAACAGACCCCACGCCACTTCACCAGTATCGACCAGGGGGTCAGCACACACAAAGCCCGCCACAACCTAGCCATAGTCTACGAAGATCTCGGCCAATTCGATAAGGCCCGGCAGGTCTGGAGCGACATCCTTCATGCCCACCCCGACTACCAACCAGCCCGACAGGCACTGCGACATTATCGAAAATTGACCAACATAGAGGATAGCCTGTCGGGCGACACATTAATAGATTGTGATTGATTTATGGAAAGAACACTGATCGATCACATTATGATCCGATATTAAAGTTGTTACCGTCGTCACATGTGTATGCTCTACATTTAATACCATTGGAGTTCGATTTTTAATATCGAACAAAGAGGACCAAGTGCGGTCGCGTCGAATAGGAAAGTTTACTGCTACCACACAGTTCTTAGACGATTCTCTCGTAGAACCGGTGTTTGCCTTCCCTTGGCAGGTAAGCTTATGGGCAATGTCCAAGTTTGGTGTGGCAATGCTGGCGATGGCCTGATCCACGCGGCCACAATGCAATTGTTTGAAACCTTTGGAGCCCGCTACTAAATCATTATCCTTGAACGCCGATGGACTGGAGTAGTACCGGATGAAATTGAAGAACTTGTGCAGTTTGGTGGAGGGAGCATGGGGTATCCCTATCCGAAATCGATTCGAAGCGTGGTACAGCAGATTCCGCTTCCCAAGACGCTTCTGCCACAATATTGGCATGCACATGAAGTCGCACCCTATGAACGCATTTTTTACACGAGAGTTTTACAGCCAGGTTCGCTGTCCGGGAGCCATCCTGGCTCCCGATGTTGCTTTATGTCTGAATGTCTCGGGAGCGATTCCCGCTCCGAACTGTGATGTGGTCCTCATTTTGAGGTCCGATGGTGAATCCCAGTTTGACCGTCGCGGCCACGACCCGGCCGCCGGGCTGGGATGGCTGAGCTATCTGGCATATCTCCGTAAAGCTGCCGCAGTCCGGACAATTGTGACGGACTGCCTGCACTTTACCATTGCGGGGCAGATCTGTCAGCGGCGGGTGATTTTATTGCCGAATGCCTACCGCAAAAATCAGGGTGTTTTCGAGGCGTGGTTGGAGAAACTGGAATTCGAGTGGCCTGCCGACTTAAAAGAAGTGGGGAGGTTATGTTCAAAATTGAAGTTGTCATTGTGAACTGCACACGGCAGGACAATCTTTCGCCAATTTTACAGGTGTTTCGAGCTCAGTTTGTTCCATGCTCGACAACGCTGATTGAGTGTGCGCCTGAACCTCAAGGGGAAGCACCGGTAGGCTCCCGGCTTTGCGATCGGCGGTTGCGAATTCACCAGAACTCTGGGTCCTATAATCGTCTTTCAGGAGGCTTCATGCGCGAAAAAGAATTTGACTATTTTCATGATGACGACACGCTGCAGGGACGACGAATGCTGGAGCACATTCTATGGACGGCCGAGCTGGTGCCGCAATTTGGAGTCTTGGTCCAAGACGGGCGACTCTTCTCCGCCAATACAAGAAGGTATTCTGCTCAAAACGTGGCACGCGCTGACCACGCGATTCCTGTTGACATGATTGTGCCAGGATATTTAGTCAGAACGCGGCAACTGCACCAGATGCTGCTTCTGAAATGGATGTTGAGGTTCACGGGAGCTCAGGATGTTGAAATGCTGCCGAGTTGGGGACTTCGTATATATGGTCAGCTGCAGTCCTATCTGACACCACTGAGCCCGGATCCTGAAGAGAGAATGGTCGGAAAAAGAGCTTGCCAGTCCCGATGCCTGTTTTTCTCGCCCCCGGCATTTCGAGATTCGCACACAGTGGCTGCAAAGTCACTCCGAATCAAGCTGCCTGAATCCACTTGAACTTCCACTTGAACTTCCACTTGAACTTCCACTTGAACTTCCACTTGAACTTCCACTTGAACTTCCACTTGAACTTCCACTTGAACTTCCACTTGAACTGGAACTTGAACTTCCACTTGAACTGGAACTTGGGTTGGAAATGGAGCTCCAACGTTTCGATACTCATACCGATGCGAACGTCTCAAGGAGGCAAGATTCAATCTTTGGAGATGATCGAAAGTTAAAAACACAAAGAGATATCCCACAATCTGCCGTTGGCGGCGGTTGTCAGTTGTAAAGTTGATCACGCCCTAAGGGTTGAATAAGGAATAAAACGATGCCGCAAAACAATCAAAGCAATCCGACAAGTTGCTGCACAGGTTGCGAAAAGTTTCCTGGGGAGTGGTACTTGCATGTGGATGGGGTTGGCTTATGTGCGGGCGAGATTAACGATGATGTGCTGATGGTCCGTTCGAGTATGAGTTCCAATTGCTGGGAAGGCAGTGGAGAGTTCGCTTGCGGCGATCACTTCTTCCTGCAGGTCTGTTGTGACCCTGAAGGAGTGATCATGATGTCTGCGAGCATGCCATGCGCTCGCCTGCCATTCATCTGCACGGTTTCCAGTGTGACATTTCTAACGTCCATCCCAACGTTCAGCTTTCTCTGTCTCTCAGATGATGTAACGGGATGTGAATGCTGCGACGGGATCGGAGGTCTCGGAGGAGACAATGGCACAACCCCTCCCCCTCCTCCGCCGACGACGACTATCTCTCCAACTACAACTTCCACAACAACAACGACAGTTCCAACAACAACAACAACGACAGTTCCAACAACAACAACAACAACGGTTCCAACAACAACAACAACAACAACAACAACAACAACAACAACAACAACAACAACAGTTCCAACCACAACAACAACAACGACAGCTCCAACCACAACAACAACGACAGCTCCAACCACAACAACCTGGCCACCAACAACCTGGCCACCAACAACCTGGCCACCAACAACCTGGCCACCAACCAGTGATGCTTCGTTTCGCACCGCTGCTGAGTTCGATGAAGGACCTTTCGGGTGTTGTGAAAATCTCGTCCGCAGCGTCAAAGTGACGCTGGTAGGGAGAGATTTTTCATGTCGAGGACTTCTCACCGTTTGTGAAAATATTGGCCCCACGACGTTGATCTGGAACGGCTATTTATGGGAAGGCCCTTCCCCCTTGCAAGTTCCTGGATTTGCCAACACCCGAATCGTGTTCTTCTGCACGGAAAATAATTTTGGATGGGAACTTCAGGATCAACACGGTCCATTTGATTCCGGCATTGCTTTAGGGACGTGTGCCCCTCTGATCGCGATTTCAGAGTCCGCCCCAGGACTTGCCCACTGCTGCGAGGAAGCTCCCGTGAAACCGTCTTGTTATTTTGTCTTTGAAGGACAATAAATGGACTCCCCTCTATTCACATTTGGCTTTGCCACCCGTGACGACAAGATGGCGTATGCCACGCTTGTGGATTTCAGGACGAAATTTCCACACCTCTTAGACCGAACCGAGATCATCATCATTGACAACTCTGAGCAGGTGATCAAAGACGGCCAGGAGCAGACCAACCGCTATGCGATTGAGTTGCACAAGCAGGTCCAGCAAGTTCCCGGGGTCCGCTATCTCCGTGTTCCGGGGCCCCCCTCCTCCTGTCTCTACAAAGAACAGGTTTTTCAACAGGCGCGGGGAACTTATGTCCTCTGCTGCGATTCCCACGTCTTCTTTGAACTGGGAGCCATTGACGCACTGCTGAAGTACTTCGACGAGCATCCTGAGTCTTCAGACCTCATCATGGGACCACTAGTTTCCATCACCGGTCGGATCACCGCGACGCAGCAGCACCTGTATGTAAGCGAGCCGCTCCCGCCGCCGCAGGGAGCGATGATTTCCCATGGGGCCGTTTTCCGGGGGAATCAGTTCGGGGCTTGGACGATCGATGAACGCGGTCTGGATCCCTGCAACCCCGCCTATGAGATCCAGCAGCAAGGGACGTTTGCCTTTGCCTGCCGCCGCGCCGTGTGGCCTTCGTTTCATCCCCAGTTTTATGGGTTTGGAGGAAACGAAACGTATCTCATGGAAAAGTTCCGCGCACGAGGAAACCAGGTGCTCTGTCTGCCGGCATTTCGCGCCATTCACAGCTTCTTTGAGCCGGAAGGGAAGCCTTACACCCCTGTTTTAATCGATCGCATTTACAACTATTTGATCGGATTTCAGGAACTGGGGCGGCAGGATCTTTATCAAGCGACCGTGGAATGCTTTCAGAGAACGAACCCGAACGCGGTCCAGCAGGCGATCGGGCTCCTGAGACAACCTCCAGAGGGGCCTAGGCCAGGAACGAGAACCGTCTCGGCAGCTTCCAGCTCCATTTCCTCCAGCCGGCCCCGACATCCGCTCGAGGCGGAATATCATCGTCTACGGGATCAACTGGGACGAGCGCCGGAGGAGGTCTTGCCATTTTCCCTGTTTCTGCAATTGTCGATGATCCGGACGGACATGCGGGTCCTGGAATACGGCTCCAATATCTCCACGTTGTGGTTCGCATCGCGCGGAGTCTCGCTCACAACGATTGAACAGTCCCCGACCGCAATTGATACGATTACCCCGCTGGTGGATGAAAATGTGCATCTGATCCAAAGTGATTTTGCGGGAACTCCCGCCTGGTACAACTGGGAGCCGGACTACGGAGAGTTGTACGATGTGATTGTAATCGGCCGCCGGTCGGCTGGTCCGAATACGGCTTCAGGCCGTCGAGGCGGGCTGGGCCAGATCGAGAGGCTGCTGGCTCCTGGCGGTCGCATCTTTGTGGACGACACCGATCCTCCTTCGGAATTCGAGTTCGTCAAAGAACTGGGACAGCGACTCGGCCTGACTCCCTATGCGTTCAAGGCTGAACAGCGGCAGTTTCATGTGCTCATCGCTCCTCCCCAGTCGTTGGGAGAAGGTCCAGGGACTCAGCTCACGCAACTGTTTGACTCTCACAAGTTTCCCCAGTGCCAGCAGTGCGAAAAGCTGTCTAGACAGATGAACGCCTGGGGGGTGACGGGTTGCCGTGAGCACTTCGATCAGATTGTGGCGGATATTCTGCCGCGGGCCAAAACTTGGCTGAAGGCGAAGAAGCCTTGGGCGCAGGCGTTGCTGGGATCGGTCGGCCTGGAAGAGACGGCCCTCAAACGTGAGATTTCCAAACACGTTATCCGGGCCATCGCCGCCGCGGAGCGGGCCGAGAAGAACGATCCCG
Source organism: Planctomicrobium limosum (assembly GCF_051465645.1). Lineage (GTDB taxonomy): Bacteria > Planctomycetota > Planctomycetia > Planctomycetales > Planctomycetaceae > Planctomicrobium. The sequence continues at coordinate 2,614,976 of NZ_CP195790.1, read as the reverse complement.
AGGCCAGGAGTGGCCCCCCTCCCCACAAAGCGACCACCCCCTGATCTTTTCCCTCCCTGTTTTGTTCACCGTTTTTCTTTAACACAAGGACTAATTCCATGGGATGCGGATCAGCACAAAACTGTGGCAACGGTCAACAAACTCCTCCCCTCGACCCGGGGCAACCCTGTCCAGCCCCTTCTCACGACGACTCTGGAACATGTGGTTGTGGATGCGAAAAGCCAACTGGTACGTCTAGTGGCCTCAGTTCGACACTGGGAACCAGTACGAACTCCTCCAACAGCCTGGAAACCTCGCTGGGCCAGATCTGCTCCGCAGCCAATGGCGCCAATCCTCCAGTGCCAGGAACCGGGGAAGGAACGGGCGGGAGTAGGGGGGAAGTCAACCCTTCCACCGGAAATCTCGGTCTCCAGGCAGGTGCTCCAGTCACCGGGCCGCTTGGGCCGCGATCGCTGATCTTCTACAACGCCCTCACAGCGGGTCAGACCGCCGGTTACGGACGGGGCTGGGGAGCAGTCTTCAATCCGTCACTGATTCTACCGGATAGCAGTTCCGCGCGGTCACTCGACCGCAGATCCGCAAGGTTGCTCGCCAGCGGTTCAGTCCTCCTGATCGGCAGCAACGGCGAGTCTTTTGAATATACCGACAAAGACGCCAACGGCTGGTTCGAAAGCCCGGCAGGATCCACCAGTGCCCTCCAGCAACAGCTGGACGACTCCTATTCCGAAACCCTGCTCAATGGGCTTCGCCGGGACTACACCTCCGCGGGCCTGCTGTCCCGACTGGTTCAACCATCCGGGGCGATCTGGACGATCCTCCGGGATAGCAATCAGCGAATCAGTGTCATCGTCCAACCTGGAGGATTGCTGACGACCTACAGCTATGATGTCAATCAGAATCTCCGCCAGATCGAGGACAGCGCAGGCCGCACTACAAACCTGACGATTGACGGAGCGGGAGACCTAGTCGCCATCCAGGCCCCCGGAAATCAGCGCAGCAGCTATCTTTATAATGCCCAGCATCAAATCCGGACGATCATCGACCACGACGGCCATCGCACCACGTACGCTTACGACACTCTGGGCCGGGTCCGCACCCGCACTCTCCCCGGCGGCGGAATTTATACGTTCTCGTTCGGCACCGCCGCCACCGGCATCATCGCTCCCTCGGGAGCCCGGACGACACTTAGTTATTACGGCAATAAGCAGATCAAAAGTATTCACCGCCCCAATGGAAGCCGGACGACACTGCTCTGGAACCTAGACGGCCAGCTCGCCGCCCAGATCGATCCGCTGGGACGGCGCACTACGCTCAGCTACACGACCACGCCCCAGCGCACCGTCCGCTTGGAGCAGGTGCTGCTCGCAAATGGCTCCCGGCATTCCCTGGTTTACGACAGCTCCGGGAAAATCGCCGCAGTTCAGCTTCCTGCCGGAGGCCGCAATACGCTGATATGGGACACTAACAACCAGCGTACAGCTGTTCTTGATCCCTTGGGCGCCCGTACCACCACACTGTACAACGCCGCTGGTCAGATCCTGCTCACAATTGACCCGTTGAGCCGCAGAACCACCTCCATCTATAACCCGGATGGAACGCTTTCCGCCGTGATCAACCCCGCCGGCGCTCGCACGTCCTATCTCTACAACGCCGCCCAGCAGCAGGTCGTCACGATTGAACCGCTCGGCGCCCGCACCACGCTCGTCCGGGATGAACGGAACCGGGTCATCCAAACCACCGCCCCCACCGGGGCCATCACCACCACGCTCTATGATCAGCCGCAAGACGCGACAGTGTCAATCGACCCCGCAGGCGGTCGCACCACCTCCATTCATGACCCGGTCCACCGCCGTGATGTGACGATCAACCCCTTGGGTGAGCGGACCACCACGCTCTTCGACACCAGCAGCAACCCCATCGCCGTCATCAATCCCCTCGGCCAGCGGACGACGTCCATCTATAACGGGATGAACCAGCGGGTCGCCACGGTCAATCCGCTGGGACAACGAACATCCTACGCCTATGACTTGGCGGGAAACCGGATTCGCACCGTCAATCCTCTCGGGCAGATCAACACCACGCTCTATGACAGCGTGCAGCTCCCCATCGCCACGATCAATCCGCTGGGAGCCCGCACCACCACGATTTACGATGCCGACAGCCGCCCCGTGGCCACCATTGATCCCCTCGGCCGCCGGACCACAACGGTCTACAACGCCAACGACCAGGCCATCGCCACGGTCAACCCCGCTGGCAACCGGACCACAACGGTGTACAATGCTGCCGGACAACAACTGGCCCAGATCGACGCCGCCGGCAACCGGACCACCACGCTGTATGACTCCGCCGGCCGTGCCGCCGCCACGATAGATCCGTTCAACAACCGGACGAGCTACGCCTACAACGCCAACGGCCAGCAGGTCCGCACCGTCAATCCGCTGGGAAACATCGTCACCACGGTCTACGACGTCGCGTCGCGACCGGTGGCCAGCATCAACCCGCTGGGGGCGCGCGCCACGACCCTCTACGACCTGCTGAACCAGCCCATCGCCCAGGTCAACCCGCTGGGAGAACGCAGTTCCACCCTCTACGATGCCGCCCGCCGACCGGTCGCCGAGATCGACCCGCTGCTCCACCGCACCACGGCAATCTACAACGCCGCCGGCCGCACCATCGCCACCATCGATCCCCTGCACAACCGCACCACCACCCTCTACGACGCTGCATTACAGCCCATCTCCATGATCGATTCGCTCGGAAAGCGATCGACCATGGTCTACGATGCAGCCGGAAACCAGATCGCGGCGGTCAATGCGCTGAATCAGCGCACCACCACACTCTACGACTCCGCACAGCGACCCATCGCGACCGTCAACGCTCTGAACAACCGGACCACCACCGTTTACAATGCCGCCAGCGACGTCCTGGCCAGCGTCATGCCTCTGGGCCAGCGGACCACTCTGGTCTACAACGCTGCCGGGCAGCAGGTCGCCACCGTCGATCCTCTGCTACATCGAACCACGGCCGTTTACGATCTCGCCGGGCGACCGCTCGCCGAGGTGAATCCGCTGGGAGCACGAACAACGACGGTTTATGACAGATCCCGCGTTGTGGCTTCCATCGACGCCAACAACAACCGGACGACCACCGTCTACGACTTGGCTGGAAGGCCGGAAGCGACGATTGATGCTCTGAGTGCTCGCACGACGAATGTCTATGATGCCGCCGGACAGACCATCGCCATGGTCGATGAACGCAATCACCGGTTCTCGTTCACCTACGATCCCGCAGGCCAGCGGACACAGAAGATCGATCCCCTTAACCGCCGCGTGACGAATACCTACAATCCGGATGGGGCTCTGTTGACACGCCTTGATGCCCGGGGGAACCTGACGACCTACCTGTACGATGCCAATCATCAATTGACCGGACGGCTTTATCCGGATGGCTCCCGCACCACGTTCGTGTATAATGTGCTGGGAGACCGGACGATGATGGCCAACCACACCGGCAGATACACGATGACCTACGACGACCTGCGGCGGAAGCAGACCGTCGTCACGCCGGTCGGCAAGGTGATCACCTATCAGTACGACGCTCTCAGCCGCCGCACCCAAATGAACGTCGCCAGTGCCGGGGTCTTCACGTATTCTTACGATAACAACAACCAGCTCAAGACGGTTCTCAACCCGCAGAATGACCGGACGACGTTCAGCTACAATGCAGCCGGACTCAGAACGCTCAAGGAACTGGCCAACGGGACCCGGGCCACGTTCATCTACGATGCGGCCGATCAGCCCACCCGCGTGGTGAATCTCAAGTCCGACAATTCGCTCATTTCGCAGTTCAATTACATCTACGACCCCGTCGGCAACAAAACCCGGATTGCAACCGCTGACGGCGGGATTACCACGTATGCCTACGATACAACCTATCAGTTGACAGAAGAACACCGCACCGGTGGACAAAGCTGGAACACGCTCTCCGCCGATGACTGGGGCGATCTCAGCTCCGGCGGTTGGGGATCGCTGAATGTCAATTCCGATTATCACAACACGTTCGTTTATGACCCCACTGGCAATCGGCTAGTCAAGAATGCCAGTGGAGCCCGCACCACCAGCACCTACGACGCTGCCAACCAGCTCATCTCCAGCCAGAATGCCGCCGGCAGAACGACCTATACGTTCGACGCCGACGGCAACCAGGCCCTCGTGCTGGAGCCGAATGGCGACCGCACGACCACCACCTGGGACTACGAAAACCGCAGTATTCTGGTCGAGCTGCCCGGCGGTGGCCGCCAGACCAGCAGCTATGATCCCGACGGTCTCCGTGTCCTGAAAGCCGACAGCACTGGAATCACGAAATTCCTCTGGGACGGGCAAGCCTACCTGCTGGAAACCGACGAAAGCAACGTAATTGTTGCGGTCTACACGCAGGAACCGACCACCCACGGGAGGGTCGTCTCTCAATACCGCTTAACGGAAGGTCTCGGGCTCTTCAGCTACTACCACGGCGACGTCCTCGGTTCCGCGTCGGAATTGACGGACGCTAACGAAGAAGTCACCGACACCTACCAGTACGATGCCTGGGGAGAACTACTGGCCCGCGCCGGGGTGACAGTGAACCCGTTCCAGTGGACCGGTGCCTGGGGCTACTACAAGGATGAAGCCACGGGACTCTACTACATAAGGCAACGGGATTATCTGCCGAGGACTGCGAGATGGACGAGTACGGATCTGCTTGAGTTTGTGGATGGGATGAATCTGTATTTGGCTTATTTTGTGCCAAATGGAATTGATCCAAGTGGGCTTGCATGCATGGGAGAACCCACAGGGGTCGTCTATGTGCCTGGAAGGGGAACTATGTCTTTTGAGGCTGCCGCTGCAAGTACTGCTTATCAACTTAGCACAAATTTCAAGGTTAGTTTTGTTCCGTTTGAAAACGCTTTTTCATTCAACGGTTGTAGCTGCTGCAGCAAACTTGGATTTATACAAATTGTAAAAAACTCGACAATTTCGGATGTGCCACTTTTCAACTTTCGCTATTCAGACAAGGACTGGAAACTTGACGTGAAAGGGTATCCATCCGGACCGTTCTACCCATTCGGCGATTTCGAAGATCCTTCAAAACCATTTACAGTTTCATTCATGAGAGATTATCCCACTCGACCTTTGTTCGCTGGATTCGGAACAATCTGGAAAATGGACCAAGAATTGGAGGCCTGCGCAGCATGTATGTCTGGAAACGAAGGGCCCAATATCAATACCAGGGAATTCCGTGATATTGATGCTGATTTCACATCCAACGTCTATAGTGGAGTAACGGTTTATGGCTGTGTACGGTACTCTCAGTCATACTTTTTTGAGCGATTACAACAAACAATACTTGGGCCGAAAGTAAATATGACCACTAAGTTTCCAGATAACACTTCATTCAAGGTAGAGCGGGGAATTCCTGTGCAGCCTCCATCAGATGACTTTGTAAGAATTGTGAAACGCACTCATTTTTTTACTAGGAATTGAAAGTGGCTTTGGGAGAGCCTCCGTCAAATCCTCTAGGTTTTTAAGGAAATTGGTCTGCAATTTGCACTTCATGGCCTTCCGGAAGAAGCGCGAAGCCCATGTTAACGCCTCTGTCATTTCCTTCATTGGGACAATACGACGTGGCGTCTAGGACGGATGACTAGAAACGACTCTCGGACGAGCAATTGTTTATTGTCCTCGCGATGGGCCTAAAACGCTCGCCTTCAGGTTTTATATTGCGTGACTACAATTTGAGGGATGAAAAACTATCGCAGCGGTGCACATACCGTTTTGACATCAAGTACCACTTTGTGAGGGTGACGAAATATCGCAAAAGCGTCTTGTCGGGGGCTGTCAGTGTTCGGCTTCGTGATCTGGTTCGAGAGATGTGTCGCACGTTGGAAATCGAGATTCTGTAAGGAGCGGTGTCAAAGGGCCATGTGCATGTCCTGCTGTCGAGCCCTCCCAACCTCTCCCCCAGCAAGGTGATGCAGGCGATCAAGGAGAAAACACCCCACAAGTTACTGATAGAGTTCCGTCATCTTTAAAAGCAGTACTGGGGACGGCATTTGTGGGAACGAGGCTACTTCATGGCTTCGAGAGGAACGGTTCCAGATGAGGTCGTCATGGAGTACATTCGGCTTCAGGAAGGGACCGAGCCGATGGATGGAGGCGACAATTTTCAGGTGACGCCATCGTGAGTGAAGGACTTCAGTCGGTAGCTCACGATTCCCCCGAACCTACCCGCTTCAGCCGGTAGTATTCAGTATTCAAGACCTGTTTCCTTGGAGGCCTCCCTCGGAGTTCGGGGGCGGCCCGTGGTCCCTTTGAGAGCGGCTCTGGAAGCGTTGTTATGGTTACTCAGAATCGGCGCATCGTTGGCAAGCTTTACCAGACTGGGCTCCTTCGGAATCGACTTGTCGACGACCGTTACGAAAGTGGGGCGAGACCGGATTACTGACCGAAGTCTGGGCTCGATTGATTGATCTGTCGGATGAGTTCGGAGAGATTGACTGGGAACACCTGATCGCTGACGAAACCTTCTGTTGAGCGAAAAAATGGGTAATTTCGTGGGGCACGGCTACAAAGGGAACGGCACCACAGCCATGGTTCTCATTGACGGCGATCGGACTCCCCTGGGAGTCTTGATTACCGCTGATGAGGTTAAGCATATTGAACGTCTCCTAGAGACTTCGGTAGTTCCCCTGCCTAGCAAACTTACCTGTTGTATGACGGTACCGCAGATAGTGATTCGTTACGGGAACGACTGACTGCCAAGAGAGTCGAACTCTTTTGTCGTCACCGCAGTAACCGAGTGAAACCTCCCACACGAGACGGACGAAAATTACGTCACATCAAGCATCGCTGGAAAATTGAACGGACCAATGCCTGGCTGCAGAACTATGGACGGATTACGGTTTGTAAAGACCGCCTGGGTTCCATGTTCCTCGGCTGGCTTCAACTGGATTGCCTATTTACCATACTTAAAAGGTTTTGACTAAGGATCGAGTGATTTTTAAAAATAAAAATGAATGTTCGATAGTCGATATTGTGTTTGTGCTCACAGGAGTTGTAACTGTTTTTGCAATGATTTTTGCGGTTATTGTTCTGCTTGCGAGGCCAGAGTCAGCAGACGTCAGGGAGCAGGTTGATTTCACAATTCACACAAAAGCACTTGGCCAAATTTCGTGCATTAGTGCGGCAGTTCATTTTCTTGCTGTTGTGATTTTCAGGCTTGCTGGCAGAAAACTTCCAGATTCGGTTGTTCGGATCGGATATTTATGCGGTGCCTTCGCAGTGACAGCAGTTTTGTCTGTGCCCGTATACTGGGTTCTATATGATATGTTTCGGTATGTCTCGCGTGGGTAAGTGTTGCTGTTTGTGATGACGGCGGCGTGTGGGGTGTCGAGACCGTATGGTGAGAATCTCACCCATTCAACAAATTGATTGGTGAGTTGAAGTTGTTGGCAAGGTGGCATTGTTAAGATGATAAAAGCGGGTGTCATGTAACGCCGTCCATGATATTGATTTGGCGTTGAGTTTGTCGTAAGTCTGGTCTTGCCAGAAAGTTCGGGTCTCCTGTACGGATTGGGTTACCACACTCAGCCCGAAACAGGAGACTCGAACATGGCACGGAGGCCATCCGCCACTGTCACTTCGCCTGATTGCCCTGAAGAAGCGGAATCGGACGATCTATCTGGTCACGAATATCCTGGAGCCAGAATGCCTGCCCCGCAAGCAGGTGGCTTCTACCAGCAGCGCTGGAAAATCGAAGTGCTGTTCCGCAGCCTCAAGCAGACCTAGGAGCGCTCCCGCTGGAGAAGCCGGATTCCCCGGACTGTGCTGGCGGAGCAGATCAGCACCATGCTCGGGTTCTGGATACAGCAACTGCTGAGCTATCGTGAGCTTGTTAAATCAAAAGTCGACCTGCAACTGTGGTCTCCCGCCCGTGCGAGAAACAAGACCCGCCGACTATTACGTCAGATGCTTCACAGACCATTTAATGTCATATCCTGGTTACAGGAACTCGGATTAGCAATTCGTGATTGCTATGTCCGCCACCGCAGCAAACACAACCGCAGCTGGCCACGCCAGAAACACGATCCTCCAACCCGCCCTCCACGGTTCCGCACGCTGACGGAACAACTTCGACACAAAGGAAGACAGCAGCTCACCACAGAAAATACAGGATAAAATCGTGGACGGCGTTAGGTGCCATGCTCATGTCGCGTCAGCAGCATGAGCGTGCGAACGGGAAATTGAGGTGAGATGGTGACTCATGCGGCGAACCTCAAGTCGAACAACGACACGATCTCCCGGTTCAATTATATGGTAACACTTTAGCCGATTGGCGGGATTTTCGGTGGGAGGGGTGGGGGGTTACCGGTTTTCAAGTAACTCGCCAGGGCATCCTGCACGGTTTTCACCGGGTTGTGGCCTCGTTTCTTCGGCGTGAAGGAGATGCTCATCAGGATCGACTGCACATCGGCTCCTTGAGTACTCCGATTCCCGTAGCTGTTCTTGCGGATGATCACCGCGGGGCGAATCGCCCTCTCCGCCAGGTTGTTCTCGAACGGCACGCCCGGCTGGCCCAGGAACGTAAACAGGTCCGTCTGGTGTTGGATCAGGCGCTTGACCAAGCGACGCGACTGTGAATTCTCCCAGTCCGTTTCGATCAGGATCGTTAGCCGATCGTCCAGCCGTGCTCGCTGCGAACTGAACGTCTCCGCCGGCAGTTCGTCCTGCGGTGTGCACCCCGTCCCCCGCTGCCAGTTCTCAGACGATTGAGGCTCAAGACCTCAATCGTCTGAAGACCTGAAAACAGGTGAACATCTGGACGCTCCACTTTCCGGATGAAATTCCCCTCCCCGTCAATCGCTACGTTTTTGGACTGATGTCTACATCATGGTGATGAGGGACGTTGCGGGCTCCGGTCCAGATGGTGGAGATCTCGCCGATGTGCTGGGCGAGGCTGGGGGTGTGGACGAGGTAGGTTCTGCCCGTCTCCAGGCACCAGCGGCCGATCACGGAGTCGATGTTCCGTAGTCCTTCCGCTGGACCGTTCAGACGATGTTCCTGTACCTTCAAATCGCAAAGCAACGCCCGTGCAGAAGCGGCGGGCAGGATATAGGCAAGCGCTCCGCAACTCTGCCAGCCCCGGTTTTCGACATGAAATCCAACATTTCGGTTCGTGGCATAATGGTTGGGACAATAGACGGAAATCACGCCCGCCTCCGGGCTGGGCCAAAGCGACTCTTCGAGATATCCCCGCAGCCCTTCCGAAAAGAGGACATCATCCTGGCACATGAGATAGGCGTCGGCCCGCGGTTCCCGCAGCACCAGTTCCGCCAGCCCCAGACACCAGTTTGGAAACGCGCCCAACTGCTTGTCATGCTGTGTGATTGGCAGGTGTTCGAACTGGGTGGGGATCTCGGTTCCCGGCTCCGCAAAAAGGCGAAGAGAACTCCAACCGGCGGCAATCAGACTGGTGAGCGATCGCTCCAGCGTCGGCTTTCGACGTGGGGCTGTCGTCATGCCCACAGCCCAGTCTGGGCGGACCTCCTTTAAAACGGGAGGAGGTAGCGATAACTGGAATCCGTTCGAGTGATCGGAATTGAAATTCCCCGAGGCGCGTGGAGAGGCGGCCGGCCGCACCGGCGCACCGCGGGGCCGGAGGTGCATATTGTTTAAGAGTGGCTCTGAGGCACGCTCGAACAAAGGCCGCCAGCCTGCTCGGTGTTCTTCTTGGAGAATCCGCAGCCGCTCCTGAAACCAGCCGGCCCGACGGGAACTTGCATTCGAGTCGGAGTTGAGCCGATTATCGCGGCAGCCCCACAAGTCGGGATGGTCTGGGGGATGCGGTGGGCAAAAACTGCGAATCCCCTCCATCCGCCAGGCCCGGGCTCCCAGCTCAATATCTTCTCCATTCAGGCCGGTCGAGAGTCGTTCCGCAAATAATGTGTGGATCCACTGCGGCCGGAGAAACCATGACTGTCCGACATAGTCGACTTCCTCGGTTTCAGAGGACGGATGAAGCCAGCCCAGCCGGTCTCGATCGGTATAACTCTGCAGGCTGCGGAGCCGGGCACCGTGCGTTCCCAGGATGCCGGGACACTTTGCGAATGTCCGCACACAGTTCTCGAACCATCGCAGTCCGGGAATGGCATCGTCATCTAAGACCGCTACGAAATCGGTCGGCATCATCAGCGCCGCGGCAAAACGGAAATGATAGAAGCTGTTGGGGGTGCATTCGATCACCCGGTCAAATCCCGCACATTGGATCTCGTGAGAGAGTTCCAACGACGGTTCCTGCACAAAACACCAGATCTGTGACGGAGGCACGCTCTGGTTGCGGATGGCGGAGAGCTGGTCTGCCAACGCATAGGGACGTTTGTAAACAGTCAGTAAAGCGCCGATGCTCGCCATGGCCCGCTGCTGTCCTTTCAAGAAGTTTTCACCGCTATCTAAATCACCGGACGTCCCGGGACTTCTCTGGTGATGACGAATGCTGCTTCAAAAGTTCCCCCAGCGGTACCAGAGGCGAGGTCAGGAGGAATGGCGGGGGGACGGCTGGGCACATCGCACAGCATGATTCGTCTTCCCGGGCCACAAACTCTGCCAGTTCCTCGTCGGTACAGCTCGACGATAAAGGCTGATACGCCAGATAAGGATCCCATTCCGGGCCAATGTGGTGTCGTTGCCGTTGCATCGGTAGGTACGCCAGCGGTGGACATTTCCAGAGTTGTCCTTCATGCAACTGCACACACCACCGTGCCCGGCAGTGCTCCCAGCTGGAGCGAGGGGCGTTATCAGTGAATGGCTTCATCTCCGATCCCCAGCCGTGATAACGTCTTGTCCAAGTCGATTCCGAAGGGCGCCAGCGCACTTGAATGCCGAACTCCCGTTTCCATTGATCCATCAGGAGCCGCACCGGTTCCAGCCTTGCTTCGTATTCCATCGAGTCGAAATGAATCGAGATGTGAAGTTCTACGTTCGCGGCAGCCAGTTCATGTGGCAAATCGGGATGATGCCGGGAGAGCAGAAATCCATTCGTGACCATGATCAGCCGGGCTTCCTGCCAGTGAGCCCGGGCCAACTGAACGATGTCCGCCAGGTGCGGGTTGAGCGTCGGTTCTCCTCCCAAGAGCGAGACTTGCCCCGGCGAGAGCCGCCGACTCCAGATGCCCAGCCATTCTTGCACCTGCTCGACTGAAAGCAGTCCGGTATGTCCCTGGTTGCTGTAGTGGTCGCAGCTTTCACACGTCAGGTTGCAACCATGAGCCACATGGAGTTCTAGGTTCTGCAACGGGATGATCAATGAAGGCTTCCCACAACTGACTTTCGGTCTTGCAAGCGGTCAAAATCTTTTCCGACATGAGTCAGAAAGGAGCGGCAGTCTGAAAAGCTCTTGTCTGCAGCACGAGCAGAGCCCGGGCGTCAACGTGCTCCCCCAGAAAGTTACAGCTGGTTCGGCTGGGCCTCGCCGGCTGATTCGGCCAGATGGAAGAGGTCTCTCCAATATGTGCAGCCAGGGATGGAGAATAATAAAAGACTTTCCGCCCAGTCTGATGAGCCCATTGACCGACAACCGCGTCGATATTGCACAGGCCACGGCGGCGCCCTTTCAGCCGATGCTCGACCACCTGCGTATCCTGCAGGATCGCCCGGGCTGAAGCCGCTGGGAACAGGTACGCAAGTGCCCCCACCAAACCGAAACCTACCGCGACTTCATGCGGCCCATAATCGGGAAGCTGCTGTTTCGCATGATAAATCGACGGGCAGTACAGGGAGACCAAGCCTGTTTCTTTAGCCGGCCAGAGATCCTGTTCCAGAAATTCCCGTACATGCTGGCAGTAAACGACATCGTCCTGGGACAGAAAATAACAGTCCGCCAGAGGATCCAGCAGCACCAACTCCGCCAGTGCCAGATACCAGTTCGGCCAAGCCCCCATACGTGACGCCCGCCGAGTGACCGGTAACCCCGCTGGAACCGGCGCCTCCGGCTCCGCAAAGATCCGAGGACGCTCCCAACCCGCCCGAGCCAGACTCGCTAAGCATCGCTCAAGAGTCGGTCCCCCTCGAGGAGCCGTCGTCACCCCCACAGACCACCGAAATTGTTGGTCAGAGGAGCGTAGTAGATGACTGGGAGGAATCGCTGTTGTTAATGAAGAATCACGAACCACATGAGCAATATTTTGAAACGGAACGTCAGGCGACTCTGCAAACAGGCAACTCCGACAATACTCTGGAGAGACCTGCCGCTGACACACATCCACGCGAGCGTCGTGACAGTAATATCGCCCTGGCTGGACGGAAGATTCAAAACGTGAACGACAGGGAGCAAATTGCACGGAACGATCCTGACGCAAAAGCCTCGGAACGGTTTCTGAACAAACAGTTTTAAAGGGAAACTCAATTCTCCTAATGCATTGTCAACTTCAAAATTTAGGGTATGTCTTAACGAAAATTCCGACAACTGAGGACAACTTCGCGACCATAAATCCAAGCCCAGGCAGGGTACTAAGTTCTAAAATCAGAACCGGTAACATGAGGAAGGCCTCTCAGAAAGAGACCTCAGAACGTCAATGATTTGTTTTATGCTCTTGCAAATGTTTCACGCTGAGCGAGACGAGCCGGAATGTCGGCCAATTTCGAAATGTCCGTTAAAGGCCACATCTCGATGACGTTGAACTGTATGCTCTCCTTGTCTCTTCAACCATTCACTTGGAGAACCAAACAATATTCGTACGTCTCGAATTACACGGGAATCGCGAAGCCTGATAGCTCCTCATCTGCGGAATCTGTGGATTACACCGGATTTAACACATCTCCAATTCGATAATGAATGCACATTTAGAGGCCGGGTAAGACATAGGCATGTTATGGATACACCCCATCGCCCTGTCAACCTATTAGCAAAAATTGATTAAGATTTCGAGGGACCACAAATCGGCCAAGAGTATCGATATCGGATTTGCCCACAGGCCGTCAGTCCGGCTATTTTGGTGAATACCGAGCGATGGATTGAAGAGGAGCCTGCAACGATCGCGTTTTTAATGGATTTTCCCCGGGGTTCCGCTGGCAGCAAAAATGGAATCGGTGAGCCAGGATAATTTGTCCGATTCTGCGACAGTCGCAGGATTAACCTCGGCAATACGGAGAAAGCCATTCGCAATTTCTTTTCAGTTGCTGTAATCATCTATCGAATTGCTTGCTGGGGGGGCAGCCAATTCTGAATCATATTAAAGCACCAGGACGGATAAAAACCATTTAGGCCTGAGTCATTGACGAGGAAGAAGGTGCAGAAGTGTCACGATCCCGACTCGTGATTCCTATTTCCGATCCTGTATTCCTGCCAATTTTCCCAGTGAGGGTCACGATGCCGACAACTCGTCAACAAGTTTCCACCAAGGAGATCGAAGAATGGGCCTGAAATCATCGCGAATCGACTTCGTTACCTTCTGTGCCCCGCCGTCTCGAAAGAACTCGTGTGGGAGCATCAGAAACCGGCTGCTGATTGCAACATCGCTTCCATCAGAGTGACGTGTCATACACTATGTTCATTGTTTTCTGGCGGAGTTTCTCGATTCAATCCTGGCCCAGACACATTCGCCTGCGAAAATTCTAAATTAGGAGCTCCACTGAACCGGAGTGAGTGTTAAGTGGCTTTGGCGAGCGCATGTCGCATGTCGAGGTAGTGGTAGGCCTCGAACCATTCGTAGGCTTGGTCGATCAGTTCTTTCAAGCTTTTGCAGAGGTGGTTTCGGGTGATGGTCTGGTGTAGGTGCCACCAGACCCGTTGGATTGTGTTAGTCTGTGGGGTGTATTTGGGCAGGAAGTGAATTTTGATTCGATGCCCCCATGCCTGCAAGTACTCTTTCACCGCATGCAAACCATGAAACTTGGCTTTGTCGCAGATGACGTGAGTCATGCGGTAACCTCTGAGCCCGAAGCGCAGCTCGTCCAGATGTGCCAGAAGCTGGTCCGTTTTTCTCCTCCAGCAGGGACGACTGACCATTAAGGTCCCGGCTTGCCAGATGAGCTAGCCTGCGACATGGCACTTACGGTTGTTCCCGGGGGTGACGACCTCTGCCTGCTGACCTTTCTGCATCCACATGCTCCCGAACTTGGGATTGAGGTTCAGATCGATTTCAACCTGAAGGACGTCTACGGCGTATGGGGAAAGATTCCCCAGAAGCCGCTCAATTCGCTGGAATTTCTCAGCGTAGTCGGGGGCAACAGTACCGACTCAGGTCGAGGCCGACGCCAGCCCCCCCTCGATTCGGCGCAGTCCCCACGGATGGTTTCGCCGCTAAATCGCAAGCCGGATTCAAAAGCCAGCAGGTGAGCGAGCGTTTCACAAGTCCATCGGGAGCTAAAATAGACAAAGTCCCGGGGACTGTGCTCAGTGCCCCAGCGCAGAACCTTCATCATCCAGGCCGGAACGCGACGCTGCAAAGCCTGTTGTTCCAGAATGCCGGAAGTTCTTCCCTGCGCAAATACATTGAGCGTCTGCGAGATCAAACCGAAACTGAAAAACAGTACATCCTTGATCTGCTGCCAGTTCAAACCTTTCTCTTTGACTCGCATCACATGAGCGCTGCGGGAGATGTGACCATCGCCTCCGAAGCGGTAAGTCTGCAAAAGCATCTTGCGTTCTTCGGCGGTGAGCTGGATACTGCCATCCATGGCTTGGCTCTTCTGGAAGGGAAGTGGTGGCACCCCTCCTCAACGTAGACCAAGCCTTTTTTGTTCCTAGACCAGTTGAAAACACCACTCCAGAAACGATGTGGAGCTATTTAGCGGCCTCCATGAGAATGCTTTCCCAGGCGAGGGACATCCAGCGGGAAGTATGATTGCTGAGAATCCAGTCCTGATTTGACGAAGTGCGAGCCTGGTGGAGTGGTCCCAGTGCTTCCTGGATCCCATCCGCCAATTGTGCCGGGGACGGATTGAGCGGGACGAAAACCGCAATACCGGAGTGTTTCCGGTCCAGTTCTGGACCGTCGCCGACAGGTGTCATTACGACGGGGAGACCGCAGGCCAAAGCTTCTTTCAGGACCAGCGGTGCCCCTTCATTGTGCGAAGCAATTACCAGCACATCCAGAGCCCGATAGACATCACCGATCGTCCACGGCGTTTCATCCCCGGCAAACGTCCAGACGACTGGCCCCGCCTGAGACTCGATCTCTTCCACCTGTTGGCGACCGACTCCAATTGGAAAACCTTCCCGGCCCAGTCGACACTGAGGTCCACAGGCCACAAAACGCATTCCCCGAATGCCTCTTTTTCGGAGTTCCGCGATCGCTTTAGGGACAATCGTTGGATTTTTCTCGCCAGACCAGCGAGCGACAAATCCAATCGCGGTCTCTTTGGTGGAGAGATGCCAAGCTGCTCGAAGGTCGTCACGGGACATGGCGGACCGTCCAATTTTCGCCAAGTCCACGGAATTCCCGATCACAACGGAATCCTGTTCCCGGCCGGGAGGAAGAGTGACCTGGACAGCCTCTCCCACACAAATAAACCGGTCCACATAAGGGGAAGCCATTCCGGCAAATTTCCGCGAGTACTCGCACTGACCATGAATACAGAAGACGGCACCAACATCTGGACGCTTCTCCCGGAGATCATGCAACAGGTCAGAGGTATCTCCCCAGGCGTACACAACGTCGATATCGTCCAGAAAGGAGTCCAGAGCCGCGATTGAAGATTCCCTCCGGTCGACATTGTTCGCATGCAGTGCCGCGTGAGACGGCTTTGCGAGACTCCCACGGACAGGCATTTCGTTCAAAAGCCAGGCGACGATCTCAGGGTCAGAGAACCGACCTTCAGAAATCACGGTACCAATCCACTCGACATGTTTCTGGTGACGGACAAGCATTTTGAAATGAGCCGACACTCCGCCATGATTCAGATGGGACGTCAGGAACAGGGCTCGCGTTCGTGATCGGGCCGGGCGTGAGGGCAATGCGGCTTTCATCCGGGCTCCCCACAGCCCTCCTGCGGAGAGGGTCGAATTTGATTCGTGACGTCGGTATTTCACTTCCGCATCGGCCTTGTCGAACTCCCACCCAGCACGTCGCAGTTTCTTCCAGGTCTCCCAGTCTTGACCGAGCCGGTTGCAAAGGCTGAAGTCTTCCAGGCCGGTCCCACCCAGAGATTCCAGAGCTTCCCGCAGGATCAGAGAGTTGCCAATCATGCAGTTCGCCTTTTCGATGTCTGTACCGGGCGCGTTGGGATCAGGCCTCCAGGAATTTCGCGCATCTCCGCTGGAATAAGAAGTGAAGCCGAAATGCGTGACGTATCCCGTGACGGCTGCGAGTCTGTGCCGCGCCTTCCACGCCCGCTGCTGCATGACCGTCATTACTCTTTCAAGATAAGTTGGGGTCATCAGGTCATCGGCGTCAAAGAAGACCACGTAAGGCTGGCCCGTCAGCTTCATTCCCAGCCTCCGCGACAGATAGACGTCACAGGCATGATGTTCGACCGCACGCACATCACGGCCTCGATATCGATCCGCCACCAGTACCGATTCATCAGAGCAGTGATCCAAGACAACCAATATTTCTGTCGCTGGCAAAGTCTGGGTCAGAATCGAGTCCAGGCACTCGGCCAGAAACCTGCCGTAGTTGTGGCAGGTGACGATCACACAAATGCCGTCTTTCTCGATCGGCTGCTTTATGATGTGGCCACGCGAATCTATCACTAAAGGAGTGACAGGATGTGAAGCTGTCGAATTCCGCTGGCTTCTGGCCCACTCTTCAATCTGCCTGGTGGAAAACCGTAGACGAGGGGACTGCATTATGAATCTCGCTTAGGGTGCAATGGAAGTCAGAGGAGAGACAGGACTCAGAAGCTGGGCTGCGCTATAGCCTAGCAGCCTATGGAAAAACGCACACACAGAAATGTCAATACTACCTGATATTCCAGATTCATTGGAAAAAGTCGGCCAGACATTTCTGTCTGACCGAGACTCAGTTGTTTTTCAACAAGCTGCTAGAGCGTCTTTCATAACCGCCTGAGTGTAATGAGAGCACAGGCTAGCTGGATCCCCCCCGTGTAACGCAGCATCGTGGTTTCATAGCGAATGATCGTTCTCCGGAAATTGTGCAGCCAGCTGTGAGTTCGTTCGACCGTGTAGCGACGCTTGTATTTGCGAACGGATCGTCCGTCCTGAGTCGGCTTTCTCTTCCGGCCTTTGCGATGCGGGCAGACCAGCTCAATTCCACGCTCTTCCAGTCGCTTCCGGAGAGGGTCACTATCTGCAGCCTTGTCGTACAATAGGTGTTCCGGGGCTCTCCCGAGAATCTGTAGGTTGTCCAGCAGTGGCTCGATCAGCTTCACTTCTGTTGGCAGCTGCGAAGTAGACACCCAGAGGCGTTCCTTCGGGATCGACGATGTCGACGACCTTGCAGCCTTTGCCGCACTTGGTGTTGCCGACTTGATCCCCCCTTTTTTGGCTCGAACGAACCAGGCATCCGCAGCTGCTTCTTTCCAGTCGATCCCCTGCAGGTCTTCCAGCTCCATCAGCAGCGAATACCGCAGCCCTTCAAAAATGCCCCAACGCGTCCACTCATCGAACCGTCGCCAGCAGGTGCTGGGAGAGGGAAAGCATTTTGGTAACTTTTCCCAATGGCAGCCTGTCAAAAGTACAAACAAAATCCCTTCCAGGCAGGCCCGCTGGGAGTGGGGAGGCCGTCCTCCCTTGGGCTGCGAGAGCGGTTCCAGGATCAGATGTTTGATGCGATCCCATTACGAGTCCGAGAGATACGTGTTGCCAACGAGGTCAATCTTCCGTGTGCATGGCATGAGCGAAACTCCTTTCGCCCAAACCGGTACGCAACTCGCTTGCCAATCAGAGTTATGAAAGGCGCTCTAGCTTTTGAATATCACTCCGTCCAGCTGCCGGCAACGCATCATTTCTGCCGGTTTTGGGATATTCGGAGCTTTTTAGGGCCGCGATCAAAATTAGTCGTTAAGTGAACACTTTTAATCCGAGAACGGATCGGGACAAGATTTATTAGAGATTCTTAATAACGAGCCGGTTCCGATCCTGCAAGGAAATTGGAGGCTGCTTGCAAAGACATCGTGAACTTCGTTTGCCTCACTACAGCCGTGCAGTTTTCAGTCCTTGTCAATTCCATGCTGCCGAATAGCAAACCCGGGCAAACTAGCAGGCTGCTGAAGAAGTTGTCATTTCCTTGTGAGTAGGGTTATTTTCGGTTCATTTTGGTTCGAGCGGAGTGTCCCTGTTGTGGAAATGCTATGTTTTGTCGGCCCGGTTCTGGTGGGAGACGGGCCACTTCTGCTTAACTGGTTGGGGCCAGGCTTCTCATGCGGATCAGGTTGTACGTAGCGGCCCCAGTTCCAGTTGTTGTCTCAGTTTCCAGCGGCCCACCGTGCGGCAACGGTCCAGTCCGGCGATCCCTTTCAGCCAGCAGAAGCATTCCTCCACCTTCTTCCGGCAACGCTGACTGAGGCGGTACGCTTCCTGTTCCATCCGCTCTTTCATCCCGCGGCGGGCCTGAATGCCTGGAATCCGTTTCGCTTCCCGAACCGTCTGCACGTCCACCGGAGGTTTCACCAGCGGAATGTGCGGCACAATGCCACGCTCTTCCAGACTCTGGAAAAACGTTCCATCGTCATACCCTTTGTCGGCTCCCAGTGTTGTGGGAATCAGACCGTGAGTCTGCTGCAGGGTGTGCAACAGTTCCTCCGTGGCCTGACGTTCGGCGGTGCCGCTGGCCTGAGTGGCGGTGATCCCCAGAATCAGCCCATGCCGGTTTTCACTCAGGACATGCCCCATGTGAGAGAGCTTGGCTTCCTGCCCGGATGACTTACTGTACAGGCGGGCCTCCGGATCGGTCTGGCTGGCATGCTTCTGATTACTGCGTTTCTGACCGTGAAAATCGATCTCGGGATTGCGAGGTTTGAAGTTGTTGGAATCCTGTCGTTCTGCTTCTTTGGGCCGAAAACTTTTCGCCGAAGCCAGACTTTCAATCAGTGTTCCATCCACGGAGAAATGCTCGCTGCACAGCCCTTTGGTCAGAGCATCGAAGACGACGGCATCAAAAAAGGCTCTGGTCAGTCCGTGCTCTTCCAGACGCTGCCGGTTCTTGGTGAAGGTGGTCGCATCGAACGCCGCATTCCCGGGGTGCAGGTCCAGAAACCACCGGAACAGCAGGGGGAGAAATCGTACTCGTCCAATGCAAACACAAGCACTGGCTTGTCTGGAAAGTCGGCGTGAAGGTCATCCGCGAACTGCTGGGATTAGTGACGAGCGAAGCCGCTCAGGCGGAAACCCGGCAGACAGTTCTTGAAATTAGATGTAAATCGTTTTTGCCAAACAAGAAACGGCTCACGGCCAGTTGTTGCGATGAGTCGTTTGTACTTCAAGTCGGGATGACAGGACGCCAATTAAACTTTTCCTTGCGGGAAGCGCCGACCTGTGTCGTGAAACCGCCGTTGTCCACGAGATGGAGGTTGAGTTGGGTGCGGTCCCTTTCGCGCGAGATTGATTACAGAGATGCAACGCACACTCGGTAAGTCGCTTCTCTCTTTGATCTTCGTCGCCCCGCAAGGTTTTGCACAAACTGTACCCTGTTTCGAAATTGGCTGTTTAGACGAGAATTTCCTTCACCACATTTCCATGCACATCCGTGAGACGGAAATCTCGCCCGGCGTAGCGGTAGGTGAGGCGTTCGTGGTCTAGGCCCAGCAGGTGGAGCATCGTTGCGTGCAGGTCGTGGACATGGACTTTGTTCTCAACTGCTTCATACCCGTAGTCGTCCGTCGCACCGTGGCTGAATCCGCCTTTCACGCCGCCGCCGGCCATCCATAAGGTAAAGGCCTTGTGGTTATGGTCGCGGCCATCACCCCCTTGAGCGTGTGGAGTACGGCCGAATTCACCCGTGCAGACAACGAGTGTGTCCTTGAGCAGATCACGTTGCTTCAGATCAGTGAGTAGTCCAGCGATGGGCTGATCCACGGAGGCTGCGTTCGCCTCGTGGCCGGTGCTGAGATTGAAATGCTGGTCCCAGTTGCCACCTGCAACTTCCACAAACCGCACCCCTGCTTCGACTAGACGGCGTGCAAGCAGGCATTTGCGACCGAAGTCATCGGGGCTACTGTTAAATTGACTTCCTCCTCCCCCTCCACCAGGACCGCGTCGACCACCACTTCGCCCCCCATCGGTAATGCCATAGAGCGCCTTCGTCGCAGACGATTCGCTGGAGAGATCGAGAACGCCAGGCATTTCCATCTGCATCTTGAAGGCAAGTTCGTACGACTCGATGACCCCCTCGACTTCGGCGTTCACGACATCCTGTGCGAGCGTTTCGCGATTCATCGCCTGGATGAAATCGAGTGCTGCACGTTGTTCCTTGGCTGGCATCTTGCTCGCCAGATTGCGCACCGTGGCGGACGCAATCGGACGCTGGCCGGAGCCAATCCGAGTGGCCTGGTAGATCGCAGGCAGAAAAGCACTGCCGTAATTTTGTGCGCCACCGACGTCACTGGGAGGGGAGAGCGTGACAAATCCCGGCAGGTTTTCATTCGCCGTGCCGAGACCGTACACCGTCCAAGCGCCGAGCGATGGCCGGATGAACTGTGCGACCCCGGTATGCAGTTGCAAGAATGCCTGCGGATGGGCGGGGAAGTCGGTCTGCATTGAACGAACTAGGCACAGATCGTCCGCATGTTGTGCCACATTTGGGAACAGCTCCGAAATCCAGAGGCCACTCTGTCCGTGCTGTGTGAACTTCCACTTTGAACTGAGCAATTTCGTTCCGGGACGTTTCCCGGGTTTGCCAGAGTCAGCGGCGAGCTTCGGCTTGTAGTCAAAGGTATCCACATGTGACGGACCGCCGCGCATCGTGAGAAAGATGATGCGTTTGGCCCGCGCAGGGAAATGTGTCGACTTTGGAGCGAGCGGATTATCAGCAGCCAACGCCGACCTCGCCGCCAGTCCTGCGAATGCCAGCCAGCCAAAACCGCACGAGGCGGTCTTGAGCATTGTACGGCGGGAGATGTTCTGGGGAGCAATACTGCCCTGTGTCATGAATTGATGAGTCATTTTCGAAACAGCCTCGGAGCAAAATAGTAGAGATCGTTCATCCAGACTTTGGGCTCATGCCCACCAGCGTTGATGCAGAAGACGTACGGAACTCTTCTTTCCGTCAGGAAAGTTCCGGTGTCCACCATTGTTTCTCTCATCAGACCGTCCCGGTCGCCCACAGAAAGCCAGAGAAACTGTGGTTGTCGTACGGATAACGCGAGGTCTAACTTCGCACGATCTGACAGCCGTCGCGTGCCGCTGCCGGAGAACGCTCCAACCCATGCGAACTCGGTGGAGTTTGTTAATCCTGTGTTGAGTGCCAATCCTGCTCCCATCGAGAGTCCAGCGAGTGCGCGATGTTTACGATCAGCAATGACGGGAAGGTTTCATTCAACATAGGGAATCAGATCATTCAGCAGTACGCCGCTGATTGCCATGTTCGCACTCGCTCTTCCTTCACGATTACTATCTTCTCCGCTTTTGTCTTCCCGACCGCGCGCCGTAACGGACAAGCTCGACGGCATGACGACAACCATTGGCACAAGCTTTTTGCTGGCGTAAAGGTTGTCCAGGATTGCATCGGCGTGAATCTCCTGCACCCATGTGTTCTCGTCGCCGCTTGCGCCGTGGAGTAGATAGAGAGCCGGGTATTTCTTCTCTTTGGAGAAACCCGGTGGCGTGTAGACGCTCGCACGGTATGTCTCGCCTGTCGATTTCGTCTTGTATTCGAACGAAGTGACTTTGCCGCGCTCGATGCCGTCCCGCGCCACATCGAATCCAGAGGGCGCGTCGGGTTGATTCGGGGTCAGTGAAACTTGAGGGCGACTCGCTGCAGGTCTCCCCATACGGGGGCCTCGGGGAGAATTGGGAGCTTGCGCAAAACCGAAGGATGGCATTGAGCAAAGTACGATCAGCGTCATAATTTGTATGTGCATCGTATTTAATCCAGGAAACGAAACTCTGCACTGGCAAAGAGTGCGAGCAAGAAGGTGCTCCACGCTTTTTCGGAAGAGTTGCCGTTGGAATGTTGTTGATTGAGGAATGATTTTGCGGTCTGAACTTCCTTCTTCGTGGGCTGCCGGGAGAACGCCAGGGAGTATGCCTGGGAGATTCGTTGATCTGTGTTCGTTGAAGATTTTGCACCAAGTCGTTGAGCAAACTGATTGGCTTGCTGAATGACGAAGTCGTTGTTCAGCAGGTACAGCGCCTGTGCCGGAACATTGGTTTGCTCACGGGCTCCATTGACGATGCTGGCCTCTGAGTAATCAAAGACCGCCAGTGCATCGGGAAGTAGGTCACGGGCGATCGGGAGATAGACGCTACGATAATTCGCAGTGGCATTGATGAAATCATCTTCGTTAATGCGGACGAATCCACCCGTACTGCCGATGGGGCCTTCCCCCGCGAGCGAGACGATGGAACTGACGGGCGGCTTCAGGTTCAGTTGCCCGCTGGCGGCCAGCATCGCGTCGCGGATGCACTCGGCATCAAGACGACGTTTTGAATGTCGCCATAGAAGAGTGTTCTCTGGATCTGCTGCGAAGTTTTCCGCGTCGTAAGTTGAGTCGAGTTGATAGGTGCGACTGAGCACAATCTCGCGAATCGTCGTTTTCATTGACCAGTGGTTCTTGACCAATCGTGTTGCGAGATGATCGAGCAACGCCTGATTCGCTGGTAATGCCCCCATCGTGCCAAAGTTATCGACAGTCGTCACCAGACCTTCACCGAAGAGCCAGTGCCACATCCGGTTTGCCATCACACGTGATGTGAGGGGATGACGTTCGTCGACGATCCAGTCAGCAAGTTGTTTGCGCCCACTGGTATTCAACGGGATCGTTTGGCGTGGTGAATTGAAAATCGCCGTTGGAAAACCGCGCGGCACGCGATTGTTGGGCTCGTTCATTTCCCCACGTTCGAAGAGTGGGCTATCCGCAATCGATTCGAAGCCACTCGGCGGCCGGACCCCGGAACTCCCCTTGATCTCAACCACTTTTGTTGGTCGCATGGGTTCGGGGCGGCCTTTGCCTGCCGGGCGGTCCTGGACTCCCATACAGAACGCCTTTGCGTTTCCCTGTTCGTCGAAGGCATTGAGACGGTTTTCCGAGTCCGCCATTCTGCCAAGTGCGATCTGCACCTGGATGAAGAACTGTGGACCGCTCCCGCCTCTTGGGCCGCCCATGCCACTACTGCTCTCCATGCCACCCTTTGGGCCACTCATGCCGCCTCTGCCGCCTCTGATTGCCCCTCTTTCTCTGCTGCCACCAGCTTCCCCGCTCTCGCTGGGACTTTTACTGGCGGGGCCAGAACCGGTACGCGGGCCGGAACCGGGAGTGCTACGTTGGGCCATGAGATCGTCGTAGCGGCTTTTTGCAGCGGCGAAGTCGGCTGCCAATCGCGCCCGTTCCTGAGGTGTGATTTTTGAGTGAACAGTCGGCAAACCCGCTTCTTTCGGCAGGGTGATGACGTCGCGTTCCTGATTATTTTTGGGTCCGCTCAGCGTGCCATAGCTCACTTCCGTCGACAGGAAAATTCCAGCCAGTGCGTAGTAATCCTGCTGTGAAATCGGATCAAACTTGTGATCATGACAACGCGCGCACGCCACAGTCAGCCCAAGGAATGCCTGTGTTGTCGCGTCGATCTGCTCATCAGCTAAATCGAGTTCAAACTGTCGCGGTGTGAGTTCGCCCAGGTTTTTCGGTCCAATGGCCAGGAACCCGGTTGCGACCTGCTGTTCGGCTTTGACTTTCGGATCTTTTGCCTGAAGTAAGTCACCAGCGATTTGCTCGCGGATGAATTGGTCGTACGGTTTGTCCTTGTTGAACGCCGAAATGACGTAATCGCGGTAACGCCAGGCATGCGGAAAGGAGACGTTCAAATCCTTGCCCGTACTCTCTGCATAGCGGGCCACATCGAGCCAGTGCCGCCCCCAGCGCTCACCAAACTGCGGGGAAGCCAGCAACTCGTCCACGATTTTTTCAAATGCCTTTGGACTTTTGTCGGCAACGAAAGCTGTGATTTTCTCTGGTGCTGGTGGAAGCCCGATGAGATCAAAATAGACGCGACGTAGAAGGGTGACCTTGTCCGCATCTTCAACGGGTTTCAGCCCTCTCTCCTCCAAGCCCGCAAGTACGAAGCGATCGATGTCCCCTCTCGGCCAGGCCGTGTTTTTTAGCTCGGGCACTGTGGGGGGGCGCAGCGGTTGAAAGGCCCACCAAGATGTCGCAACCTGAGGATCCCATTTCTTCGACGATTCGACGATTGCCGCCTTGCCATCGCGTGGATCAGGAGCCCCCATTATCACCCACTGCTCAAAATCCGCGATCACTGCATCCGGAAGCTTTCCACCGTGCTTCTCTGGTGGCATTGCTGTTTCTTTGTCGGTGTATCGAATCGCCTCAATGAGCAGGCTCTTCTTCAAATCACCCGGTACAACCGCGGGGCCCGTATCTCCCCCGCGCCGGATCCCCTCGCGCGTGTCGAGCACCAGTCCACCCCGAATATTGCTCGAGGTCTCCGCATGGCACTGGTAACACTTATTGACCAGCACCGGTCGAATCTTGGACTCAAAAAACGCCATTTGGTTGGGCCGGGATTCCGACTGCGCTATTGCCTGAGTGCAGACGCTGAGAAGTGCAGCCACGGCAAATGCAGGGTAGCTGGTTTTCATGCGGTGATCCGAATTTGGAAACTGTTCGAAAGGGATTCTTTCTCATTGACTCGTCCTGATATTACGGCAGCGAACCTTTTGAGAAGATGAACGGAAAAGAAAATCGCCGAATTGTCACAACGCCAAATTTCATCAAACCCAAAGGTGAGGCGGTCGCAGTTTCACGCTAAGATGATGAGATGCGCCTCCTCATCGTCGAAGACGAAGCTGATCTCCTCCGCAGACTGACGCAGGTTCTGCGTCGGGAAGGCTATGCCGTGGACACAGCGGGAGACGGCGACACGGGGCTCGATAAAGCCCGGGAGAATAACTACGACGCGATTCTGCTGGATGCCATGTTGCCCGTGTTCGATGGATGGGAGCTATTGACGCAGTTGCGAAAGACAAAAGCGACGCCAGTTTTGATGCTCACGGCCCGTGATGCCAGCCAGGATCGTGTCCGTGGTCTGGACTACGGTGCAGACGATTACGTCTTAAAGCCGTTCGATCTGCCGGAACTGCTCGCGCGAGTGCGTGCTTTAATTCGTCGAGGAGCTGTTGCCGCCAGTGCTAGGCTGGATTTTGGTGAAATCATAATCGATACCGCACAACGTTGCGTGTGGCGGCATGGTGAGGTGGTACCGCTGTTGCCGAGTGAATACTCACTGCTGGAATACCTCGCGCTGCATCGCGGTGAAGTCGTTTCCCGCACGACACTTTTCGATCATCTTTTTGATGAGAACGACGACACTCTCTCCAATCTGCTCGACGTGCGAGTTTCCAACCTGCGTCGCAAACTCGGGCAGACTTTCATCATCACCAGACGCGGCCACGGATATGGCATCGGTATCGAGCCATGAAACAGCTGCGTTCCATTCGTGTGCGTTTACTCGGGCTCATCGGGCTCCTGCTGCTCATCACACTCTCGGGGTTTGGCTATGTGGCATGGCATCGGGAAAGTGCGGCACGGATAGCCGCAGTCGATCGTGACCTTCAGGAACGCCTGAACTTGCTCATCAGCGCCTACCGGCCCGGTCGCGGGCAGCGTCTAGAGGAAGTGAGCGAGCCTCGTTTTTCGACCCGTGCTCGAGACCTTTTTGCCAATGAGGGGAGCGAGGCGTTCTATTACTGGGTGTGGTTGAGCGATGGCCGTGTTCAAGGACATGCTGAGCATGCACCGCAAGTGGAGTTTCCAGTGCGAACACCGGAAGCGAAAACGCTGCGAATGCGCGGAACGTTTCGGGAACTGGTCCATTTTACGCCCACTGGCCGTTGCTTTCTGGTGGGGCGTAGCATTCATCTCGACCGTGCAGCGATGCATACGGATGCCACATCGCTCATGACCTTCGGCTTGGGGATCCTGTTGGTTGGCCTAGCACTCGCATGGTGGATCGCGTCTCGGATGACACGCCCTCTTGTTGAAGTCAGTCAAACCGCCAGAAAAATTGCTGCTGGCGATCTCTCACAGAGAATCCACGTTGGCAACGCTGATGACGAACTCAGCGATGTTGCCAACGTGCTTAATGAAACCTTCAGTCGCCTCGAAAGTGCATTCGCCCGACAGGTTCAGTTCACTGCCGACGCCTCTCATGAACTCCGCACGCCGGTTGCGCTCATTTTGGCCCATGCTCAAGGCGTGCTGCTACATGAACAAAGTCCCGCCGAATATCGTGAGGCACTTGCCGACTGCGTGCAGGCGGCGCAGCGGATGAAGACGCTGATCGAATCACTGCTCGACCTGGCCCGCTTCGATGCTGCTGCCGAGCCGATAGATCGCCAACCCTGTGATCTTGCCAACTTGGTACGAGATTGCACGAAACTCCTGCGCCCCCTGATCCAAGCGAAACACCTGCACATCGACCTTGATCTCCAGCCCGCATCCAGCCACGCCGACCCCGCGCGTCTGACGCAAGTGATCATCAACCTGCTCACCAACGCCATCCATTTCACTCCAGCTGAGGGAACAATCACCATCCAGACACGACAGGATGGCACGGCCCGTTTCTCCGTCGGTGACAGCGGCCCCGGGATCGCTCCTGAACAATTGCCACACATCTTTGAACGATTCCACCGTGCCGATGTTTCACGCGCCCGTGCCACCGGCGGCACCGGTCTCGGACTGTCCATCTGCAAATCGATTGTCGAAGCCCACGGTGGAGAGATCACAGTCGAGAGCAAGTTTACGAAAGGCACCACATTTACGGTTCTGTTGCCAGCCAGTCCGGATTGACACCGAACGAGGCGTAGAATGCCTTTTCGTCGAGAAAAGGTGAACAACAGCATTCTCCAGCTTGATCGGCGAAGGGCCGACGTTGACAGTGTCGGGGATAAGTCCACTTTGAACAACGAGAATGGTCTCAGACATCGATCAGGCTGGGCGGAGTCGTGTTTGCGCCTCAGGTTCGGCCGGTTCTGGAACGAGCGCGACGAACACGAACAGAGCGCCGCAAGCGATCGCTGGAAACATCAAAAAAACGGCGTTGTATCCCCATTTGTCGACGACAAGACCAGTCGAGTAATTACCTGCTGCTCTCAGGCCAATTGCGGTCGCAATGACTCCTTGTTCCAGATTGAACCGCCCGCTCCCTTTCGTGAAATCAGCGACCATCAGAGTCGCGACCACTCCGGAAATTCCCTTTCCCACGGCATCCAGAACTTGAATTGTGATCACCCATGGCTGCCACGACGTTCCCGGCATGAAAGCAGGCTTCGTTTCGCCCCACGCGCTGCGGTAATCGTTTTCGTCCTTTGGTAGCGATGAAAGGGCAATTGCGAAGTGGGATGGGATTTTCCGGTGTGGGCGTTTCATATCCTCTTCTCACAGGAGAACCGCAGCATGCGTTTTCTTGGGATCGATCAACATACCCGAGAATCGACCGTTTCAATTCGCGACCAGGCGGGGGACGTCGTCTTGGCACGTCAGGTCTCCACGCAACCGGAGAAAATTCTCGAGTTCTTCGATCAGCTCACGCGGCGTTGTGTACAACTCGAACAACAGTTCATCGCTGTCGTCGAACTCTGTGGGTGCAAGGATTGGCTGTTTCGGATGCTCCGTGACTATCGGTGCCATAAGGTGATCTTCATTCAGCCGAAAGAACGCAAACGCTGTAAAACAGATCGCCGCGATGCAGCAGCCCTCAGTGAGTTGCTCTGGGGCATCCGTGATGAAGAGACGGGTATTGTCAACCGTACTCGAAAGATGCTCGGAGTCGCAGCGTCGCCCTCAGGATGATATGGGACACTTTAATCTAAAAAAAGAGAGAGACTGCGGCCGCCCTGGGGCGACCGCAGTCTCTCTCACATTCTTCCGTCAGGATGAAGTGACAGCGTTGACGTCAGGGTTGCTCGCTATGTGATCGCTTCGTCTCAAGTGATGTCCAATGTTCGTGGGGTTCCCCGCACTTTAGTCTCCCTTGTTGTCCTTGCTGGCAAATCCCGCTTATCGGATTGGTTCCGTTCCCACGGTCAGTTCACTGGCGAGGAGGTTGAGGGTGAGGTTTTGGTCGTTGGGGAGGTGTCTGAGCCATCTTGTGAACTGGTGGAGCATCAGGGCGGCGGCGAGGCTGGCGCAGTAAATCGTGCTGCGGGAGGTGCAGCTGCCGGACTGGGCCTGAGCCTGGGGGAACAGGGTGGTGGCATAGTGCTGTCGGGAGGACTCATCCGTGGCGGTGAGAACCCGCAGGACTTCGCCGAGCATGCGGCCATCGCCCCAGTACTCGACCTGGTGCTGGCAGCTTCGCCAGATCGCCGCCCGGGCGCTGATCGAATCGACGCAGCAGAAGACGACGGTGCTGGTCTCGTGACGGGAGCGGAAGCGATCGGCGACAGTCTCGACATGGAGCTGGGGATCGATCCGCCAGAGGAGGGCCGCAGTGGCATCGACTTTGAGAGATCCCAGATCTTCCTGGAAATAGCCCTGGGTGGTGATGTTGGTCGGTTCCACGTGATCGGGATCGATCAACTGGATGCGGCGGGCACCGCTGGCGGCCAGTTGCAGGGCAACCTGCCGGCCGATGGCACCGACCCCGATGACGGTGAGACGGAGACTCTGGAGTCGGGTGAGGGGGACCAGATCCTGCTGCCGCAGGAAACGATCTGTCATGAGAGGCCTTTCCAAAGACTGACCGCCTCATCCAGGAGAGAATTCTCCCGGATGAGGCGGTGATGAGTGAGTGATGTGTAGCAGTTAATTCGCAGTGGTTTCGAACAGGTCGTTCGTGAAGAACTCCTCGAACGGCGGTTCTGGTCTGTCGCGGAACAGCTCCTCTTCCTGCACGGCGTCGCAGTACTCCTGTTCCCACTGCGGGAAGTCCGCTGCCGGGAAGGGACGCGTGAAATCCACTGCAACCTGCAGCGGGAGTCGGGCGGGACCTCCCCGTTGCCAGTGCAGTTCGGCGAAGGTGGCCCCTCCCCGGGCAAGGATGAACATCACCGCCCAGTCACAGCGCCCGAAGCAGCGTTGAAACGTGCGCCGGTCGACGGTGCTGGGCCGGGGACAGTCTCCGGGATGGGTGTGAATCCAGATCCGGCCGAACTGGTCGGGACGGCGTCCCTGGTCGACCTGAGCTTCAAAGAACTCGGCGACGGCGGTGTCATCGAACTTGACGGTGACGGCAGTGCAGCGCTGCTGTACCAGCTGGATGTCCTGAACACAGAGACTCTGGTCAGGGTCCGTGATCCCGAAGCCTCCGACTTCGGTCGGTCCGAGATCACGCAGGCAGTGGAGCTTGGCCCAGGCGGTGGGGGTAAAGGTCAGGGTCGGTCGCGGGGACCGTCTCCCCCGGGGCCGACGGAGGTGGCGGCGGAGCAGGCGTTTGGTACGGAAGGTCTGTTTCGTCATCTTCAGGATCCTGTTGCAGGTCATGGCAAGGGCCGCAGAGAGCGTCCGTCCGACAGGAGGGACAGATCTCCTGGCCACAGTCAGCACACGATTCCAGGCACCCCGCACAGTGCGGTTCCTGACAGTCGGTGCAGCGTTGTTCGCAGGCAGAGCAGAGGGAGTCACCACACTCCCGACAGGAGGTGAGGCAGTCCTGACAGGAGCGCTGCTCACACCCCACGCAGGGCGTGAGGTCTTCGGCCGGACAGGGACCGCCGCAGTCGGCGCAGGGGAGACCTTCCCAGTCAGCGAGCTTGGTGTAGGCACTGCCAGGGTTGTAGGTGTGGAGCACCTGATTGATCTGGAGAGCAACATCCCCCAGTCGTCCCTGATCGAGCGCGAGTCGGATCGCTTCGCGGGCCTCCCCTTCACAGAGGATGCGGTCATGGACATGCGGGTGGGTGGTTCCGGGGGAGTCTCCGGCAGGGTGCGGCTCCAGAGCCAGGACTTCGTAGGGGTGAGTGAACGACAGCTGGGTCCAGTCGAGCCGGATCTCGAAGGGGCCCAGTTCGATCCTTTCCAGGATCACCGGTTCGGTGATGACGCTCACCGTCTTCTCCGCGAGGTCATAGCGAACCTCGGGGAACTCCTGCTCCAGGGCCAGCAGTTCTTCGTACAGGGACCGCAGTGGGGGAGGTGGGGAGCGGCGTGAAGTCTGACTGAGAGCGACCAGCGCCCGACAGCGGGAGCCGAGCATCTCGAGCGTCTGCAGGTAATGTTCCTGAAGCCGTTCCTGAGTGGCCGGCAGGGACCGCCGCTCACAGAGCTGCAGCTGACGCCAGAGCGTCGCGAGTCGCTGCCAGTGCTCGGTGGGAGGATCAGGAGCGGTTGGTTTGCGGGAACTGTATTCATAGTGCTGGTGCAAGGCACACGCCACCCGTAGACGGGTGCGGTGGGTTTGGGACATGACACAGTGATCTTTCGGAATGCAAAGACAGCCGATCATCGACCGGCTGTCGCGTTTAAAGGGTTCGTCAATGAATCACACTGGGAGGGCCTCCCGTCAGGGTGGCCCGGACCACGTCATTCTGCACCCTGAACGAGGCCCGACAGGGCTCCTTCGATGCGGGTGGGAGTGAGGGAGACGCGGTCGCCCGGCTGCAGGACATAGTCCGACGGGGCCGGCTGGCGGTTGACACGAATCAGGTAATCGCCTGGAGAGGCAAGGGGGAGACGATCGGAGAACAACTGGGCGAGCGTGGTCTGCGGTGCAATGTCGATGTGGTCGGCGAAACCGCCGCCATCGTTGTTGAGAAACAGGATCTTCATGAGCGGTCTTTCGTCAGGGAGGAAGAAAAGGGAATCAGGAGACAGTTCCTGATCCCCGAGTAAGAGAGACGCGGGTACCGGACTGAGCAAACTGCTCTGCTCTTAGCGGCGGCGGAAGCGGATGCCTCCGGTGCCAATGGCACTCAGCAGCAGGAGGAGCAGCAGGCCTGCGAACAGCGTCCAGGACTGGGCGAGATAGGCCACCGTTCCGGCCACCAGCAGGCAGCCGTTCACAGTGGCGACATTCAATTTCTGTCGAGCGGACATAGGTCCTTTCTGGTCAGGAGCGGCGGTACCGGAACGGGAGATGAGCAAGAGCCCCTCCATTCCGGAGCAGTTCCAGCTGATCCCAGTCGAGGAACCGGGGTTCCCGCTGGATTGGTTCCGGCAGCAGCGGGACGAAGCCCATCCGGGAGATGGTGGTGACGCTCTCTCCGGTGGAACGGGCGATGGAGCGGTTGAGATCACGTTGACGCATGAGACAGGTTCCTTGTGAAAATGAGGTGAGCGCAACAAAAAACTCCCCAAGCGGGGAGTCGTGACATGCAGCAGGGACTTCGAATACCGTCAGTACTCCTCGGGGAGGAGCAGGGTGGTGACGGAGCGATCCGCTTCGGTGATGATCCAGAAGCGGACACCGGCAGCGGAGTGGTAGACCGACAGCAGCCGCTCATCGTCGAGGAGGGACTGGTCATTGGCGGCAGCATCAGCCGGGTCGCAGTCTCCCCAGTCACCAGACTGATGTCGGGCCAGGGCATGCTGGACCTCGGCGGGGGTGAGCACGTCCAGAACACCGGGAGTGCCGACGATCTGACCTAAGGGGAATCGGGGAGCACGGACAGCAGTGGAGTCAGGGGGCATGGAAGGGCCTTTCGCAGCAGCAGGCAGAGGGAACAGACGAGCCGGTGCATCCCATAAAAAGACCCCGGCAAACAGGACGCGGGTGGGTCCTCTCTGCCGGGGGGAACGGGATGCTCCGGGGCACTCTCGATGCAATGCGATTCGCATCATGTATTATGACACGTTTAGGCCCTGGATTTAGCGCAACGCAGACGGACCAGCGGAGGCCTACCGGAAGGCCGCCCGGATGCCGCTCAACATGCCAGCCAACGGCACTTCAATTCCTATTTCTCTTTTTTCTTCTCATTCCTACATCATGTATTATGACACCAATCAGCCCGATATTTAGCGCTCGCTCCCCACGGAAATGACCTGACAATCACAGCCGCACCGGAAGGAAACGCAGACCGGTTGCCGAACGCAGACATTAATCCCGGGAATAAAATTCACTGTCAGGGAAGACTCGACGTGTTCGCATCCCCACACGTGAAGAAACACCCGCAAACCGCATTTCTCAACGGAAAGCTCAGCGGGTTTCGATCTTCTTCCAGAGTCTGCTGAGAGGGATCTCCAAGGCATCCGCCAGCTGCTGAGCCACGCGAATGCTCACCTGGACCTTGCCCAGTTCGATCGAGCTGACATAGGTGCGGTGCACCCCTGCCTGAACAGCAAAGGCTTCCTGAGAGATTCCCTGCTTTTCTCGTTCGGCGCGGATCGCTTTTCCAAAGCGAATCTCAATGGGTTCCATGCGTCTGTGCGGTCGATCTGAAGGAGCGTTGCCGGTGACGGGGACAGCTCGGCACCCCAGCAACAGTCACTCATCCTGCACGCTTGCACACCATTGATCTACAGAGTATCGTGTGACAGACGATCGTCTACAATGACGGAATCCGCTGCGGGCGAAGAAGGCGGCGTTCGATGGGCTGGGCGTCAGCAGGGGAAGCGGTATCGCACATCCCTTTGATGTCGGAATGAAGTGAGAACCATGATGCGAATCTTGTGGCATCTGGTGCACCAGCGTTTGTTTTTGCTGGGAATCCTGTTTTTGTCGGCGTGTCACACAGCGTTGCTGCCGCCGCCGGTGGTCGTTTCCTACCGGGACTCGCTCTGGGGGGCTGGCAAAGTCGTCCAGATTTTCAATGGCTCCTCTCATCATCTCTACAATGTTTGCGTCGTGGGACGGAACCTCAACGAAGTGGCATCTGCGTCCGTGAAGGTCACCGATCACCTCCCGCCCGGGGGGACTGTGGAAGTGGGATGGCTGGAATTCGCCAACTGGATCCCCAGATCGGGGGAGACCATCGAGGTGTATGCGGACAATTACGTTCTGCCAGTCATCTCTGTCATTCCCTGAGAGTTGGGGCTGCCGCGATCTGGCTGGCGGAATCGGGGAGTTTTCACAGGAATTGCGGGATGTCACCAAAGGACGCCTTTCTGATCTTGGGGTTACCCGAACGGGCCACCTGGCCCGAGGTGCAGCGACGCTACAAAGAAGAGGCCCTGGCCTGGCACCCGGACCGCTTTGTGGCGGGGAGTGCCCAATTCACTCGCGCCCAGGAGCGACTGAAACAGCTGAACGCGGCACGCGATTGTCTCCGCCGCGTTTTGCAGACTCCCGATGAGGCAGCGTCCGAGACGTGGGGGAATTCTGAGCAAGGGGGGAGACAGGCTGAGAGGTCTCGGTCGAACGAACGTGATCAGTCTCTCGTGCCTGTCATCCTGGGAGCAGTCTGTGGCGGAATGATTGCGTCAGGACTGGGTTGGTGGCTGGAGATCAACCTGCTGGTGGCAATGACCATCGGTCTGGTCACGGGAGGAACCGCAGGCGGAGCTTCGAGAGATGCCGGCCTGAACTCCGCAACAAAAGACTGTCGTGAACACTGACTGAACAATACTCACGACTCGACACTGAGAGGAATCTTTATGGACGCGCGACAACAACTGTCTCGTTGGCACACAAGTCTCATCCGGATCGCTGTCCTGTCGGTCCTGTCCGTTGCCTTGCCTGTGGCCAATCGGGGTTACGCACAGGAGAATCTGGAGGAAATCGAGCGGATTTTGGGGGGCATTGCCTGGCAGGAGGGGCCGACCAACGTCCTGATGGGGGATGTCGTCGAGCTTCGCGTCCCCTCCGGTTATCGGTTTACTGGAGCCAGTGGAGCCGCGAGCTGGATGACCGTCAGTGGGAATCAGCCTGCGTCGACCCTGATTGGTCTC
This sequence comes from Planctomicrobium limosum, assembly GCF_051465645.1. Lineage (GTDB taxonomy): Bacteria > Planctomycetota > Planctomycetia > Planctomycetales > Planctomycetaceae > Planctomicrobium. Next base: position 2,581,047 of record NZ_CP195790.1, on the reverse strand, counting down.
CTGGCAGACGATGCAGGCCGCTTCGCAATGAGTTTTGAATTCGATCCGATCGGACACGTTCCCGATGAGGAACGTGATCAGCTGGATCCTGACCAAATTCTTGTGATGCTCCAGGACGGGACAAATGCCGGTAACGTCTGGCGGCGTCAGAACCGGTACCCGGAACTCACGGTGACTGGCTGGCTCGTCCCTCCAAACTATGATCGTGAGACGCAGAATCTTGTCTGGGCGATTCGCGGGATCTCCAGCGACGGGAATCCTTTCGTGAACCTCGATACCCGGATCCTCGGACGTCGTGGTGTTCTGAAAATCAAGGCGATCACCGATCCCAACAGTTTTGATGTCGTAGAGCCGCTCGTGCGACAGCTGCTTCCCGGGATTCAGTTTCGCTCGGGGGAACGCTATTCCGAAATTCGACCCGGAGACAAAGTCGCCACTTATGGCTTAATCGGGTTGATTTCAGGCGCCGGAACGACCGCTGCACTGAAAATGGGGCTGTTTCAGAAATTCGGTAAACTGATCCTGCTGGCCATCGCCGCCCTGGGCGGGTTGGGGGCCTGGGTGTGGAACACCCTCCATCCTCAAAAATCACCACCCGGAGTTCCCTCCCAGCCTCCGAAAAAACGCTGATTCGATGCCGGGAATTTCTATGAGTGATGAACAGCTCCTGTTCGTAATGATGGGGATGTTCTATGCCCTGGAGTGTGTCAGTCTCCTCAGGAAACCGGCTTGCTGCGTTGTTCCTGGGTGGCGGGCATCCCAGCTAATAGAGCCTTCGTCTCTGTTCACTTCCGGAGACCGGGGAGTGATCGTTCAGGGCTGCCTGCCGTACCAGCAGTCCTTCATCTGCCAACACCACCAATGGACGCTGGACGAAAGGGGGATCTTGTTTCCGGATGAGACGGGGGTGAATTCCGACAGCGGTTCCGCGAACAGGACCCTGCGTTTCGTCAGAATTGAAGAACTCACCGGATGCATCCGTAGCGGGGCAGCCGTGATCTGTGGAGAGGACATTCACGTGCACTGTGGCACAGAGGAATCAGCTCAAGCGCTCTGCGAACGCCTCCGTCAAATTCTGGACGCCATTCCCCAGGACCGAGCGCAGTTGATTGAACAGCAGATGCGGGCGGCATTTGACATCTCTGCTTTGGACCAGGAGTATCGGCGGTTTCGCAAATGGACGCTCCCACTTCAGTGGGCGTGCTCCCTCTGGGCCATGTGGACGCTGACGACGATTCTGCTGTTGAATTTCTGGCCAGCCCAACGTTATTCCGGAAATGTGCTCCTGATAGGGATTTCAGGATTTCTCGTTCTCTGGTTCTTCACAGCCGCGACGCTGATTCGAGCGAACCGTCAGCTTCGAATCTTGCAGGGACGCGAATGGAATCACACCCTCTGTCGATTGCTCCTGGTCCCTATGGCGGCCATGCGCTCCCCGAATTGGTTCTCACGTCACGTGCTACAGGATTTTGATCCGCTGGTGATCGCAGCGTATTTCTGCTCTGACGATGTGTTCTTCCGGCTGGCGCAGCGACGACTACTCAGCCTGCAATCCCCGACTGCGGAGGAACGCCCCGGTGAGGAAAACGCAAGGGCCTCTCAAGTCTTTCTGGATTCCCGCGCACGGATGCTCACGGTCGTCCAGGAGTTGATCACCCAGCGCGGCATCTCGGTGTCCGAGCTCCTGGAACCGCCATTGCGAGATCCGGATGCCGAGTCGTACTGCCCCCGATGCCGAGGGCAGTACGTCAGCGGCGTGCGAACTTGTCCGCAGTGCACCGGCATTTCATTGCAACCTTTCGGTTAAAAAGAGGCCCGTTCTAACCGTAAGCGTACTCTGTTTACCGATGACTTGACGGGGAGCTTTAACACTTGTTCTTCGGCCGTTTCACCCAGCGGGCTGCTTTTGCCGGTCGCTCCTGCAACTCACGGAACGGATCCGTCAGTCCCTCCTGTTGCATGAGTTTCAGATAATGCAGGGTTCGCTTGATCGCCATATACGAGTGGGGGATCACACGGCTCAATCGGCGGCAGCCCCAATCGGGGTAGTCGGCTTTTGCCTTTCGGCATTCATCGAGAATCTGTACTGGTGCGGAAGGGGTGAAGCAATCCGCCACGATCCGGATTTCGATGGCCTCTTCTCCTTTGCCGGGGGGGATCCGCAGGGTGAGCTTCGCCCTCGGAAACACCTGAGTTGAATCCAGCGCCTGGATCGGCTGAATGACGAACTCCGTCACATAGTCCCGCATGAGGTCAGTGAAGTCGTAGCTGTCGCGCGCCGTTGCCAGAATTCCTTCGACGAGTTTTTCGGCGAACGCCTCTCGAGTCGGAATTCCTTGCTCATCTCGCAGTGCTTCTGCCGCCTTCAGTTCGCACTGCACCGACGCGATACGGGTCTCGATCGACTGAAGCTCTGCCACTAACGAATCCATCGGACCCCCGGCTCGGATCGCTCGGACCAGATTTTCGCGTTCCTTCTCGAACTGCCTCAGCTGGTCGCCGAGATCGGCAAGCACTCGCTGGCTCCGCTGCAGCCTCTGGGAATAACTCTTCCACGCTGACTCAAGCAGGATCTCACGGAAACCAGGAGCCTGCTCAAGCTGCTCGATCAGCGGAGGCAGAACTTTCTGGCGGATGACTTCCGCTTTGACCTGCACATGGTTCCAGCAGTGCTGATCCCCCTTCTCAAATGCATTCTTACACTTAAGCTGGTCGTTCAACGTTCGCTCCATCACCCCACCGCAGATGGCACAGCAGACATGCTTGCTAGGCCAGATCCCTCGACTGCGGGGGATACGATACCGAGGATTCTGGGACCCGGACTTCTGTTTGTTGCGAGCGCTCCGCTCCCGCATCACCTGCCAGAGTTCCTCCTGCTCGGCGGCCGTCAGGTGCGCCAGTTCCGGGTAGTGCCGGAACTCCGGAGTGGCATTCTTCTCCCGGCGATGCTTACCAGTCCGGTAGATCGGCTGGTAGATCAAAGTACGGAAGCGCCGCTGTCCCTGCAGCAGAGGGTCTTTCAGCAAGTCGACCACGGTCTTTCCCACCCATTTCCGGGATTTGGTATACCGTCCCGGGAGGATCCCCTGTTCATTCAGCCAGTCAGCGATCGCCCCATACTCCTGTCCCCGCAGAACCCGGCGACGCATCTCCTGAATCACCGCCGTCGCCTCCGGAATCCGGGCAATCCGGAGGCCGACCGGACCGAACTCTCCGGACGCTGCCTCCTCTTTGCTGAGTTTGCGATATCCATAACGGACCTTGAGGACCATGCCTCCCTGCTGAAAGGCATAGTCCGCAGTCCGTCGGACGCGACGGCGGGTGTCAGGGATGTGCATGCCGTGCCGTAGCGTCGCCGCTCCCATCATGAGCTCCCACTGCGGATCAGCTGTGTCAAGGTTGTCTCCAATACAGATCACGCGGGTGTCGGCATCCACTGCATCCTGCACAAAGGCATGCTGATGTCGTGGGTTACGATAGGCGCGGGACAGATCCTCCATGAGGACGAGATCCCAAGTTCCACTCTCGATCTCCTCCTCGGCTTCGATGATCGACTGCCGGTCGGTTCGCAGACCACTTCCACGTTCGCCGAGATGCTTGATGTGCACATGGCCGTCGTAGTATTGCCGGAGAAACTTTTCATCGGCCGCATAGGAGGCCTCGATATTCTCAAGGCTCTGATGGGGTGTGGAAATCCGACCGATCAGAATGACCCGCAAAGGACCGGTGGGATCTTTGGGAATCAATGGAGCTTGTAGATTCATGAGCGACCTCCTTGTTGTTGTTGTTGCCAAACCTGTGATATCGCCAGACTTTCTGGCCAGAGACGGATCGCACGGTCGATCTCTTTCCGCTGAGTCGCGGCGCGGGTGTGCGTGTAGACCGCTGTCATTCCCAGTTCTCCCCCGGCCCCCGTCGGCTTGTGGCCGAGCGTGATCTGGCGGATCAGCGGATCGACATTTGCGTCCTGCAGGAGTGTGGCGAACGAATGTCGCCAGCTCTTGGGGCAAGTGGCGTTAGACATTCCCAAGCCGGCGGCAATTCGAATGAATGACGTGCGGATGCGATCAGCCTTCACGGCACCTGCATCCCGCCAGACGGTGCGCGCGACTCGCAGTTGAGCCTCGCGGGAGAGTAGGTCCGACGAAGCTTCGCCAATTCGTGATTGCAGGACTGCCGCCAGTTCTGCACGAGTACCACACAGCGCCGGGCGTCTCTGTCCGTTTACAAACGAATGCCGAAGAAAGACCGGCCCTCGATCCCGATCTTTGGTGACGCAACGCAGAACATCAACGACCTCCGCAACCAGCGGGACAGCGCGTTCATTGCGAGTCTTCGTCTTCCAGCCTAGGTCCGACTTGTTGCGTACCTGCAGCCAGCCCTGCTCCAGATCGAGATCTTCAATCAACAGGTGCACCAGTTCCCCCACCCGCAAGCCGGTTTTGGCGAGGGTAAAATGGATGGGAAACGCCCAGAGATCGGCCGCCTCCAAGAACCGCAGTTCCGACTCGGCATCCAAGACGAAAACCGGCTTCGCATCTTCGATCTGCATACGATCCAGACGAAGTTGCGAGAACGGATTCTCGGCATACGGCGGCAGATGTCGCATGCGGATTGCGTAGGCATACAGAGAACGACAGATCTCAAGGAGATTCTGAACTCCCTTGTCCCGCAACCTCCGTTTCGGGGTATGAGGATGGCCGTTGGGGGAGACCTGTTTCTCTCGAAGGTGCAACGCGAACCGGTCTGCAGAGATGGTGTGAGCAGGAATCTCTCCAGCAAAGTCTGCGAGATGCTGTGTCGCCGAGCGATAACGACGCACCGTTCCGACAGACGATCTCAGAACCTGCTCATGATGCGTCAGAAACTTCATCCGAAGTTCCGGGACCGAAATCGGCTGGAACGACAGAATTGTCGGGACGGAACTGATCAGTTCTGCGTTGATCCGAGCGGCGAGTTGCTCTGCCTCGGCCTGTGACTCACCGACCTTGCGTCGAACCGGACGTGAACCATCCCGATAATACACCCACCATGAGCCATGGTGGAAATAGAAAGAGACCCGTCCAATTCGCTTCCGGACGGGCCTGCTGCGCCGTGAAGTCATTCAAACCTCCCGTGCACGGGTTGTGCACCAATTGTGCACCAGGAGGTCGATTTTTCAGGCTGTCAATTTTTGTAAGTCATGTCTTAAACACGACTTGCAGTTTTACGCGGAACGTAAAAGCGGAGAGGGGGGGATTTGAACCCCCGGTACCGTTTCCGGCACACCGGTTTTCGAGACCGGCACAATCAGCCGCTCTGTCACCTCTCCGGGGTTCACTTCGGATCAAACGCAGTCGCATTCTCTCTTGAGTGATGTTCCTTCGTAAACGATTCACTGGGAATGTGTTACGAAGGATGCAATTTTTGATCAAGCCTTGGAGGCAATCCAAATACTGCGTGGGCGGGGAGTTTACCACACCGGATCGTTCCCGCAAAGCTCCCACTGTCCAAAACTCAATGGAAAACGACTATGGGGGGAGAGGCGGCCACCCTTGCTTTATCCGGCCTTCCCACTCGTTCCCTATGTCAGGGGGACATGTGGAAAGAGGATCAACTGGATGTAGAGGTCTCTCTCGACCGGGGGCGGGTAATAATTGTTGCTGCGGGCATTCTCGGGGAACTACCATCGGGAAGGCCGCGTAGACCATGCATTATGGTGCTCTCGTGGTGCGGCTCCATGTGCCTGGCCCCTTGAAGGCTTTTGCAGTTCCTTCGTAAAGCACTTCGGTTCGTAGAGCATTCCATATCCTCTCCCAAAACCCGATCTGTGTCTCTTTAAAGTTCATCTGCGAAATTCTGAGCAATTCGGAAATAGACGTTGCCGACAAAGTGGGACCGAACCCCATCGATCTCATGTAGAAAATTGCCCTTGACATCCAATTGGGACCTGCTCACACTCAAGTTTGCGGCCCACTACCTCGTGAGAGGTTTTTGAGGTCCTCCAGTGTGCGGCGTCGTGAGACGCTTAGCCATCCGAGTGGTCGGTATGGTCGCATAGCTAAGAATTCGCCGTTGTGGCGAGCCGTGAGGCTAAAGGAACAGGTTTATGGGGCAGAAAAGGCCAGATAAGATACTTCGTCTCTTAACTCAAAATGCTGCTGAAATTGCAGAGAAAGCAACTCGGCTTTCTGATCAGCTAGAGCTGGTGGAAAACATACTCAGAGAACTTCCTGGAAAGTTCGAGGTTGAAGTTGGCGAGAGCAACGGCCCATCAGGTTCATTGAGTCTCGCGCGGCATTCTAATGACTGGCACCTGATTTACAGCACGTATCAAGACTCGTACCGAGTCACGTCGAGTTCAGTTAGTATCAAAGCTGCGGCCGCCATTCTTGTGCCGGAACTGCTGGCAACTTTATCTCAGAAGTCCGAAGAGCGCCTGGAACAAATCAATGCTGGACTGAATGCATTGGACTCGCTGCCGTTTCTTCAGGACAGAGTGGAGGATTGCTAGTGTCCTCTAAAAAACTTCGGCCCTTTCCTGAATGGTACAGGATGTCGCTGTGTAGCGGCCCTTGGATTGCGCTGTTTATTGTTGCGATGGGCATCGCATCTGGAGTCGCGGTCAACTCGGTTGTAGTATTGATCCTTGCGGGGCTCTGCTCCCGCACAATTCCATGTGCGTCTGGAACGGAATCGAAGATCTCGTCATCTTAGTCCGAGACTTCTTCGGATGCCGTGTGGCTCATGGCGCCTCGCAATTGAGCAGTACACGTTACTTCAGATGATCTGGGACAATCGCAGAGGAGTATTATCGCGTCTGTTAGTGCATGTGTCAGACCTCGAGTCACGAGCCGTCTGCAAAATGAAAAATCCCCTGTGCAATTAATTGCACAGGGGATTGAAGTTTTTGTGAGGTGTTACTTTGCCAGATCGAGGAACAGGATCATGGATGGGTTACCGACTGGGGTGTACTGGCCGGTAAATTTCAGCTCGCCAGTCTCATGATTGACTTTAAATGTCGTGACGTTGTCTGCACGTTGGTTGCAGCAGAACAGGAAATTCTGGCTTGGATCAAAGTTGAAGCTGCGAGGATAGTTTCCTCGGGTCCATTCTTCGCCCACGTACTTCAGTTCGCCATTTGCACCGACTGAAAAGATGCCGATGCTGTCGTAGAGTCGATTGCCGGTGTAAACAAATTTTCCGTTCTCTGAAACAAGGATCTCTGAACAGAAGTTGCTGCCAGCGAATCCCGGCGGAAGTGTTGAGAGAGTTTGTCGTGGTGACAGCCGACCGGTTTCAGGATCATAGTCGAACATGACAACGGTCGATCCTTCTTCCTGAATGGAGTAGAACCATTTTCCGTTCGGGTGGAAGTGGAAGTGGCGTGGTCCATCGCCTGGTGGCAGTGAAACGGAATGTTGGACTGCAGGAGTCAGCTTGCCGTTCTTTGCATCGAACTTCCAGACGAAGATCTTGTCGAGACCCAAGTCGACATGGAGGACGAAACGTCCTGACGGATCTGCCTGAATCTGGTGAGCGTGTGTTCGATCGTGTCCACTGAATGCGAAGCTACCAGGGGGAGCGTTCGTTGCACGCGTCGGACCGATTGTTCCGGAATCTTCTTTCACATCTGTTACGTTCCCTAGTGATCCATCTTCCAGAATTGGGAGCACGGAAACTGATCCACCAAAGTAGTTGGCGATCAGGACAAACTTGCCTGACGGATGAATACTGACGTAAGTTGGACCTGCTCCCCCTGAGGAAACGGTGTTCAACAGTTTCAGTGAGCCATCAGTTTTGTTGATGGCGAAGGAGCTGACAGAGCCCTCCTTCTTCTCGCCAACACGGTCGGTTTCGTTCGCTGAATAAAGACGCGTTCCCGCTGCGTTCACTGCCAGACAGCTTGGGCTTGTCCCTAACTCAAAAACACCTGCTGGAGTCAACGCTCCTGTTGATCGATCGACTTGGAAGTAGTGAATTCCGACGCCGTTTCCCGGTGGAAGGTCGACCTGCGTTGGCAGAACATCTTTCAAAGGCGAGCTGAATGTTCCGACATAGGCCATCAAAGGGGCACTTGTGTTGGATTGTGCTTGCAGTGAACCTGTCAGGAGGGACGTCCCCAGCAGAGTGGCGGATGTCATGAGAAAAAGGCGGCGGGTCTGTTTTGCTTGCGTCATTGGGAACCAGCTTCAATGGTCGGTGGGACGTGAATTACGTAACAGAGATGACTTGAACGTGGGCGGATCAACCTCCGCCAACCAGTGTGACAACTTCCAACTCGTCGCCTTCTTCAAGCTTGCATTGTGCGTGTTGAGCTCGGGGGACGAGTTGTTTATTTCGTTCGACTGCAAGAAAACGAGGGTCCAGTTTCAATTCCGCCAGCAAGTCGGCAACTGTTGCTGTGTTTGCAATTTCGCGGGTTTCTCCATTCACCTGAATTTTCATCTCTTCAACTCCAAATTTCTCTCAGTGCAAAAACGCTTTAGATGAAACGCAGGCCCAGTTGTCAGGTTTGGCTTCTTGTGCCGATGCGAGCTTAACAGGTGGATTCTTTTTCTGTCACTTCGAAGCGGCTTTGTCTGTGATCTCGCCGAGCTTTGCTTGTGGAAAAGGTCGGGGTGACGGTCCGGCAGATCTGGTGCCCGAGTATAAAGCTCTAACAGCATCCGGCCAGCCTTGCGTGGTTTTCCATCGAAAGGTGCCTGGCAATCGACGCAATGGCGTACGTGCGAAGTTGTTTTTCACGTTCCTGAAAACGTTTTATGATCCGGGTAGCCCGATGTTCAAAATGGTTTAAGATTACCAGATGAATGCGTTCGATTGAGACATATTTGAACCCGTTTTGAGTACGACGAATTCAGTCCTTCGAATCAGATGCCGAGGTGTCGATTTGAAGTTCACCCGAAGCCTGCTCGATTCAAATCTGTGACGAGATTCGAAAGCAGGTTTCTCTTTCCTTTCCAAATGATCGACCGCGACGGTCTCAATTATTTCAGGATATCACCATGGCTAAACGACCACTGGACGGAATTCGCGTGCTCTGCTTCGTAGGTGATATCTACGAAGACCTGGAACTTTGGTATCCCAAATTGCGACTCGAAGAAGAAGGGGCCCATGTCACGATCGCTGGTCCAGAGTCCGGTGTGAAATATTCAGGCAAACATGGTTATCCATGTGTCTCTGATGCGGCGATCACGGATATGGAGTCTGATGACTTTCATGGAGTCATCTGTCCGGGTGGATTCATGCCGGACAAGTTGCGACGCGACCCAAAAGTCTTGAGCTTGCTCTCCGAGTTCTCAGACAGCGGCAAACTGATTGCAGCGATCTGTCATGGTGGGTGGATGCCCATCTCTGCGAAGATTTACGGCGGCGTTCGAGTGACCGGGTCGCCAGGAATTAAAGACGATCTCGAGAACGCAGGAGCGATCTGGGAAGATGCGCCTGTGGTTGTTGATCGTCATTTTATCAGCAGCCGGAAACCAGATGATCTGCCAGCCTTCTGCCACGAGATCATCCGCTTCCTGAAAGAGCTTGTCTAAGACGAACTGCGGAAATGCAGAAGAATCGCCTTTGGTGAATACTTTGAATTGAATCAAGCGTGCCGGGAGAGTCGTCTGTCACGAGACTGCTCTCGGCACGCTTGGAATGCTTCCAGTCTGAAGCGGTGCGTCTTTTAGACGGACTCTGGTGAAGCGTCTCGAAGCTGGAACGTCTGATTGACGCTGAGTTCGATGGCTGTGCAAAGTCCATCCAGATCAAGGTCACTGGCGTCGTGGCCGAACGGGTCTTCAACTTCTTCGGCGACCATCTCTAAGCCGATCATGAAGTAGGCGACGATGATCGTCATGGGGACTGTCCACCAGCGAAACGTATCTGCCATTCCCCACGGAAACGTGACGAGCGACAGCCCGATACATTGTCTGGCGAAAATACGATAGAGGCCAATAATTCGCGTATTGCGAATTCGCTCGCAGCCTCCACAGATATCCAGTAGCCGCAGCAGTTCCAGGTCGATTGCCCGAAATGTGGAGCTGTCCATTTGATTGTTTGCTCGTAGCTTGGCGACGAGTTTGTAAATCTGTTGAACTGTTTCGCTGGGGGGATGCGGCATTGAAATGTTCGGCACCATCGTCTGCTTACCCGCCGGAGCGAGTGGTGCACGTAAATGGTCTTTGAGCACCACTGCATATTTGCAGATCAATGAGCGAGCGCGTTCAGCGTCGTCTGGAAGAAGCCGACATTGAGTGGTCAGCTTCACTGCAAAGTTTCGAGAGCAATTGACCAGACCGCCCCACAGCGTTCGTGCTTCCCACCAGCGTGAGTAGGCTGCGTTTGTCCGAAAGACGAGTAAGAGACCCAGTACGAATGCAAACGCCGTATGGAGGTCTGCATTGTGATCCCCAAAGGTGTCGTATTGGGAAATCTCTTTAATTGCCGGAATGACTGAATAGAGTCCAGTCAGTACGGAATAACCGAGTACTTTTAAGAGAGTCTTGCTATACGCAATTGGGGTGACGATCTCCACAATCGGAGACTTGGAGGGAGATTTCGCGACCAGAGGAGGTCCCTTATAAAAGAACAATAAAATTGCGGGAGACGATGCTCCGAGACCCCGGAGACACAACAACGTTCATGTTCACCTGATACAGGTAATCATGAACATTGCTGTTTCTTGATTCGCAGACCAATCGGAAGTGATGGACTACTTGTAGAGCTCTCGAACGCCAGTTTTCAACTGGTGAAGCTGTTTTACTTCATCGTCGGTCAATGCTCGATCGAAAACTGCGAGATCATCGATCTTCCCGACGTAGGCTGCCCCAAGTACAAGCAGGACTTTTTCCGGGTTCCAGCCAAATGTCAAATCCCAGTTCTGGATGGTGCCGATCAGCTTGCCATCGATGTACAGTTTGCCCTGTTGTGGTTTCGTTTTGTCATTTCCGTTTTCCACGGTAAAGACAACATGAGTCCATTTGTTCGAGTCAAATGGAGCGTCGGCAACCTGAATCATTGGTCGCTTGGCCGCTGGAATCTGCTCCCAACCTACGTTCTCTGGATTCCAGATTTCGAAGAGCGGACGAATTGCATATCGAAAGAATCGGGGAGTTTCGTCTTTGGACCATTCAAGAAAGATAAAGCCCTTCTTCGAGTCGTTCCCGACGATCTGGACTGGATCACAGTAGCCAGGTTCCAGTTCTTTATCTGGATTCACGCACAGCCATGTTGAGACCGTCGTGCTCCAGTTCTTGTCGTTGTAGTTCAGGACATCTGTCCCACGAAACTCAGGGCGATATCCACTCTTCTTTGTGAAGTGGAGGGCGTCACCAAATCGGCCGGCATCTTTGGCGATCGTTACGTCACTGTTGGCTTCGGCTTGAACCTGTTTGCCACGCTCGGAGACATAGCACGTTTTATCTCCACGTGAATAATCGGCATTCATCCCGGTGTCGAAGGATGCGTGCAGCGTCAGAGCTTTGCTGAGCGCCTCATTGTCGCCAGCAAAGCCGACAGAGGTCGATACTGCGATCGTTGCTACGAGCGTGGAAAAGAAGAAACATTTCATGGACAGGCTCTTCGTTAAACACAATGCGAACGGACTCAGTGAGTGTAGAGAAATTTTGAAATCAATCTACCTGAGTCCTTCCAGAAAACGTGACGAAGAAAACGTTTATCTGGATGCGGCTTTTCACTCGAAGTCAATTCGCAGATTGACTGGTCCAAGCCACGGGACCGCATTGTGTTGCTCGCTTGTTCGAACTCACTTCCTCTTTTTTTGACTTGCAGACTTTCCGGCAGCGATAATCGGACGAGGATCGACCTTCCAGATCCCGTCCACTTTTCGCATAGGGACCGGTTCGGGGAATAGCGCGGCCATCAGTTGAGTTCGATCTTCACTCACCATCTTCGCATCAACTGTGATTCTCTTCTTGTTTTGAAGCGTCACTTTTTCCCCGACTTTCAATTGGCGAATCGGGAGTTGTCCAATAGTTGCTTTCAGCGGGGCAACCACATCTTCCGGACGTTTTTCGCCTTCGAATAGCATTTGAAAATCAGGATCTTCGAGGGAATATGTTTGTGCACTTTCTGCGTCCTGGCTAAGGACTGCCAGCAGAAAAGCTCTCAGGACTCCCTCAGGAGAATCGGCTGCTTCAGTTCCGGCTTCGGTCGGTGCCCCTGTCGACGTTTCGGTTGGCTTCTCATCTGCTGCGTTCACGATTGTTCGCTGTCCTGAAAAGACGAGCAACGCGATCGCGACGCAAAGCACTTGAAGGCGAATCATTGAGACCATGGCAGAGACTCTTCGTGATTCAATTTGAGAGTGATGACTCGAAGCACAGAACAGGCCGTAAGAAGATGGTGCCAGTATCCTTCAGTCCTGGTCGAAATGCCAGAGTTAAATCAGTATTTGCTGATCGGTCTGGGCGGCTGCGATCAAATGGGAACTGCTGTCGAGTCTCTGAAGCGATGTGTTACCCATGAACAAACACGCTGTTTCGTGTTCGTCATTGTCTGACTGTTGGTAGGGAGTTTCCGGAGTGAAACTAGAATTCTATTCCTCGACCAGTTCCAGACTGACCCATAGGCTGGGATCGGAATCGATCGGGAACTCTGTGTTGACGGTCAACGTCTGCATTCCCATGGCCTTGTCGTGAATTGCGACCATGAATCCAAGTCGCTTTTGAGTCGCAGGGTCGAACCCATGCAATGCTTCTCGTGGCAACCAGACAGCGAGACGATACCCGTCATCCAGTTGTTCGGCTTCTGTCAGCAATCCCTCTGGATCAACTTCCGGAGCATCTTCACGGGCTCGTGGGACTGGCAACTGTCGTACTTGCGGTTCGTCTTCGTCGTCTCCCCCACCTTGAGTTGAGGCGACAAACTGGTGGCAGAATCGAGAGGCTCTGTGTTGTGACTGCGTGTCACGAGTATCGATCCAGATCAGCAATGATCCTTCGTCGGTGAACTCTTTGGATTTCTTATTCTTTGTTCGTTCCGGCAAAGTAACGATTGCTTCAATCGCTAGACCCTCCGGGTTCCAGGCAAGGGCGAGCTTTGCGAACTCCGGTTCCCCGTTGAGAGCCGATGGCCACGGAATCTGACAGACTTCCGGGAGTTTCAGCAGTGGCGCCTTCGCGCGCGGCAACTTGTCCTGACGTAAGACGGGAATGGTATAGCGAAATAAAAATGCAGTCGGGATCACGTTCATATCGTGCCAGTATCCGTTGAAAAAGATGCCAGGTGGAGGGCAACTTCTTTCGCAGTCAAAATTGCAATGTCAGGACGTTCGATTGACCAGTGAATCTTTGGATCTGCTAAGACCGCATCGCTTTATTTTGTGATGCCTCGGTCGCTTGCGAGAATCGCAGTATTTCACATTATGGGGGATCGATTGGGAAAAATTCCCATAAATCAACTGGTCGAATTTGCGGTCTATGACGTTATCAGGTAACAGTGGTGGATTCAAAGCCCTTGGTGCGTCCGGTGAAATGCTGAAAAGCAGGACTTTCATGGGATTGATGGATCTTTGCCTCGCAATTTTGGAGTGAGATGATGTCTCAAAATTCCGATCACAATGGCCTTTCACGACGCGACTGGATGAAGATTTCCGGTGCAGGAGTCGCCGCAATGGCAGCATCACAAGCAGTTCCTGTCTTTTCCGCTGAAAACCCGGTGGTCAAGAATGGACGTATCAAGCAGTCCATGGTGCACTGGTGCTATGCACCTGCGTGGCCAAAACTTGACGACATGTGTCAAGCCGCAGTGAAGCTCGGAATCAAAAGTATCGAACTGATTGAACCAGAACACTGGCCAACCCTGAAGAAGTACGGGCTGACCTGTGCTATCGCTCCTAGCCATGGATTCCCAACTGGGTACAACAACAAAGGGGAATGGGCGCGATGTAACGAGATTCTGAAGAAGCGAATCTCTGAATCCGCTGACTTTGGTGTGAAGAGTGTCATTACATTCACCGGGATGGCAAACGGGATTTCTCGTGAAGAAGGGGCCGACAACTGTGTTGAAGGTCTGAAAGAAATCGTGGGCGTCGCCGAAAAGCATGGCGTCACATTGTGCGTTGAGATGCTGAACACTCGCGACGACAGCCACCCGATGAAGGGGCACCCCGGTTATCAGGGCGACGACGTCGACTATTGCGTGAACATTCTGAAACGCATTGGGTCACCGAACTGCAAACTGCTGTTCGATTTCTACCATGTTCAAATCATGAACGGCGATCTGATTCGTCGTGTTCATCAGAGCAAAGAATACCTCGGCCACATTCACACCGCTGGAAATCCAGGTCGTGGCGAACTCGATCAGAAGCAGGAAATCAACTACGCCCCGTTGATGCAGGCTTTGATTGACGTTGGTTACGACGGCTATGTCGGTCAGGAGTTTATCCCGACCCGTGATGCCTGGGACGGTCTCGTCGAAGCCGTGAAGCAGTGTGACGTTTAGAGCATTCCGCCTTCTCGTTTGGACAACAACGATTTCCTTCACAAGAGGACATCCTGTTGCAGTCTGGTAGAAGGCACACGTGTTTGAATTTTGCAGGCGTCGAGTGGAGATTGAACTCCATTCGACGCCTGTGTTCGTTTGTGCTGACTGTCAGAGACGTCAGTTGTTCAATTCAGGTTGGACCGGAATGGAAGGACCTGGAGTGTTCCGTCCTGACGGATCTCGATGGTGATGGCACCAGAACTTGCAGTCGAGAGGAGCTGACTGAACTTCTTGATGAACTCAAGGTGCGGAATGTCTGCTGTCGCTGCGCTGACGATCACGAAATCAGGGGAACACCAGTCATACAATGGCGGGATGTTGGAAACCTTTGCCCCATGATGAGGGGACAGGACAACATCACACTTCATCGGAGGCTGTGTAAGCAGTGCGTCAATTCCTTGTAGCTCGATATCCCCCGTCAGTAATATTCTGCGTCCGGCATACTCAACGGCAATTGCCAAACTCTGTGAATTGTCACTGACTTTGACTGCGGGTCTTGAAGGATGCAGAACCAGCAGTCGGACATCAGAGCCTGATCGGGCCGAATGCAATTGATCCGCGGTCTGAAGTAACTGAACGTGTGAGCCTGACCGTTGTGCGAGATTCCAGAGTTCTTTGACTCCCGGTTGCCTTGATTGAGCCGATTGCTGAGTGGCAAAGAGCTGAGGAATCGGGAAGCGATGGAAGAGTTCGAACATCCCGCTGAAGTGATCGTGATCGGCATGGGAAAGGATCATGGCATCAATGACACGCTTCCCGCGACTCCGCAAGTAGCGTTCAACCGTTCTTGCTGCTCGACGCCCGTCTCCGAGTGTGCCGGTGTCATAAATCACGGTCTCACCACTCGGGAGCTCAAGGACGCATGCGAGCCCGTGACCGACTGACAGCACTGTGCATCTGAGTGATGTGACGCTTGGTGAGAGCCACGGTATTGCCAAGCCAATCATCATCCAGACCGGCCAGATTCGCGTCCCCCACCCCCATCCTCTCCAGGCCGGAATTCGCAGCCAAACCAAAGCGGCAATCAGGTAAAAGCCAATCACCCACCAGCTTGGAATGGACGACACAAAGAAGTGCCCGAGCGGGACATTCTGTCCCCACGCAACGGCTGATTGCATCGCGGTGAGTCCCCAGCTGAAAGGAAGTCCGATGATGGCACCTGCCCAACTGGAAACCATTGAAACGCAGAGGAAAACGTATCCCATACCGAGCACGACTGTCGCAACCGGAACGAGGAACAAGTCCATCAACAGGCCGATCGGCGTCACCAGATGAAATGTGTAGATGATCAGTGGAAGTGTCACGATCCAAATGGTGCCAGTGACGAAATACATCTTTGCAAGCCCGAGAAATATGGATTCTCGGAGTTGTGCAAATCGTGTTTGCGGTTCGACGTAAGCGAGTCGATTTCTCCAGTAGTCCGCGAGTGGCACACGTGAGGCCTGCAGAATGGCAATCACGGCAAGAAACGAAAGTTGAGCACCGATATCAAAGATGTCAGGAGGATGCCATAAGATGAGAATCAGCGCGCAGACCGCCAGCGTATTCATCCCCTGACTCGGGCGTCCGAAGAGACTTGCGACCAGTCCAAAGATGGCGAGTAACCCGGCTCGAATCACGCTGGGCTGATGATCTGTGATCCACATGAACAGGATCGCGGCCCCAATCATTGCAATTGCAAGTTGCCGGCTGCCGAGATTCAGAGTTCGTCCGATACCGAGCACGATCGCTAGAAGGATTCCGACGTTGATTCCAGATACCGCGAGCAGATGCATCATTCCAGTTTCGGCAAACTGGTTTTTCAGTTCGTCTGGCAGTTGTGTGCGATCGCCCAGCAGCAACGAAGCGGCGAGAGCTTGCGAAGCCGGCGGAAGAACGGCGGCGAGATTCAAACGACATTGGTTGCGAATCGCGGTTCGACGTTTGGCAAGCCATGCCGCCAGCGAATTCTCCTGACCAACGACCTGCACATTTGCCGTATGCTTCACTCGCAGGCGACACCCTGCTCCCTGAGACCGCAGCGAGTCGGCGTACTGGAACTCGCCGGGATTCATCGGAGATGCAGGCTGTGACAGTTGCCCGAGGACGTTGATTCGATCACCGACCTGAACATGATCCAGTCGGCCCATCACATCGATTCGTAATACTCCGGTGGCAGTCCGCCAGTCGTTTCCGTGTTGAATCTGCTCGCATCGAAGGAACCCGGTCGAGCGATCCACACCAAGCCAGGGAGGAATATGGGGGCCCGTCGGGCGATCAAAGATTTCCAGTGGTTTGGTGACAACGCCGACGATTCGAACAACTTGCGGATCGACCGTTGTCAGATGCACAACATCATTCGGTGAATCTGACTGCCAGCTCAAGTAGTGTCGCGTTCCACCCAGTGCAAAGAGCGTGAGAAGCAATAAGGCCGTGACAGCAGTTGACCGGGACCGCCAGCACCATGCTGCCAGTGCATAGCCGATTGTTGCGGTTCCCAACCAGCCAGCGAGTGGAATTGAGAAGAACCGGTCAAACGCAATGCCACTTGCAAAGCAGAGAACGACCACCTGAGCGGGGTGCTGTCTGATGATTTGAAGTTGCTGCGATGGGAATTGTTCACTCTGCACTGCATTGGGCCCGCGATGCAATGTTTGGCGAGTCAGGTCAAACTCTGAATTGATTCAAAAGATTCAAGATCGAGATTACTCGTCCGCTTTCGGAGATGAACTCGGTTCAGTGCCCGTGGGGTTTGGGCTGGCATCTGGTTTCGGAGTCTCAGCGGGCTTTGGCGTTTCGTCTGCTTTTGGCTTCTCAGACTCCTCTTTCTTTTCTTTGCTTTCAGGCTGGGACTCAACTGCCGGTGTCGCTGGCTTCAACTTGGAAAGCTCATTGAACTTGGTGATCCAGTCTGGTTCAGACAGATCCACTTCCGGGAACTGATATTTCGATCCGGTGAGGGCGTCCAGGTACATTGCCACAACCGGGCGCTGAGAAAACTGAGGATGTCGCGTCGCGATCTTCTGCAGCCGCACTTTCGCAGCATCCAGCTTTCCCAATTCCAGTTCAGCTCGGGCGGCACCGAGTTGAGTCACGGCCCATTGTTCAGCAACATCGATTGTCGCTGCTACGGCCAGTCGCGATTGGAATGCAGGCCAGAATTCCAGTTGAAGAGGAAGCTGGAATCCTAAAAACGGAAGTTGCAACATGCCTCGAAGTCCTGAGACCCAATCGCCGTTCTCGTCTGTATCGGAGAGCTTGACGAATTCGTCCAGATTCATAGCCGAGAGATAGACCAGTTTCGTAACGGCTTCCCACTGTTTCTTGAACATTGGGCTGGCGTTGGCTCCTTGAGGACCTTTGAGGCGGGCACCGACCCCTTCAACTTGTTCCAGAGCATTCTCAATACGACCATTCTGGAGCAGCAGTGTCGCATAAAATAACTGCATCTCCGGATCAGAAATGACCTTGGTCATGTCAGCTTCTAACGCCTTCAAAGCAAGTCCCGGGCAGTTGCCTCCGAGTGCCACAACGGCCAGGTCCATGGGAGACGCGCCTTTGCTCTTTGCGTCATCCATTTGCTTCTGAACCGCGTCGACGGCATCGCTCAGTTGTTTTCTGGTCCGGTCAAACTCCAGTTTGCGTTCTGCTGTGATTTTGATCTCTGGATACGCGGTCATGGCGATGTCATAGCGATTCAGAACCTCAAGTGCGGTATCGATTGATCGACCGTTGAGAAGTTGCTGAAACAGCGTTAACAGGTCTGACGGGTCTTCGTCGCTGGCGATCGCTGTGGAAAACGCACTCGTCAGAATTTGTGATCGAATTGTTTCTGACGGAATCTGCTGACCGGCGGCGACTGCTTCGGCCTGAAGCAATAGACCCAGGGCGGTTCCAATTGTGCGATATGCCAGCGGATGATTTGGGTTCTCGCTTAATGCCTTTCTGCAGTTCTGAATGGCGAGCAATGAAAGGCCACTGACTTGAACCGCAGTAAAGCCTGCGCTGTTTACAACCAGACTTGTGTAGTGACTCGCGAGTTCAGCAGCAGGCGGAACAACATCCAGTTTCTGGATCAGCCATTTGTCGTATCGCGAAACCGGCAATGGCCAGACTGCAGCGATCTCAACCGGCTCAGGGGGAACGGCAGGTTGAAACGCGATTTTTGCGAAATCTTTCAGCTGAACTTTTTCAACATGTGCTTTCAGTTCAGGAGAACTGATGTCGTTACGCGTGAAGATTCCCCCTGCACTTCCCAACCCGGTCAATGCCCAATTTTCGTTGGTATATAACTGGAAGAACGGACCGTAAGCCGGCTTGGGACTCCAGAGACGGACCAGTACGTCGTTCACATTGAAGCGTTCCAGTGTCGATTTCCATGTCGAGACAGCAGCGGCATCTGCTGCTCGATCACGACTTGGGAAGAGTTCTGCCCGAGTCTTCTGGTGAACAAAAAGCAGGTTCTCTTTGCCTGAGAAATAGAGTGAGAGTCGACTGTCAACGAATGGCTTCTTTCCTGCCCAGATCAGGATGTCTCCCTGATTTGGAGTGGTTGGAAAGATGCGGTCAGACGAGGCGTTCGGAAGGACTTCCTGCTCCAGGCTGTCGATGCGATTCTTCCAGCGCGGGTCGAGTCCCAGACCAATCCGGCGAGACTGCGGACCCATCAAGGCACCATTCAGGGACAGGTATGCAAGCACAAAGATCGTCAAAACTTGTATGGCTCGACCGACTCGCGAAGAAAGGACATTCCACGTTGTGATGGAATAGTCGTTACCAAAACGATTGTGAAACCACTCCTGCCCATTCAACGTCGCGACAACGGCATTGACGATTGCGGCGTAGGCAATTGCTTCAGCAAAGAAGAACCCGAGTGCGTTGATCCCCAGCCAAAGCAGTGACAGGCCAAGCTGCTGTCTCTTGCGATTCAGCAGAATTGTCATGAAGGAAAAGGCGACAAGTGCGAGGGCCATAAATGAAAAGAGATCAATCGACTTCCAGAAGGCTGGCAATCCGTAAGTCGACAATCGCACGAAGTGTTCACTGATTCCCTGATATCTGATCAACTCCGCTTCTTCACGAAATGCAGTCAGGAATTGTGTGAGAGGACGAAGCGGCCAAGGCGAGACGACAGCTCCGGCAACGATTGCCCCGCCGATCCACATTAAGCGTGGGCGCCCAATGGCACTGCGTCCCGATGACGTCGCGACCAGACCGATTGCGTACAGTCCGAGAGCAAACAACCCGATCCAACTGCGGGAATCGAGGTTGGCCCAAAGTGCCATGAGGACAAGAAGTGTCCACGGATGCTGAAGCGATTCAGATCGAGAGGTTGACCAGAGCCACCACAACAGCAGTGTCATTCCCAGAATCGTGATGGTCGTCGCACCCGGCTGAAAGACTGGAATTAGTGCCAATAGCGCCAGTAGCGAGCAAATCGATCCCCACCATGTTGTGACGCCGGGAATCGTGATCTTCGAAAGACACCACCAGCTGAGCCCGACAGTTGCGGCGCACAGGATTGAAAGACCAGTGAAGCCGAGAACGGATGAGGTCGCAGCCAGAATTAGGTCAGACATCCACCCTAGGTTCGCCCAGGGGCGTCCGTCGGCAGTTGCTGAAAAGACGTCGACGCGTGGAGGCAAGATCCCATTGGACAGCATATATTCGCCGGAGCGAATTGAAACGAACAGGCGTGATTCAGTGATCAGGACGGACCCGAGTAAGACTGCCAGCAGAATGACAGCCCAGCGAAGCATGAAGTCGCCGCGAATGCATTCGTCTTCCAGAAATTCCGGGGTTAGCTCCTCGTAGTCCGGCAAATCATCTTCCGCCCCGACCTGTTGAGCGGAACTACTGGTGGGTGGATCTGTTTCGCTGATGTTCTTTTTGTCAGTCTCAAGTGAATCAGAAGAGGACTTTGTAGGGTCGTTCGACACTGGGATTCACCTTGATTGCGACTGGGAAAACTCGAACTTGCTCGTCAGATCAATGGTCGATGCTGAACGAGCATAAAATCGCGCCATTCAGCATTGAAATCATGGCGCCGCCGGAATGGGCCGAGACGTGTCGTCACATTGCACAAATACCGTAAACCAATATGAGATATTGTGCTGACTCTCTGAAGGGGATGCACGCCCGGATGGACTTGCTTTTTAAAGAAATTGTTCCGTGCTGAGGAATGGCAGGAACATTCCGACGCGGGAAAAGAGGTCGGGATTTGAGGATGGTGATCCTATTGACCCAAATGAGAAATGGCAGCGGCTCATCGAGTGAGGACGCTGCCATTCTTGTGTGGAGTTCAGATCAATACAGGAGCATCAGGAGTTAAGAACCTGATTTCCAGCGGAGACTCATTGGATCGAAGCCGGTCTAGTTCTGACGGGCCGAGAAATCTGTGAGCTTCATCATCACGGATTCAGGCTTCTTTGCAGTCAGTGACCCGTTCTTGTGGGTCTCGGCGACGACCGCTTTCCATGCTGGATCTGCCCCAAAGGCCTTGAAGGAATTGATCCCCGCCTCTTTGGAATCGTGTTCCAGAACGTAGATCAAGGTGTTTGATGCTTCTGGCTCGGAGACTGGGGTCCAGTATCCGATGTTTTTCATGCCATGCTTTTCAAACAGCTTGCAAGTGTGATTGCGGAATCGAGCATTGAGTTCGTCGAGTTTTTCGTTGCTCGCGGTGTAGATCCTGAGTTCGTACGTCTTCCCCTCTTTGAGGAGCGTGATGTCTGGCGAATAGTCGGTCTTCACCATAATCGTGGACTCAACCGGCAGAGCAAGAATTTTACCGTGCTTCTCTTCGCTCGCTGTACGCACCGCTTTCCATTCCGGGTCGTTGCGGAATGCAAGGAAAGATGCCGCAGCAGCTTCACGACTGGAGTGTTCCAGCAAGTAGATCAGCTTTGTTTCAGTACCTGGGGAGTCAGCCGGGACCCAGTAGGCCACGTTCTTCATGCCGTGTTTCTCGAACAATTTACACGTATGATCGCGAAATCGTTCGAGCAGTGCTGGCAGTTTGCCCGGCTCGCAGGTGTAAATTCGCAGTTCGTAGACGGGCTTCGCAGTTTCGGCAGCCATCGCGGATGACACCAATAATCCCAGAACGCCACATAAAAGAACGGGCGCAGCACGAAAGAGAGTCAGCAAGGCAACACTCCCGCTGAAGCTAATGGGCAGGCGAGTCAATCGCCTGAAATAATGACCAATGGAAATTTGGTCATGACACGAAAAAATACTTGCGACGCATGCGAGCTTTAGGTTTCCCTAAAGCTCGGCAAATGACAGGCAAGCACTTTTTGTCGATAAGCCGATGGTTACAACAGGTGCTCTGACAATCTGATGCCAGTTTCGCTGCTGCTTCTTCGGTTGATTATTCGAAGGTTGCGAATGGGCTGACGCGCTGCAGCTTTTCTACCAGAGCGGCCTTGTCGGCATCGTTCTTGGCAACTGCAAAGCGTGCACGCAGCTTCTTTACCTTGACTTTGCGGCTACGGCGGCGAGCAATTTCGCGACTTCGTTCGATGCGTCCCATCTGGTCTGCCATCAATTACAAAATGTTCAAATTGGCCGTTCTTCACAATCCAGAACAGCGGAACCGCATAACTTATCGCTCGGCACGTCTCCGGTCAACGGACCTTGATCGCCCCAACCTGCCTCGACCTCTGATTTGTTTCGATTACACGGATCAGTCATGGTGAATATCTTGACGTTGCCGGTTGGGGTTTACGCCGGGAAGACTGGGGCATTCCCTGAAACACAGAATCCGTGAAGGTCTTCGTTAAAAAGTTCTGTTGAGAAATAACTCTGCAGGGTTCTCGCTGTTTCCATTTCTCATTTGAGATCGAATATGATTAGGATCGTGGCGAAGATGCATGGCCGGTGACGCACTTCGGAGGCGTGAACGGCATTGTTGGGCTTCGTCGACAATCGTCGGCACTTCTAGTTTAGAGTGATTATTTCGACGAAGTATCAGATCAGCCCCATTCAAGTCTCAGGCTTGAAGCGATTTACGCCCTCAGCGGATCTACTTGAGAATCTATGACTTCCCATTCTGAAAAAGCTCGGGTTTCACTTCCTGAACCTCTTGATGTCATCGCTGTTGGAGCGCACCCTGATGACGTTGAAGTCGCTGTCGGCGGAACTCTGGCAAAGCTTGCCAAACAGGGATATCGGGTTGGAATCGTTGATTTAACCGATGGAGAACCAACTCCGAAAAGCCCCGGTCCTGAGCATCGGCTTCAGGAAGCGAAGAAGGCGGCCGAGATTTTAGGGGTTCAGGTACGACTGACGCTCCCGCTTCCGAATCGCCGATTGTTCGACTCGTTCGAAGCACGCGTCATGCTTGCAAAAGTTTTTCGGCAATACCGCCCCAAAATTGTGCTGGGGATCGCTGACAAAACACCATTGGCCTCCCCTGACCACTGGCAGGCCATGCAGATCACAGATGCTGCCGTGTTCTATTCTCGGCTGACGAAGTGGGATGGTGAATTTGACGGGTTACCGGTTCACACGATTAACCAGCTGCTCTGGTACAAGCTTGGGTTTGGAACAGATGAACCGATTCGAGCCGCAGGAACGATGATTGTTGATATTTCAGACACGCTCGACCTGAAGATCGAATCCGTGAAAGCGTACGAATCTCAGTTTCCTGCCAACAAAGAACGCATCTTTCAGCTCATTGAAAGTCAGGCACGCCTGCTCGGGTTGTCGGCAGGGCTTGCGGCAGGGGAAATGTTGATCGCTCCGAAGCCGGTCGTAGTGAAGGATCTGATTCACTCATTCGCTGCACCCGAGCTCCCGCGGACCAATCTGGATCCGTCATCACAGGTCATCGTGCAATAGTCCACCGAGAACTGCCAGTCGCCGAATGACTGCTGGATCGCTTCGGGAACTTGCTGAAGTTTGAACTTCATTGCAGGTGCTGATCGTGCACGAAGGTCAATTCCTTCTACGTCTCGATTCCCGGGATTCCGCCGAATTGTCGGACGGCCTCGTAGATTACAGTGTTTGCGGTGCTTGCCAGGTTCAGACTGCGAACGGTTTCAAGCATCGGGAGCTTGATGCAGTTCTCTTTGTTCGCTTCCCGAATCGAGGGAGGGAGTCCTTTGGATTCACTGCCAAAAACAAGGACGTCGCCGGGTTGGAACTCTGCTTCCCAGGCAAGTTTCGTCGCGAACTTTGTGGAGAACCAGAATCGTGGGGGCGCTGCCTGCGATTCGCCCTCTGTTTGACGTGACTCTTCCAGCCGCTGTAACAGGTGATTCCAGTTATCGACAACTTCACAGTCGACATGCTTCCAGTAGTCCATCCCGGCACGTTTCAGGTATCGGTCGTCCATGAGAAAACCGAGTGGTCGGATCAGCCACAACTTGGCCCCGACCGCGACACAGCTGCGACCGATATTGCCGGTGTTTTGTGGGATTTCAGGTTCATACAAGACAACATTCAGCAAATGGGGGCCAACTTGCATTCGATCTCCTGCGTGCGGGTTGCGGTCGCTTAAGAAAATTCGGTATCGTTGAAGTACGTCGCTGTGTATTGATTGCAGCAATTCATTCGCAGCCTGAATTCATTTGCAAACGGCAAGAGGTATCAACATGGATCCATCTGTCAATCGTCGCAACTTTTTGAAGACCTCGACTGTTGCGGCAGGGGGGAGTGTACTCCTTGCCAAGGCATCCGCTAATGCTAAAGACGCGAATCAGCGTCTCCGGATCGGAATGATCGGCCCCGGCGGTCGCGGATTCGGTGCACACGTTAAAACACTGTGCAAACTGAAGAACGAAGGCCGCAAGATCGACATCGTTGCCGTTGCCGAAGTGTACTCGGTCCAGCGCGACATGGTTGCTGACTACATCACCAAAGAAAACGGCAATCAGGTCGCCAAATACGTCGACTATATGGAGATGATCGAGAAAGAAAATCTCGACGCCGTTGCAATCGCAACGCCAGACCATTGGCACCACAAGCAGATCATTGATTCGCTGAACGCAGGACTGCACATCTACTGCGAAAAGCCAATGACCAAGAACGTCGAAGAGGCAATCGACGTTGCCAAAGCCTGGAAGAAATCCGGGAAGGTCATGCAGGTTGGGGTTCAGGGAACCAGCGATCCTTGCTGGAATCAGGCCCGCGAGATGATCGACAACGGTAAGCTCGGTAAAGTTCTGATGTTCCAGACCGAGTACTTCCGTAACTCAAACATCGGCCAGTGGCGTTACTATGCCCTGACCAAAGAAATGACTCCGAAGACCATCGACTGGCAGCGCTGGCTCGGGGTGAAGGAAGGTCTTGCAGAAGACCGACCATTCGACCGCGAAGTTTACAAACAATGGCGTCGTTTCTGGCCATACGGCTCAGGGATGTTCACCGACTTGTTTGTGCACCGCGTCACAGCCATGCTCAAGGCAACTGGACTTCGTTACCCGGGACGCGTGACCGGAGCTGGCGGGATCTATCTCGAATACGATGGTCGTGACGTTCCAGACGTTGCAACAGTCGTTGCAGACTATCCTGAAGGGGTTCAGGGACTCGTCTCTTCCACGATGTGCTCGCAGGAATCACGTCTGCAGCAGTGCATTCGTGGACACTTCGGATCGTTCACATTCGAAAATGGAAAGATTCAGTTCATTGCTGAGCGTCCGCAGGTGACCAAGGACAGCAAGATTGTTTCAGAAACAATCGACGTCCCGAAAATTGGTGACCACGATCACGCTCACTTCTCCAACTGGATCGACGCCATTGAAGCCGGGAATCCAGATCTGGTCAACAACGATCCAGACCTGGGTGCTGCGGCTGTGTCGACCGTGATTCTGGGGGCTCAGAGCCACCGCAATGGAGTGGTTTACTACTTCGATAAGGAGAACGGCCCACGTAATGCTCTCGATGCTCACAAGAACGGTGAGAAACCATGGGCACAACGATGGGAAGAACGTTCTAAAGCAGGCGGACCAGCGTTGCATGTTCCAGGTTGGAAAGCTGGCGATTTCGGCAGCACAATTGAAAATCCAACCTACATGTCACTGGCTGGCCCGTGGATCGACGGCAACCCACCAGAAAAGTCATAGTGCAGGATCGCCTGCTGCTTTGAAGCCTGAGATCTGGTGTCTCTGGTGAAAAGGCACTGACAAGAAAAAAACGCCCTGAGTGATGATTCACTCAGGGCGTTTTTGTTGTTGAGATGTTCGGTCTATCGCACGGTCGAGTTGACGATCCAGTACCATGTCGCAACGGACGATCCTACCATGGCGACAACGGTGTACAAGAAAAAGACGGTCAGCATTTTCCCGATTGCCGCCCCAGCGTGTGCATCATCTGCATCAAAGCTGGCGATCTCTTCTGGAGAAAACTGTTCGTAATTGGATGATGAGATTGGCTCATTCATTATTGAAAATGTTCTCCAGAATAATCAGGTGAATCAGAATGGGCTCTCGGGCCATCTAAATTTTTGTCAAACGCGTTGCTGTGAAGCAAGGGCAGACGGGTTCAGTGCTCCAGTCGCCGTTACTTTTGCCCCACGTAAAGGGTTGCAATTCCGAATGTCAGTGGAGTGAATGTGACTTTCTTCAGTCCGCACTGAGTCATGATGTCGGCAAGTTCTTTTCCATATGGGAACTCCGAAACGGACTGCGGCAGATAGTTGTATGCGTCCTGACGATTCTTGGCGAACAATTGGCCGATTCGTGGAAGGATGTTTTTGAAGTACCAGCGATAAAGCCCTGCCAGAACCGGCATGGTTGGCTGAGAGAATTCCAGAACAGCAACACGGCCGCCCGGTTTACAGACCCGAATCATCTCACGTAGCCCAGCATGGGTGTCACTGACGTTTCTGAGTCCAAACGCCACGGTTACCAATTGAAATTCGCTGTCCTGAAACGGCAGTGATTGAGTATCGGATTCAATGAATTCTAACTTGGTTCCGCCATTCTTCCTGGCTTTTTCCGCCTTCTGTCGGGCGATCACAAGCATCTCTGGCGTAAAGTCGGTTCCGACGACCCGCGTTTTTTGCTTTGTGGAATTCCAGTAGGCAATTGCAAGATCGCCTGTCCCTGTGCAGACATCCAGGATGGGATCGTTCCCGATGGCAGGGACTTTTCGAACGGTGTACGCCCGCCAGTAGTAATCAACTCCTCCCGAGAGAACATGATTCATCCGGTCATACTGTGTCGAAATCTCGCCAAACATCTGCTTGACTCGATCACCTGACTTGTCAACAGTCGTGGAATGATCAGATTTTGGTGAATCGGTGTTGGGCAGCTGAATCATGTTACTTCAATTCTGGCGAAAAGATCTCGATGCAACTTACCAGAGTCCCGGGGTGATTCAAATGACGGGGAAGTTGCTGTCCGATTCTGTGAATCTCAGCGTCTGAGAACCTGAATTCACATCGAGTTGATTCGCTTATCCGGAATGACGTGCGTCGAAACTGTCGTGTTGATCTGGGGCCTAAAACTCCAGTTCGACGTCGCAGATTTCATAGGGCCCAATTTCAACACTGACGGCGTCATCTGTGTTCATCGTGGTGATGGTGCTCCCCTTGAAGTCGACTTGGCGAGCTGAGATCGGGTTGCGGAAGCAGTGAAGCCCAATGACACGAGATCGTCCTTCAGTTTCCAGTAATCGAACAATAATCGAGTTCGGTTTTGTCCCTGGGAGGAAGCGTTGCAACTGGACGTTGCTGGCGGAAACATGAAAGAACCACCCTTCCCGTTTCCCGTCGACTGGACGTTGCTTCGTCTCAATCACAACCGGCGGTGAATACTGGTCAAGGTGTGCCTGCATCGGGTACGGGTTGTCAATCGCAACGGCAAACTGAAACAGTCGCGACTCCTCCCCTTCGGTGAGCAACAGGGTGTCGAGCATTCGTTCGCCTGTCTTGCGATGGAATGTCAGCCCCGGTGTGATGATCGTTGTGCGGAAGTCGTCGTCTGCAATCTCGATGAACTGTGGAGCTTCAATTCGTTCTCTACGAATGGACTGGGCTCCCTCCTGCATTGATGCAGAAAGTGCGACCATCTCATGTTTCCATGCAAAGCGACAGCCGAGGTAATTGGTCCAGGGATCACCTTTGATGGGCACAGCCGGGGCAATTTCGAGATCGACTTCGATCGTGCTTTTGCCTTTGATCACACGTGTCCATTGGCGGAATGTCGCGAGAACGGTTTCGGTCTGTTCGTCGACAAGCTCCCCGAGTGTGGCGATTTCCCCGACCAGTGGTCCTTGCTTGAGAACTCGGGATTCTTTCAGCCGCATGGCTGTGTAGTTTGTGGTGATGGTCTCCTGCTTGTCTCCTTCTCCAAAGCTGATTGCTTTTGGGTGAGGAAACCGAATCGCGACCTGCTGACTCAATCGATTTGGCGTTCGATGATAAGTCATGATCTGCGAAATACCGCCAGTGGTGTCGCTGAAGCGGACTTCGAAATTGTCATTTCGCAATAAGAGTTCTTCCGCCAGCAATGGCTTGCCAGCAGGAGTTCGGCCAGGACGCTCATTACGATTGGCAAGCCAGACAAACCCACATGGGGGAAGCGAAACGAGAACCTGAATCTGATCTTCATCCACCTGCACGCCAAGGATACTGCGGTCCTGTGGAGGCCCCCCTTTTCCCGGCCAGTTGATGAGAACTTTGCGGGGGAATGAATGTGTGTTGACGATCAGGACGCCGGGTCCATCTTCGCACCCGCTCGCGAGTGCATCATTCAGCTGCGCACTCCCGTTTCTTAACGCCTCTGCAATTGCGGTGTCCGCGTTGTTGCATGCCTCTGCGCTGGCACCGGGGTACGCCTGTCGGACTGCGGACTCAAGAGAGTTGTCTGCGAGCCAGTTGAAATCTCCCCGAATGATTTTTGCCAGTGCAGTGATCACTTCGGCACGACGAAATGCGCGTTCGCGGGTCCACGATTGAACCTGACCGCTGATGGGAGTTGCTTCACCATGTGCAACGCGCGAGTTCAACGCAGGTGACAGGTACTCTCCTGATTTAAAATCGGCGCGACGGCCAGGAGATCCAGTTTGAGTGAAGTAATCGGAGAGGCGAACGAACTGCCCAAGCACCGGGGCGTATGTGTGAATTCGACGGAGGTCAGCAAAGAACGGACTTTTCAGCGCCGGCCAGTGAGCGAACATCACGGCCGCAACATGGTCATAGTCCATCGACTCGGCCATTCGCTCCGACAACCGCAACATCGTTCTGGCGCTGTCGCCGGGGAGCGGGATGCGGCTGAATGAATCAACGCTTGATCCATCGCATCCTTCCCATCGCAGTTGCGATTGCTCGTCTTCTGGGGTGACTCCATCATCGAGAAGCGTATGGAGCGCCCCATGGTAGCCGAGCCGATGCAGGATTTGCGGCATCTGGCTGCTCATGCCAAACCGTCGACGTGCCCAGACTTCCGGCTTCGATCCTGTGATCTCTTCCAGTTTGGAGCGTCCTTGTCGCAGATGCCACAAAACTGCATCAAGCGATTGGAGCGACGTATACAGTTCCGTGTCGTCTCCGCCGAGGAGTTCGACTCGCTTCTGTTGAACCGCCTGTTGCAACGACTCACGGATCTCTGGGCGATCCGACACAATCTTCTCCCAGTCATCAGCTGTGCCGAGGAGATTCTGTGCGGTGTTTAACCCGAGAATGGCTGTGCTGTCTTTAGGCCATGTTTCTGCATTAATCAGGCACAGATCCAGCAGGTAGAGCTCGACGGGATAGAACCGCTCACGGGATTCCAGCAGCATCTCAAAACAATTCGTGAGATGCTTTTTGGCAGCTTCACGGTCATTACTGACTGCGGCCTTCGCGGCAGCTACCGCTTCAACATGCATTCGCAGTTCGTCGAAGTTGGAATAGTTCCGCATTCTCCGCGTCAGAAGTTCCAGCTGGAGATAGCAGGAACCGAGAGCCATGAAGTCCGCCACCAGATCCGGGTCGACAGGGGCTTCCAGTTTGAGTGGGGCAACGGCCCGTTTCATCATCTCGGTGCGGTCATGCTCTTCACTGATGACGATGGCGCCGGCGAGTCTGGCCTGGGTGATCCAGCCGCCTGGCATCATGTCGTCACTGGCAGTCGGGATGATGACCAGGCTGCCTTCTGCTGCCGGTGGTGGATCATCAGCTCGGCGCCAACGGGGCATTGCGCCGCTGGATGCAATCAGGGCGGGATGCCAGATCACGGCGAATGCGTTCAACAGGCTGGCGGCAGGCTTCTCGGCGAGCTCGGTCGGGAAGTCTTCCAGTCCGTGACAGGGAATAAGAACTGTCAGTTCTGTGAACGTCATTGCCTGAGCCATGCTGAGTCTGTGGGAACGGGTGATTTCTGTGGAAATTCGGACGTAATCGTCCTCGTTACGTGACAGAGAACCTGATTTTGACAACCGCGTTGGAAGTCACCAAGTGATCAGATCGCCCCTGTTTATGAAAGTTGTCACATTGTTGCGTGTAAGTCATTTTATCGGAAGCGGTTATGATTCTAGGGCAAGCCGGGCTCCAGCCGTTGCGCTGTTGCCGTGATTCGCGTGCTCCGGTATCATTAAGTTTAGAGTTTTTGTTTGCACTCTCATTTTCTTAATAGAGTTGCAATACTCATTTGTCGAATAAAGAAGCACTTGAAGGTCGGGTTTTAATCCCAAGAGCGTCAATGAAGCTTTCCCGAAAGTCCGATTACGCATTGCGTGCCCTGTTTGATCTCGTCGGTCATGAGGGACGTGGTCCGCTTTCGATTCGCGAAATGGCTCTACGGAACGATATCCCGAAGCGATTTCTTGAGCAAATTATGATTGATTTGCGAGAGAAAGGCTGGGTTCGCAGCATTGCTGGTCGTGATGGAGGATTCGTCCTCGCCAAGCCACCTGCTGGAATCACGATGGGCGAAATTGTTCGGCATTTTGACGGGATTTTGTCGCCAATTTCCTGTGTTTCGACGACGCACTATGAGCCATGTTCGCAAGAACATACTTGTCGCTTCCGACGCGTTTTGCTCGAAATTCGAAATTACGTCGTGAAAAAAATGGACACGGCGACTCTGGAGATGGTTTTTGCCGGGCAAATTGTGCGGCATGAAGAAGTTTTCAGCCCGTCATTTACGAACGGGGAAGGGATCTGAGTCCCCTTTTTTTGAATTTTCAATAACTACCGTGTTGATCGTGGTTCTATTGTTTGTTAAAAAGTGTTTCGTCGAGTGCTCGGCGTGATTGCCGATCAAGAAGAATTCAAAAATCGAACGAAGTGCTGACAGTCAAGTTTTAAAGTGATTCACATGTTTACTCGATCAGTCATCCTGAAAATGTTGCACGGTGCTACCGTTCGCGGTGTTGCAGGCATTTGGTTGGCTGGCGAGTCCGGAGTGAATGACGCTGAATGGGCCTGGCGTCTGGTTCGATACGATGCGAGTCAGACTGTTGCTGTGCATGACCTTTGTTGTGGCTGTGGATGTTGTTGATCGTTGCAAAACGATGAAGCAAAAGCGGTTGAATAACATTTGGGTCTTTTTGCATTGAATCAGTTTTGAGGTCGCTGTGATGAAATCGAAAACCATAATCGGATCTGGTGCTCGCGACGAGGTGTCTGCTCAGTTGGACGCTGAATTGCGTCTGCATGTGATTGATCGACTGGCCGATCTTGGCGAGACGATGCGTTTGAGTGTGCATGTTCAGGTGCTTGGTCAGGTTGTGACTTTGACCGGCACCGTGGATTCGTCATATCACCGCTTGCTGCTTGTGAGCATTGTTTCACGTATTGCTGGTGTTGAGCGTGTTGTTGATAGAATCACGCTCGGGTCGAGGTTTCATCGCCTGCAGGTTGATCCCGACACTCAAAAACGCCTGTCAGGTCACTGGAGTCAGTCTCCCCTGTTTCTGGCATCCAGTGCCGCTGGAATTGTGTTTGCACTTGTGGCGTCGGTTTGGTTCAGCGGGGCGTTGATTTCTGCCGCCTTTGGGCAGCCTCTGCAGTCGCTTCCGTTGATTGTTCAGTTTGATGGAAAGCCTGCTGAGGGGGCCGTGTTAACGCTGCACCCGCAGTTGACTTCGTCAAAGTCGACAACCGTGCTTGGAGTTGTGAATGCTCGCGGCGAAGTCGAATGGACAACACACAATCAGGGCGACGGTGTGTTGCCAGGTAATTACCGAATGACCGCCACTTGGCGCCCGCTGATCAAGACTCGGGACTCTGTGTTTCGAGGGAATAACGTCCTATCGAAAGACCTCATGGAGCCTTCACTTTCTCCATTTGAGTTCGTTGTCACTGCGGCTGATCAGCAACCGCAGATGATTAATTTGAAACGTTAGTGTGTTTTTTGGAGTGCCCTTTTCGAGCACGCGGATCCAGATCTTCTGGTGAAGTCGCCGAAATGGCGCGACGCAAATCGATCGAATCGGTCTGGCAATCGCTTTTCAAACCCTGTGCTTTGGTTGCTTGAGTTGGTTGATGGAGAGGGGTTTCAATCCGTTTGAACTGTTTTGCTGAGGGCTTCTACCACCCGTCGACGCAAAAAGGTTCGTAGCCGAGATTGCTCCTGTCCAAGTTTGAATTTCTTTCCACCTGTTTCCTGCCTGAAGCAGTTTTTCGATGGAGCTTCCTTCGCTCCACGGCTGCTGAGTCTGTTTAAATTAAGGGCCTCGCAAGCAATGAATACCCGTATCCGCTCCCGACAGTTGAGTTCAAAGCCAAGAAGTGGGTTCACCTTAATCGAACTTCTTGTCGTTATTGCGATCATCGCAATTCTGGTTGCTGTGCTCCTTCCAGCTGTTCAATCAGCTCGTGAAGCGGCTCGTCGTTCACAGTGCGTGAACAATCTGAAGCAAATCGGGATCGCAATTCACAACTTCCACGACAGCAAAGGTGTTATTCCTTCCGGTGGACGTCCTGCGATTGCCGGGGGAGCACGAATTGGAATCTTCACGAAGCTTCTGCCATATATTGAGCAGAAAGGGCTGTGGGATCAGTACGATCAAACAAAGAACTGGAGTCACGTTGACAATCAGGGTGTGACTCAACAGCGAATCAAGACTTACGAGTGCCCATCAGCTCCTCGTCATAACAATGTTCTCGATCATAACCCAGACGGCTTCACTGGCGGATCAAGTGCTTGGGTTGGGGTTGTTGCAGTCGGCGATTACGCAGGCTCACTTGGTGTCGATCCGTATCTGGCAAGCACCTGGGTTCCACCATCATCCGGGACAGCAACAGCTGATCAAACTCGACCAATTATCGGAAGCACATCCCGTGCAAGTGAAGCCAGTGCAAGCAGTTCGGTAGTGACAAACGGGTTTGCTCCGAAAAACTCCAAGCTGACTTTCACTGACATCACCGACGGTTTGTCAAACACCATCGCGATCTGGGAATCCGGCGGACGCCCATATGTCTATCGCCGTGGAAATCAGGTCAGTCCAAATCTGACTGAGCACCACACAAATGCCGGGGGATGGTCTCGCCCAGCTTCGGACATTCTGTTTGCTGGATCTGACAAAACTGGTGTTTCGATTCCTGGTTCCATTGCAGGCGGTTTCTACCTTAACCGAACAAATGGATACGACCACGCCTCTGAAACATACGGAGCAAGCGGCTTCGGAACTGTTGGGTCAGGTCCAACTGCTTACGGGACAGAAGGTTCTTCCCAGCCATTCGCCTTCCACCCAGGCGGGTTGAATGTTCTGTTTGGTGACGGATCAGTTCGTTTCCTCGACGAAGATTCAGCAATCGACGTCATTGCAGCGTTGGTCACCAGAAATGGTGGAGCCGGCGAGCGAAATGTGAGCCAGAGCTTCTAATTCAGGTCTGAAATAAAAATCAGTCCAGAATTGCGAACCAAACTGCAGCGGCATCAGTCTTGTACTGTGCCGCTGTCTTTTTATCAGAACCTAACATGTCCCTCACTGAATCTTTGTAGATCATTGATAGTGTTCACGACATCGGAATCGGACCCGTGTTGGTTCCACTCGCCTGATTGGCGGATTCCGAACTCTCGGTTTTTAACGATTTTCTGACCAGTTCTCGCACGCAGACGATTTAGTTTTGCCTACTTCTGAAGGTATTCATGATGATCTCATCAACCGCAACACGCACGATTCCGCGACTTTCTCAACCAGTCCATTCTCGACTGGAATTGGCTGAAGCGACCCTGCGTTGTCGAGATGATATCCCGGCCGCGATTGCGGACATCATGAGTTCTATGGGAGGTCAACCGTTTTCCGCGACAGATGGGTTTGCAGTACAGATTGCGGCTTCTGAGGCTTTGGAATCGGTTTTCAAACAAATCCAACCGGGAGATGGCAATGTCGTGCAGCTCCGTTTCAGTACCTCTCCAGAGGGTGTCTGGATTGAGATTAACGGATCGCGTTCAACTTCAGCCGAAGCTGTTTCGGGTGAAAGTGGATTGTTCAAACAAACGTCCGCGAACCGAAACACCTCGCTGGTCCGATCGCTGATGACTTCCGTTGAATATCGGGATCAGGGACGGCACGTCATTCTGACTCGAGGACGCGGAAAAGGTTCGACTGTGCTTGGCCCGCCATCTGGCTACGACTTTCAGATTTAACCGTCCATCTATGGCGTCCTTCTGGGGTGTGACAGGTACTTCCCCATTTTGTGAAGAAATGCCTGATAACGCTCCCCCACGGGCGACGGCGACGAATTGAAATTTCTCTCCTTCGGTATCGGCCGGCCTCCTGCATTTCTCATGTGGGATGTCGGCCGATAGACTATCTGGTCTGGCCTCGTCAGGTTTGCATCTGTTGTAGTGGTCCAGGTCCCTGATTGTGAGTCGTTCCTCACTGCGGTTCATGAAGCGGCATCCGTGTTTTCAACGGATTTCGCCTTCACTGCAAATTCGAGCGCCGATTCATGGTTTTCTTGAGAGTGTCTCCCGGAGTTTTGAATGTCGTTGCTTAGTCTTCGTCGCGTGTCCTTCACTTGGAGCGGCGAGATCCTGTTGGAAAACATTGATCTGGAAATTCAACGGGGAGAACGCATCGGATTGCTCGGCAGAAACGGCGCCGGCAAATCGACTCTGATGAAGATTATGGCTGGCACCGTCCCTCCTGATGACGGAGAAGTCAAACTGGCGGCCGGAGCTCGAGTTGGCCGTCTGATTCAGGAAGTTCCAACCGGGACGACGCAAACAATTGCTGAACTCGTTTGTGACGGCTGGGAACAGCACGAACACGGAATGGACTGGGAAGCCGAGCAGGCGGTCGAGCGCATTCTCGATCGCATGGGGCTTGATGGATCGCAGCAATTTTCAACATTGTCATCCGGGATGAAACGACGGGCCTTGCTTGCTCAGGCGTTGATCCAAAGTCCAGACATTCTGCTGCTGGATGAACCGACAAACCACCTCGACATCGATTCAATCACCTGGTTGGAAGGCTTCCTTCAGCAGTATGAAGGGACTCTCATCTTCGTCACGCACGACCGTGCGTTCCTGCAGGCGTTGTCCACCCGAATTCTCGAAGTAGATCGAGGGCGACTGTTCGACTGGACATGTGATTACGGCACATTTCTCAAACGGAAGCAACAGGCACTCGAAGCAGAGGAAAAGCAGAACGCCCTGTTCGATAAGAAACTTGCCGTTGAAGAAGTCTGGATTCGTCAGGGGATCAGAGCGCGCCGTACCCGAAATGAGGGACGGGTCCGTGCACTGAAGAAAATGCGAGATGAGCGGAGCGCACGTCGCAATCAGGTTGGGAACGTCAAGATGCAGGCGAGCACTGCAGAACGTTCCGGTCATCTGGTTGCTGAAGCGACGAATATTTCGTTCTCGTACGGTGATCGCACGATTATCCAGGATTTCTCCACGGTCATTACCCGAGGAGACAGGATCGGAGTGATCGGGCCGAACGGCGCCGGAAAAAGTACGCTTCTCAAGCTGCTGCTCGGACAATTGGAGCCAACCTCTGGTAAGATTCGACACGGTTCCAATCTGCAGGTGATCTATTTCGATCAGCTGCGAGAACAGATTGAAGAAGATAAAACGATTGTCGAAAACGTCGGCGAAGGGCAAGAGTCCATCGAGATTAATGGTCAGCGGAAGCATATCTACGGATATCTTCAGGACTTTCTTTTCACTCCAGAACGCGCCCGCCGCCCTGCTCGCTCCCTTTCCGGAGGGGAGCGAAACCGGATGTTGCTGGCCAAGATCTTCAAGAAGCCGTCGAACATTATGGTGCTCGACGAACCGACGAACGATCTGGATTCCGAGACACTGGAGCTGCTGGAAGAGCTGGTCGACAGTTATGCAGGGACCGTTCTGATTGTGAGTCACGATCGCCAATTCCTGAACAATCTCGTCACGAGTACGATTGTCGTGAATGGTGACGGTTCGATTCGTGAGTACGACGGTGGCTATGACGATTATGTTCGCCAGCGGGATATTGCCCTTGAACGCGAAGCACGCGAGGCCAAGGCCGCCGCGTCTCCAGTGCGGACAGCCGTGACATCAGCCGTACCCGCTACTCCTGCGAAGCCAACTGGTCCAAAACTCAACTATAAAGAACGTCAGGAATTGGAACGGTTGCCTGGCAAAATTGAGTTGCTTGAAAAGGAACAAGCTGACCTGCACGTTCAGATGGCAGATCCTTCCTTCTTCAAAAAAGGAAGCGATGATATTGCGAAGCTCACTGGCCGTCTCGAACAGATCGGGACTGAGCTTGTGAACTCCTACGCTCGTTGGGAAAACCTCGCTGCGCGAGAGTCGATCTAATTTGGAGACGAATGGCCGCGCAGGAAGGATCTCAATCGATGAGATATTTTCTGCGCGGCATGCTTATACGAATGTGATTCTGCATCCGCTGTCATCGAGAGAGGTGACTTTCGGTCTGGCAGGGTGCTGACTTCTTCTATGCACGCCGGCAGCATCCTCGTGAACATGCTTGTTCTGCTGATGCTTGAGCTCTTTGCCCCACTTTTCAGTGTGCGGCGGGTGAATTCTCTAAGTCTTATCGCTGACGGCAATTTTGATCGTACGCGATCTTGTCCGGCGGAAAGTCGAATAACATCTTTGTAAGTGTTGATGTTTTTGTTGACAGTCTTCACGCTGTTGGTACAGTGGCGATTCGTTGTTGATATGTGCTGATGTTTATCTTCGGGGCCCTTGTTAATCTGCCGCGCTCGGTGCAATCGCGTTCATTCATCAGGCAACTCCGTGACAGCAACTGATGTGGAGTTTGGTCATCAATATGGGTGACAAACTTCTCTTCATGTGCACGACTGATTTTCTACTGAAAAATCTGTCAGGTCGTCGGTAAGGCTGTTCGGCCTGAGATTTGTCTTTTTATCACGGCGTTCTCGTTCGTCGAATCTTGTGATGCAGAGGAGGTGTTATGAGAAATCTCTATGGTGGACGAATTCGTGCCTTGGATCACCGAAGGAACGTCGCCTTTACGTTGATCGAATTGCTTGTTGTGATCGCAATTATTGCAATTCTGATTGCGCTATTGCTGCCCGCTGTTCAACAGGCGAGAGAGGCGGCGCGTCGATCGCAATGTAAAAACAATTTGAAGCAGATTGCGATTGCTCTACACAACTATCACGACACTCATAGCGTTTTTCCGCCTGGGTGCATTGGTAGTACTGTGTGGAGTCAACCTGGCGGTGCCGGTCCAGATTTTGGAAAGCCCGTTGTTCGAATGAGTTGGGTTCCTCAGATCTTTCCATATATAGAGCAAGGGCCGCTCTATAATCAGATTTCACCGCTGATGAGTACCTCCGCTGCAACCTCAACCTACCCAGGTCGTGGAGTCGTGATTTCGGTGCTTCGCTGTCCAAGTGACCCAAATAGTGACAAACGGGATTTGTTGTCAGATTCATTGACGATGATCGCACATTCGTTCACGAATTATGCCGGATGTCAAGGCAGCCTGGGAACTCATGCTGCTGCTTCAACTGACCAGTCTCCACGACTTAATGGAATGTTCTTCGCAATGTCGAGTACGAAAATGCGAGATGTTGTCGATGGAACCTCAAACACGCTTTTCCTGGGAGAGATTCGCCTTGTCCCTTGTAAAACCTCTGGAGGCGGAGTTGATACTTCTTCAGCGTGGCATGGAGCGATCTGGAATAACTTTGGTTCGACGACATGGTTCAGCGCCATCAATCCACCGAACTCTCGTCAGACCGATCGACTGACTCGATGTGTGACTGATTTCGCTCCGGTTCCTTGTGCGAATGTGAATGGCGGAAATAACTATCTCCATGCACGCAGCGCGCATACTGGAGGCGTCCACGTTGCCATGGTTGATGGTGCTGTTCGATTTGCTAATGAGAACATCGATAGCACGCTTTACCGCTCTCTCGCCACCCGAGCCGGTGGAGAGGTTACAGGCGACTTTTAGGCAAAGTTGATCTCCATTTGAGCGCCGCAGGGGAATCTCGACTTCCCTGACGGTTGATCACAGTTTCTGACTCCGCCGAATGCAACAAACGAGAACTTCTATCATGCGCATCTTTGGAGCATTTGCATCCTGCTGGATGTTGTTATCCGTCTGCCTCTGTCTGACAGGGTGCCAGGAACCGACGTTGCCTGTCGCTTCAGGGATGATCATTGCCAAAGGGAAGGTGATGCTGGACGGGAAAGCATTGGATCCCGGGCAGATCTCGTTTGTTGTCCATGAGGCGAAGCCGCTTCCGAACACGGCCCCCATTGACTATCTCGCAGCAGTGAATCAGGGGGAGTATCAGGTCGAAATTCCACCGGGGAAGTACCGCGTCGAGATTCGACAGTTTGGTGGAGCAAGCAAGGGAGATAGCGAAACGCCGGGTGCCCCTGCTCAGTTACTTCCAAAGAAGTACAACGAGAAAAGTGAGTTCACTGCTGAGGTGGCGCAAACAGGAGAGAATCAGTTCAACTTTGAACTGGTCAGCGATAAGAAGTAGTCAGTGTCGTCTGTCGCAATTGAAACGTTCAGATCGAACTCCCTGTGATGAACAGGGAGTTTTTTTGTAGGCAGTCGGATGAATTGCAACCTGCTTGCTCTACTCGAATCGCACGAGTCCGAACTTCGCAGGTTGGGGAACTGTCGCTCCGGATGAGGTCCAGCTGTGAGATCCGCGCCCGGGCATGATTCGAGTGATTCCAACTCCCCATGCCGTGTCGGAGATGCGGTCCGCTGGCAGTAATTCATCAAGTGGAATCGCACACTCGACGCGCCATGCGTCTGCGGTCCTTGTTGCTGCACAAAACCAGCTCGGGTTATAGGACTGGTCTCCCCAGCAGGAGTCGCGAGTATGTCCGCGCTGATCAACTTCGAACTGGTAATACGTTGCATAGTCTCTGTCCACGTCGAACTGGAAACAGAGTCGATCGAAGTTGGCGAATTCAGAATCGTGTGTTCGCCCGGGAAGTTCTGGCGGGTCGTTGGGGAGTGAGGGATCGATGGGGACCGTGGCGGCGAGGTACAGGAACCGAGCGTCGCGAGCGATGAACACGACAGGTTTCGCTTCACTGCCACCGGTTCGGGTTAAAGAATCGATCCGTGATCCGATGTATGTTTCACTCTGCTCCTCCCCAAGTCGGATTTCGATTGCCTGTGCCCAACATGCGTCAGACAGCAGGCCATCCAGCACTGGAGGGCTGGAAACTGTGCGACATTGAACGATGGGCTTTGGGGATTGAAACCCGGGACGTAACAGGAAGGCTTCGCCCCGCGCCGCGAGGTTCCACGGATCGTCGCTCAGTGTTTGCATATAGCGACCATAAATCTCATCTGCCCGACGATGGTCGCCGCGCCGACGCATCAGTGCCGCAGTGACAAACTGAATCTCCGGGACGTCCGAAAGATGGGGATACCCGGCCTTGAGGCTTTCAGAGACAGCAACGGCCGACTTCTGCCAGCGTGTCAGTGTCAGGTCATAGGGGCTGTTGGAAGCTCCATTGGCAGTCACGACTGACTGCACATTTCCAATCGATGGAGATGCTTGAATTGTCTCTTCTGTTGATCGTGTGGTGAGTGATGGTCCCGTCAGTCCGCTGACGGTCTGGAAGCCGCCATTCTGAGCTTTCTGCAGAGATTGTTCGACGGCGGCTCGCATTGCATCTTCGCTCATGGCTGTGCTGCGGTGCTGTCGCTTCGTCGTTTGAACCGTGCGTAATCGCTGCCAGTTCATTTCTGCACTCGACCAGTACTTCATCAGCCAGACCATTGCTTCAACAGCAGGTGGCTGCTCAGGGTAGCGAGTGATCAATTCACTGTAGACTGATTCAGCCAACTGCCATTCGCCCCGTTGGTGGTACATCGTTCCGAGTACTGAAAGCTGTTGTGCAGCCTGCTCAGGTGAAAGTGGGCCAATAATCTCTTTCAACTGAGCCAGAAGCTGACCTCCTCGTTGTGGGTCATTGATGATTCGCTCACTGGCAGCGGTGATTGTGCGGCGGTGTCTGGCTTGCTCGATCGTGCGGTCGAGATCCAGTTCTCGAATCGGTGGGAAGAGACGTCTGGCCTCTCCGCCGGGGGCCAGCGCGAGATCGCCGAAGACGTTGCGATCCGAGAGCGGTTGTTCCCCGAATGTTCTGGAGACGATGAATTCGGAGACCGTGGCTCGTGAAGATTCAAACGCATGAAGCTGTCCCATCGCCGGTGCAGACGCGAGTTCCAGAGTGGTGTTCTGGCGAGGTAGAACTTCAAACGGATCGAGCCGAATTGTTCCTGAAACTCCACTCCCGCGTTGCATGACAAGTTTTTGAACCTGCCAGGGCTTCAGGCCAGAGATTTCCGTCTGGTTCAATGCAAATGTTGGATCGGCCGCCAGTTGAATAGCTTTACTGATGGCTCGATAAAGCAGCTCGGCACTGAACTCATTGTTTGCCGGTTCATCGATCAGCAACACGGAAGGACGCCATGTTCGAATTTCTCCCACGATTGATGCCAGTAGGACATCGCTCAACCTTCGATCTGTCAGCAGTGTCCACTCTTCCAGTAAACGCTCGCGGTCGTTTTCGAGCATCGGAAGCGTAACCGGCAATCGCCAGTCGATCCATCCGCGTGAGGCTCCTGATGACTGAGCGGAATGAGCCAGACGTGTGGAAAGTTGCTCTGCGAGATGTGCATCGTCGCCGAGATCGCGACGTGTGGCGACCATAACGGCAGTTCGATATCCGTCCTCTTTCGACCATCGAGTGAGAAATGGGATGGGCGTCTTCTGGTGCTGCGATTGGATCGCCAGACATGCCAGGCGGCGTCCTGTGCCACGGACATTCTGCCAGGATTTTCCGCCATCATCTGTGCGGCAGATCCGCCCCAGTTCACCGATGGCAATCCCTCGCAGATCGTCCAGAAATGTGATCGAATTCAACGGAATCGCATCACCTGTCCGTTGTGGTCGCCATGTCGTTCCCGCATCTGCAGAGTGCCAGATAACTGCGCCGGGACTGCCTGCCGCCCAAACATGATTTTCACGATGCGTGACACATTGAAAGTTGGTGAAGTCGTCTAATTGCTGAGGGAGGTTTGCCGTCACCGGGGTCCAGGAGACACCGAAGTTCGTGCTCTGGGAAAGTGCCGCGCCCTCGCCCGCCATCCATGCTCGTCCAGTTGCATCAATCGACGCTCCGCGCCAGGCTTGCAGGCCGAAGGCTCCTGAACCTGCGGGATTCACTGATCCCTGAGAGACTGCTGCCTGTCGGCTTTGATCGCCGCCGAGAATGCCTTGTCCGCCTCCGGTGAACGCCGCAGCGTTCCAGCGTCCAGATTTCGAGGACGATGTCGCGGACCAGGTTTGCCCCCCATCCTCTGACTGAATGACCCCTCCTGGGAAAGTTGTTGATC
Organism: Planctomicrobium limosum; assembly: GCF_051465645.1. Lineage (GTDB taxonomy): Bacteria > Planctomycetota > Planctomycetia > Planctomycetales > Planctomycetaceae > Planctomicrobium. Next base: position 2,539,839 of record NZ_CP195790.1, on the reverse strand, counting down.
GATCACCAACAGCGATCCCCAATTCCAGATCGAAAAACTTCACGTAGCGCAGGTAAGGCAATTCCTGATTGGTTTGTACAACCCAACTTTCACCACCATCCTTGGTTGTGAGGACGACACCTTGAAGTGCACCTCCAACTGGACGGACGGTTCCGCCAACAATCCACCCGACTCTGTCTGTCAGAAAGCATACCGACCGAAATGAGTAAGCACGGACTTCGTTGGGAAGTGCAAGAAACTGCCATGTTTCCCCAGCGTCTTTTGACCGCCAGATCACACCTTGATCGCCGACGGCCCAGATTGTGTTTCCAACCGAAGTGAGCCCATGGAGAGAAGCATCATCCTGTTCGGCATTCGCAGGAGTTGGGACCGCTTTGATTGTGACAGTCGCCGGAGTTTCTGCTTCTGCAGCGAAAACAACCGCGCAGGGGAGAAGAGTGAGAACGCAGATTTTCAGGAGGAGCGCTGTCAGCGTGCGTACGTGGGCGCACCGTGGAAGTGGGCAACCTGAAGGTGCGACCAGTGAAGTAGCCGGTGTCGAAGTGACCAGTGCCATCGGACCTTCCTCCCTGAAGGTGCCAGAGGCAATGCTGACGCGTCCCTTTGTTTTCACTGTAAGACGGGAGCGAAAGCGCTGCCTGATTTCTGCAAAAGACTGCGTTCGCGAAGTTTATCTGGTTGAGAAGAACCCGGAAACATCAGTCTTCAGCTGACACTGTCTCTGCGAAGTCGTGAGAAAGCGATGAGTCGCTCAGTTCGCAAGTTGTGTTGGCGAAAATGGTTGCGAAGAGTACGCGACGAGGTGCGTTTAGTCGACGAGGAGTTGTCGGATCATCATGATGGCAGCTGGCCCAACGAGCACGACGAAGATCCCTGGGAAGATGAACAGCACGAGCGGGAAGATCATTTTCACGGCTGTCATCGCCGCCTTTTCTTCCGCAAGCTGACTCCGCTTCACTCGCATGCTGTCCGATTGAACTCGCAGTGCAGTGGCAATGGAAGATCCGAACTTGTCTGCCTGAATCAGAATTGCAGCCAGAGACTTCACGTCATCGACGCCGGTTCGGACACCGAGATCATGGAGAACTTCTCGACGGGGGCGTCCCATCTGTAATTGGAAGTTGGCGTGATTGATCTCACCGCAAAGCTCTTTCGCTGTCCCGTTCAGTTCTTCCGCCACTCGTCGCATTGCGGCATCGAGACCGAGTCCAGCTTCGACACAAACAACCATCAGATCGAGTGCGTCAGGAAGTGACAGGAAGATCTTCTGCTTCCTCGACGACGCCAGAAAAGAGAGAAGCAGATCGGGCAAGAACATTCCCATTCCCGCCCCGAAGCAGGTGGCAATCAGACTGTCGGTGGTGAAACCGAGAGTCATGAGTGAACCTGTTGCAGTCAAAATTCCGCCGACGATCATGGCGACAACTTTGAATGCCAGAAAGGACACCATATCCGTTGGGCCGCCAAATCCGGCATTCGCCAGTTTGACCCGAAGTGCGCTCGTTTCGAGTTCCGTCTTCGGGACTAACGCCTTGGACAATGTCGGTGCGGCTTTGTTGAAAACCGAACTGATTCCGGCCTCTTTGCCGGGATCCTGATTGCGCCTGAGTGGATCTTTCAGAACGTCCAATCGCTCCGACGCGCGATTCTCTTTGCTTCCAAAAGCCTGAGCAATTCCCCAGACCCCAGCGCAAACTGCTCCGAACGCGGCGAAGGGCGCGATGAGTGTGAGTAGTTGGTTGTCCATTGGAGCGGTCTACCTGTGAGCGATCTGAAAGCAAAATATGAGCGAAATGAGATGAGCTGTCAGTTCACGAATGATGCGACTTTGAAATAGCGAACAGCTGAGTGATTCTGGTTCTCAAACCTTGATGGTAATGATCTTCTTGATCGCGATTGCGCCTAGAATCTGCAGGACGATCGCCCATGCGACCAACTGGCGACCGATCTCGTCGGTGAACAGTGTCATCACGTATTCAGCGTTGAGATACCAGACCGCAAAGAAAAGCGCGATGGGCAAAATCATCAGCACGATTCCAGAGATTCGACCTTCCCCGGTGAGGGCTTGAACCTGTCCCAGAATGCGAAATCGCTCACGGATAATGTGGCCAATTTTGTCGAGAATTTCGGCCAGATCTCCCCCGGACTGACGCTGAATTGCAACGGCCATCGCGAAAAACTTGTAGTCCAGGTTTGGCATTCGGGTGTACAGGTTTTTCAAGGACTGTTCGACGGTAATCCCGAGGTTCTGTTCTTCGTAAGCGATGTTGAATTCTTTCGAAATCGGTTCCGGAAGCTCATCTGCAACAACTTTGATCGCAGTGGCAATCGAGTGTCCGGAACGCAGGGCTCGAGCAATTAACTCCATGGCTCCAGGTAACTGCTTCGCAAACTTTTTGAATCGTCGTGCACGGCAGAAGTAAAGCCAGCAGACAGGAAGAATGGCGCCAGCAATTGCACAAAGTGGGTAAGCAGGTAGCGGAACGTTCGCGATCAGACCAATCGCAACACCAGCAAGACCGCTGCCGATCATGACCCCCAGAAACTGGTCCGGACGGATCGAGACATCTGCCTGAACGAAGATCAGACGAAGATCGCTGAAGCGTTCCATCAGCTTGCTTGCGATGAACGCAAATCCGCTTTTGGTGTTCAGATGCAAAACGTCTCGTGTGACGTTGAGCTGTTCCTGGTTCGCTGCTGTTTTCTTGCCAGCGAGAACATCCAGACGTTCTTCAAGAGAGTTGGCGCTACTGTTATCGAACAGAAGCAAAATAGCACCAATCATCCCGGCGACACCCAGAAAGGCGATGATCGAGATAGTCATCGGATCTAATTGGACTGGAAGAGTCACCATCGTGATTTCACAAATATGGATTGAATAGAATTGATTATGGTAAGGTTGAGTTAGCTATCTTTAATTGTTCATTGCCTGCCTGATCGCTAACTGCCTAGGCGGCGTGCCATAAACAGATTGTTTGGAAGCTTTACACCAGCAGCTTCCAGCCGATGCATAAAGCTCGGACGCACTCCTGTGGATTCGAAGTGCCCGTGTGCTCGGCCATCGGCATCGATTCCATCCTGACAGAATCGGAAGATGTCCTGCATCACAATGGTGTCCTGTTCCATCGACATCACTTCTGTAATGTAAGTGATCTTTCGCGGTCCCCCTTGCAGGCGACTGGCCTGAATGATCAAGTCGACAGCCGAGGCAAATTGGTGGCGAATCGCTTTCAACGGGAGTTCAGTTCCTCCCATTGTGACCATGGTTTCAATACGGGCGACAGCATCTCGCGGGTTGTTGGAGTGGACTGTCGTCATCGACCCCTCGTGCCCAGTGTTCATTGCCTGAAGCATGTCGAGCGTTTCCGGCCCACGACATTCCCCGATGATGATGCGGTCTGGTCGCATACGGAGCGCGTTCTTCACAAGGTCCGTTGCTGTGACCTGCCCTTTTCCTTCAATGTTGGCCGGTCTCGTTTCCAGTCGGAGAACGTGATCCTGTTGCAACTGAAGTTCAGCAGCGTCTTCAATTGTAATGACGCGCTGATCGCTCTGGATGAAGCTTGATAATGTATTAAGAAGCGTTGTTTTCCCTGAACCTGTTCCACCGCTAATAATAATATTAAGTCGGGCTTTCATTGCTCCTTCTAATAACATCACCATTTCTGGTGTGAATGCACCGAATCGCAGCAGGTCTTCCAGTGACAGTGGACGCGAGCCGAACTTTCGAATTGTGAGTGCAGGTCCATCCAGTGCGAGTGGAGGGATGATCGCGTTGAGTCGTGATCCATCCGGGAGTCGGGCGTCGCACATGGGCGACGTTTCATCAATTCGACGACCGACGCGGGAAACGATTCGATCGAGAATTTGAAGCAGGTGATCGTTGTCGCGAAATGTGACGTCAGATCGTTGGATTCGGCCACCCTTCTCGATGAAGACCTTCTTGGGGCCGTTGATCATGATGTCGGCCACCCCTTCCTGCTTCATCAGGATCTCGAGCGGGCCGAATCCGAATGTCTCGTCGAGAACCTCTTCGATGAGACGCTCACGCTCGGAGCGGTTGAGGAGTGGGTTTTCTGTATCGCAAAGATGCTCAACGACGAGGCGAATTTCTCGGCGCAGAGTGTCCCCCTGGAGTTCACCGAGTCGGTTCAAATCCAGTTTGTCCACCAGTTTGCCGTGGATCAATCGTTTCAAACTTTCAAAATCAACCTGATTCGGGTCTTTTCGAAAGCGTGGCGCAATTGTTGGAAGTGATGCCATGTTCGCGTCTCGCGGTTCAAGCAATTGGCTCGAACGGTTTATTTCTGCAACCAGTCCCAGTGAGTGCAATGAGAATCTGTTCTCGCTGCTGAACCTGGCTTGGTCGGGATTTCATGTGATCAGCGGAATGAGACGCCAAATCGTGCGACCGGCCTGATTCCAACGAACTGGAGGTCAGGGAGACCGCCAAATACGGATCAAATCGGAGCGATATTGACGTTTCGAACTTGCTGCGACGCCGTGAGTCTGAGGATTCAGGAAATCCCTTAGTCTTCAGGAAATCACGACAATGAAAGTTAGCTCACAATTTTGGGAGAAGTGGGAGGACTTTCCGGGATGTTTGATTTTTGAAACATTCGGGCGATGGCAAGTCTCTGTGAATTGACGCACAATTCGAGCCGCGCCAAAGTGAGATATTAATCAATTATTCCAACGGATCGGGATTTTCCGTTGTTTGTAACATGCAGTGTTACATTGGCTTGTGTGTGCTGAGGGTGTCGGATCGTCTGGTTGCGAGGTTTGCTCCGGACCGGAAATATCAATCGTTTGGGTTAATATTCGGGTTTGAAGATCTTTCCGACTAACGACAGGTTTAAGATTGACGAACGATTCCAACAAATTTAGGCTGATTTGAAGGATTTGCAGCAATTGATGGATATGTGAAGACCGACTATGATTAATTGTTGCCCGGTTGAGCAAATACTCAGTCGGGACCTCCCTCCGCAATTGCCTGCCGAAATACCTGGGATTTTTCCATACTTTTGGGAACATTCCTTCCTGCCTGAGATTGCCCCTGGTTTTGGGTGTTCATGTTCACGTGACAATGTTGTCACTAAGAACTCCCCGAACGAGTGTCATCCTGCCTGCTGGAGATCAGCTGATGGCCTTCCGTGCTAATTGTGCACCTGCACACTTCGAACAGCTTTCACGACGTGGTTTTCTGCAACTCGGCTTTCTGGCCGGGACCAGTTTGACCTTGCCAATGCTGTTGGCTCGTCAAGCTCGGGCAGAGTTGAAGGACTATCAGAACTTCGAAGGAACTGCGAAGTCCATCATTCACATCTTCCTCCCGGGGGGGATCGCTCAACAGGAATCATTCGATCCAAAGCCATTTGCGCCGATTGAATATCGCGGTGAGATGCGATCGATCGAGACGAAGCTGAATGGCGTCCGATTCGGTGAAAAGTTTGCCGAAACAGCCAAAATCGCAGACAAGCTGTGCATCATCCGCTCGATGACACACGGGGAAGCCGCTCACGAGCGCGGTACCCACAATATGTTCACCGGGTACCGTCCAAGTCCGGCGTTGCAGTATCCTTCCGTTGGCTCTGTAATCAGCCAGCAGATGGGAAGCCGCAATAATCTCCCTCCATACGTTTGTGTTCCAAACGTTCCGAACGAATTTGCAGGCAGTGGGTATCTGAGTTCTGCATTTGCTCCTTCCGCATTGGGCAGCGATCCGGCAAGTAACGGCTTCAAAGTCCGTGACCTCGAGCTTCCGAAGGGCGTCGATGACAGCCGATTCGCAAGTCGTCGATCCGCTCTTGAAGCTGTTAACGAATACTTCCGTCAGCGTGAAGTTTCTGACCAGATCACGGCAATGGATTCGTTCTACGAGTCTGCTTACAGCCTGATCTCTTCCCCACAGGCACGCGAAGCATTCGATCTTGAAAAAGAATCGGCTGAAATGCGTGACAAGTACGGACGCAACACGGCAGGGGCACGTATGCTGCTCGCTCGCCGTCTGGTTGAATCCGGAGTTCGTCTGGTCAATCTGACCTACGGAAGCTGGGACATGCACGACAACATCGTTGCAGGCTTCAATCGTTCGGTTCCTGAGTTCGACAAGGCGTTTAGCGCGTTGATCACCGACCTCGAAGAACGCGGTCGTCTCGATGAAACTCTGGTGATCGTGTCGAGTGAGTTCGGCCGTACTCCAAAGATGAACAATACAGCTGGTCGAGATCACTGGCCGAAAGTGTTCAGTCTGGCGTTGGCTGGCGGTGGATTGAAGAAGGGCTTCGTCTACGGGTCGTCGAATGCGACATCCAGTGAGCCGGAAGAAGATCCAGTGACAGTCGAAAACCTGTTCACCACGATCTACCACACGATCGGAATCGTGGCAGATAAAGAACTGATGGCTCCAGGTAATCGTCCAATTGAAATTGTGGACGGTGGTGAGATCATCAAGGACCTGTTGGCCTAGTTAAGAGAATTCGGCGTGGTGGATGGGTTCCATTGCGCCGATTTTTTTCATTTTGTTCACTCTGAGGCGTCCTTGACTGTTGCTCATTTGCAGCGATCTGCCGTCAAGGGAATCTGGGACGGGAGTTCCTCATGCGAATTATTGCGGCCGTGTGCGGGTTGGCGTCACTGCTCTTTGTCACACAGGTTTCATATGCCACTGCACCGAGTTTCCGGTCCTTGAAGCCGCTGGGCGCGCAACGAGGGCAGGAAGTCGATGTGGTGTTGTTTGGGGATAACCTCGATGATGCCGAGGAATTGCTGATCTATGACACCGGAATCGAAGTCTTGACCTTCGAACCGGTCAAAGCCGAAGAAGAACGCAGACAAGGTCGTCGGATTAAAGTCCGCCTGAAGATTGCAGAAACCTGCAAACTCGGGACACAGCGGATGCGGATTCGTACGCGGACCGGTCTTTCAGACCTTCGGAATTTCCATGTCGGGGCATTGCCGGTCGTCGAAGAAGTCGAACCAAACACCGAGTTCGACAAGCCGCAAGTCGCTCAGATGAACACGACGATCGAAGGACGCATCGATCGCGAAGACGTTGATTACTACATCATCGAAGCGAAAAAAGGCGAACGAATCACCGCTGAAATTTTCGGTCAGCGATTGGGGCGTTCGACGGGCACCACCTATTTCGATCCGTACCTCGCGATCCTGAACATGGATCGTTTCGAACTTGCAGCGAACGATGACACTGCTCTCCTCCACAATGACTCAATGGTTTCGATCATTGCTCCAGCGGACGGCAAGTATGTCATTCTTGTGCGTGATGCCTCTTACAACGGCGACGGACTGGCGAACTATCTGTTGCATGTCGGCAACTTCCCTCGTCCCCTGGCAATGATTCCTGCCGGCGGCCGTCCTGGCGAAACGATCAAGGCGACCTTCGTCGGAGACGTAAACGGCCCGATCGAAAAAGAAGTCACTCTCCCTAACGAGATTCCGCTCGATCCTTATTCGGTCGAAGTTGGAGATCAGCTTGGTGTTGCTCCGACAGCCCACCCAGTTCGAATCGGGAACTTCCAGAATGTGATGGAGCAGGAACCGAACAACAGCATCAACGTTGCCACCGCTGGTCCAGTTCCAGCAGCATTTAACGGTGTGATCAGCGAAAAGGGTGACGTCGACTGCTTCAAGTTTACGGCAAAGAAAGACCAGACAATTGAGATCGAAGTCTATGCACGCCGCTTGCGTTCAGGGCTCGATCCATTGATTACTGTGAATCAGGTATCAAATGGAAAGCAGCTTGCCAGCGACGATGACAGCCGCGGTGTTGATTGTGCTGCGAAGGTCAAGATTCCGGAAGATGGCGAGTATGCAGTTGTTGTTCGGGATCACTTGAGTCGGGGGCATTTGAGCTTCACCTACCGAATTGAAGTACGTGAACTGCAACCACAGTTGGACGCATCACCAATTGAGTTTGCTCGCTATGTTCAGCACCAGATTATTATTCCTCAAGGTGGCGGTTCAGGAATTGTTGCGAACATCCAACGTCGCGATATGGGAGGCCCAGTCAATTTCCGCAGTGAATTGTTGCCTCCAGGGGTTCGAATTGAATGCCCTGAGAGCTGGCGGAACGATGGAACTGCTTCCGTCGTGTTCTATGCAGATGAGAACGCTCCACTCAGCGGCGGTTACTTCCCAGTGAAGTCATTTCTGAACGATCCGGCACGTCCTGACACCAAAATTGAAGGGCCGCTCTATCAGGATGTCCTGATGATTCGGGCCAATAACAATGACCGTGTCTGGCAAGAACGAATGAATCGGATGCCGATCGTCGTCGTTGAAAAGCCAAAGTTCCGCTGCTGGATTGAAACACCAACAGTCCCAATCGTTCAGAATGGTTCGATGAACCTAGTGGTGAAGTGCGAGCGAGCAGAAGGCTTCGATGAAGAGATTCGAATCCTGTTCCTGCAGAACCCACCGGGGATCAGCTCCAACGGGTCAGCCAAGATCGCCAAGGGTGAATCCCAGGGCATCATCACTTTGAACGCCGCTGATAAAGCCGCGACTCGCGAGACGATGATTGCCATTCGATGCATCTCAAAGCATGCTGGCGGTGATTACGAAGTTGTCACTCCGTTTGCACCATTGCGAGTGGAACCTCGTTATCTCACGTTCGAATTTGCTCAAGGGGCCGTCGAACAGGGTAAAGAGATTCCGTATGTGGTGAAGGTCACTCAGGCCAAGGCGTTTGAAGGTGAAGCTGTTGTGGAACTGTTGGGCCTTCCAGCAGGTGCAACTGCCGAACCTCTGAAGGTGACCAAGGAGACCACCGAGTTGTTGTTTACTATCAAGGCTGCGGAAACGACACCGGTCGGAATGAGCCAGAACGTCTTCTGTAAAGTGGAAGTTCCAGAGAACGGAGCTTTCATCAATCACGCCTTGGGCAATGGACGGTTGCGAGTTGACAAGCCTGCACCTCCACCAAAAGCGAATCCAGAGAAGCCGGCAGCACCTGTTCCAGTTGTTGCAAAAACTGAAGCACCTCCAAAGCCATTGTCACGCCTGGAACAGTTGCGTTTGCAGCAAAAGGAACGCGACGCTGGCGGCGAGTAAGTCGTGTTGGTGTTTGTGTTGTATCGAATGAGGAAGGCTCGCCTGATCAGAGTACTGATGGGCGAGATGAGAACCAATCATACGAGTTCGAGCGTTACTTAAACTCGTATTGAATACCTACTTTTGATTTTTCGGTCGAACCTATGATTCATCGCATTGCCTGGACTTTGGTGGTCGGACTCACCGCCCAATGTGCCCTTGCTGCGGAACTGGTCGAGTTGCGGGTCTTCCCCAAAAACGTCCAGTTAACCAGCAAAAGAGCATACCAGTCTGTCGTTGTACAAGGTGTCTACGACGACGGGCTCACCCGTGACCTGACCTCAAAGGCCACCTGGACATTAGGGGATGGCAACCTTGCCCGACGGGAAGGAAACACATTGTTTCCGACTGCGGATGGCAAGACTGAATTGACGCTGAGCGTCGACAGCAAAAGCGAGAAGATTCCGGTTGTTATCGAGAAAAATGCAGTTGATCGCCCGATCAGTTTCAACCTCGATGTGATGCCGATTTTCATGAAGGCGGGCTGTAATACTGGCAGTTGCCACGGTGCAGCACGCGGAAAAGACGGGTTCATGTTGTCCCTGTTTGGATACGATCCAAACGGAGACCATTTTCGGATCACCCGAGAACAACTCGGACGCCGCATCAACCTTGCGTATCCTGAATCAAGCTTGATGGTCGAGAAGTCGGTCGGAGCTGTGCCACACTCTGGTGGCAAGCGTTTCGAAGCGGATTCCACGATGAACAAAGTTTTGATCGAATGGATCGAAAACGGAACTCCCAACGACCCTGCAGATCAGGCAAAGTGCACAGGGATTGAACTGTATCCAAAGCAAGCAGTTCTGGATGGAACAGGCGAAACTCAGCAGCTGCTGGTTCTCGGTTCCTATTCGGATGGTACGGTCCGCGACCTGACATCCATGGCCGCCTTCTTCTCCAGCAATGATTCGTCAGCCGCAATCAGCGAAGACGGGTTGGTAACTGCCGGAGATCGTGGCGAAGCCTTCGTGATGGCACGATTCGACATTTACACCGTTGGATCGCAGTTCCTCACTCTGCCTAAAGGTCTGCAATTCGCACCAGTCCAGGAAGCACCTGCGAATTACATCGATGAGCTTGTTCAGGCGAAGCTGACGAAGATTCGTTTGAATCCATCGGAGCTGTGCAGCGATGAAGAATTCTTGCGTCGAATCTATATCGATTTGATCGGGTTGCTTCCGACTGCCAGCGAGTACAACGCGTTTATGGCGGATGCCGATCCTGCGAAACGCACCAAGAAAGTTGACGAGCTGTTGAACCGCAAGGAATTCACAGAGATGTGGGTTTCGAAGTGGTCAGAATGGCTCATGATGCGTTCCGGGGGAACAAACCAGATCTCGGACAAGTCCATTGTCCAGTACTACCAGTGGCTGGTCGATCAGGTCGCGAATAACGTTCCTACCGACGAGATGGTTCGGAATATTCTGGCCTCTTCAGGCGGAACATTTTCTTCGCCTGCAACGAATTTCTATGAGCTGGAGCGTGATCAACTGAAGGTCGCTGAAAACGTGGCTCAAGTGTTCATGGGGATGCGTATTCAGTGTGCTCAATGCCACAACCATCCGTTCGATCGCTGGACACAGGACGAGTATTACGAATTCGCTGCGTTCTTCTCTCAGATTGGCCGTAAGCAAGGTGAAGACGTCCGTGAAAAGATCATCTTCAACCGTGGAGGCGGAGAAGTTCGTCACCCTGTGACCGGAAAGAATTCCGTTCCTAAGTTCCTCGGTGGAGATCGTCCTGACATGAAGGGGAGAGATCGTCGCGAAGTTCTTGCGAACTGGTTGGCATCTCCTGAGAATCCTTACTTCGCATCGAATCTTTCAAACCGAATTTGGCAGCACTTCTTCGGGATCGGGATCGTTGAGCCAGTGGACGATGTCCGCGTCTCAAATCCTCCTTCAAATCCGGAGCTGCTGGATGCGTTGGCATCCAAGTTCACAGAGTACCGCTACGACTTCCGTAAACTGGTACGTGATATTTGTCTTTCAAAGACCTATCAGCGATCAACAAAACGGAACGAAACCAATATGTCTGATGAGCTGAACTTTGCTCACCAGAGCGTTCGCCGTATTAAAGCGGAATCGATGCTGGATGTTATCAGTCAGGTCACTCAGACCAAGGACGATTTTGCGAAGCTCCCTGTTGGAGCGAGAGCGGTTCAGATTGCCGACGGGAATACGTCGAATTACTTCCTGACAACATTCGGGCGTGCGAAACGTGAGACAGCATGTTCTTGCGAAGTTCGTATGGAGCCAACGCTGTCTCAGGCGTTGCACCTGATGAACGGGGACACTGTGAACCAGAAGATGGTTCAAGGTGCACTGTTGAAGGGGATGTTGAACGCAAAAACTCCGCCAATGGAGATCGTTGACCAGTTGTATGTCATGTGTCTGACCCGGCATCCAACCGACGCAGAAAAGGAGCGGTTGAAACCACTCTTTGCGGAAGGTGCCAACGTGGAGCATGCCCTGGAAGACGTGTACTGGGCTCTCCTGAACTCCCGTGAGTTCCTGTTTAATCACTAAGATGTCGGAACGAAGACCATTTACATGAAATGGTCTTCGTTTCGTATTTCCTGCCTCGACGCATTTCAGATGTCGGTCATTGGCGTTCTTTTGATCCGGGATCTGTCTGGAAAAAGGTTTCTGGACAGGCTTCTGATCATGGCGCTCAAAAGTCGCAGTCTTGCCTTGAACGGTTCCTACCTATGAAAAATGGACGCATGGTTCAGAAACCTTGTCTCGCATCGTTTCAACGTTCAGCAGGTTTCAGTCTCGGAACACTCGTGAAGAACGTTGTTCGCACGGGGCTTCTTCCGATCGCTTTGTTCGGGGGCGTTGCATTTGGTGCCGAAGAGAAGAAAGAGGCGAACGCCGAGAAGGTGACGTTCGTTGATCATGTTCTGCCGATTTTCCGCGCCAAGTGCGGTTCGTGCCATAACGCGAGTGACAAGCGAGGCGGTCTGGCTGTCGATAACTTTGCAGCGTTGATGGCCGGTGGTTCATCTGGCGATGTCATTGAACCAGGCGATGCTGGTAACAGCTATCTCTTCAGTCTGATTACTCACGCCAGCGAACCGAAGATGCCGCCGAATGCCGATAAACTGGCGGCACCGGAATTGGCCATTATCGAGAAGTGGATCAACCTGGGGGCTCCTGAAAACTCAGGAAGCAAAGTTGCGATCAAGAAGAAGCCGAATCTGGCGAAGATCGAGGTCACAAATACTCGTCCCGCTGAGGTTGCGATTCCAACACGCTACTTTGGCGACCCACCGGTTGTTCCAAAGAACGCCACTGCTGCGACTGCTTTAGCGACAAGCCCATGGGCATCTGTTGCGGCAATGTCCGGGCATCGACAGGTCGTGCTGTTCAACTCAAATACTTTCGACTGGTTGGGGGTTCTTCCTTACCCTGAAGGTCAGCCACAAATCATCAAGTTCAGCCGCGACGGGGCACTCGTCATGGTTGGTGGTGGCCGTGGTGGGCTCAGCGGTCGAGTCGTTGTCTATGACGTGAAGACCGGCGAACGCAAGATCGAAGTCGGAGACGAATATGACGAAGTTCTCGCGGCGGATCTCAGCCCGAACTTGTCTCTGATCGCTCTTGGTGGTCCCAAGAAGATGCTTCGAATCTATTCGACAGAGACGGGTGAGCTTGTTTCAGAGAACAAAAAGCATACGGACTGGATCACAGCGATCGAGTTCAGTCCAGACGGCGTGCTCCTTGCATCCGGAGACCGCAGTAATGGTGTGGTCGTCTGGGAAGCGGGGACAGGAAGCCTGTTCTACGATCTGCAGGCACACAAAGGTTCGATCAACGATATCAGCTGGCGACCAGACAGCAACGTGGTTGCCAGTGCAAGTAGTGACGGCACAATCAAGTTGTGGGAAATGCAGAATGGCGGTCTGGTGAAGTCCTGGGATGCCCATCCAGGTGGAGTGACAGCGATGGACTTCACTCGTGAAGGTCAGATCGTCTCCATCGGCCGGGACCGTGTCTCACGTTTGTGGAATGGTGATGGGGCGAAAGTTCGTGACTTCCCTGCGACACCTGACATCGGGATGGAAATTGCTTATGACGCAGAAACCAAACGGTTGATCGTTGGGGACTGGTCAGGTCATGTTTCTGTTTTCAATGCAGATGATGCGGCTCAGATTTCTCGGTTCAAGACGAACCCACCAACGGTGCCAATGCAGGTTGCCGATGTGCAGCAGAAAATCGGTGCTCTTAATTCACAGATTGCGACACATGAAAAGGCCATTGCTGGCGTTCGGGCACAGATGGGAGAGCGTCAGAAAGTCGTCGCTGTCGAACAGGCGAAAGTGGCTCAGCTGACCGAAGCACTGGCAAAAGTGACTGCTCAGCGGGCGGCACTTGAGAAAGGTGTTCTCGATCAGACAGCAGCGACTGCAGCCGCAGAAAAGGCTGTTGCAGAGACTCAGGCTGGTCTGACGAAAACGGCTGCTGATTTGAAGGTGCAGGCTGACGAACGAGCTCGACTTGAGAAAGCGTTCGCGGAGTTGAAGGAGAAAGCTGGTAAGGTCGCGGCTTCAATCGCCACACTGACACCGGCTGTTGCTGAAGCGAAAACGACGACAGAAAACCTCAACAAAGCTGCTGCTCCGACTGCGGAAGAGGCTGCAGCAATTGAATCGAATGAAGATGTGAAGAAGGCAGTGGCTGAACGTCAGGCTGCAGCAACAGCTGCTCAACAGGCTCAGGCAAAGCTCGAAGCATCATTAGCTACTGAAACAGCAGCTCTTCAGGCAATTCAGGCAGAAGCAGCGACCTTGAAGCAAGCGGCAGAGAAGCAGGCTCCATTGCTGGCAGCTGCCCAATCGGCACACGCAGCAAGTATGAAAGCTGTTCAAGATGCTCAGGCAGCGGTCGCAGCTTCCAAAGCGGCCGTTGATAATGGTCAGAAGCAGGTGGCGACAGTCAAGGCGGCTGAGCAAGCTGCTGGTAAGCAAGTCGCTGATTCTCAAGCTGCCCTGAAGGCCGCAACGGATCGGGCGGCCGCAACCGAGGCGGAACAGAAGATCTTGAATGATGCTGATGCTGCAATTAAAGGGATTCAAGGACAGAAAGCCGGGCTGGATGCGAGTTTGGAGCGTCTGAAGAAGATCCAGAACGAACTCACAACCGCTCAGGCAAACTCATAGACTGGTTCTTGAGTCTGCTGCAGACGTCGAAAATGATAAAGGCCGCATTTCCAATTGGAGATGCGGCCTTTTCTGATTGTGTCGTTCAGCATTTCATGTGTCGCAACATATTCCAGACATGAGCAGCAAGTGTGACACGGGATGGCTGCCGTGAGTGAACTGAATGTGCTATTCGGCAATGACGTTCTGCTGCAATTGCTGATCTCCCACAACTTGGTTTCTGCCGGAACGCTTCGCACCATAGAGTGCCATGTCGGCTTTTTGGCGTAATGTTGACGGGTCATAGTCGGAGTATTCCGGCGCTGACGAGACACCAATTGAACATGTCACTTTCACATGTCTTGCTGGAATCGACATGATCGTTGACTCGACAGCTTTTCGGATTTGTTCTGCAATGTCGATGGCTTCATCAAGTTCATAGCCTGGGAGAAGAACGGCGAACTCCTCGCCTCCATAGCGGGCGATCTGTGTTTTGGGCTGGTTCGTGAATTGAGTGGCTGATCGCGAAATGACATCAGCCACTTGCCGCAGGATTTCGTCCCCGGCGGAATGCCCAAAGGTGTCGTTCACATCCTTGAAATGGTCGATGTCGATCAGGATCAAACTGCAACTCTGGTTTGCGAGTTGGCAAGACTTGAGCTGGTTTTTGAACTCAATTTCGAATGTATGTCGATTGGCAAGATCAGTAAGACAGTCTCGCTGAGCTCGATACTCAATTTGCTGACGATCGAGAGCTTGATGAAACGAATGGACTGCGAAGTTGACCGCCCAGTCGGCCAGTTCTTCTGTGATCTTTTCTTGGGAAACAGAACTTCGGCTTGTCAGTAAGAGGACACTGCCTGGGAAGCGGGCTTGATCCATCGGCACGATGAGGACTGATTGAAACGTCAGTTCACGATCTGTAGACAGAGCAGGATGATCCTCTTCGGTCAGCCAGACTCTGAGATGCGATGTGACATGGGACTGCAGAATTTTCTGCTCAACAACTTCCCAGAGCCTGTTGAGGGACGGGGAGATTGACCGTCCCCCGCGCGTCCAACATTGAAACTCTGAGGATCCTTGATGATGGCGGGAGTACAGGCTGGCACGATCGAACCCTGACAGGAAGGCAAGTTTCGACAGAAACTCCTGAAGCATCTCTTCTGGCGTGCTAAAATCCTCATCGGCCAACAGGCGCAGCTGAAACATGTCACGAACGAGCTGGTTCTCGTCAAACTCAGTACGACTCGATCGCCGGGCGAGTGACTGCTGACCTCTGAGGGCTGGCATGTGTGTGGCACGGCAGAGCTTTTCAAGAACGGCTCGGTCCGTTTCCTGATCCTCTGTCAGGACCGGAATGTATGAAGTGACGATCCAACCGGTGGGGTTGCCTGGAGCCCCACAAGGGAAAGCCCAACTTTGTTCCGGGATGGCTGCGGGATTTCGGAAGTTGCTCCAGTGTTGGTGTTCGCGTTTCAACTCAACTGGGGTCTCAGATGAAAGTCGTAATCGACCTGCACTCGTCAAACGGGGCAGACTGTCCTGAAGCGTCTCGCTCAACTGTACGACGTCGCCTGTTGGACTTAAGTAACAGGCGAATGCTGATGCAGGTGACGGACTGCTTTGCTGAAGGAGTCGGATCGACTGAGCTGGAGAGTTGTTTGGATCGCGGGTTGCCAGCAGCCAGTCAATCTCAAATTGTCTCGCCGCAATTGCTCGAGTCAATTTTCTGATTGTCGATGTATCACTGACACCTGCGTCAGCTTTGGGACGTTGCAGCATTGACCTCAGCATTCCAACTGCAGATGCAGCAAACGCTAGAACAATATTGGTCATGCCAGACTCCCAATCCGCAATTCCAGTCCAATGTGCAACATCGGAAGGAGTTGCTTAACCTTCCTGATGCACAAAATTTGCTGGAAGATAGACAAGGGGATTTACCATTGAGTAGGCCGATCAGGCGCTATTGGGAGAATTGCACGTTGCCAAAAGAGGACGAATCGGGATCATTGGCATTATTGGATCTCCGGAAGGTCAACGGGACGTTTTGGCTGCCTGGTTGAGTCTGATTTGAGAGCAAAGTGTCAGCGAAAAAAACATTTGCGATTGCTGATCTGTTTGCGATTTTGGAATGTTCGAAAAGATTTTGATCCCGTAGTTTCGCGGGATCGTTCCGCCTTAATTGATTTTTGCGATGACGGGTGATTCGAAAAGAAAACGGAGACCGGAATGCATCAGGGTGCGATTTTCGACGGGTTCTTGAATCTGCCGCGCTGTAAGTGCGTTCCTCAGAAATCCTCAATGGGCAAGGCAGACATTCTGCAGATCTGGAAAGCCATCTCCTGAACTTGATGTCCAGAGAAGCGCAGATCTGGTTTATGGTTGTGCCAGTTGAATCAGCCGTATCGCTTTGTATTGTATGTCGATCAATCCGAGAACTGACCGGTTCTCAGGTAGGATGTTAGGGGACATAGGTTCACCGTCATCCTGAGATGGGCCCGGAATTTTTCTGTCGAGGTGGTCAATTGAGGCCAGTTCGAATTAAAACACAATCATCAACGGATGCTGTCTTCCCGGGTTTACCGCCGACAGGGATCTTTAACACGCTCCGACTTCAGCAGAAATGAATTGAGCTCACATGCCCTGGTGGATTTACGCGTTCTTCATCGTCTTTGTGGGCTTGCTCATCATCCTTGACTTGACGGTCCTGCATCGTGGCGAAGAGAAGATTACGGTCAAAAAAGCGTTGGCTTGGACCTGCTTCTGGGTTTTCATCGCCATGTGTTTCAATGGCTTTGTTTACCTTCTGTATGAAGGTGTCATTCTTT
Source organism: Planctomicrobium limosum (assembly GCF_051465645.1). Lineage (GTDB taxonomy): Bacteria > Planctomycetota > Planctomycetia > Planctomycetales > Planctomycetaceae > Planctomicrobium. The sequence goes on along the minus strand of NZ_CP195790.1, from coordinate 2,522,757 downwards.
CGGAATGGATCACAACAGACCACGATGACGGGAAAGAGGCCGCGCTCGAGTTCTTTGCCGGGTACATCATTGAGTACTCGTTGTCTGTCGACAATATCTTCGTCATCGCGATGATCATTCAGTCGTTCCGTGTTCCCCCGCAGCATCAGCATCGTTTGCTGTTCTGGGGGATTGCAGGGGCAGCGATCCTGCGCGGGATCATGATCTTTCTTGGGGCGAAACTCGTCCATGAGTTTAGTTGGACGATGTACTTCTTCGGTGGATTGCTGATTGTCTCTGCCATTCGTATGGCGCGGTCAGGAGAGGATGATTTTGATCCTGATAAGAGTGCCGTCATGCGTTTTGCGAAGAAGCTGTTCCCTGTGACCCACGAGTATCACGGGAAGAACTTCTTTACGATTGAAAACGGGAAGCGAATCGCGACGCCAATGTTTCTGGCGGTGATTTTGATCGAGTCCTGTGACGTCATGTTTGCGGTCGACTCGATTCCAGCTGTCTTCGCCATCACGACAGATCCGTTCATCGTGTTCAGTTCAAATATCTTCGCAATTCTCGGTTTACGGTCGCTCTACTTTGCATTAGCCGGTTTGATGGCAGACTTCCATTACCTCAAGATGGCACTTGTTGTGCTGATGTTGTTTGTTGGGGTCAAGATGCTGCTCGTCAACCATTACCATATTCCGATCGGAATTTCGCTCGGGATTATTGGCACGATTTTGGCGACAGGTGTCATCGCTTCGCTCGTGATTTCACCACCAAAGATCAAGGCTGAATCGTTAGACGATGAGCCACCCCGGATTGAGTAGTCTTGTTTCGTGGGCTGTCTCATGCCCATGCAGGCATTCTGGTTAAACATCAAGAGCCGCGAGCAAATGCTCGCGGCTCTTTGTGTTGGTTCAGGTCGCGATCTTTTAAAGTGTCGGTCTAACGCTTCTTCCTGTTTTTAGAGCCACGTTTCCCTTTTGCTTTCGACTGATCCCGCTTCTCCTTCGATGCACGTGTTTTTCCAACGGCAAGTGCTGGCGGACCAGAGCGTTTCGGGCTGCTGCGGTCCATTCCAATCAGTTTGAAATTCAGCTCCCTGCGGTTCACGTCAACTTTAGACACCTCAACGATGACGCGATCACCCAACCTGTACGTAGTCCCTTTGCGTCGAGAGATCAGGGACATTGTCGGGCGGTCATACTCATAGTAGTCGTTTACTGAGAGCGTCGAGATGTGGACGAGACCTTCTGCCGGGATCTCGATCCCACGACAGAAGAAGCCAAAGCGGTCAACGGTCGTGATCGTTGCCGTCATCCGTTCGCCGACACGGCTTTCAAAATAAGAGAGTAGTTTGAGCTTCGTCAGTTCCCGTTCTGCGCGTTCTGCTCGACGTTCCGTTTGAGAACAGTGACGTCCCTGTGTATGAAGTTCATCAAGTCCTGCCCCTCGACTTGATCGGCGCCCTGTGATGATGGATTCCATCTGGCGATGAATGAGCAGATCGGGGTAGCGGCGAATCGGGCTGGTGAAATGGCAGTAGTTGGTTTCTGCCAATGCATAGTGGCCGGCTTCCCCCGGTGAATATTCTGCCTGCTTCAAGCTCCTCAGCAACGCATAGTTCAGTGCCTGTTCTTCAGGGCGTCCTTTAAGCTGATTGAGGACCGCCTGAATATCCTTTCGACTTTGTGACTTCTGGACAGGGTATCCAAGGCTGGCCGCGAACTCAGCAAATGTCGCCATCTTCTGAGGGGCCGGGTCTCCGTGAACGCGACGCATGAAGATCATCTCACGGTCGTTTAATTCCGAAGCCACCGCAATGTTTGCGGCGAGCATGAACTCTTCGATGATCTCATGGCTTTCGTCGTGATGCTCGGCATGTGCTCCGGTGACCTGACCATCTTTATTGATGTCGAGTTTGACGGCCGGCATATCGAGTTCCAGCGCGCCTTTTTCAAATCGCCGCCGTCGGAGTGTCATGGCGAGTTTGAGCATGTTCTGGAGAAGCTTCAGAATCTCAGGCTCGAGTTCCTTCGCAGCAGGCGAATCCGTGTTCTTCAGAATCGGCATGACTTCTTCATAGGCAAACCGCTGTGTGACGCGAATTGCGGATCGCGAGAATCGGGTTCCAATGGGAATCCCATCAGAGCTGAATTCAATGAACGCCGACATCGTGAATCGGGTTCGGCCCGCCTGTAGAGACGCGAGCCCATTCGAGATCACCTCCGGCAACATCGGGATTACCTTTGTCGGAAGATAGACGCTGGTGCCTCGTCGTTCGGCTTCTCGATCAAGCTCAGAGTTGGGCTGAACGAAGTGTGACACATCAGCGATATGCACACCCAGGTGCCAGTGACCATTCTCCCATCGTTCGAGAGAGATGGCGTCGTCAAAGTCGCGCGCATCAATCGGATCGATTGTGATGATGGTCAACCCGGTGAGATCGTCCCGTTCATGCAGGTCGTCTTCCCGAAAGTTCTCTGCTTCAATTCGGGCTTCCTCAAGGACGGAATCCGGGAACTCGTCCGGGAGGCCAAATTCGTGGATAATCATCTGAGTGTCGACGCCGGGTTCTCCACGCGGTCCCAGGATTTTTGTCAGGACCCCTTCGCCGATCTGGTCAACAGAAGGGAATCGCAACATTTCAACAACGACTTTGTCGTCATCCTGTGCTCCTTTCGCTCCTGCATCCCCCACCCAGATCGGTCGGTTATAGTCTTTGCCATCCAGTTGGACCCAGCCGTTGTCGTCCTCTTCAAAATAAGTTCCAATGAAGACGTTGGTCGCCCTTTGAATGACTTCTGAGACGAATCCAGTGCTCTGCCCGCCTGATCTCCGCTTCTTCAGGAGCTTGACGAGGACTTCATCTCCATTCTGAGCGTCTTTCAGATCTGCGGCATCGACGAAGATGTCTCCTTCGATAGTCGTCGGCTTGGGATCGTGAAGAATCACGTACGCATTGCCGGTTGAGACCTTTCGGACAATCCCCTGATAGGTTTTAGGGGCTCGCTTGGCCTGAACACGACCTGAATCCAGAATTTTAATCTCGCCGGATGCTTCCGCTTCAGCCAGTGCAGCGTTGAATTGCTCAAGCTTCTTTTTGGTCACTCCCAGTTTCTTGGCGAGGACTTTTGCCAGGACTGGGACATAGGCGGGGCGTTGAACGTATTCTGTAATCTTCTTTTTCATTCCAGACATACTGTTCCCAGCGTGAAAAATTTATGGAGTGATCTGTATTCAAGTCGGTCTGGTTGGCGGGCCATCACTCATGGTTGGATGGTTTGCCGCCTGTTCTCGGGAAAAGTGCTCACTGTGTGCGTCCGATGATTTCCCTGAGACGTCCCTCTTCAACTTTGGGAAGTTAAACGCAGAAGGCAAGCCAGAACCTGAACGGAATTGAACGCAGAAGAAATCGTTGCCTGTAATGGACAGGATGCGCCGCTGAAGAAATTGACTCATGCACATCCGGGAGACAAATCGTATGCCAGCATCCGATTTCGGAAAGAAAACAGAACGTCATTCTCTCCGGGCATTGGATAGAAGAGGAGCGATTGGAACTTTGCCAGAGCACATGTCGCGTGTCTGAAACTCAGGGCACTGCCTTTTTTCGATCGAGAAGGCGGCTCCGCGGACATATGAGAGAGGCCGAACCGGTCTTGTGTGAATGTCTTTTGCTTGGGAAGCGACTCTGAATCGTGACCAAGAGACAAGGCGACCGGCGTAAATAGAGACAGGCGCCTTCAAGACCACCTTGAAGACGCCTGAGATGCCTCGTGCAGGAGCGGGCAGATCCTGACGATGCAGAATTTAACCACAGCACAATCCGTGCCGATCAATGGCTGTTCATTGTGGTTTGCACAGTGAGATGGTGATGATGTCATGAGTTTTTCAAAGGAAACGCACTCTGTCTCACTTCAAAAAAAGTCGTGAGTTCTCGATTAAGAAGGATAGTACGGTCAGCCAATTGCGAAATATGTCTCGCGACGATCGCCGTTGCATTACCCCGCTGTATCGTTTTCAGTGGAGATGTGTTGAAATGATGCAAATAAAAACGCCTCTTGCCAGCAAATGTGTGCTGACAGGAGGCGTTTGGATTGATCGAATTGCTTGATGCTGAGACGCGAGTGACCATCCGGTTGCTGTTATCAGAATGGATGGTCAGGCAGCGACTTTACATCCAGTCGTGAGTGTTGATTCCGCCTTCCAGCAGGACAGGATGCGATTGGCGTCCAGAAAACGCACAGAGTGCGACTCACTGATCGTCAGGCTCTGACATTGGAAGAGAATCGTTCGACGACTTCAGGCCCGAATTACTCGGCACGGAAGAAATCGCTTGGCCCACGATGGGTGTAGTATGGATAAACGACAGCACCACCCACGGCGTTTGGCTGTGGATAAACCAAGTCGTTTGGAACTCGGTAGTTATAGCTGAAGCCATCGCGGCAGCCGTGACGTTGTCCCGGTGGGCAGTTGCCGTAACCTTGTGGTGGACAACCCGGTCCGCCGTATTGTGGCCCGCCGAATTGCTGCCCGGCGAGTTGTCCATCTTGCCCGTGGAAGTGATAGACGTCTGTGTTGTGATGTTCGTGGTGGATGTCGTGAACTTCGTCCTTCAGGGAACGAATTGGAGTCACGTACCGGCCCGCCTGAACGATTTCACCATCCGCCTGTGCTTCTTCAGTTGCAGGACTTTGTCCCCGCACTGTCGCAGTCTGGACCGACGTTCCCAGATTGACGCGACCAGTAGAAGCCATTCCTGTACCTGGAGTTCCGAACGTTTGGCAGCCGCTGGAAGCTCCGGCAAACAGAGTGGCCAATACCATTCCGTGGATTGCTCGCTTCATGTCACTGTTTCCTAAGTCAATTGCCCCCACAGCGTCCGCGAGATGACTGCCCACGACGCCCAGCACGGCGAAATGCGGTCCCCGAGGGGCACAAGCACGCCGAGATCATTACTGTCTTCTTCGTTATCGGCAGTCGGCGTGGAAAAATACGGAGAATCCGAGAGAATCAAAAGTCAAAGACAACCGCTACATCCCGAAAAGCTTGCAGACTTTGCGTTATCGACTTAGAGTACCGTACGGTCTTGTCGATAATGGCAATGTCCGGAATGGAGTCTGTCTGTCGGATTTGTTGAATCTGGCAGAGACATATCACGTTGGATCGCAACGAAGGGTGTGCGAGTGTTTGTTGCCGCTTCTACCCGCTGCTTTGCCGAGATGGATTTCTGGCAAGCGCTTGACCTGATTACAGATCTCGAATTCGATCGAGTCGAAATATGGCTTGACGAGAACGGAGCGCTGAAACCGTCGTTCGTTGTGCAGAATTCGGACGAATTCATCGCAAGAATCCGTGATCGGACTCGACTTTCGCCAATCGCGTTCACGTTTGCTCATGATGTCGATGAGCAGACTTTCCTGGGAATCTGTCGCATCTCGAAGGTGCTGCGGATCTCTCAACTGGTGGTGCAGTCGTCTCCATTGGGGACGCCGTTCAACCTTGAGATCGATCGTCTGAGATCGATGATTGCGATTGCGACCGCACACGGGATTCGTGTTGGTCTCAAAACGCAAGCTGGTCGCCTGAGCGGTGATGCTCATACGGCTGTCGAGCTTTGTCAGGCCGTCGATAAACTTGGACTGGCATTCGATCCAAGCTACTTCCTCGACCCGAAAGTGGTCGACACCGTGATGGAATTGACCTCGCCATACACGTTGCATGCTCATCTTCGAGATTCGACTGCGTCACAGTTGCAGGTGCAAGTCGGGCTGGGAGAAGTCGACTACAGTAAGTTGATCGGGCTGCTGGAACGCTATCGGTACAATCGGGCACTCTCTATCGAGATTCTGCCAGAGCACACCGAAGCATCGCAGCGACCGTTGGAACTTCGCAAGTTGCGAATGTTGCTCGAATCGCTTCTGTAAGCAAACCTGATTTTGCATATTGAGTCAGCAGCAATTTGTTTGTCGCTGACTCCTGAATGAATTCGGCTTCGAGCATCTGTCTCGAAGCCGATTTTTCTTTATGTTCGTTCGCCTGCACGCATTTGAAACGGTGCAGGAAGAATAATGCGGCAGGGCGTGTACTGGGGCATGCTGTCGCTTTCGCAATGAGACCTGAATCGGAGCCGTTCTTGTGAATGATCCTCGCATTGATCGATTAGCGGAAGTTCTTGTTTCTCATAGTTGCCAGCTGAAGGCCGGCGAGAACGTCTTGATTGAAGCGTTTGATCTGCCAGACCCGAACCTGATTTGCAAGCTCGTAGAGCGAGCAGCAGCAGTCGGAGCCAGACCGTTTGTTTCGTGCAAAAGCAACACGGTGCTGCGATCGCTCTACAAGACGGCAACAGCGGAATCGATGGAGCTGACCGGGCAGTTCGAGTCGAACGTCATGTCTCAAATGCAGGCATATATCGGAGTACGAGGGACTTCCAACAGTGAGGAAATGTCAGACGTTCCGGGAAGTCAGCTCGATCTGGTCCAGCAGCATGTCTGGAAGCCAGTCCATATCGATTTGCGAGTTGCCAATACCAAATGGGTTGTGCTTCGTTATCCAACGCCATCGTTTGCTCAGTCTGCACGGATGAGTACGGAAGCGTTCGAGCAGTTCTACTTTGACGTCTGTACAACCGACTATGAAGCCATGGCACGGAATCAGGAGCCATTGCGAGAACGGATGCTGGCGGCGGATCGCGTGAAGATCACCGGGCCAGGGACCGATCTACAGTTCTCGATCAAAGGGATTCCTGTGATCGCTTGCAATGGTCGTCGTAATATTCCGGATGGAGAAGTCTTTACAGCTCCGGTCCGTGACAGCGTGAATGGAGTCATTACCTATAATGCTCCGTCGCGGTATCAGGGAACTATTTTCGATCGAGTCCGCTTCGAGTTCAAGGATGGCAAGATTGTCGACGCCACCTGTCAGGGGCAGAACAAACGCCTCAACGAGATTCTGGATTCTGATGAAGGAGGACGGTATCTCGGAGAGTGGTCTCTGGGATGCAACAACCACATCAAGCATCCGATGTGCGACACGCTGTTTGATGAGAAGATTGGTGGTTCATTGCATCTCACGCCGGGGAATGCTTACACAACTGCGGACAACGGCAATCGCAGCCAGATTCACTGGGATCTCGTCCTAATTCAGACTCCCGAGTATGGCGGCGGAGAAGTCTGGTTTGACGGAGAACTGCTGAGAAAAGATGGTCGCTTCCTGCCGGCCGATCTTCAACCGCTCAACGAAGGTCTTTAAGCCGTTTCGTTGGTCAGCCAAAAACATAAAGGTGAGGGGCTCAATCAGGCCCCTTACCTTTTTTGATTCGTGGCGACGAGGCTTAACGATCCAAAGATCCTTCCCATCGCGACTTCATGAATGCGAGCCCCTGCTTCGCCAGATATTCTTCATTAGGAAACATTCGACGCCAGATGCGCGTCGCGGCAGCAAGTTCCGGCAATGCCAGTCCGAAGGCTTCGATCGTGAGCCAGCCTTCATACTTGGCCCGTCGCAATGCTTCAAAACTCGCGTCCCAATGAATCTGACCTTCCCCTGGTGTCGAGCGATCATTTTCAGAGATGTGGACATGGACCAGTTGATCCTTGCATGCGTCCACAGCGTGGATCGGGTTCTTCTCTTCAATATTCGCATGGAAGGTGTCGTACATCATCTTCAGGTTCGGATGATCGACTTCACGACAGAAACGGCCAGTGTCTTCTGCACTGTTGAGGAAGTAAGCCTCAAAGCGATTCAGGTATTCCACAACTAGCATGACGTTTTGCTTCTGGGCGTAATCTGCGGCCTTCGCCAAAGACTCCTGTGCCCATTTCCACTCGTCCTCCGTTCGCCCACGTCCGACAAATGTTCCTAAAGCAGAGTGCAACGGCCCACAGAGCAGTGTCGCTCCAGCGGCAGCACACATATCCACAGCCTGTTTGATCCGCTCAACGCCTGCCTGGCGGATGGCTGCATCCGGAGAGATCGGGTTTGCGTCGTCTGTACAGACCGTCACAGCGGTGCTTTCCAGTCCGACTTCTGCGAGCTTCTTCCCTATTTTTTCGTAAGCCGGGAGCTGCATATCAAAGACTGGTAATTCAACGCCGTCGTAGCCCCAGGATTTGATCTTCTCCAGTGTCGGGAAAATCGACTCGTCCACTCCTGAAGTCCACAGCAGCAGGTTCAAACCGTATTTCATTGAAAGTCCCGTTTCGTCGATGTTGGAACTGATTCCGTTGTCCGGAGCACGTTCAGATGCAGTCCAGCAGAGGTGTTCTCACTCACAATGGGAGAGGCGTTCAACTTAATTCAAATTTGGGAAGTCAGACGTCCTGATAGGTGAAACCGATCGCTTCTTTTCAGAACGAATCGTGCCTGTCTTGATGCCACATTTCGTTGACTCTGGAGCCCCGATCATGCAGTCAATCCACGAGAGCCATCTTCGGTTCTGCATTCGTTGATGAATGGACAATAGAGACTTTGCACCAGTCTCGGCAATTGGTCAACAAGATTTGATGTTGAGATTGAGGCAAAAGCGCCCGTCGCCGTCATCTACCGCCGCAGGTTTCCTGATCGGATCAGTTTCCAGAGAAGATAGATAGGCGAAATCGCTGACGGGGAGGTGCTATGACCCGAGACGTCCGAACTGCCGGTCGAGTTCTTCTCTGGTGAGATTCAATGCGGTTGGACGCCCGTGCGGGCAGTGATGGGCGTCATCGCACAGGTGTCGTTGTGCAAGCAATGCTTCCATCTCTTCAGGCGAGAGACGCTGTCCTGCTTTGATCGCTGCCTTGCAGGACATCATGTGCAGCATCTTGTCGAGCAGATCTCGGCGTTCGATCTTCCGGCCAGACGTTTCCAGCAGGTCAACAATGTCTCTGAGCAACGCTTGCGGGTCCGCCTTCGCCATCAGCGTTGGGTAACCTGTCATGGCGATGGTGTTGCCGCCAAAATCCTGAATGTGCAGGCCCAACTCTTCCAGCAATTCTGTCTGGTCGAGCAACGCACTCGCTTCCCGTGCTGTCATCTGCACGGTCAGCGGTAGCAACAAGCGTTGAATTTCAACGCTGCCAGCAAGAACTCGTCGACGCAGTTGCTCATACATGATGCGTTCATGGAGTGCATGCTGATCGATGACCGTGATTCCCGTGGTCGTTTCAACAACCAGATAGCAGTCGTGAACCTGCATCGCTCTGACTTCGGCATTCGCGGATGCCGGAGTGATGCTGGCTTCCTGCGTATTTGCGTAGGCAACCTTCGGGGCAACAGTCGCCTGTGGAAGCGGCGCGGAGGAAAATGGCTCGCTGGAAAATGGTTCTGGATTTGCCGGTGTGGTCAAAGACGGTGACTGATCGCCAGACGAGTACTCCTCGTACGAATGCTGACCTTGTGGACGATTCTCGAGTGAAGTCTGCCCGAGTGAGGCGAATTGGTTCGGCTCGAATGACCGTGACTCCTGTCCGCTGGAACCGGTCATCATGCGGTCGATTTCGTCTTCGAATGAGGAAGAAGTCGAGCCAGAAGAAAATCCGCCATTCAGCGGCGATGACGGATTGATTCGTGATGCGGCATCAGGGGATTGCTTCAACAGTTCCTGCTGCTGCTCGAGTTCATTCTTCGCCCAGGAAACGAGTTCCGGCTGGATTTCGCGAGCCTGAGCAGCAGGAATCTGGCGAAATGTCTCTTCAATGCCCGGAGGGGGCGACAGTTGTGGAACAGCGGAACGATCGCTTGGCTTCGACCCAATCGTGAGACGCGAGTCGAGATCCATCGTGAGAAAACGATTACGGATCGACGACAACAAAAGTCGGAAGAGTGACTGACTATCCTGAAAACGCACCTCAGACTTGGTCGGGTGGACGTTGACGTCGACCATGTCTGCAGGGAGTTCCAAAAACAGAAACGAGACCGGGTATCGCCCGATCATGATCAATCCGCGGTAAGCTTCCCCGAGCGCGTGTTGCAGCGACCGGTCCTGAATCCATCTCCCGTTGAGAAAGAGATACTGTCCTTTTCGTGTCGACTTGCTCTGGCTCGGATGGCCAACGTAGCCCCAGACTCGGATACCGTTATTCTCTGCTTCGACCGAGATCAGCTGGCTTGCCAGTTCGCTGCCGAAAAAGAGTTCGATACGTTCCAGCAACTGGCTGGAGGGAGGGAGCTCGTGGACGGTTCGGCCGTTATGACGCAGTGTCATCTGCATCAGCGGATTCGCGAGGGCAATACGCGTGAATTGTTCGGCGATATGCCCAAACTCAGTCGACGCGGCCTTCAAAAACTTCCGGCGAACGGGAGTATTGCAAAAGAGTTGTCGGACTTCGATTTGTGTTCCATCCGGACACCCGCAGGCGCGCGGTTCTTTGATCTCACCGGCATCGACCTCCAACTCATAGCCCAGTGTCTGTTCTCGTTGTTTGCTGCGCAAGCGGAACTGCGAGACCTCGGCGATCGACGCGAGTGCTTCTCCACGAAACCCCATTGTCTTGATGCTGAACAAATCGTCAGCACTGGCAAGCTTGCTGGTCGCATGTGCAGCAACCGTCAGGAGAATATCGTCCGGGTGGACCCCTTCCCCATTATCGGTGATCCGAATCAGTTCTGATCCCCCCTGCTCGATGTCGACGTCGATTTTCGTCGAGAGAGCATCGACAGAGTTCTCCAGCAATTCTTTCACGACGCTCGCCGGGCGTTCAATGACCTCACCGGCTGCGATTTTGTTGATCACACTCGTCGAGAGCTGACGAATTCGAAAAGCGTCGTCCGTGGGCATTCTCAGTACTGTCCGGAAATAGCAAAAAATCAGGAGCCATCGCCAGATTGCGACGGCTCCTGATTGTACTCATTTTCGGTTAGCACTGCATTCAGCTCGTCGATTCACGCGTCTGCTCTCAGCGACAGACTGCCAATGAATCGGTCGTGACGAAAGTGCCTTTTCTCTCTGCAAGAAGACTTGTCGAGAGCTGGATGAACTTCGCATTCCGGGAAATTGGATCGAAGTGTTTACTTCGCGGGAGTTTCTGCTTTTGGAGCCGCTGCTTCGGGGGCTCTGGGAGTCGCTGGTGTGACCTTGGGATCAACAGTCGCTGTTCTCAGTTGCGAACTTCGATGGTGCCGCATCGGACGGACGAGCAACTGGTTAATGCAGCTTTCTCGGGCAGTCCATTCGGCAGAGGACAGACCACATTCCGGCGCGGTGGATGCCATCAGCTTCATGGCCTTGTCGACCGCTTTGGCACTGCGTTCCAGATCGACCCCGTCGTACCGCGAAGTACGCCCAGAGTTCCAGCGCAACTGCCAGCGTTGTGCGAGCACCTGCAGCAGGCCATTGATATGGTCCCAGCGTTCTTCTGTTGCAAGCGGAACCTGTTCTTCGTCACAGGCCAGTTCCAACGCGTTACTGACGTTTCTCGTGGACTGGTCTTGAGGGTTCGCGTAATAGATCGTTCGCAGCAGATTTCGGTACTGCATTGCTGCGTTCGGATCTGAACTTCGCTCCAGCAGTTGAACGACTTCATGGTTGACGAAAAGTGAGACCAAAGGGTCAAACGGGGCTTCAAAATTGTTCAATTCGCTGATCATCTCAGGTGTTGGACGCTGTTGTTTGGCAACTTCCCCCAAGGCGACGAGATAGTCTTTTCGCCGGCGATCTTCAGGGTCCAGCATCCTCTTCAGACCTTCAAATTTCACCTGAACCAATGCGGTACGAGGCCGATCAGTCAGACGGTCTTTCAGTGCTTTTCGGTATCCCCAGGGATCGTTCGGGTGATCAATTTGCAGTTGATGTGCCAGACTCAGATCTTCCAGTCGATGACTGACGTCCTGTTCAAGTGATTCGTCAGTCAACGCGGCCCGCAGAGCTGTTCCATGTTTTCCAAGTGCAAGACGGGCTGCATCAGCCTTGGCTCCCCAGCGTCCGATTTCGATTGGAAGGCCGGTTTCCAGTGCAGCATTACTGCGAGCGTTCAGGAATGAACCGCCAGTGCTTTTTGTGGCGACGAACGCTCCAAGATTTTCATTCGACAATCCTCCACGAGCGAGAATCATCGACCAGTCCCATCCTGCCTGACCAAGGATCTGACGGCATTGAGGTGCCTTCAGACGTTCGACAAGGGCTGCATCGACGGCGGGTAACGTTGTATTCGATGCCAGGAAAACCAGTTCCCCAGGGATCGCTTCCACCACCATCACGTCTTCGAATGAAGAACGAATTGTGTTGACGATCGTTTTCAGAACATCGGTACCGAGATCGTAGTACGGAACTCGTTGGGCAAAAATGCCCCCGTCATTCAGGTGAGACGCGGCCTGTTGGTAGAACTCTTTCGACAACGCAGTGGAGGCACCCGGCGATGCAGGCTGTGTCAAAGGGCAGACGATCAGGTCATAGTTGCAATCATGTCGAGTGTAGAGCGAAATGACAGGATCGATCTTTCCAAACTGAAAATCGGCTCCGCCTGACAGTGTCCAGTTTGGAATGTTCTCAGTGAACCAGTCCAGCAACCGGTGTGCTTCGGGGCGCCCATCGAGCGAGCGGACGAGTCGTAACGGATACTGCTGGCATGTTTTCAACGCGGCCGGATCCATCCCGAGAATCAGGACGTCCTGAGGACCTGGATGGAATGCGAGTGGCAGCAATGTTGGAATCAGGTCGGCGGCACTTTGTGGGCACGCTTCGGCATCGATTGAGAACATCCCGGTGGAGATCCCGTTCTGACGGATCATCAGTTGGGTGCCACGATATTTCCAAAGGCTGATGCGGCCTTCGAGTGATTCAAATGACTCCACGAACCGCCCGTCATCCATCCAGGGGAGTTCGGTCAGTGAGACGCCTTGTCTGGCAGATTTCAGCGTGTGACTGGAGAAGAGGATCTTCTCGGAAGTCTGTGAATTCAGACGTTGTCCATTGAAGATTCCAAGCAGTACCAAAGTCACAAGACTCACGGTTCCAAGTTTCTTGAAACCGGATTCCGGGATCAGGAAGCTCTCTCGTGACCATGCAAACATCGCGAGCAACATCGCCGCGCCCGCCGTGCAAGCGGCAGCAGTTCCAGCTGTCCAGTTGATGCTGGAGCAAAGCAGGAATCCTGCTGCAACCGCGGTGAAGTTCAAGGCGGTTGTGGTGCCGCGAGCTGCCTCATTGTTCCGACGGCAAAACAGGATGCCTGCAGGAAAGACCAGCAGGAGGAGCATGCCCATGCGGCTTGCCAGCAGCAGCGTCACATCACTGACTCGGGCACTCGTTTGCAGCGAGAACCATGTCAGCAACGGGTAAGCAAGCGCGATGGATCCAACCCAGGCGGCCAGCCATAGCAGGCGAATGCTATCGCGCATTCCTGTCGTGTTTGTCGGCATGGAGGACAAGGAAATGCGATTGCTAAACCAGTATGCAATCCCGAACGACATTGTCATCCCGGCGTAGATCGCCAGTTCACTGAAGAGATTTCGTTGCAGAAGTTGAGCACCGGCAAATGAAATCACAGCCAGTGTCGCCCCGATCATCAATGATGTGATGAGGTGAATCTGAGATGATGCAGCGACTGACGTTGCATTCGATTCTGAGTGGATTTTGAACTGAGATTTGACAATAGCGGGTGCAAAGTGATCTGCGACCAGCATCGCCGCCGCCAGAGCAGCAACGCCGCCCAGCAGTCCTTGAATCCCCAGCATCGGCAACAGAGAAATCGACGAAACGACGCAGGAGACTCCAAACGCAAGAAGCCAGAGTCCAGTGTTTCCCGGACTCCATGCTGATCCTTTCAGACAATCCATCCCCAGTCCGGTGAGGACAGGAATGAATGCGACGGCAACAAGGCAATGGATCAGTCCCAACTGAACGACTGACGATTGCATCGTCAGCAGCGAAATTCCGTCAAGTGCCTGCAGGCTGAGGTGTAATACCGCAGGAATTGCGAGTGCCCAGAAGGCTGCAAACAGCAACCCGAGTTTCTGAGCAATGCTTGAGAAGTGCTTTTGCCGGTTGAGTAGATGGATGCACCAGCCACTGATTGCTGTTGAAACGAGAAGGGCACCGATTTCTCGAGTCGATCCACCAAGAAGGTGTCGAACAGGTGCGCCCGCCCCAACAAAACATGCCCCTGCAAGAAGTCCGGCACCACAGGTGCGAACAGCGGGAGTCATGGCTAAGTAACGTGTCAATTTCAAAAGGCGGTTCATCGGCATCCCTGCCAGCCAAAACGAAGCTCGTCATGATCGATACTGCCAGTGAATCATCCTTCACTCAATGGCAGTTCTTGCCGGAGTCTATGGCAAGATGAATCAACACGACAAGATCAGTCCGAAACGCACACAGCAAGTGTTGCAACCTGGTTTGGATAAGTATGTTGCGGCTTGCGTGAGAGTGTACAGCGATCGCAGGAGCATGCCGGAACTGGCGTCAGGATCTGCACTATTTAAAGTTGAAGTCGCCAGTCTGTGGCAGATCTTCAATGGATTGCAGCCCGAACAGACCGAGAAATCGAGGCGTCGTTTTATATTGCTCGGCCTCTTTGCCTTCATGACGTTCAAGAACGATGAGTTGCCTTCTCAATAGTTGCCGCAACAGGGGCCCGAGATTCTGTTTCCCGGTCTCTTCCATCTCCTGTTTCGAGATCGGTTGCTTGTAGGCAATCAATGCCAGCACCTCCAGAGCGTCCTGAGCAAGTTTGACTTCCTTCGGACCGTGCCCGAAGGTGCGGCTACGGACCGATTCAAATTCTTCTCGCAACTGCATGACATAGCCACCAGTCTGCATTCGAATTTCGTAGGGGCGGCCTTCTGCGAGGTACTTTGAATTCAGGGTAAGAATGATCTGATCGAGCTGCTCAGAGGTCGTGCTTCCCCCAAGGAGATCGAGCAGCTTTTTGGTGGGGAGTGGATTTCCTCCGACAAAGAGCACTGCTTCCAGAACCTGTTCGAGACTGATGTAGTTTTCGTCCTGGATTTCGTCTGTACGGAAGTCAACTTTCGATGCGGTGTGTCGTGGCGACTGCTGCTTTGAAGCGGAGGCTGGATGAGAAGTCTGCGATGTTTCTGGGGTCGGTTCCAGTTGCGGTGTCGATGATTCCGCTGTGTCGACCGGAGGGACCGTCCAGCTGTCATTCACGGACTCGTCGAAAGTCGCAGCCCAGGACTCCGCATCATCGACGACAGAGCCTGTTTCCGCTGGAGCCTCTTTGCTCTCGGCTTCACCGATTTGGAGTTCGTTCTCAAGTTCGAATTCGGGAGAACTGGTATCGTCCCCCATCGAATCTGTTTGATCGTCCGATGGGTGGCCTGCTGAAATCTCGTCCATGAACGCAGCGGATTCCAACGCACGCAGATAGGCTGCTTCAATCTCTTCTAACGAGATCGGCATCTCATCATCGTCGATGTCCGCGTGACAGTCCGCGTCGCCGTCTGCATGGCAGTCTGCACCAGTGTCATCGTGGGAATCGACGGGAGCGCGTGCCTGCTGTTTCGAGTTCACAACAACTTGAAACGGCCGTGGAGTTTCGTCGTCGTTCCAGCGAGGGCCAGGTTGAAGTTCCGGGTCCGGCATCTATGCACTCAATTCGATCGTTGTCAGTGAGGCGGTGTTGTTGCAGGCAGTGGAGTTGATTGCGAATTGAGCGGCGTGAGACGTTGGTCCGATGCCGGAATGACGCTGCTTTGCGTTGCTCGCGGAGACGAAAGGAAATGAGCGAGATTCGGAGCCCGATTCATCAGATAGACAGCGAGTGAACGGGCGTAAAGGTCGTTTCCTGAGGCTGTCAGACACCCTGCTCTTGAAGAAAATGCGGAGCGAGGGTCAGGCAACCCGCAAAAGTCCGGCAGAACATCGTGAATTGGAATGCGGTCGGCGACCTGAAGTTCGTGCAGGATCCGGTTGATGTCATCCCCGAACGTCGGACGCTGGTGCATCATTGCAGATCGGGTCTGTTCCAGTCCCCAGGCACTTGGCGATGCAGAGACAATCAGCATCCCCTGATTCGCTTCAACCATCTTCGAAAGTGATGCAATGACCCCGAGTTCTCGTCGGCCAAAGCCTCCTTCCTGCGGGATGAAGAAGGGACGCTGGTTTCTGTTGACCAGTGTTCTGGTGATCAAGTCCATCGTCCATGACAGGCACAGGAAATCGTTGCGTGCTTCCTCAGCGAGATTCGTGTTTCTGAGCAACGCGCCGGGATGGGCTGCATAGGCCGGTTGACGATAGCGATCCAGACGCAGTGCTTTGCGAACATCCGTATCGTGGGTCAGGTCTTCTATACTGATGCACAGCACCACAAGATCCGCCTGCAACGATTGGAGCCCTGCTCGATATCGAAGGACCTGAGCGAGTGGACCTGTCTGCGGGCATCCGCCGTTAATGACTTCAATCTCTGCACCGGACTGCTGGATCAGGCAGCGCTGCAATGCGGTTGAAAGTGTATCCCCTTCAGGAACGTCAGTTCCAAAGATTCCTGTTCCACCGAGACAGAGGATTCGAAAAACGCCATCAGGCTTCGGGACAGTAATCGATGGGCCACGCAACCCGAGTTCATTCGTCCTGATTCGGACACTGCCTCCATTGGGGATCGTGTGCTCAATGTCAATCAGCGGCCTGACTTCCGTCCATGATTTGGAGCTGGGAATAATCAGGTTTTCAGTGCGGAATTCAGCAACGCCCGGGTTGAGAGATGCACTGAATTGCCAGGCGCGACATCCGACTTCGACAGCGCAGACCAAGAGCGCAAGCAGTACGACTGCCGCGCAAAAGCAGAGAACGCTCCGCAATATCGTCTTGATCATAATACGGTGCCGTCTCGTCCATGAACCGGCAGTCCAACTGCCGCGGCACAAACAAATCCCGGGAGATCCTACATGATCTACACATTTCGAGACAATATGGCCTTACAGGAGATGTAAGAATCGCAATCGATCCGTCTGTGCTGATGTGAGCTGCTTTTGATGGAATCGGCTGGCGGAAGTTTCAGCAACAGAGAATTGAAGAGTTGCGTTCAATAATCAAGAAGAATCAAACCGGGATTTGCCATCGTTTATGACCGACGACTTCCCGTCCTATCGTATAGGCATGACTGAGGTTACGAACCGAATCAGTGGAGGGCCAATCAGCGTAATGCCAATGCAGATTGCGATCAAAGACGCAAATAAAACCGCGCCAGCGGCGATGTCCTTGGCCTTCCGCGCCAGTTCGTGGTGCTCCGGCGAAACCAGATCGACAACCGTTTCGAGTGCGGTATTCAGGAGTTCCGTGGAAACCACCAGCCCAATGCACAAAAGCAAAATGGTGCAGGTGATCGCGTCCAGGCGAAGAATGAAAGCAGCAGTGCAAACCGCGATGGTCGTTACAAGGTGAACGCGTATGTTTCGTTGTTCACGCAGAGCCTCGACAAGTCCGCGAAGAGCGAAGAAAAGGCTGCGAACGAACGGAACTGGTCCCTGAGGAGACACCACTGAATTGATCCTCTGAAGTCCGCTGAGCCTGTGTTCGCGAAACCGATTCTGAAGACACGCGCTCGACATGGCCCCCAGAATAACAAAACCCCGAAGAGTTGCTCTTCGGGGTCTGGATCAATTTCAATTCCGCAACAACAGGTGCCGAGCCTATTTCACTCGTGGAACCTTCATCGCAACTGGATTGGGTTCAAACAACCAAAGACGGTTCTGATCACCCTTTGGTCCGAATCCAGCGACGCTCAGGTGTTGTGGCTGGAAGTTCGATGTCCCTGTCTTTTCGAATGTTCGGACTGTTGGCCCGAATCGCTTTACATATTGGGCGATCGAAGCGTCGTCTGGTGAGGCAAATGAACCGACTGTGACAATGGACTCGTTGTAGTCGTGCCAGATGTAAGCATCGATGTCGTTAAACTGGGTTTCTGATTTGTCGTATTTCCCACGTAGAACTGTCACGAGCTCACGAGCCGATTCTGCAGCATTGTCCAGGGTCAGATCCTTGAAGTACTTGTCGGTCGCGGAGTCCACATCACTCGCTTTGACCATCACGTGTTTGCCATAGAAGCGAGCAATCACTAATGAGTATTGCCCACGATTTTCCATGAGTGAAAAACGTTCACCGTGGTTCAGCTTCACAAGGAACGGATCTGCGGTTTGCTTCTGTTGAACTTCTGCTGGAGTCAGCATCGGGTTCATGGTGAGGAATGCACCACTCAGAATCGATGGTCGACCTTTGGTGGGCTCAAAGTAAACCCCTTCGCTCAGGCTTTTGGGTTTCAACTTCTTGATCCAGGCCAGTGAATCCTGTGCGAGTTTGTCGTTGATGTTGCTGTAGTTACCACACAGCACGCAGACAGATTTGATGCGTCGCAGGTTCTTACGGCGAGATTCGCGACCAAGTGTATCTGTGGAAATAATACGTTCCTGATCTGGAACGTGTTCGTAGACGTACGCTGGCATTCCGAGTTGTCTCAGCTCAATAACGAGGTCATGGGCCGCCTGCTCAGGACTTTTTCCTTCATCGGTTTCACCATCGGAACCGGTCGTGTGAAACGTGGTGACCATGATCATCCATGGGCCGCGATTCTTTGCCAATGTATATGTTTTGGCCGGGTCCGCTTCGATTCCTGCGGCAAAAGAGGCACTGCTCAGCAGGATGAGTGACAGCGTGCAGAGAGCGAATCGGGAAATCATCTTGTGTCTGTTGCACATGGCGTCACGCATTTCGCAGATAGAAGCCGCAATGGCGCGGCCAGATCGAAGAGCAAACTGCTCTGTCGCTGTAATTGAGTGAAAGACAGGTCTCATAGCACGCTCCATGTGCAATGACGAAGCCACGTCAAGCCGAAGGGGGATCGGATTGGAATATTGAAGTGGCGAATGCCAAGGATTGGACGGGAATCAATCGATGACGGAAGGTCAATTCGATCCTGCTGGGGGCGGAATCTGATGTCATCAATTGATCAGGAAGGTTCAATTTCACTGCTGGCCGTTTCACTGTCAGCCGTCTTGGCAAACAGAGAGACTGCCCTAATCATGAGGGAAATCGTCGCGGTTTCTACGGATTCAGAAAAAATGTGTCTATACCAAATAACAATCCCCGATCAGGCGTCATCTGGCCTGATCGGGGATGCTGACTTCACGCGAGTTGTGCGGCATAAGTTGCTGCTGCGAGTACAGGTTTATTGAATTGAAGACCTGTCTCCAACTGCTTTACCAGGGCCACTTCTCTCCCAGAATGTTTTTCTGAATCGTTGTCAGTTCGGCAATTCCTGCGCTTGCAAGGTCCAATTGAGCGTTCAGAAGGTCGCGTTGGAACGGAACACCTTCTGCTGTCCCCTGCACTTCAACGAAGGAACCTTTGCCGGTCATGACCACATTCATGTCGACCTCGGCTTGACTGTCTTCTACATAGTCCAGGTCGAGAACGGGGCGTCCTTCAACGACTCCCACACTGATTGCGGCGACACTATCGGTAAAAACTTTACGATAGTCGAACCCCGGTTCTTCGATGGCGGCAATGGCATCCACCAGAGCGATGAACCCACCGGTGATGCTCAAGGTCCGTGTTCCGCCATCGGCTTCGAGTACGTCGCAATCGACGGTCACCATTCGGGGCCCGAGTGCTGCATTGTCCACGATCGCCCGTAGGCTGCGTCCCACGAGTCGTTGAATTTCCGTGGCCCGTCCGTCTGTACGGCGATCTTTTCTCGGCGAGGTGCACCCGGGAAGCATGCTGTATTCGGCACTGACCCAACCGGTTGGATTTTCCTGCTTCTTCTTCCAGGGAGGAAGGTCTGTCGAAACGCTGGCGGTACAGAGGATCGTTGTTCGTCCAGCCTGAATCAGCACACGCCCAGGGGCGGCTCCGAAGTAAGGACGCTGAATCTGAATTGATCGAAGCTGATTAACGAGACGACCATCGTGACGAGACATGAAAATCCTGTGTTTGCAAATGTGTGTTGAGGTGAGAACGGGAATGACTCAGGACTGTGAATTCCTGAGCGAGAGGACAGGACTTCAGTTTGCTCGTTTAGCCTGTTTTAATGACGGTTTGTCTGAGAACTTGTGCTCTGCCCAGAGTGCAGCGCCAAGGACTCCGGCGTCATCCTTCAATGTTGCAGGGACAACTTCGAAGGTTCCTTTGTATGCCGGCATCACCCGTTTTTCAGCCGCTTTTGTGACCTGACTGATAAAGAGCTCCGGCATCGCCTCGACAAGCCCTCCCCCCAGGACAACGATGTCTGGGGAGATCAGATTCACGACGCTTCCGACCGCGATTCCAATGTATCTTGCGGCTTCTTTGATGATCGATTCAACCGCTTTATCGCCAGCGGCAATGGAATCCTTCAGAACTCCACTTCGAATATTGGCGATATCTGTGCCAGCAGCCTGAAGCAAATGTGGAGCGTCTCCCCGATAAGCGGCTCGTGCACATTGAGCTGCAATCGCAAGTCGGCTCGAAACCGATTCGAGGCATCCACGTTGTCCGCAACCGCACCGCGGACCATTCGACATCACTTGAATGTGACCGATTTCAAAGCTGGAAGTCGTTGCGCCTCTCAGAATCTCTCCGAGATAAACGCATCCTCCTCCGATCCCTGTTCCGGCGAACACACCGATCACATTGCGAGCCCCCTGCCCCGCTCCGACTCGATGCTCTGCATAGATGCCTGCATCGACGTCATTCAGTACGGCGACTGGACAACCCAGTGCTTCTGTCAGTCGAGCCTTTAAAGGAATGGAGTGCCAGCCAATATTGGGCAGGTCCAGAACGACTCCGTTCTCCATATCAATCGGGCCGGGGCACCCAATCCCGATTCCATGCAAGTCTGCAGGAGTCAGTGACGCTTTCCCGAGTGTATCGTGGATGGTTTCAAGAATCCGCTCGATTCCCCCTTTGACACTTGTGCCGGGGTGAATGCGTTTACGTTCTTTGGAGATTACTTCCCATTTGGAATTGTAAACCTGGGAGAGCATTTTCGTCCCTCCAAGGTCAAAACCCAGCCAGCATTTTTCTGATTCGGCAGACGCCATTCATTGCTCCGGTAGATTTCAGAGAAAGGCGAGTTGGGAACGGCGATCACGGACCTGTCTGGAAAACGGGTTCAGACGGCGAGGTTGAAGTGATTGATGCCGCTGTATGTATCGCTGCGGATTTGATTCGACAGAACAAAGTTGTCTGATTGGATTCAGACGGGAATTCTGTCAGGTGAATTCTGAAACCAGTTCACCATGATTTGAAGTGCAACAACCAAATTTTCTGTCGGCATCCCGAATTCCAGTGGGGCAAGATGGGTAAAAACGAATTCGCATTCCCGACTTCGAACGTTTGCGGAATTTGCTGCTGTATACATCAGATGATTGCAGACATATGTTCCGGCGTCGTTGCTGAGATCACATGTGTACCCTGCTCTCTGCAGGTGCATTTGCAATTCAGGGATCCTCGCCGGGAGATCGCGAAACTCAGGCCCGTTCTCTTCGATCAGACAATTGGATCGTAATTCCCCTGAGTTGTCACATCTTGTGGAATTGTCGCAATTTGCCGCGCGCTGTTCCAAACGGAGCGGAGACTGTTGTGCGCCGACTCCAAACGCGAGCCACAATTGTGGGCGAACTGTTGACATAAGTTGAGTAAATGCCTGCTCGACACCTGCATATTCCACCGGAAGCAATTCCGTGTGCAGCTCAATCCCCGGCAGTTCGAGCGATCTTGATGCGATCGATCGAACCAGCAACTCCGATGGATTCACCGGTCGACCTGGGAATGGGGGAAATCCGGTCACCAAGACTCGCATGTCCCTGGGTCTCCATCTATTGAAATCGTGTGATTACGATCACAGGTTGTCGAGGAAATCGGTCATTTCGCCCTGAGCGTGGGAATCTCCGATTTGTTTTGCCACAGCAATTCCAGAAGTCAGGATCGCTCTGGCTGCGTCAACTTCTCCCAGCCCGGCAAGAAACTGGCCTTCCTGAAAGTACCCGGCGACATAATTGGGGTCGATCTCCCGGACGCGTACAAATGAGCCTTTGGCTGCTTCTTCTTCCCCAATCTTTGCCAATTCCAAGGCATAGCTGTAGTTCAGAAAGACATCGTTTGGGTCTTCCTGCAGTCGGGCTTCGATTTTCTCTTTGCGGGTCATCTTCTGTGAATCCTGAATCAAAACCTGAACTTCATTCGAATTTCTGTCAAACACTGTAGGGCGTCGAACGCTGTCACGCCACGACGTGTTGTGACAGGAGTTGGATCAAATTCAATCTTGAGCGAAATATCTGGCAGTCCGTGGAGAAAAGGCGCGAGCACGTTCGATCGGGGGGAAAGTTTACCCAAATACACAATTGCGGATTAGGCAAGGTTTGCGACGGTCGCATGTGCATCTTCAAGCACAGGCGAGGGTAAGTCCGATGTTGGGGAACAGTGGAGCATCAAGGATTGACCTCCCAGTTGGCGGACGGACGTCGCCCACTAGCCTCGGTTCACAACAGGAACAGGCCCGACGATGACGAAGCGATTCTGCCAGGCCGGATGGTGCATGGCGATGATGCTTGCACTGTCACCGCAGCTTGCGAAAGCAGAGCTGCCGGCAGGCGCGCCGACGTCTTTTCGCAATACAGAACGAACCCGAATCGTTGAACGTGCTGAGCGGTCATCGGTGAATATTCACACCGAGAAACGCCAGAAATCCATGGATGTGGTCTTCTCTGCCGGTAAGGCATCGAAGATTAACGGGATGGGGACCGGCATTGTTATCGATGAACGTGGTTACATCGTGACCAACTACCATGTTGTTCAAGATGTCGAACGATTGCGAGTAACGACGTTTAACGGCACCGAATATGAAAGTCGGGTTCTCGCGTATGACTCTCGCGAAGACTTGGCCATTATTAAGATTGAACCTCGCGAAGGTCTTGAAGTTGCAAACTTTGGCACCTCATCCGACTTGATGTTGGGTGAAGACGTGATTGCGATCGGGAATGCCTATGGTTATGAATCTTCGGTCACTCGGGGAATCATCAGCCACCGTTCTCGTGACGTTGAAGTGAATGATGAACAGTCTTACAAAGACTTGATTCAAATCGATGCTGCGATCAACCCCGGCAACAGTGGTGGACCATTGTTGAATGCGGATGGTGAAGTCATCGGGATTAACGTTGCGATTCGTGCTGGGGCTCAGAGAATTGGTTTCGCAATTCCCGTGGACAACGCACGAAAAGTGATTGCCCGACTGATGAACGTTGAGCGTCATAACCAGACGTATCACGGGATTCAGACGAACGACGTCAAGCAAGGATTGGATCGTAAGCTGATTGTTCAGGCGATTCGTCCAGATTCACCTGCAGTCGCTGCTGGTCTGAAGTCTGGTGACGTCATCATCAAGGCTGGCGATGTCACCGTTGTTGATGGTGCCGACCTCGAACGTTCCATCTTCGGTCGTGCAGCTGGAACAAACCTGCCATTGATCGTGCGACGTGACGGACAGGAAGAAACCATTCAGTTCCGCATTGGAGC
The DNA here is from genome assembly GCF_051465645.1 of Planctomicrobium limosum. Taxonomy (GTDB): domain Bacteria; phylum Planctomycetota; class Planctomycetia; order Planctomycetales; family Planctomycetaceae; genus Planctomicrobium. The sequence goes on along the minus strand of NZ_CP195790.1, from coordinate 2,499,347 downwards.
TTTGACCGGAAGTCGACGTACACCAGGAACCCAGACTGTTTCTGCAGTCCCGGTTTCAGTGACAAGCACGACTCCAGTGGTGACCAGTGCTGCAAAGCCAGCGTTGACAATGGATAAGTGCTGGGATGTGTTTGGATTGCGTCTGGAAAAGTCAGAGCAGCAGTTCCCGATGGCCGGTCTGCCATATCAAGGGGGAATGAAAGTCACCGCAGTTCGACCTCAAAGTCAGGCTGATGTGAATGGAATTCGTCCCGGCGATATTCTGGTTGGCCTGCACATTTGGGAAACGGTCAGCAATGAAAATATTGAGTACGTGTTGAATCACCCTCAATTGCAGACACTCGGCCCGTTGAAGTTCTACATTGTTCGTGACGGCGGAACCTTGTTCGGGCATTTCCGAATGGATTCCACTCCGAACTAATCAGTTGGCCAAGCAGATCGCGACTGTTCATTCTGTGGCGAAAACTTTGACTTCACGATGGAAGTCTCAGGTGTGAGCCCGGTTGAACAGGCGAAATGAGCGAATGAAAATAGCGGGCGTGCCGGTGAGTGACTGGCACGCCCGCTATAATCCGTAAAGTAATCCCCGGTCGAAATTTGTGGCCTGAATTCAAGGCAACCGCCTTGACGCTCGCCTTCGACGGGATTTACGATCGACTCGACGGTGCAGTCTGCCGAATTCGTTATATTCGGTCATTTAGTCGAGTCTCTCCTGAAAAGGGCCGTCACCAGACGATCTACAATTCGGATGGCGGCCGTTCGAACTGTTCTAAGGCGACGCCAACGGGAGCTTGGTATATGCATATCCTGGGCAAGGTGCTCGTCTGGTTATCTGTGGTCCTCGTCGTTGTCGCCGGTTGGCTGACAACAACGGCGCTGGGTGTTCGTCACCGTTGGCTCACTTCTGTTGAGACACGTCAGAAAACCGTTGAAAAGCAGATTCAGGATATCGCCGACGCCCGGATTCGGATTCGCGATCTGGAAGAGAAGCGACAGTCTCTCGTCCACAGTTGGGGCGATGTTTGGGCTGCACCCAACAGTCGTCCGCAGCCAGGTGGCCAGGGAGCAATCGAACTCGGAGTCGGAACAAGCTCAAATCTCCCACAGCGCGGTGCAGATGGTGTTGAACCATCGATTTATGTCTTCAGCCATGAAGGCGATAAAACCGCTTTTCTCGGTGAATTCGCTGTCATTGACACTCGCCCGACACAGGCGATTGCCCGGCTGACCCGACGTCCCTATCCGCAGGAAACTGGAAACTGGGCTCTTGGGCTATATCACGTTCGGGGCACTCTTCCTGCAAACTGGTTGACAGCCACGGCCGAGATTCAGGGGCAGCAGATCATCGCCGACTCTCGGGTTGCCGAACTGCAGATTCAAAAGACCAATCTCGAGGTCATGACGAAAGCGACTCAGGTGCTTCTTGATCAGCGTCTGAAGGAACTGAACGGGGATGCTGCTGCACCAGCTGACGCCTCGGACGACGTTAAAGATGGATTGGTGAAAACAGTCCAGAAGTCGGAAGCGGCTCGCGATACAGTGCAGTCTGAGGTCTCTCAGTTCCGTCGCAAAGTGATCGAAACCTACGATTTTGTCATCAAAACGCTCGGCGAAAACGTCAAGATGGTTCAGAAACTGGAAGAGTTGAGCAAGCAGCAATCGGCTGTTCCTCCTGTTCCGGTGACGACTCAGAGCTTCACTTCGGATCGATCATAGGCTGGTCGAGGACTGGCTGAGTTAGACTGTCGGATCATCCGGCCGAGCTGCTGTCGCTTGATTGCGGACATCGCTCCGGTTCTGGCGATCGCCTTTCAATGATTGTCGTTTTCCTCGGCTTGGAACCTGCTCTTCGGGAACGACTGGAAACTTCCACTTTCGGGCACGATCCCATTTTTCAAAGCGAAATGACATTTGCCATTCGGTGGGGCTGAGCGGTTTCTTCTTGAAGACGTTCCCAACGAAAAATCTCTCGGTGTTCTCCCTTGGCCGGACTTGTGATGTCAGGGGGCTCTGCTGATAATTAGCAGAACTCGATTCAGAATCAGAAGTCCGCATGTGTTGAGGCGGTTCACGGGAAAGTTCCGAATTTTCTTGCGACCCAGACACTATCTTTGCGCACTCTGGCGTCACCTGGAGAGGTGACTGGTGTAGACGAAATAGGGGAATCGCGATGATCCGAATGGCTGCTTTTCTGGCGCTGACTGTACAGATCCTTTGTTGGGGATCTGTGACGGCATTGCATGCAGCTCCCCCGACTGCTGAGCCATTTGGAAAAACGGCAGACGGTCAGTCTGTCGAAATATTTACGCTCACGAATCGATTGGGCATGTCCGTTCGGATCATGTCTCGTGGAGCAACCATTGTCAGCATGACCGTTCCGAATCGAAGCGGCGTGCATGACGATGTCGTTCTGGGGTTCGATGACGTTGCCGGATATGAGTCGGAAGGGAACCAGTACTTTGGTTGCGCAACTGGTCGTGTTGCCAATCGGATTGCGAAGGGCAAGTTCACTCTCGACGACAAAGAGTATTCACTCGCGGTGAACAATGGCCCCAATCATCTTCACGGGGGAGCAAAACGTAGCCTTGATAAAGTGATCTGGCAGGGCAAAGGTTTTGAGACGAACGAGGGGATGGGCGTTTCCTTCTTCTATACCAGTCTTGATGGCGAAGAAGGATTCCCAGGGAATCTGACACTGACTGTCTCGTATCTGTTGAAGCAGGATGCCACTCAGCTCACGATCAATTACAAGGCCGTCACTGACCAGCCAACCCCTGTCAATCTGACAAACCATACCTACTTCAATCTCGACGGCGCGGGTTCACCGACGATTCTGGATCATCGACTGCAGTTGTTCGCGGAGAAATATACTCCGAATGATGAAACCCAGATTCCAACGGGTGAAATTGCCACGGTTTCAGGGACCGCACTCGATTTCCGTGCTCCGCTGCTTGTCGGGGCGAGGCTGGATCAGGTGCTGGAGACAGAGGCGAAAGGGTACGACTTCAATTACATCGTTGATGGCCCTGCCGGCACGGTTCGTCCGGTCGCCAGACTGATCTCTGAGAAGAGCGGACGTGTGCTGGACATCACTTCGGATGCGCCTTGCGTTCAGCTTTACATCGGGAATCACCTGTTTGGTCAGAAGGGCAAAGACGGAAAAGTCTATGCTCAGCGCAGTGGACTTTGCCTGGAGACTCAGGAGTACCCAGACGCCGTGAATAAGCCGCAGTTCCCTTCGACGATCCTCAAACCCGGATCGATCTATCAGCAGACAACGATCTGGAAGTTCTCAAATCAGTAGGATGGAGTGTGATTCCGAAGGGAACGCTTTCTAAGAATTCGACTCTGTGGCTTCATTGCAGTCGGACGCTGGGAAACGGCGCATCGGTCATGTCCTGTACATCTGCATGCAAATTGCTCTAATGCGGCAAATGCAATCGCATTTCGAGAACCTCGTGGCGTCTCGTGATGTCTGTTGAGAGCGTTGATTCTGTGGCGGAACAAGAAGTTCCAAATTCCCCCAGATTGCATTCATCTCGTTTTCTGAGAAGACTCTGCGTATAATTCGGGTGCAATGCGAATAGTCAGAGCGGTTTGCAGATTCAAGGTCTTTGGTAGCAAAGGCCTTGGGACGAAAAGTCGGGTTCCGTGTCTCGGAAGCTTGCAGATCAATTGCAAAAGGCTCTAACAGGCCCTTCCCAATGAAGGGAGAAATCCAATGAATGAGTTTGTCGAACCATTAGGTCCACGCATTCTGATTCGCAAGGACGAGAGCCGCCATCAGACGAAGGGCGGAATCGTGCTTCCGGATCAGGCCGAGATCCCCACGATCACCGGGCGCGTCGTGGAAGTGAGTGTCGAAGTCGAGAACGACGACGAATTTCCGGTTGCAAAGTACGACAAAGTTCTGTTCCATCCTAAAAACGCGATTCCAGTCGATCTGGAATCAAATAACGTTCTGTTCGTCGTTCCAGTTGATGATGTCGTTGCAGTGTTTCGCCGGGCGCCTCGGATTAATGAATCTGAAGACGTTGAAGAAGGTGACGATGATGTTACCGGCTTCTCGGAGGAGTACGACGATACCGACGAGTTGTGAGTTTTCGATGGGTTTGAGCAAGTTGACGTCACGAGAATTTGTCTAAACGACCGGCAATATGGCTGGAACTGAGGACCAAAAACTGCGACAAGGTTTGCGAAAATCTGCTTGAGCGGAAACTGAAGCAACCAGATTGCTCAGAAATCAGAGATAATTTAAGCGGCCGGGTGATTCTGTCATCCGGCCGCATCAGCATTGGCAGGGACCGCCAGTGCGAATCAGGCATGATGCGTGCTCTGGTGTTTTGGTCCTTTAATTGATTCAAAATCTGATTCAAAGTGCGACTTCAGCCTGCTGTTTAAAGGACAGCGGGCCATTGTTTTCCCGGACTTCAAAATATTTCATGGTGTTAATTAAGGAAATTCCATCGGTGGCACACTCTGATTTGAATGCTGCTGACTCTGCCAGGCCCGACGTCGAGGCCGGAGAGATTGTCGTCCGAGCTGCCGTTTCGGATGACGCTGATAATGTGCTGGAATTTCTGGAGAAGTTTGTCGAGGCAAAACGCATTTTGCCTCGGGCTTTGGACGAACTGACCCAACTGATGGCGACGGGTTATGTCGCTGAGCACGATGGGCAAATTATTGGATTTGCTGCACTCGAGATCTATTCAAAGAAGCTGGCAGAAGTGCGTTCGCTGTGCGTTTCACCTGAGTTTCAGGGACGCGGCGTCGGGAAACGTTTGACCCGATGCTGTGTGGATCTGGCGACGGAACGCAACATCTTTGAAGTGATGGCGATTACATCGTCAGATGAATTCTTCCGCAGCTGCGGATTTGACTTCACACTGCCAGGGGAAAAGAAGGCTCTCTTTATTCAGACTCGCGAAGACCACTAACCGGTTCGGTCTAACGTGTGGCCGCGAGCAGCGTTCTCGACTGGAGAAAAGCTGAATCCCGCGTGCCTGAAACGCTGTACAATTTCTGAAAATGCTCTAGTTGGCTCTAGTTGAGACTGACCATGTTAAGTGGTGGTGTCGCTTCATTTACTGCGAAGCGGCACCACTGGTCAGGTTTGCCAATCGATTGAAGAGTGTTTGAGTCAGCAGGTGGTCTAAATCAACTCAGGCATTGGCTTGTAGAGATTCTGGTCAATCAGGAATCGTGGTCGCCCTTGCAGGTCATTCAATGTTAATTGAGTGATGTCGATTCCTATGGACTTATAGAGCGTCGCAAAGACTTCCTGGAAGTGGACTGGTCGTTGAATCGGGTATTCGCCCAGGCGATTCGTCGCCCCGATGACTTGCCCATGTCTCATTCCGCCACCGGCGAGCATTGCGCATGACACCCTTGGCCAGTGGTCGCGACCGCCATCGTTGTTGACCTTTGGCGTTCTTCCGAACTCTCCCCAGACGACAACGGAAACGTCGTCCAACATGCCGCGCTGGTCCAAATCCTCAACCAAAGCGCTGACTGCCTGATCCAGCATCGGGAAGTCACGACGTCCTTGGCCGAAATTGTTGCTATGCCAATCCCAGCGACTGAATGAGAGGGTGACACAGCGCACGCCGGCTTCAATGAGTCGTCGAGCCATCAGGAAGTTTGTCAGCAGACGCGGACCGCCATCGTCCTGCATCTTGTTTTCCCCGTACCCGTATCGGTCGCGGACTTCCTGCGGTTCCTTTTCAATGTCGAGTGCATCAGCAAGTTTGCTGGATGTCAGAATTCCGAAGGCCTGTTGCTGGAACGAATCAAAGCCGTCCATGACTCCAGAGTTGTCGACGGATGATCGGAACCGGTCGAATGACGCGAGGACCTGACGCCGATCGTTCAGGCGATCAAGAGTGATTCCGTTCAGCGTCAGATTGTCTTTACCGTCGCCAGCTGGTGTAAATGGGGCGTGTGCCAGACCGAGGAAGCCTGCTTGTCCGTTGTCCGCCCAAGGAGCGTGTCCCATTTTCGGCGAGAGGCCAACGTACGCTGGAATTCCGTCAGTTTTCTGTCCCATCACGTTCGAAACGACGCTTCCCAGTGCCGGCCACCCACCAGATGGCTGGTTCTGTGAATGGTTTCCGGTGAGGCATTGGAAGGCATAGTGATGTCCGGTTGCCCCGACGACAGACCGAACGAAGGACAGCTTGTCTGCACAGGAGGCAAGACGCGGGAACAATTCGCCGATTTCGACCCCGGGAACTTTCGTCTGAATCGGGGAAAATTCTCCACGAATCTCAGAGGGAGCGTCCGTCTTGATGTCCCACATGTCCTGATGTGGTGGACCGCCTGGCAAGAAGATCATGATGATCCCTTTGCCGTTCCCGTTCGTTTTTGTCGCGTGTTCCGCTTGCAGAATCTGAGGAAGAGAGAGTCCTCCCAGAGCGAGTCCACCCAATTTCAGAAACTGGCGCCGATCAATTGAATCACATAGTGGCAGGCGTTGGCCAACAATTGACAGCATGGTGGGCTCCTTCTCACAAGTCGTTGTGGTGAGGCTGCAAGTGGGGAGTGCGTCGTAGCATGCAATGCGGGGGGGCGATCCGATGTTTTGTCGGCAATCGCATCAATTGACTGTAATGTGATTGTTTCAGGCTCAAAATTCAAGTGGAACTTTGGTTTCGTAGGGAAATTGTTCCGTTTGTAAGTGGTTGTCGCCGCGAATTCAGGCCGGGAATCTGGCAGAGGAGAGATCGCTTATTGCTTGCTGAAGGTCTTGAGCAAGCGTTCATCGATCCATGTTTGCAGTAGCATTTTTCCGCTTCTTTGGAGCTGATTGAAAACGGTGCGTAGACGATCTTTATCGAGATTGCGGTGAAACGTCCGGAGGACGGCGGCCATTTGACCTTCGGTCAGCGATCCGACGAGAGCGGGGAGCAGCTCTTCGAGGATTTGAGCCGTTCGTCCCCGTTCAACATCAGAGCAGACAGGAATCACGTCGTCGGTCACGTCCTTGAAGAGTCCCTGAACGTGGGCGACAGCATCTTGAATGCTGTGTTCTTTCTTGCGAGTCGGATTCTTCCAATCGTAAGGCGGTTCCCATTCCATCATCGGGCTGAGCAGATCGATATGCGTCATGCAGATGATGATCGGCGGCTTCTGCAGTTCCGGGTGGCGCTGATACCACGCCTGCAGTTCGTTCATGACCTGCCGATCAGAGTCGCGGGCAGGGCTGTTGGCTGCCATGACCAGAATCAGCATGTCTGATTCCCGGAGAGCCTGTTTCGCTTCCTTGATCTGGTCTCTGGTTGCTCCTGCATCCGCGTATCCCGGGGTGTCGAGCAGGGTCAGGGTGACATCAGTCTCCGGGACTGCGAGCTGGTATCGGGTGACGTTTCTGGTTTCCGGAAGCACGTCTGATTTTGCGACTTGCTTACCGATTAACGCATTGATGAGGCTGGACTTTCCCGCTTTGACCTGACCAATGACAGCGACAGTCAGCGATTCCGGTTTCAGTGCCGGGGCATTGGTGGCATTCAGGGTAAAGGCTTGTTGTTCAGCTGTGCCGAAGGTCTTCCGGTAGAGTTCGGCTCCACCGCGCAGGCGACCGCTGTTCATCTCAATGAGATAGAAGCCCGTCTGACGGATGAATCGCAGATAGATTGCCGCAAGAAATTCTGTCTGCAGCTCTTGAGTGATTGGCGAAACCGTCAGTTTTGAAGTGAAGTACTTCATCACATTGGCTGGATTAACAAGGACGCTCGCCGCCCAGGTTGTGTCCTGGATTCGTTTGGCCCATTTCGGGGCATGTTGCAGCCACTTCAACTGACGGATCGTGAAAATGCGACTGCCTGGAACGGATTCGAGAATCCATTGCTCCATGTCATCGATCGCCAGTCGGGCGGCAGCAAGAACTTCGGGAACGGTCAGTGCTTCAATTGGGTCCGCTGCCTTGGGGTAGTAGTGTGCAGCAAGATCTCTCGACAGCAGCATCGCCTGCTGAAGATAGAATTGGGGATCGGCCAGTTGTTCGGGGTTACAGGAGTTTACCTGATCCTGATACTTACGAACGATTGCAGCTGCGTTCGTGTCGCGGTCGGTAAATTGCGGCGACGTCAGCTGGTCAGCGATGGAGACGGATTTCTCTGGAACCCAGACCATCGCAATGATCCAGGTTAAAACCCAAAAGACGGGTAGAATCCAGAACGTCCACGCAAACAGGCCAGTCATCCACAGTGCATAGGCCCCCAGTCCGAGATATACCAGCAGCGGAAGAATGATGAGTGCTGCGAGGGTAATTGTGCGGCGGGAAAGAGTGTATGGCATGCTGGACAACGACCCTTCAGGCAATCTTGTGTTTGAATTGCGAAGTATTCATCGAGAATACCTCCGGAATTGCCAGTGGTCGAGTTCACTTAAGTGATTCGGAATTCAAGCCTTGATGCAATTGCGGAAAGGGCAGGTCTCTGTTGGTCCAGAATCGGGGACTGCGATGAGTCGAGTTTCTGGAACTTCGATTGGACAAGTTGCCGGCAGGTTGTCATAATCTCCTAATGGAACAGTTAGTTTTGTCACCAACAGCCCGAAACGCCTCTCACTGACCTGTGGGAAGCGTCTCGGGCTGTGTGCGTTTCACTGCATCAGTTTTATGTATCGGTTTCACTGGCAGGATTGCCGGTCCGATGCTGATCAGCAGTAACGATGCTTTGCAGTATCGAGTTTGAAGTGGCCAAGGCGGGCTGAACTGACATCCCTGTTGCGTTTCTTTTTACCCGTAACGTCATTCTCTGGTCATGTTTACTGGACTTGTTGAAGGGTTGGGCACCGTTATCGCCATCGAGCCGAAAGGGCCGGGGGTTGACTTAACGCTGGAACCCGATGTTTCAGTTACGGAGCCGGATCTCGTTCGCCTCGGCGACAGTATTTCCATTAACGGTTGCTGCCTCACAGTTGTGCGGATCGATGGTCGTCGCTGGACCTTTCAGGCAGGACGAGAAACGCTCTCGCGGACAAATTTAGGGCGATTGATTCCATCGAGTGTTGTGAACCTTGAGCGATCGGTTCGCCCCTCCGACCGTCTGGGAGGGCACTTCGTACAGGGGCACGTCGATGACGTTGGCACCGTCGATGAAATCATTCTGGATGGGGAATGGACCAATCTTTGGTTTCGTGTTCCAACGCGGCTCACGAACCAGATGGTGATGAAAGGTTCGATCACCGTTGATGGTGTGTCGTTGACTGTCGTCGATGTGACCAGTGATCGTTTCAGTGTTGCGTTGATTCCGCACACATTGAGTGCCACGACTTTGGGGCGGCGACAAGTTGGCGACGTTGTGAATATCGAGACAGACATTATCGGCAAGTATATGGAAAAGATGCTGGGACCGATGACGCTGCCCAAAGCGTAATGTTTCTCTGAGTTTTTATTGAAACCTTTAATACATCTGTAAGTAAGGTGGTTTCGCCACAAATGGACAGGCCGGAACGGCAGACACGCTCGTATTTGATGCAGCTCTTTCAGCGGCATGGCTATCACCCGCGCACGAATCTCGGCCAGAACTTTCTGATCGACATTAATATCATTGATTTTGTTGTTCGCTCCGCAGAACTGACAAAAGACGATGTTGTTCTTGAAATCGGAGCCGGTACCGGGGGGATGACAACCTTCATGGCTTACGAAGCCGGTCATGTGATTTCGGTCGAGATTGATCGAAACATGTTCGAGCTCGCCAGTGAAGCGACTCAGAAATACAACAATGTGACGTTGATTAACGCGGACGCATTGAAGAACAAAAATAACTTCAATCCCGTTGTTCTGGAAGAAATTCAAAAGCAGCTTGCTGTCAGCCCGAAACGCCGTCTGAAAATGGTGGCGAATCTTCCGTACAGCGTTGCGACTCCAGTGATCTCGAATCTCGTGGCAACGGAACTTCCATGGGAACGCATGGTCGTCACGATTCAGTATGAGGTGGGATCGCGAATGCAGGCGAAGGCGGGCGAAGAGCACTACGGTGCGTTGTCCGTCTGGCTTCAATCGCAGTGTCAGGTCGAGTTGCTCAAGAAATTGGGACCGACAGTGTTCTGGCCGCGACCCAAAGTTGATTCAGCAGTGGTCCAATTGGTTCCTGATCCAGAGGCACGTGCTCGACTCGGGAACCGCGAGTTTTTTCACGGATTCGTCCGCCGCGTCTTCAACTACCGGCGCAAGTTTCTTCGTAGTGTTCTGGTTGGAATGCACAGCAAGCAACTTGAAAAGCCGGAAGTCGATGCCGTTCTCGCAGAGTTAGGATTTAGCGAAACAACTCGGGCAGAAGCGCTCGACATTGCGACGCATATCGAACTTGCCAAGGCATTTCAGAAAGCCATTGAACGAAAGTTCCCCGGCGAACTCCCAGGACTTGATGACACAGCGGATTGATACGACCTGTTTGCAGGCGAGTCTGTGTCTGAGAAGACGTTTCAGGCGATGTTAGACCTGATTCGTGTTCGATGTTTTTGATTCATCGCTCAAAATTTTCACATCACGTCCAGTTACTTCAGTACCTGAAGCGACTGTTGTACGAATAGAAAAGTGGGCCTGATTGGCCTAGAAAAGGGTGTTTTAATGCAAGATCGCATCCTCGAAACCGCGTTGACTTTTGATGACGTGCTGCTGGTTCCAAGCTACAGCGAATTCTTGCCGGGCGAAGTCGAAGTGACATCGCGACTGACCCGGAATGTGCCAATCAATGTCCCGATTATCTCCAGTCCAATGGACACTGTTACTGAGAGTGACATGGCCATTGGTATGGCTCAGGAGGGGGGCGTCGGCGTTATTCACAAGAATATGTCGATCGAGCGTCAGGCACTTGAAGTTGATCGCGTCAAACGCAGTGAGCACGGCGTTATCGTCGATCCCGTGACGTTGCTGCCAAACGCGACTGTCCGTGAAGCCATCGCGATCATGGACTCGCGTAATATCGGTGGCGTTCCCATTGTTGATGAGAACAACAAGCTCAAAGGAATTCTGACCCGACGCGACCTGCGATTCCTCGATTCAGACGAGATCAAAGTCGAAGCGGTGATGACGAAAGACAAACTCGTCACTGCTACTCCTGATACCGACTTAAAAGAAGCAGAGCGAATTCTGCGTATCAATAAGGTCGAGAAACTGCTGCTGGTTGATGACAAATTTGAGCTGCAGGGATTGATTACGATCAAGGATATCGACAAGAACCTGCGATTCCCACGAGCAAACAAAGATAGCCGCGGGCGATTGCGAGTCGGAGCTGCGATTGGTGTTCATGATTATGAACGTGCAGAACGTCTGATTCAGGCTGGCGTCGACTTCCTGACCGTCGACAGTGCTCACGGACATTCAAAGAATGTGATTGAGACTGTTCGTGCGATTAAACGGATTGCGGAAATTGACGTTATTGCGGGGAACATTGCCACTCAGGAGGGTGCTAAGGCTTTGATCGATGCTGGCGCCGACGCTGTAAAAGTTGGAATTGGTCCAGGATCAATTTGTACGACTCGAATCATCTCTGGAGTGGGGGTTCCGCAGTTAACGGCCATCTCGAATGCCGTTAAGGCAGCGATTGGAACGGAAGTCCCGATTATTGCAGACGGTGGGATTCGGTACAGTGGTGATATGACGAAAGCCATTGCTGCTGGAGCACATACGGTCATGCTGGGTGGGTTGCTGGCTGGTTTGGAAGAGAGCCCAGGCGACACCATTCTGTATCAAGGGCGCCGATTTAAACGATACCGGGGAATGGGGTCACTCGGGGCAATGGTGAAGGGAAGTAGCGAGCGCTATCGCCAGTCGCAAAATGAAGACGATGGGCGAGGAACGCCGAAACTTGTACCTGAAGGGGTGGAGGGACGTGTCCCATTCAAGGGACCATTGAACACTCTTCTTTATCAGCTCGTTGGTGGGCTGCGTGCGGGTATGGGATACCTGGGCGTTAAAAGCATTGAAGACCTACGGACACACGCCAAGTTCCTGCGAGTGTCTGTGGCAACGGTGAGGGAGAACCACCCACATGACATTGCTATCACTCAAGAAGCGCCAAATTACACGGCAGAGCACGCTTCAATTGACGGTTTCTAAAGCCGTTCAGCAAGGCGTTTTTCTGCTCGGTTCAATTTGTGCTGTGACAAGCACTGGTGGAGCCTTCGCTGCTGAAGCCGCAGGGAAGCAGGAAGTTCATCAGGAAACAGAAGTCGCCGCATCTCAGCGGTGGCTGGAACTTCGCCAGCAAATCTGGTCGAAGTCCACGTTGGAAACCACCCGTTCCGGCTCAACAGGCCGGCCGGGTGCTTCGACAACTCTGGAGCAAGTCTTCGGCGATGGTCCAGTTGTGACCAAGTTGGAAGAACGCCACGCTCGCGGTCCTGTTCAACGAACTGCTGGCCGTCGTCAAGTTGGGCAAGTCGTGCATTCGTTTTCGACAGAGAACGAGGCATTGGCAGAAGCTCCGGAATCTGCAGTTCGTTTGATGTCTCAGGAAGACGTTTTGAGCGAACTTTCAGGCTCGATTGCAGCGGTTCCTCCGACACCGATTGCAATGGACGAAAGGCCTGAAGGGACCACTGCTGGAGAGTTGTTCCCTGCAGAAGGAACACTGTTCCAGTCAATCACAAAAATTCAGCCGTATCAACGTTATTCACCAACAGCTTCTGCTGACGGAAAGTCGGCAGCTCTGTACTTCTGCCCGCTGCCAGCAGGAACCCCAGAAGAACAGCAACAACGCTGTCCAGAGGTTCTGGTACTTCCAAAACGTGGATCGTTGGATCGGCACTTTGCTGTTACCAGCTATCACTGGGTTGCGTCCGACCTGCATTCGAAACCATTGTACTTCGAAGATATTGCACTTGAGCGTTACGGGCAGCAGTACCCAGTGGGTGTCCAGCCGTTTGTTTCGATCGGTCGTTTCGGGTTCCAGGTTCTGGCGCTCCCTTACAAGATGGCGATCGATCCAGTCGACCGCGATATTTATGCACTGGGGCACTATCGTCCAGGCGATTGCCCACCTGAGATCGAATATCAGATTCCACTGAACGCCAAGGCAGCCATTACCGCAGCCGGAGTTTACACTGGAATCGTGTTTCTGGTTCCATAATCGAACCATTGGAATCGAGACTGCGTAACGAGAATTCTCTGAAAAGCCGCCCATTACAAGTGGGCGGCTTTTCGCGTGGTGTCCGAGAAAAAGGGACACGAGTGACGGATTTGGTTCGATGTGAGACGACGCATTGGCCATTTAGGACAGGGAATGGCAGAGATTCAGGGCAAAGTCGGAAGAGTCGAGTGCGCTCACCCCCCCTCTGGACCAATTTTTGAATTTCCCCGAAAATGGATTGAGAGCGAGGGGTGCGTTCCGGAGACTGGAACGTAAGGGCTTTGCTGATTTCGCAAAAAGATTGCATTCGGAAAACAGTATCAGTTCGCATTTTCGGGAATGGCGCCAACCCATGAGTTGATTGGCTGGTTCACTTCCCTGAGCGCTTGTCAGTCGTGACCTGCCCTGTATGATGCGATGTCGAAAGTCTTCTGCATCTGCGAGAACTTTCCGCCTCTCCAGCACGATGTTTTGGCTGCGAATCCCGATTGCGATAGGATTCATCCAAACGAGTTTGTCTGAAGCAACACTCGACGTCGAGCGGGTTTCCTCGAATTTCAAGTCCTGTCATGCAGCAACGTTCAAACCACGGTCCTCGTCCCCACGCGTTTCAGCCGCCGCAGGGGGAATTGGCATTGCTGGCAGGTTCGGCGAACAAGCAACTCGCTCAGAATATTGCGGACGAGCTTGGCGCTGAGCTGATCCCTTGTGAGGCCCATTATTTCAGCGAAGGAAATGTCTTCGTTCGAATTCTGGAAAATGTCCGTGGCCGTGATTGCTTCATCATTCAGGGGACTCACAACCCGGTCAACGACAACTTCATGGAACTGCTGTTCTGGATCGACGCTCTGAAACGAGCGAGTGCCCAGCAGGTGACCGCTGTTGTCCCGTTTTTCAGTTACGCCAAAGGTGACAAGAAAGACGAACCACGGGTTTCGATCCGCGCTCGCGTCTGTGCTGACGCCATTGAAGCAGCTGGAGCAGACCGCTGCCTGATGATGGACCTGCACACCCCGCAGATTCAGGGATTCTTCCATATTCCTGTCGATCACCTGTACGCTCGCTACGTTCTGTGCGATCACATTCGGACACTGGATATTCAGAATCTGGTAGTCTGCAGCCCGGACATTGGATTTGCGAAGAGTGCTTCTGCATATGCCAATTACCTGGGGGTTCCGGTTGTCATTGGAAACAAGACACGACGAGACCACAGCGAGCAGGCGCATGTCCTTGAGCTGATCGGCGACGTGCGTAACAAGAACGTGCTGATCGTCGATGACTTCACCATCTCGGGGGGCACGATGTTCGCCATGGCTGAGGTGTTGAAATCCCGTGGGGCGAATGACATCTATGCCGCTGTCTCCCATGGAGCACTGGCAAAGGGGGTTCCCCAGAAGTTTGCCAACAGCCAGATCAAGCAGCTGTTCATTACTGACACCATTGCACCGCAAGTTGATCCATCGGTAAACAACATCACAGTCGTTTCAGTGGCTCGACTGTTTGCTGAAGCGATCCAGTCCATTCATGATCGGACGAGCGTTTCACAGCTGTTCCCAGACGCCACCATTCCAAACGGGTAAGTCGATCTTTGTCGCTGCCTGCAGTTGTTGGTTGGGGGCTGTGGTCTGTTAAGAGAGTACGGCCTCCAGAAGGTGATTTGTATGGCCAGTTTTGAACGTGTTGCCGACATCAATGAGATCCCGTCGCTGGGGCGGAAATCGATCATCATCAACGATGAAATCCCAGCACTCATTTTCCGTGTTGACGATGCGTACTACTGCGTCGAAGATGTCTGTTCTCACGACGGACAGCCATTGACTAACGGAACGTTCACTGGCACTGAAGTGATCTGTCCGCGGCATGGAGCCCGATTTGACGTTGCCACCGGAAAAGCAACGGCCATGCCAGCACGCCGACCAATCGCAGTCTTCCCTGTTGAAGTGCGTGCTGACGGGATCTATGTCTCTGACAACGACTAGCCGGCTCGGTCTCTCGTGCTGACGGGCGGCAGTGTTCTATTACAGTGGCAATTGTCTCGATTTCGGTTGTTGGTGACGCGTCTTTGTCCCCAGCGCTGCACTCATCAGCTGACCTGCGTCTTACTTCTGGTCAGCAAACTCTTTCATTGGAATCTGCCTTTGTTCTTGGGCTGATTGCGGCAGAATCGTGTCGCTTTCGCTGGCAGTGAATGCGGAAACGTGTTCTTATGTGTTGTCGATTCTTGTCTCCGATGAGTCATTGAAGCCTTGCAGTGACTCACGCGTTGACGGCGAGGATCGAACCTTCCTTCCTGACTCCCCACAGAGAACACGTTATGCGAATTGCCAGCGTTTTGCTCCCCGCCATTCTGCTCTCGTGGTTGGCCACGTTCTCATCCGCTGCAGAGTTGCCATCAACGTCGTTACCGCTGTCCCTTCAGTCAGGAGAACGCATTGCATTCGTCGGGAATTCTCTCGGCGAACGGATGAACATTTTCGGCAACTTCGAAACGCTGTTGCATTCGCGACATCCCAGCCTGGAACTTGTTGTCCGTAACTTCTGTCGCCCGGCTGATGAGGTTGGAATCCGGCAACGGGCGGCGGATTATCACAAAATCGACGATCCACTCGCGGTGTTTGCTCCGCAGTTGTTTCTTTGCTTCTTCGGTTACAACGAATCGTTTGCAGGTCCGGAAGGTGTTGCCAAATTCAAATCGGACTACAACAAATTTCTGGATGAGTACGCGACGACATACGCGTTGAACGGGAAATCACCTCGCTTTGTGTTGATCTCTCCGATCGCCTTCGAATCTTCTGGCGATCGTCTGATGCCAGCAGGGACAAAAGAGAATGCGAACCTGAAACTTTACACCACGGCAATTGCGGAGGTAGCGAAATCGCGTGGGCTGGCTTTCGTTGATCTCTTTGCTCCCACTGCGGCCATCTTCGGTTCGGAAGCGGGATTGCAATACACGATTAACGGGGCGCATGTGAATGCGGCTGGGGATCGTGAAGTTGGTGTTCAACTTGATCGGGAACTCGCTGGCGGAACGAATCCAGCAGAAGTTGGAAGCGCTCAATACGAGAAGATTCGGAACGCGATCAACGACAAGTCCTGGGTCCATCTGCAGGATTACCGGATGTTGAACGGCTGGTATGTCTACGGCGGTCGGCGTACCTGGGACCTCGAAACCTTCCCGTTGGAATATGCAAAAATTCGCAAGATGGCGAGCATTCGAGATCGCTTCATCTGGGACATGGCTCAAGGGAAACAGGTTGCAGAGAAGCCAGATGATTCCGGGACAGGCGATCTGATTGTTCCGGCGACTCGCTTCGGTGAGCCACGGCAGAAGTACAGTGAAGATCAGGAAGCGGGACCACGAATTCTTCCGCCTGAAGATTTCATCAAAACTACGAAAGTGCCGCCGGGATTTGAGCTGAAGCTCTTTGCGGATGAAACTCGCTTCCCGGAAATCGCGAAGCCGGTGCAGATGTCGTTCGACAATCAGGGACGTCTCTGGGTTTCAACGATGCCCAGTTACCCACAGTGGAGACCAGGCGATCCGAAGCCGAGTGACAAGCTCGTCATTCTTGAAGACACCGATGGCGATGGTCAGGCTGATAAGAGCACGGTCTTTTATGACCAGCTTCACTGCCCGACCGGTTTTGAGTTCTACAACGGGGGAGTTCTTGTTGTCAGTCAGCCTAGAATGTTGTGGTTGAAGGACAACAATGGCGATGACAAAGCAGATGAAGTCGTTGAAGTTCTCGACGGTTTCGCAACAGAAGATACTCACCACACAGTGGGTGCGTTTGAATCGAATCACGGCGGCCAGATTCGGATGCTCGAAGGGGGCGCGATGAGCACCACTGTCGAGACTCCTTGGGGACCTCTTCGTAATTATGGTTCACCGGGAAGCTACACCGTTTGCCCACGGACATGGAAGATCAATCACTTCGTAACGCCCGGCTATGGCAACCCTTGGTGTTATGTCTTCAACGAATGGGGACAAGGGTTCTGCGGTGACGGAACAACAGCGAGCCAGCATTGGGATACCCCTTTGACGACGGCTCGATATGGCGGGCGCAAAGGTTTGAATGTCGTCTTTGATACAGAAGGAATGCGTCCGGTTGTCGGTAGCGAGTTCCTTGTGTCGCGACATTATCCCGACGAGGTGCAAGGGCAGTTCACCTATGCCTGTGTGATTCGTATGAACGGGATGCCACGCTGGAATATTGTGGATGACGGAGCAGGGTATCGTGGCACGCGCGTTCGCCATAATCCAGATGATCCGAAGACATTCTTTGATCTGCTGACGTCGACGGACAAACACTTTCGCCCGGTTGATCCTCAGATTGGACCGGATGGAGCATTGTGGTTCGGCGACTGGGCAAATCCGTTGATCGGTCACATGCAATACAGTCAACGAGACCCCAATCGTGACCACATTCACGGGCGAGTCTATCGTCTGGTCTATACTCAAAAGCCATTGCTGAAACCGGTGACCCAGAAAGGGAAGTCGCTCCCGGAACTGCTTGAACAACTCCGTGAATATGAGTGGCGAACACGTGCTCGTGCCCGACTTGAAATTCACAGTCGTCCCGAAGCCGACGTGCTCGCGGCCGTCAAGAATTGGATTTCTGGCCTCGATGCGAATGACCCGTTGTACGATCGCCTGATGTGTGAGGCACTCTGGATTCAGCAGAGCTTTCATGCTGTTGATCAGGAGCATTTGAATCAAGTTCTTTCACTGAAAACCCCGGACGCACGCGCTGCGGCGGTTCATGTGTTGACCGATGAACGCGAGTATCTTGCGGACGTTCAATCACAGTTGACCAGACTCGCAGTTGACGCTCATCCTCGTGTTCGAACAGAGGTGGTTCGAGGCTTGAGTTACTTCCCCGGTCAGGAATCGGCGGTTGCAGTGCTTGCAGCGTTGCAGTTGTCTCCGGAAGATTACTGGCTGAAGTACACAGCGGATGCGGCACTTGGGGCCACGTTGACCGGGTGGCGCGGAGCCTTCCTGAAAGGGGAGCTTGCACGCGAATTCCCTGTCGGAAAAGAGATCCTGAATTCTGTGATTGCCACGGACAAGAAGGGTGCGGAACTCGTTCCTTACCTTCAAGTACTCATCGGGAAAGAGCAGCGTTCAGACGAAGAACGAAACAAGGCGATGCAGGCTCTTGGTGATATCAAGGGAGGCAACGTCGAGAATGGGAAGAATGTCTTTCGCCGGAATTGTGTCGCGTGCCATAAGGTCTTCAATGAAGGAGGCGAGTTCGGCCCGGACATAATGAAGGTCGGGACGCGGCTCTCGAAGTTGAAGATCATCGAATCGATTATCGATCCGAATGCGGAGCTGAATGAGAAGTACCTGACAACCATGATTGTCACGGATCAGGGCAAATTAGTCTCCGGTCTTCTTGTCAGTGAAACACCAGAAGCGGTCGTGATCTTCGATGGAAAAGAGAAAAGAACCATTCCGACAGCCGAGATCGACGAGCGTAAACTTCTGCGACAGAGCAGTATGCCGGATGGACTTGCCGGGACGATTTCTCCAGTTGAGTTTCTGGATGTGATTACGTTCCTGGAGAGCCTGAAGTAATTCACAGATCTGTCAGACAGGTGTGAAGGCGATTCAGGTAAGGCATTCAGGACCGGTGAGACATTGTCTTGCCGGTCCTGTTTTTTTACAGACTTACTGTGCCACCGATTTCGAACCGTGTGGCGAGCCTGCGATTGGGACGCCGAGAGGAAGAGGTCGCGAAGCTACCCAGTATCCGGCTTCATGTGTGAACGCCTTCAACTTCTGATGCAGTTCGAAACTGTCTGGATAGACCCAGAAGGTGACTGTTGCTGTTGGGCCATGTTTACCAATGGCCGTTCTGAAGAGCGACCCGGATTGCAGGGCTTCATCGGCCATCTCTCCACGCAGAGATCCAACAGGCTTGATCACCCAACTGCTGATCCCGATTCGAATCATTGACCGCCCGTACCGCATGTCATCTGAGAGAGTTCCTCCCTGACGCTGCATGACGTATTCCATCATGTAGCCTTCAATCGTTCGGGTGTTTCCCTGAAAGAAGGACTTGTTCAACAGGATGTCTTTTCGACGTTCCAGATCCAACTGAACCTCGCGGACCAACTCTGTCACTGGAACATACGTGACGCGATTTCCACTCAACCGAAAGTGAACTTCGTCCCCTGCGACGACGCGGCCGATGGGCGTCATCTGGTGAACCAGTTTTTCAACCGGTGGAGCATCCAGATCGATCTCGTCTGCCTGACGTTTCAAATCCATCACCTGATTTCGCAACGTGGCGACATCGAGTTCAAGAATCGAAAGTTGTGACTTTTCGTTCTCCAGTTGACCTGTCTGCTTTGTGACCTGCTGTCGGAGCGTTGCGACTTCAACTGCTCGATCCTGATGAATCTTTTTGAGCTGATTCTCATTCACCTGCAACTCAGCCAACTGACTTTGCAGAGCGTCATAGTTTCTCTTCAGTTCTTCCGCCCTGCGAAGCATTTCATCAGTTGGCTGAACTGTTGGGATTGGAGCAAACACTGGAATCGGCGGAAGTTCCCGAGGAGGAGTCATCACCGGAGTTGCGATCTCTGGCTCGGGAGCGACGAGTTCAGGGATGGATGCGACTTGATCCTGCGACTGTTCCGTCTGGCTGTTCAGAAGCTCCTCTGGAGACGTGTTGGCGACCCGAACTCCGACCGCGACGATCAGAATGATCAATATCCCAACGAGGTTGGCGAGGACGTCCAGAAAGGAGTCCGATCCAAATTCGTGATCTTCACGATGCTTACGGGACATGTGTCATTTACTCACGGAGATGAAAGTCGGCAAGTTGCCGGTTTGGTCTGGTTCAGAGGAATCGATTCAGGTCAATTCGAAACGTATTCGTGTTTGTAAGTCAAAGCCCAATGGTCAAACAGCTCTTTCACTTTGGGGTAGTGTGGGTGCCCCCCGGGGTGAATCTGAATTTTGAATGAAGGACGCCAGAAGAAGCTTGATGGAGGTTCACCCCAGGTTTGTGCTTGAGACTCGATGATCGCTGCGATCGATTCCTGAAGTTCAGCGCGGCTCATTTTCGAGTCGATTCCTGTGACCAATCCTTGCTCGATCGTGATGCGGTCCGGGTACAACTGAACCGTCATTGTGCGTTCAATTCCGATTGCCCCGTTGGACTTGCCACGTCCCCATTGGCGTTGTGCTCCACCGTCATTTTTCAATTGACGGGAACGCTCTGGCATCTGTGCGAGAGGCGGCGGTGGGAGTTGTTTTTCTCCGGGGGGCTGAGGAGACATCATGCTGGAACTGCCACCGGACTGCTGCTGACCGCCGGGTTGCTGGAACGGTGCAGGAGATCCATTGTTGGCAGAATCTTCCGTCCCGGTTGGCGAACCTTCTGGAAGTTTGGTGAGGTCGAGACCGCGATCTGCTTGTGCTTCCGGAGCCTGAGCCATTCCGGGGCCACTATTTCGACCAGGTTGCAGGCGATTCGCTCCCTGCTGTCCCATGCCTCTTTGCTGGCGCATCTGTGATTCAATCTCCGAGAGCGCGGACTGCTCAGAAGCTGAATCACCTGTCGATTGTTGTGGTCGATTGTTCGCCGCAGATAATTGTCGACGGCGTGGGTTCGACCATTCTGGCCCCAGCATTCCGATTGAGTCGGAAGCTCTGGCGTTTCTCAGTTGGTCTACTTCGGCAAGACTGAACTCGCCTTCTGAACCGACAATCTTTTCTGTACCGGGGCGTTGCCCGCCTGAGCCTTCCTGAGGTTCGTTGGAACTTCCACGATTTGCGGACAGGCTCTGTTGCTTTTGTCCCCGCATGCCAAGGCTTTGACCGGGGGGAAGAGGAAGTGGTCGATTTCCCTTCATGATGCGATCGATTGCGTTCTGGCAAGCTTCGACCGCACCAGGATCTGCATCCGGCCATTTGAATTCTGCCGTTGCGCTCACGAGTTCATAGCCGAAGTCTTCGTCGATCTTCTCCAGAAACTTTCTGGCGACGTAGTACCCGACAGTTCCACCGGGACGCACAATCATCAAAACATACGGCTTCGAACCCTGCTTTCCTTGCTGCTTGTCGTATGCTGTCCAGTAAGCCTGCAATGCTTCTGTGCCGGCAAGCAACGGGTTGTATTCCGGTGGGAATTCATTCAGCATCGCAGCCGAGATCGAGATCTTTTCTGAAACAAACGTCAGGCTGTCGGCAGTACATTCAATCAGGATCGGGCGGCGTTGAGTTCCAGAACGCCCATCGCTGGTTTCGATTTCAAAGACCGGATTTCGCAAGGCCTTTTGAACTTTGGCTGCTTCTACCTTTTTGAGATTCTCTTCCCGGATTCGAAGAAGATTCTCTGCCTGTTGGTGAAGTTCCGCTTCTGTCGATCTGGCCTGCCCGTTCTTCTCGGTCGCCATGGCCATCAGAGTGGTGAGTTGCGCCCGTTCTCTTTCGATCTGTTCGACTTCCGCACTGTTGTCCTGAATGCGTTGTCGTGCCTGCTCAACTTCTTTGGCAATGCGATTGGTCAGATCTGACAGGCTTTCCAGCTTGCCATTCCATTCGGTGTGTTTCGATTTCAGCTCTGCTTCATGCGCGGCGACCGCTCGTTGATGCGCGGCGATCTCTTCAGCGATCTGGGCTTCGCGGGCCGCGACCTCGTCGTTACTTGGGCCGGGCACTGGCATCAGAGTCGGGGGAGGAGCCGGAAGCGGTTCGACTTCAGTGACGTCCACGATCTGTGTTTGATTGTACGTCTCCAGAACCTGGTCTCGCATCCGCTGAGCTGTCATCAGCAGCAACAGAATCAGCGCCCCCATCGTACAGACGAGACCGTCCAGATAGGAAAAGAGCGACATCGATGCAGACGCAGGTCGACGTTTCACGCATGACTCCATAGAGTTTGCGGGCAGCATCGATCTGACGTACGCGTTGTCCAGTGAACGAGTAACCGTGTCATACCGGGACGACTTCTGAAATCACTTCAGGGGATACGTATGGAACATGTTGGACGATTCGGGAGGGGCAAGGCGGCAGAGTCGGCAACGCTTGTCCGCCGTCAGGGCTCGGGTTGGCAATTTCTGCCGTAACAAATCCCCAAATAAATCGTTTCTTCGTTATGATCGACAGAAACCGAATGGTTGGTTGATGGAATGTTGAGATACCCGTTTTCTTCTGTCAGTGAAACGGCAGTTTTTTGTCTCTGAGGTTGGGAATGGCGATCAAATTTCGGTGTCCTGTCTGCCAGCAATTCCTGGGGATCGCAGACCATAAGGCGGGGGCACTGACAGAATGTCCGGGGTGCGGCAGTTCAATCACCGTGCCGCAGAATCGGCCAGAAGAAGTTTCTTCGCGTCCATCTGTTGACGCTCTTCGGTCGCAAGTTTCGACACGAGAAGAGGTTTCGCTATCAGCGTTTGCACGAGGAAACGGGAAGCGTACATCTGGCTTTCCACAACTGGTGGAAGTCGAACAGTTCGGTCCGCCGATTGTTGCCGCTGAGATGGAGAACACTGAAGTCCATGTTGCGACGGAAGTTATCGCTGGTCCGTTGGTGACATCCCGTTCATCGACTCTCAACGGGCAGTTGCTGAAAGAGTTGAATTCCCTGACAAACGATGCATCCGAGGCCACCGGCAACCAGAATCACAGTCGCTCCGCTGGATCTACCTATCGTATTGGCCCGGCGTTACTTCTGTTCATAGCGTTGTTGACGTCCATTGCTGGAGGGGCGATCGGATACTCGGCAAAAGTGCGGACTGCAGCCAAACCTGACGTCAAATCAGAATTGAGTGTCCCGGTATCCCCCTCTGGGAAAACTGTATCGCCTGTGGCCGCAGTGGCTCAGGTGAATGCGATTCCCCTCGTTGTGAGTTACTCGGACAAGGCTGGTGTCAAGAAACCGGATCGCGGAGCTCGAGTGCTGTTATTGCCGATCGTTCGAAACGGTACGGTGAAAATTGCCGGCAATGGATTTCGAGTCGGTGCGGATGAAACCGACAGGCGCCTTGTGGAGGCTGCGACAGACGTTTTCGGGGGCGCGTGTGGTCGTGCTGATGACGCAGGAGCAATAACACTGAACGCTCCGAAGCAAGGTCGATTCGGGCTGCTCGTCGCCTCCCGATATCAGTTGAGAACCTCAAGTGAACCTTTGACAGACGAAGCCAGACGCTTTCTGGAAACGTATTTTGAACAACCGGAATTCGTGGTGGGAAACGTCAAGTACGAGTTTCGTGAAATCGTCATTGATTCCGGTTCGAACTATGAACGCGAAATTCATTTCCCGTTTCAATAGGCCCGATTCTGATTCTTCACGTTGTCAGTCCATAAGAGTGTTGTCTACACTTTCACGAAACAACAATTCTCAGGATGAATTGCAGCGAATATGTCGTCGTGGATTCTCCAACATTTTCTGAACCCGACCTTGTTCTGGCCGGGCATGATGTTGCTGACGGTCCCGATCATCATCCATCTCATCAATCGGATGAGATACCGCCGAGTTCGATTCGCGGCGATGGAGTTTCTACTCACGAGTCAGCGGCGCAGTCGTCGACGCATCCTGATTGAACAGCTGCTGCTTCTGTTAATGCGAGTCGCAATTGTCTTTCTGGTCGTCGCGTTAATTGCCCGACTGATTATGAATCCGGACCAGCTCTCGTTGTTTCAGGGAGCACGATCACACCACGTGCTGGTGATTGATGACTCGGCATCGATGCAGGAACAGGTGGATTCCGGGACTGCATTCGATGTGGCTCTGGAAACGGTGCGAAGAATTGCTGCGGAAGGGGCACGTCGCCCGGGGACGCAGATGTTGAGTCTTGTACGCATGTCTCAACCTGAGGCCGTCGTCTCAGGCTTCAGTGAACGGATTGTCGATCAGTCACTTCTTGTCGAGTTGTCTGAGCGATTATCGACGATGGTGTGCACGCATCAGTTTACTGATCCGGCGATCGCTGTTGAGGCGGTGCATCGTCGATTGATTGAAGAGCGTTCGACAGTGCGGACGGTTCATGTACTGTCAGATTTTCGTCGCGCAAACTGGATTGATAACAAAGCGGCGATTGCTGGAGTACAGGCTCTGGAGTCGGCCAAAATCGGTGTGAATCTCGTTCGCTGTGTGAATGAGGCGCACGATAATCTGGGGATTGAAGAGTTAGGCGGAGAAGTTGAAGTTGCGGCCGCTGGCGTTCCAGTGATGTTGTCGGCAACTGTGAAGAACTATGGAACACGTGCGGCTCAGAATGTGACCGCGTCGATCTTCATCGATGGAAACCGTCTCCCGCGTTCGATCGACTTTCAGACGATTCCACCTGGCCAGTCAGTGAAGCAGCGATTCGATGTCATTTTCGACACGGCGCAGCCTCATACTGTGAAACTGCTGCTTGAACCAGACGTGCTTGAAGTGGATAACGAACGGTATCTGGCGGTCGATGTCCCTGTTGAGAATCCCGTGCTGATCGTGGACGGGTCGCCGGGGGCGGAGCAGGCCAGTTATGTTGCTGATGCGCTCGCAGCAGATCGCTCGGTGACAGGGTTTGCACCTGATATCCGCTCAGTGGAAGAACTGCGGCGAACCCCGATCGACAATTATGATCTGATCTACCTGATTAACGTTCCGGAACTTGCTCCTGACGCGGTGGCTGCACTCGAAAAGTATGTTCAGGGTGGAGGCGGCCTTATCTGGTACATGGGGGATTCCGTTCGCCCGTTGTTCTATAACGAGAAGCTGTTTCCCAAAGAGGTCGGCCTGTTTCCGTTGCGGCTGGGAGCGGCTCCCAAGGCGGTTGAGCTGGCGACTACCGGGCGCCCTCTTGAGACTATGAATGTAACTCGTGATCCGCTGTTTCAGATGTTTGCGCTGAAGGGCGTGCCGATTTTGGATCAGGTTTTCATCAATGTTTTTTATCCGGCAGCGACGGATACTGAGCAGACTCCGGCAATGGATCCCGACGCCAGAATTCTGTCGCGGTTGGGGAATGAACCTTTGATGCTGGAGCACACGCTCGGGGCAGGAAGAATCTTCACCTGTCTGACATCGGCGGGACCTCTGGTTAATCCGGAAGGCGTGAACTGGTCGAACTGGGCCAATGGTCCAGCAGGGTTCAGTTTTGTGGTCTTCCAACTGGATCTTGCGAAACGCATGATTCGAACTGATCGTGCTTTCCCTCATTTGGCGGCCGGTGCGCCGATTGAGCTCGAATTCAGTCAGACACATTATCTGCCTGAGTTGGAGATTCTTTCGCCCAATGAACATATCACCCGATTGCAGGCGGCTCACGAAAGTGACGAAGAGAATGCAACTGATGTTCGGGCGGTCTTCAAAGACACTGACCAGCCTGGCATTTATGGAGTCACTCTGACCGGGGTCGATCAGAAGACCAACAGGCGTTTATATGCCGTGAATGTTCCTGCGATCGAAGGTGCCCTGCAGATTGCGGATGACACAACCCTGTTGCGGGAACTGGGGGATCAAACAACCGTGCAGATTCAACCTGCCGGGACGTTTGAGTGGATTCGCAGCGAATCACCTGGGGCAGAGATCCGTTGGGTCCTGCTGATTTCTCTGGCCATCCTCTGCATTCTCGAACAATTGCTCGCGGCACGATTGAGTCATCAGTCCGCAGCCTAAGCTCGCCATGTGAATTAAAAGCTGGATTTTTCGCTCGCGGAATTGCAATTGCCCTAAATCGCCGAAATCGCGTAGTCTGCGATTTACTTGGTGTCGCTCGTTACGATCGCCGGGGAAACGGTGAAGCATGGGAGCAGCGGAGTCTGCAATCGTGCATCCCGTGATGATGTTCTCAGTCGAGAAAAGTCATTTTCCGCATGTGAACTCGTTTCTCGTGTTGAAATGCAGTTCGCCTCTCTGAGAGCATCAGAATAGAAATCTGAACACTCTTGTCGCAGGATGCGAAAGTGGTGGGAGTTCGATCCCAATTTGTGCAACGATTGCTGCCGTTTGGGCTGGTGCTGGGCTTTCTCGTTTCGATTGCACAGCTCGGAGCAGAAACGCGGGGGCCACAGTCCTTTGTCGTGGTCTCGTTTGCCGCTGTGATGGTCGCTTTGAAGCTCGCCAGCGGAATCCGGTCGACAATCAAGTCGTTTGGTGTTCTTGGGCTGCTGATTCTTTTGGGAATCGCGGTCATCACGCTGACCTCCTCAATTCCCATGAATACCGCCAGTGGGTTGGTTTGGGGATGCCTGATTCTCTCTGTCCTGGCGATCACTTCTGTTGCGAAGGTGGCAATCTCCGGGACTCAGACCGGTTCCCAGTTCGAGTCGATCTCAGGTGAGGAGCTCGTTGCACAGGGGGACTCGGAAGCAGCTGAAACTTTCCCCGTCGCGACATTCTCAATTGAAGAAGAGAAGCACGAATTCGAATCCTCCGTGGCAGATCTCGTCGAATTCATTGAGAGACCGGCGTCGCAAATTGCTCTCTTTTCAGGACTTCTGTCTGAGGACGAAGATGAAGAGTTCGATCTGGAAGACGAAGAGTTTGAAGAAGATGAGTCCGGTAACGGGCGAGTCGTCCATTCGTTGACCAGAATTCGCCAAAGTGATGAGGAGCGACTGGAAGGGACGATGAACGTTGAGTTTGAGTCGGGTCAGAAACATGTGTATCTGCATGTCCCGTTTTCACCGGGGTTTATGGCTCGTCCAACCGCGATGTGCATTTGTGAGTGCGACGACATGTTTGCTGCAGAGTTTGACATTCTGCACACCTACGGGGGGCGTTTAAGTGTCCGTCGACGCGGTGATTTTTCGTTCCCAGCGGAAATGTCTGTCTCGATTGTGATTACGGCTCCCCTTGTGACCAGACGGGTTGCCTGACCTCTTTGTTTACCCGAGACGAGGATCTCGCGGTTTCGGACAGGATCAATCTTCTCCGATGTTGCCGTTTTTGCCGTGAAGGGGAGCTGTGTCGGCAAGATCTCGGTGTGAAAATTCGACACTCAGGCGTGAGTGTTCTCGTTACATCGATTCCCGACAGTCTCATTTTGGGAAGAACCACCGGAATTCTGGTTAGGATTGGGGTGCCCAAGTGCCTGAGTTAGCTATGATTCGTTGGCTCGGTGCATTTGCCAGAAGTGGCGGTGTCGTGTAGCGTTCCTGCAGTGAAAAGTCCCGGCGGGAACGTCGTTCGCAATCAGATTGCTGACAATTCAGGATTGTCTCATGTTTGGGTAACATGGGATGCTTCTGGTTGGCTCTTCTTCCGTGAACGGCGTCAGGGCAACCGATCAGATTCTTCCAGATTGAGCGAGTGCATGGCGGACCCCCAAAAAGAGAAGCCGAAATTCAATTCCGAAGAGAACAATGCAGAAAAGGCGAATGCCAAAGGCGGGTTTCCGTTTTTCATTCTGCTGATGATCTTCTGCTTGCTGGCTGTCGGAGCATATCAGCTTCTTGTTGCTCCAAATCGGACAATGGTCGAGTACTCCTTTTTCCTGAGTCAGGTTAAAGAGGGGAACGTCGACTCCGTGACGCTGAACGGTTATAGCGTTCAAGGGAAATGGGTGAACGTCGCCGAGGCTCAAAAGGCCTGGGATGCGTACACGGCGACAAAGAAGGAAGAGAGCGCTGAAACGCCTGAGAAGTCAGAGGCTTCGGAGAAGACTGAGAAGTCCGAAGAGAAATCACTTCTCCCTGAACCAAAACCTCAGAAACTCGCTGAGTTGTTCTCTGTTGATGTTCCGCCGCTGGAAGGCGAGAGCCTGCTGCGTCTGCTGGACACACATGTCAAACGTTACTCCGCAGTGAATGACAGTTTCAGCGTATTGTTGCTCCAGTCGCTGATTTACTTGTTGCCTCTGATTCTGATTTTGCTCTTCTTCCTGTTTGCAATGCGTCGGTCATCTGACCCGATGAATTCCGGGATGTTTGGCAACTTTGTCCGCAGTCAGGCAAAACGTTTCCGCCCGAGTGAATTGCAGACCACATTCAAAGATGTGGCCGGGATGGAACATGCCAAACGCGAACTCGAAGAAGTTGTTGAGTTCCTGAAAGAGCCTGAGAAGTTCCAAAAACTTGGCGCGCAGATCCCGAAAGGGGTGTTGCTCGCAGGTCCTCCAGGAACCGGGAAAACATTGATGGCTCGGGCTGTTGCGGGAGAAGCCGGGGTTCCGTTCTTCTCTATTAACGGTTCCGAATTCATTCAGATGTTCGTGGGGGTCGGAGCAAGTCGTGTTCGCGACATGTTCCGCACTGCGAAAGAGAACTCACCTTGTATTCTGTTCATCGACGAAATTGATGCCGTGGGCCGTGTTCGCGGTGCCGGTGTCGGTGGGGGACACGATGAACGTGAACAGACATTGAACCAGATCCTGAGTGAGATGGACGGGTTTCAGGCGACAGAAGCCGTGATCGTTGTCGCCGCGACAAACCGTCCTGACGTCCTTGATCCGGCGTTGCTGCGTCCAGGGCGTTTCGACCGCCACGTTTCAGTGGACCGGCCGAGCCGACAGGGGCGCATTGGAATTCTGAAAGTTCACGTTCGTAAAGTTCCATTGAGCGACGACGTGAATCTGGAAGAGATTGCCAGCAGCACGATCGGGTTCTCCGGGGCGGATCTGAAGAATCTTGTGAACGAGGCTGCATTGCATGCCGCTCGTGAAAACAAGACGGAAGTCAGCCTCCGAGATTTCGAGAATGCCAGAGACAAGATCATGATGGGAGTTCCTCGTGAAGAGGTTCTCAATGCCAAAGAACGTCGGATGACCGCGTATCACGAGGCTGGTCACGCATTGATTGCGTGGTTCCTTCCAGAAAACGATACGGTTCACAAAGTGACAATCGTTCCTCGTGGTCGCGCTCTGGGGGTAACACAGTTGCTGCCAGAAGAAGAGCGATTCCACATGGGGGAGAAACGTCTGCGTGCTCAGCTCGCGATGATGCTCGGTGGACGTGCGGCTGAGAAGTTGATCTTCGACGAGTATTCGGCCGGAGCAGAAGACGATCTGAAACGGGCATCGCAGATTGCCCGACGTATGGTCAGTGCCTGGGGGATGAGTGACCGGATCGGGCCTGTTGCGTTCCGTGACAGCGAAGAGCATCCATTCCTTGGTAAAGAGATTCAGGAAACTCGCAAATACAGCGAGCAGACTGCGTATCTGATTGATCAGGAAATGCAGACGATCCTTCTGAGTGCACAGGATCAGGCCATGGCATTGCTGAATGACAATCGCAGTGACCTCGACAAGATCACCAATGCATTGCTGGAACGTGAGATCATTTCTCGTGAAGAGATCGAAGAATTACTCGGTCCAAAGCGAACTGATCGAGACAGTGAACACCCGATGATCATCAAGTCGGAATAATTTGTCCGCTGAATATTGAGATGACTCTGCTTTGATATCTTGATGTCGAATGGAATTGATTCCTGATTGACTGTAAGCAATAGCAAAGCTTGAGTTGCATATGACGACGTCGCCACATTCAAGCTCCTTGTCCAGAAGTGAATGGATCCGGAGCCTGGTTTCGGCGGCGTCTTTTCTTTTGATGCTCTGCAGCTATTACATCCTGCGTTCAGTGCGTGATGAAATGGCAGTGCAGACCGGCAAAGAGAACGTTCCCTGGCTCTTTACAGGGACGTTTCTCTGCTCAATTGCCGTTGTTCCGCTCTACGGGTGGCTTGTCAAAACCGTGTCCCGTGGCGTACTGGTGACGCTGTTTTTCGGTTCACTGATTACCGCTTTGGGATTGTTCTATTGGGCGTTTCTCTATGAACCAACCAAGTCTGTTTCCGCAGCATTCTTTATCTGGTTGAGTCTGATCAACCTGATGATGATCTCACTGTTCTGGAGCGTGGTGAGTGATGTTTTCACCACCGAACAGGCGAAACGATGTTATGGATACATCACAGCCGGAGGAACGGCGGGGGCCATTGGAGGCCCAATCATTACGACCGTGCTTGCAGAACGGGTGGGTATCGCAAACCTGATGGCGATCTCTGCGGGATTGTTTGTTGCGGTGATGTGCAGTCTGCTTTTTCTCAGGCGATTGACTGTTGAGTCTCATGCTGAGGCGCGACGCCCATTGGGCGGTTCGATCTTCTCCGGAATCACCCATACGATCTCTGATCCCTTGTTGCGACAACTCGCCGGGCTCGTGGTCTGCTATTCCGCGGTATCCACCGTGATGTATGTAGAAATGGTCGGGCTGGCAGGAGCGACGTTTACTGATTCTGCACAACGGACGGCGTTCTTTGCGAGAATCGACCTCATCGCAAACGTTCTGGCACTCACCATTCAACTGATAGGAACCAGGCCGATCCTGAGATTTTGGGGGCTCCGACTATCGATGGTCATTGTCCCGGCTGCAGTGTTGGTCGGGTTGTTTTCATTCGAGATCTGGTCGACCATTGCGGTGCTCGCGGCTCTGCAGGCGATTCATCGAGCAGGGGAGTTTTCACTCTCGAAACCGAGTCGCGAAATCCTGTTTACGACCGTCGATGCAGAAACACGTTATAAGGCCAAGAATTTCATTGATACTGCCGTGTATCGCGCGAACGATTCCGCCAGCGCATGGCTCGTGAATCTGATTACGAAGGCAGGAGGAAATGCCATTGTCTGGGTGGCGATCCCGGTGACATTTTTGTGGATGATCCTCGGACAACGCGCTGGAAGTCGTCACCAGCGTTAGACCGTTTTGGTCTCACATGTTACCCCGTAAATAAAAAGAGCCCCCGATTGACCGGAGGCTCTTTTCGTATTGTCGTCTTCTGATCTTCTGCAGGCCCGACTGAGTGGCCGAGGCAGCTTAGACGTTGAACAGGAAGTGGCAGATGTCTCCGTCTTTCATGACGTAGGCCTTGCCTTCAACTCGCAGCTTGCCAGCCGCACGAATCGCAGCTTCGTTCTTGTGGGTTTCCAGGTCATCGAGAGTGTAGACTTCAGCGCGAATGAATCCGCGCTCGAAGTCACTATGAATGACACCAGCAGCTTGTGGGCCAGTGGCTCCAATTGGAATCGTCCAGGCACGGACTTCTTTGGGGCCAGCTGTGAAGTAACTTTGCAGTCCAAGTGTCTGGTAGGCAGCACGTGCGAGAACGGCGAGTGCGGCTTCTTTGAGCCCGACCGAATCCAGCATTTCCGTGCGATCTGCCGGATCGAGTTCTGCAATCTCGGATTCAAGCTTTGCACAAACTGTGACAACGCTCGCACCGTTGGCTGCAGCGTATTCGCGAACCTTCTGAACCAGTGGTCCTTGCCCCTCCAGATCGTTTTCATCGACGTTGGCGATGTACAGTACTGGTTTGGCCGTCATCATTCCGAAGTTGTCGAGGACTTTTTTCTCGGCAGGTTCCCAGTCGAGTTTTCGCAATGGAATCATCTGGTCCAGAGCGGCCGCACACTTGTCCATGACAGCGACGCGTTCTTTGGCTTCCTTGTCGCCCGCCCGCGCGGCGCGTTCCGCTTTGTTGCGAGAGTTCTCGATGGTCTGCATGTCGGCGAGCATCAACTCTGTCTCAATTGTCTCGATGTCGCTGAGCGGATTGACTCCCCCGGCCACGTGCGTGATGTCAGGATCTTCAAAGCAGCGGACAACCTGCAGGATCGCATCAACTTCGCGGATGTGGCTCAGAAACTTGTTTCCAAGTCCTTCTCCTTCGCTCGCCCCCTTCACAATCCCGGCGATATCGACCAGCTTCAGTGCTGCCGGGAGGATCTTTTGAGGTTTGAAGTGATGGGCGATTCGATCCAGGCGTGGATCTGGAACACTCACGATGCCTTCGTTTGGCTCAATGGTGCAGAAAGGGTAGTTCGCGCTTTGAGCGGCTTTGGAAGATGTCAGCGCATTGAACAACGTGCTTTTGCCAACATTCGGGAGACCAACAATTCCTGCATCCATGGTGCGTTAATAACCTGATTCTGAAGCAATTTGAAAAGTGAAACCGGAATACTCTGGCGACTCCTGAAGATGTTGAAAGCTTTCGAACTTCCAGTCAGGAGCCGTGATAATTGTTGTGCTCGGCGATCTCAGTGGGCGGCCTTGTTTAAAGACTTGTGATCCAATTCGATCTCTTCTGAAACCGACGTGGTCAATCGTCTAAAACCGAGATGCCTGTGTCGTGCTAAAAGTTTGGAGCTGCCTGGCTCGGTCGTCCTGATGAAGGATTCCCACCCGGTGTTCCCGGCTTTCCACCTGGCTTTCGCGGAACGACGTTTTCAACGTTCCAGGTTGCCAGAGCCATGTCGACTCGCTGGAGAAACTGCATCGTCGAGTCTTTAGGGTAGATGATCAGGCAGGCTGCTTGAACCTGATCGACTCGACGCTCGCACAGGATGGCGTGAAGCTCCCGGTCCTGAATTGGAAGTTCAGGAACGAACCGGATCACGGTCGAGTCTTTAGGGCTTGTGTACTGAGCAGCAGGGGAATTCGGCAGTGGATACTGATAACGGTATCTGGTGTTGTCTTTCGCCTGACTGACTTCTCCATCAGGAATCGTGACCTGAAAAGCATTCATCAGTTCTTGTTCCAGATCGGCCATGAACTCAGCAGCAGGGCGGCCTTGTTCTGAGTCGTCCACAAATCGAGAACTATTGCTCAGGATGTAGATCCAGGTGTCTGGACCTGTTTTGGATGTGTCCTGCGTTGTTTCCCAGGCTTCAACGAGTCCGGGGAGCGCAATCCCCAATGGGGTCTGTTGACGCGGGTCGACGACGGGGATCTCGGTCCCGAGCTGGTCCTTTTTGATCTCTGGCGGCGGAAGTGGTCGCTGGAACGGAAGCGGCAATCGCATCGACATTCCCTGATCTTGACGGACCCAGGGTTGTCCAAGGTTGGATTCGATCGATTTCAGATAGTCATAAAACTTGACCGTCCGGTTCAGACGTTCTTCGTATTTACTTGACCCGCAGCCAGAAAGACTGGACAGGAACGTCACACTACAGAGAGCCATCGCCAGAGTGAGACGAGTACACATGCTGAGAGATGATAGACGCATCTGAATATTCGAATCTCTTCTGACAGGCCTGTTAGAACGGTAACAATACGCCCTTCGCTCCAAAGGATACCCGGAAATGACCTCAAGAATCCAGACGAGGCAGGGGCTTCGAGGGGGCAGGGTCAACATTTATCAAAGAATGGCAATGTAAACCGCATCTGACGATTTCTGCTGCTTACGATTCGCGATCGTGACTTCAAATTGTATTATCTGAAGTTTGGCACCGACTCCCTGCAGGGAGGATCACCAGAATGCCCTTAAGCATCTGGGATCAATGTCTCTTCATCGGGGCTGACAAAATGGAATATTTCCTCTCAGTTTGAACTGCATCTTGCGTTGGCGATTGTAGGCGTTTCCGATAAATGGCGTGGGCCATTCAGTCTGCCAGTGAAGTCACAGTTCATTTGAAAGCGTTTAGAAAGATCGATCGTATGGCTGCACAGGCAACCTCTAATCATGATGTCGTAATGAAGAATCCGACATTGTTGATCTTCGGGGCGTCAGGCGACCTGACAGCCAGAAAACTGATCCCGGCTCTGTTCTCATTGAGCCGGAACGGGTTCCTTCCAGAGAAAATGCCAGTTATCGGTGTGGCTCGCCGCAAAAAGACGGACGAAGAGTTTCGCTCCGAGCTGAAGGCTGCAGTCGAGAAAGAAGTCTCGGCAGAAGAGATGCAGCACTGGGAAAGTTTTGCCCAAAGAGTGCGTTACATCCCAGCGGATCTGTCTCATCCAAGTGACTTCGACAATCTCAAAACAGATGTTGAAGCTCTTGAAAGTGAACTCGGGCTTCCTGGCGAACGAATCATTTATCTCGCGTTGTCGCCTGAACTCTTCTTGCAGTCCATCAAAGGACTTTCGGATGCAGGGATGGTTCCAAACGACTCGTCGAAGTTGCGAGTCGTCATTGAAAAGCCGTTCGGGCGGAACCTCGAATCCTCCAGGCAGCTTTCAACCGAACTTTCCAAACTGCTTCTCGAAGATCAGATCTACCGCATCGATCACTACCTCGGGAAAGAGACCGTCCAGAACATTCTGTTGTTCCGGTTCGGAAATTCGATCTTCGAACCGTTGTTCAACCGTAACCATATCGATCACGTGCAGATCACGGTCGCCGAAGCACAGGGGATCGAAGGGGCACGAGGCGGATACTACGACGAGTCCGGGGCGTTGAGAGACGTGTTGCAGAATCACGTGCTTCAGTTGCTTTGCCTTGTTGCAATGGAACCGCCAGCACTGTTTGATGCCGATCACCTTCGCGATGAGAAGCTGAAAGTGCTCAATACGATGCGGCCGGGAAGTGATAAAGGAATCGATAGTTGGGCTGTTGCCGGGCAATACGTTGCCAGCGACATCAACGGAGAGCATAAGAACGGCTACCGCGAAGAGGACCGCATCGCGCCTGATTCCAATACTGAAACGTATGTTGCTGTCGAGGCGCTGATCGATAACTGGCGTTGGGCCGGGGTTCCGTTCTATTTGCGAACTGGCAAACGCATGCCTCAGCGAGTCAGTGAGATTGCCATCACGTTCAAGCATCCTCCATTGAATCTCTTTCACACGGTCGAGTGCGAAGGGAATCTGTGCGAAATGGTCGAAACGCGACCCAATCAGCTGATCTTCCGTATTCAGCCGCAAGAGTCGATTGCTTTGAAGTTCTCAGCCAAGCATCCCGGAATGCAGTATCAGCTGCAGCCTGTGGACATGGACTTCAACTTCATGGACTTCGACACTCAACTGCCGGAAGCGTATGAGCGCCTGCTGCTCGATGCGATTCGGGGGGACTCGACTCTCTTCACGAGAAGCGATGAACTGGAAGCAGCCTGGGCTTTCGTTGAGCCGATTCTGGAAGCCTGGGAGAAGCCGGACCATCAGCCGAAGCCGTATGCTGCCGGAAGCTGGGGGCCACAGGAAGCAGCAGAAATGCTGGAGAAAACTGGTCGTGCCTGGAGAGAGCCTTCAATCAAGAAGGTAGGAAAGTCCTATTCCGTGCACGGCAAAAAGTAAGTTGTCAACTGTCAGGCCAGTACGACTCATCGTTTCTTATGAAGGGTGAGACGCACACTGATCGTAGAAGGCACGTAAGCACTCCCGGATGTTTCCCTGATGTCGTTGGTGTGTCAGGGAAACATCAAGCTGGGCTGGAATGGGGTGCCGCTCATTGAGCTCCTGTACGAGTTCCGTCAGGAGTTCTGGCGATGTCCGACATTCATAGACGGTCGGCAAAATTCCATGTCGATGTGCGGTGACAATCAGCCCGGCGTACTGTTTTGAGAGACGCTTGATTCGCCACCACTGCCAGTGAGACAGTTGTTCTGCTCCATCAAGCAACAGGATCTGCCCCGACGTAACAGTCCGAAGCCAATCTTGGACTAGCTGGCCGTTTCTCGATCGGGTTTCTTCATTCAGCCGCAGAGAGTGCGTCGACTTCCCTGACAGCTCCAGCTTCGCAGCCAGTTCCACCAGTAACGTCGATTTTCCATGTCCATGAGGGCCGACGATCGCTCCCCGATAGTTCTGTTGCTCCAGTAACGTGACAAGGGTGTTCATGTCGCGTTCGAGGAAGCGATATGCCAACGCGTGAAGACAGTCCGTTCGAAATGGATTGTCCCGTGGCCTCATCGAGAATCCACCTGCGTACTGGTTTCTTGCTGGTTCGACGACTGAGCTTGAATCGTGTTGTTGTAACACCCTGAGAGGAACGAGTTCCGCTCAGGGCGTTCAATTCAAAATCGCTGGTCTATTTCAGTGCGGCAAAGCGACGGACAATCTCTCGAGCACTGCGAAGTCCGTCGACTGCAGCGCTGACAATTCCGCCGGCGTAACCGGCCCCTTCTCCGACGGGGTACAGCCCGGCAATTCCCGGCGCTTCCTTGGTGACTCGGTCACGGTCCATGCGAAGTGGGGCACTTCCTCGCATTTCAGGACCGACCAGCATGGCGTCTTTCAGGAACTTGCCTCGCCACTTTTCGTCCATGATCGGGAGACCAGCTCTGATCGCGTTGCTGATGACAGTCGGCAGGACACTTCGAAGGTCAGAGCTGATGGTCCCGCGTTCGTACGAGCCAGGGTACTTGCGGTCTCCGATGACGACTCGCTCATTCAGGAAGTCGCTCACACGCTGAATCGGGCAATAGTACTCGCCTTCGCCGATGGAGAAAGCAACGGCCTCGAATTTCCGTTGTAGCTCCATGCCTGCCAAGGGGTGACTGCTTCCGAACAGATGTGGTTCCAAAGTCACCATCATTCCCGAGTTCGCGAACTCTGTATCATGGCGGGAATTGCTCATTCCATTTGTGCAGAACTGGCCTGACTCCGAGACACTCGGGATGACA
Source organism: Planctomicrobium limosum (assembly GCF_051465645.1). Lineage (GTDB taxonomy): Bacteria > Planctomycetota > Planctomycetia > Planctomycetales > Planctomycetaceae > Planctomicrobium. The sequence continues at coordinate 2,462,994 of NZ_CP195790.1, read as the reverse complement.
TAGCCGCCAGCGCACATGCAGAAGGTGAACAGGTCGCGATCGCCTTTCGCAATGATTGAATAGTCAGCCGCTCCCAACAGGTCTGCGTATTCTTTCTTGCCGTATTTCCAAGCGTTGATGTTTGCCTGTGGTTGCTCGATTCGCAGTCCCAATTGAAATGCTTTGGCTTCCATCGGAATCCCGGTGCCATGCAGCATTTCGTATGTATCGCGGGCGCTGTGTCCGGTAGCAAGAATCAAATGTTGTGTTGGAATAGGTCCACCAGATGTGCCAATCCCCACCACTTGGCCATCTTGAATGTCGATGCTCTCAAGACGGCAGGCAAACCGGTATTCGCCCCCCAATTCTTCAATGCGGCGGCGGAAGTTACGGCAGATCATCGGCAGCTTGTTGCTTCCAAGATGCGGACGGTGATCGTAAAGAATGGATTCTGGCCCCCCGCATTCGATGAACGCTTTGAACGTCCATTCGACGTCTGCTCCACTCATGCGGCAAGTGAGTTTCCCGTCTGAAAAACAGCCTGCTCCTCCTTCGCCGAACAGGTAGTTGTTTTCTTCATCGTGCGGTGCGTGTTCGCGATCGAACTTGCGGATGACAGGCACACGCTCTTTAACGGGATAGCCTCGCTCGATGATCAACGGGCGATAGCCACGGACTGCCAGGTAATACCCGGCCAGCAAACCCGCGGGACCAGCTCCAACGACGACGGGGCGATTCTGAATTCCAATGGAACCTGATGGGGGATCATCGAAGGTTTCCGGGATAAAAGCGTCCACGTCCTTTTTACGCAGCAATCGGTCCGCGAGTTTCGGGTCGTCTGCCACTTGAACCGAGATCGTGTAAACGAACTGCATGTCTCGTTTGGAACGCGCATCGAGACTTTTGCGAAGAATTCGCCAGGTGCCTAGGTCGGAAGTTTTAATCCCCAGACGCTGGCTGATTTGTCGGGCGAGTTCGAGTTCACCGGCTTCAACTGGAAGACGAAGATTGATCAGGCGGACTTGCATAAAAGACGTTTTACTCAGGCAAAATCAAATTTGATGTGACCGGTGACTCCGGTTGTTCCATCAGTGACTGAGAAGATGGCATCGACAGTTTTCCGTCTCGACGAAATCGTACGGAAGAAAGAGGCGGCACTTCTCAGAACGGGACCACACAGGATAGCGGAAAGCAGCGTCAGAACGCCAGTTGTCTGAAGCACTGAGAGTGGTCGATGGCGATCAGACAGTTTTAACCCGCCCTCCAAGGAGTAAGAATGCTGCAGAAAGCGGATTCTCCGAGTAACCGCTACGTCGCAGACTCAAGAATATCGACTGCTAACTCCGACCAGGATTTGATGGGGCTGCGATCGATTGTTGAGCGGTCAAATGTGGACGCGGATTGCAATGCAGAAACGATGGACACCGGCTGCGAATGTTCATACCCGAAAATATGAGGTCTATCGGTGCGCATGCAGAATACGGGTGCAACTACTGGTAGCCTGTTCCAAGTGTACTGAACTATTTTCAAAGAGCTGTCAGCCAGCCCGCTTGCACTTGCGTGGTCAACATACGGAGCTAGACCGATGTCTGCATGGCGGAGATGGGGAATCGTTTGATGAAATGGCATTTCATCATAGTAGGTAATGTTGTTTAGAGGACTCTTCGATGCCATGGTGCCTATGACATGGAATTGCCAGTCAGGAAAAGATTGAGCTGCCAATTCAATGAACTTGTAATCAAAAAACGATGAGCCAACTGAAACAGCATTAACTCTTTTGGAACCTGGATAAGGGCTCGGGGCTGACGTCTCAAAGACCAGTTTGTCAATTCCGTGTGGTTGATATCTTACGTTTCTGTGGCCGTCGAAATGTTGTGCTGCGCGTCTTGAGGGGACGCTGATAAGAGAGAATTTGTCCCTATGTTTGCGTTCAGCATTAACGATGTTTCGATGACTCCCTAAATGGGTAAGGTCGTCTGATGGGCGATATATGAGCTTAGCAGTTCCGTTGATCTTGCGGATACGGTCCGTCAGTAAGATCGCTCCTCCGCTTTCAAAAAGAACGGCATCGGCATTTTTGAGTACCGGAGCAAGTTTTCCAAGTGGAAGCCTTTCGTAAAGATTGAAGAACGGACCTGATAGCTGATCGGCCAACTTTGATTTCAAAGTGAACGTATGGAACGGAGTTAGCCAGACGAAACTCCTGAGGTTCGGTCGCTTCTCGATGATCCTTCCAGATTCTTGCCACAGTTCTGGACAAAGTCGGGTGTCTCCCTTTTTGAGCCACGAAATTGGACTGATCTGTGTCGTGACAAATGTTACTTCAATTCCGAGATTCGCAAATGCGTCCGCCAAGAAGTGAAAATTCGCTTTTCGTTTTGAAGAGTAAAAGTGTTGGGTCACGATAACCAACCGACGAATTGATTTCATTTAATTCTAAAACCTCAAGTACGACTTCGCGAATCAATGCATTCATGTGAACCCGCCTCAATTGCATTCTGGATTTTCGCTCAGGTGAACTCTGTTTTCAAATGGCAGGTTAGATCAACAGTGTCGGGATACAGGTGTATTGCTATAGCTGATTGTGGGTGATCCGTGGTTTCAGTTATTGCACATCGACAGTGGCTGGATATCTAATTCGGGTTCCAATGCTTGTTGAACGAAAGCATTGGTGCGGATTCTGCTTCGTAATAACATTCGTCTAGACTAATGAAGCGATCGTCAAGACGTTATGGATATGTTAATTCGGTTTCTTCGATACCAACTTTCTAGCGATGTTGCCCTGCTACGTTCTCATCCATCGTCCAGTTCTTTTGAGTTGTTTTCACCGCATGTCCAAAAACGGGGGACGCGTCTACGAACGAGAACTGACAATCCCCTCAGCCACACAGTCTGAGGCACGAGATGACGTCCGACTTGTGGTCAAATTCGCTAGGTTTTTGAGACATCTAGGAAACTCTGAGGACGGTTAGGGGGGCAAGGATTTCAAATGAATCCGCCTGTCAAAGTGGTCATCTGAAAACGAATCGGGATGAATTCTGATTATCGCGACGGCGAATTCTCATTCGGTATCGACAGTGACTTTTAAAGGTTACTCCAACTGTAGTTCACCGAGCATCGCGATGTCTCTCTAGCTTTCGGAAGTTCGTTGCTGCGAAGATACTGTTCCTGTAGGAATATTCACAAGACGGATTCGGTGATTTCCGTCAAGAGCAAGTTTTCCAATTCTTTCAAGCAAATGAGAGGCAGACGCAAGCATCGCTCTGCAAGACTTCTGTGACGAAATGTCTGAGGGGCTGTTTTCGATAAAATTCATATTACTTCCTCATGATTTCGCCCAAAAGGCATGTTGTTGATCGCTTGCAGTTGGTCCGTCCCTGAATGCTAGGGCTAACCCCGTGGACCGGCATCATTTTGTCTGTTTCTGGATTTTAAGCATTGTTGGAAAAGGCGATAGGCAGATCGATTGTCGGTGGAAGTTTCGGCGATTTGGACAGAGAACATTCGAACTAGCCAGTGTTGGAATTGCTTTACTAGCAGCGAAAAACGGGATCTGAGAACCCTCTGCATTTTCATCTTAGGCGCAGACTTCCCTGAGGATGTTGCGTAATTGTTGCGTCCTTTAATCTGGACTGCAGCTCGTTTTCTTGATCTCTTTTCACGTGATGCCGGTTGAATGCATTCAGGAAGCGATGTGGCATAAGTTGTTTCAGCGGAAGCAGGTGCGGTGCTGGATTGACAAATTTTCCATGGCTTGACAGGCTTCTCTGAGACGTCATCAGTAACTGCGATCTTAGCGTGGAGTGGAGACTCAATATCCATGTTCTCTCTGTTCGGTTTTAAGCCAGCGTGCCCAGTGTCACTTGAGGAGCGTCTCTGGCTTGAGAGGAGGATGTGCTGGTTGACGAACCGATTGGGACCAAACCGCGTACAGTCGTCTGGCCAGCAGACTCTTCGAGACTTCAATGTTGCCACACGGTTTGAGGCAGATTCACTTCGTGCGGCCTTTGATCGCATCGTCGGAATCATGCAACTCAAGCAGCCAATCACACTAGAGATCGAGGCTCCGGCAGAGGCGACTGCAGAAGGGGGGGCGTTGGTTAGTCTGGATTCTACACCTGTTGTCCGGATTCCCCAGGCGTCTTTGACTGACCCCAATCGTGTTCTGGCGATCGTCTCTCGGGAAATCGCCAGAGCGGTCTTGAAGTCAGAACAACATCTGACAGGAAAAGAGCCGGACGTTGAGCCATTGCTCGATCTGATGACGGTGTTCCTCGGATTCGGGGTCTTCAATGCCAACGCCAAACTGCTCGGAACTCCTCCACGGGGCGTCGGTTTGTATACGTGGATGATGAATCAAACGAAGAATCTGAACGCGTTGCAATTCGGGTACGCAATGGCGTTGAACTGTTGGTTACGGCAAGAAACGCCTGGCAACTGGCAGCAGGAACTGGCACGCGATTCCAGAGACGCGATGACTCAAGGACTGAAGTTCCTCAAGAAGTCCGACACGACTGAGATCTTCGAAAAACGCCCGACGGGGAGGGATCTTGTCCCGTTCTGGGAACGACGCCTGAGAACCGGATCCGATGCGTTGGCACTCGATAGTTTTTGGGATATGGGGGCTCAACAGTTCGAACTGACTCCAGGTTTGACTGAGGAGTTAGTTCGTGCCCTTCATCATGATGACAGCAGTCTTTCCAAGGGAGCGTTGGATATTCTGGCGGCTCACCCAACTCAGGCTGCGGCTGCCGATCAGGATGTTTTGGAATGCTTGAAGCACCGCTCTGTGCGAGCTCGATTTGCGGCGATGGGGGTTCTGGAAGTGCTTCAACGAACTCCAGAATTACAGGCGACCATCGTCGATGTGCTCACTAAAGAACGTGACCATCAAGTGCGGATGCGTGCGATTCGCCTGCTCTACACGAATTTTGACGCGATTGATGCCGATGGAATCCTGCCGATTCTTGTTGAAGATCTGCGGCGGTCATTACTCAACCAGAATCGTGAAGAAGTCTTGTTGATTGTTCGGCTGATTGATTCTTTGACCAACGGTGAAGCAGAGTCGATTCTCCGCAGTCGGTTTGGGCACACAGAAGATGACGACTGGCTCGGGCAGACGTTGTCCGCACTTGAAGCAATTCGAACCGGGACTTCAACTGACGGAGATGAATCTCAATTGGATGATTCTGGTATAGGCGAAGAAGCGACAAACGAACCGAGTTCGTGACCAGAGATCTTTACTGCGGGCCAGATTGATGTGAAAAGCGAAGGAGCGGCGTTCCAGACTGGAAAGCCGCTCCTTCTTGAATTTTCGCCCTGTGCGCATCTGTTCAATTACTGAGTGGCAGGTGCATCAACTACGGCTTCTGAGGCATCGCTGAACTGTGGAACTGCATTGCCGGAGACCTCGTAATCACAGGTCATCCAACCGTCTGCCAGAGTCAGGTTTTTCAATCGCAATGCGAGAGGAGCCTGATCTTCTGAGCGAGGCAGGTTAACGACGCGAGGTAATTTGATTTCTTTCAGCTTCTGTTCAATGGCATTGCGAACCATTGCTTCACCGGCCATTTGCAAGATGCCGGTTGATTTCTCTTTTTGATTCGCTGGGGTGATTGTGCGGAGTTCTGGTTTCAGGGTGACATGGTCCTCGGTCAGGACAGGGTTAAAGGCAAAGACGGCTTCCTGAGTCGAAATCTCCGGCCCCAGGACAGGCTTAAAACCCGCTCGGACGGTGATCAGGAATTCGCCACTTGTAATGGTGGCTGAAATTGGATTTTCAACATCCAGTACCAATGTCCCAACGGACGGGGCAGGTTTATCTGTGGCGGGATTGCCGAGCACAGAGTTCAGGAGTTCAGGTTGAATATCTTTCCCACCGAGTTCAAAGCGTTCGGCCAAGTCGGCAATCAGTGATTCGTGAATCAGCATCGATGCCTGATTGCGCAAATCGACTCCGGTCAGACGAAACGGATTTGGAAGGTTTGCTGAAGGGGATGACTCGGGACCAGACAGACTCGGTGCTTCCAGAAGCTGTCGGGCCGGTAAGGCTTTGACCTTACGTACTCCAGTGGAAATCTGTTGGATGTTGGGACGGTTGGCTGTGGAGGGGGCAGCGGTTTCAAATGCGACGCCCCACATGGCCGCTTCTTCGGTTGATTTGGTGGCAATGTGGCTGGGGTACAATTGTGCCTGAGTCAGCATGTTCCGCAGATCAACTGCCAACAGTTTGTTCAACTTGACCAACTCGGAGTCGAGTCGGTTGTTGAATGTCGGGGCAACAAGTTGGGTAATACGATGAGCTGCGATCGATTCCGTCATCGGCCGACGCTGCTCTGCGGCATTCATGACGACACTGCTGGCGAGTGGCCCTAACAGTGGGATCGGGTTCATCGGAGTCGAGGCGCCAAGGTTCTGCTGGTTCACTCGCATGAACGCGGAAGGAGTTCTCGTGGAAAGTCGAGTGCCGTCGAATTCGATCTGCTTTGCAACTTCGAACTCAACACTCCCGGCACTTTGAATTGCTGCCTGACGAACCTGACTCAATGTCTGGCTGAATGTCATCCCATTGAGAACAACATTCATCTGAATCGCGACAGGGTTGTCCACGAAATCAATGCGAGTGCGAGTGCTGGTCCGCTGGTTTCCCTGAATGCGGGCTCCCATGATTTCGTCCTGAAAAGGACCTTCATCACGGGTTTCATTGGCAATCAGGTGGCTGGCAATTCGTTCGCCAATGAGAATACAGAGAGGGTGACGAGAGGCCATCTCGTGGACACCCTGATGCGTTGTCATTCGCAATACGGATTGCTGCACCGCAACTTGAGCCATCGGTCCCTGACCAGGCATCATCTGTTGTTGCGGATACCGTGGTACCAGAGATTGCTGCTGCTGTGAAAACTGTCCGGGGGCAAATTGCTGTGGAGCAACTTGTGGTCGGAACTGCATCTGAGCAGGTTGTTGAGCCGGTTGAGGGCTGAACGGCCTGTATGGGACAGCTTGTTGATTCTGAGGGAAGCCCCCCTGAACAGGAACGCTCTGAATTTGTGCGTGGCATTCAGGCAAGACAGCTGCAGCGCTGGCGGCGATGCCAAACGCCATCAGGGTGAGCTGTCGAAATGCTCGGCCGGGTTGCAACTTGTTTTCGGTCATAATTGACCTCAATTCATTCTTTGCCCAAGCGAAAGTGTAGGTCACAATTTTCGCGTTGGACAGAAATCTGGACGCCTCAGTACGCAGAAGTCGCACTCCGTTACGCACATTCATCGCTCGTGTCCGAGCCTTCAGGACTCCGCTCAATTGCGGAGAAAAATTCAATCCAATCGGGGAATTGCTGATGTTCTGAATCTCAAAAGTTGAATTTTTCACACAAATTCAAGGCTGTTTTGAAAAGTCTACACGGTATTTGGTTTGAAGTTGAAAGGTATTCGCCGGAATCTCGTTTCAGGCCCGGCGACTAATCCATCAATGCTGATCGTGAATTCTGCAACACTCTCGCTGATCGGGTTGCAATGGTAGTTTGGGAAGAGTTTTGTATGTGTAGTCAGTGATCTGTTGTAAAAACTTGGCCCAGGTTTCCGTGTATGAGGTAGTTTTTCACACGACGGAATCACAAATCGCTCTGTTGGTCTCCTGATTTTGCTCGTTTTATCGCGGGTGGCGACTCTGATCCTGTTCAGTTCATCGTGTATTGGGGGGGACGGATCCGTTCACTCGCCATCACACTGAACAACACCTGTACAAATTTCATGCCTGAAGCGAATTCAGTGACTCCGTTTGGTGAGTTTTTATGAACCGATTGCCGAAGCATTTCGACCTAATCCTGTTAGGGGGAGTTGTCACGCTGACTCTCATTGGAGTTGTCATGTATGGCAACGAAGATTTGGTGGCACGCGACGGAGGAGGAACTCTGAATGGAGCTGGGGCGCTCTATCAGGCGAAGCCACTCGCAGAATCGTCAGAACCCGAACAGCTTTCCGGCCAAAGTGGTGCACAAGAACCAGGGCCTCGGTTAGCACCAAAAGATGAGAACGCTGCGATTCAGCAACCTGTGAATAGCAGTATTCCGCGTCCCTTTCAGAAGGGCGTTGTTCATCTGGGCGAGGGAGCAGCTCTCGGGGGAAAGCTCCCGTTTCCTGAGGATAACGCCTGGAATCAGAGAATTGACGATCTGCCAGTCGACCCGCTGTCAGATGTGATCATTAACACGATTGGACGAGACCGGAACATTCACCCAGACTTTGGGTCCGGATTGTGGAACGGAGCACCGATCGGGATTCCCTATGTTGTCGTGTCAGGGGATCAGAAACGCTACCCGATTCGTTACACGGCCTATGGCGACGAAAGCGATCCAGGACCCTATCCCGTTCCAACCAATGCTCCGATTGAAGGAGACCCCAACGTTGATGGCGACCGCCATGTGATCGTCGTCGACCGGGACAACTGGACCCTGTATGAATTGTTTCGAGCTTTCCCTGTTGCTGGCGGGCTCATCTGGAAGGCGGAGTCCGGCGCGATCTTCAATTTGAAAGAACATCCAAGTCGACCCATTGGCTGGACAAGTGCGGATGCGGCGGGACTGCCGATTTTTCCGGGACTGGTCCGCTATGACGAAACGGTTGAGTTGAAAGAGATTCGCCATGCCTTGCGCTTCACTGTGCAGAAAACGCGGCGGGCGTTTGTCCCACCGGCAACGCATTGGGCCAGTCGACACACATCGCTGGACTTGCCTCCTTTGGGGATGCGGGTCCGTTTGAAGAAGGACTTCGATATCAGCTCATTCCCTGAAGAGACGCAGGTGATTTTGACGGCACTGAAACGCTACGGCATGATCCTGGCTGATAACGGAAGTGACTGGTTTATCTCTGGGGCTCCCCATCCACTATGGAATGACGACAACCTTCACAAGTTGAAGAAGATTCACGGCGGAGATTTCGAAGTTGTCATGATGGAAGGCCTCGTCGAGGACAAGTAATCAGCGTGTTTCTTCAAAGTACAAACAGCAGCAGGAGTCAGATGGTTACTGACTCCTGCTGTTGTTTGTGTCTCTGAATTGTTTGTTGAACGCCCCGTCTGTGCGCTCGCTCGAATTGTCAGGAAGCGGATACGCGGTTGCCTTTGACGACCGGGTTCCTGAGCGTGCCGATTCCGGTGATTGAAATCTCGACTTCGTCACCATCTTCCAGTGTGAACTGGTTCTCCGGGACTAACCCTGTCCCAGTGAGCAGAAACGCACCAGTGGGGAAGTCGTCTTCCCGTCCCAGCCATTCTGCGAGTTCAGGTAACTTGCGATGAAGTTGGGCGAGAGTTGTCGTACCGTGGAATTCCTGATTTCCGCTGCGAGAAATTGTCAGTGTGATTTCAGTGGCAGCCAGATCCAACGGGCCATCGGCGAGGCGAATACAAGGGCCGATTGCACAACATTGTCGATACACTTTGGCCTGCGGCAGATACAGTGGGTTTTCCCCTTCGATATCTCTGGCCGACATGTCGTTGCCAATGGTGTAGCCAACAATCTGAAGTTTCGGGTTCAGTACCAGTGTGAACTCTGGTTCTGGAACGGACCAGTTGCTGTCCATACGTACGCGGACAGGTTCACCGGGACTTGAAATTCGGTTGGGTGTCGCTTTGAAGAAAATTTCAGGGCGATCTGCGGAATACACTTTGTCGTAGTGAGACGCCGCTGATTCCGATTCTTCCATTCTGGCGATCTGGCTGCGTTTGTAAGTCACTCCTGCTGCCCAGGTTTCCTGCTGATCGACTGGTGCAAGAAAAGTGACTTCCGCAATTGGCAATGCTGTCGCGTGTGGCAACAGCTGGTTCACGAGCTCCTTGGGGGATGCAGAGTGAAGGAGATCGGCCAGTGTCGAAATCCCTGTGAGTCGTTCTAACGGAAGCACTTTGACGAGCTCATCTTCAACAACGGCAACAGCAACAGCAGTGTCAGCAGTCCGAACCTTTGCCAGTTTCATGAGCAGATGCTTTCCATGTGTGAAGGCAGTAGGAAGATGTGCGTTTGTTAAATTGATTACCGTCCACTCACCGAGCGGTGTTCGTGGAGTGCTTTGAGCAGCTGTTGCATGTCTGGTGGGAGGGGAGCTTCGAATTCCATAATCGCGTCCGTCACCGGATGTCGCAATTTCAGCTTATGGGCGTGAAGTGCCTGACGGCTGATAAGCGGAACTTCATCGGCAATCGCTGGAGTCCCGGCCAGTTCCGAGAGCAGGAGTTTGTCGTGACCAGCATAAAGGCGGTCAGCAATGATCGGGTGCTTCAGGTACTGCATATGGACACGCAGCTGGTGTGTGCGTCCCGTCTCAGGAAGCAGCTGAACTTCGGTGAAACCGCGGAAAGTGTTCAGCACACGATAGAACGTGATGGCTTCCCGTGATTTGTCGTCCGGAGCACAGACGATCATCTTCTCATGTGCTTTGGGATGCACTTTCACGTGAGTCCGGATGTAGTCCGAATCCCGATCAATCACTCCTCGAACAATCGCCCGATATTCTTTCTTCACCGTACGCTGTTCGAATTGCTTGGTCAGGCGATTGTGAACCTGATTGTCCTTGGCAATGATGATGACGCCAGTGGTGTCGCGGTCCAGACGGTGAACAATCCCCGGTCGAAGCTGACCAGCGATATCGCTGAGATTGTCAAAGTGGAATTGAACCGCAGCGGCAAGCGTCCCGGTGTAATTCGCCTTACCGGGATGGGTGACCATGTTCGCCGGCTTGTTGATGACAGCGATTGCATCGTCTTCGTAGATGACTTCAATCGGAAGGTCTTCTGCCGCGATGCTGCTGTCTGCCTCTTGAGGCAACTTGACCGAAATGCGGTCATTCACACGGAGACGGCGACTCGCTTTGACAGGCAATCCGTTGACAAGAACGGCCCCCTGTTCAATCGCTTTCTGGAACAGTCCGCGACTGTGGTTTGGAAAGATGCGTGTCAGGTAATGGTCGACACGCCATCCATGCCCTCGGGATTCAACCGTGAGCGTTTGAATCTCGGACGAGAGTTCTTCACTCATCGGACGTCATTCGCAATCATTAAAAGAACTGTGTTTCGACGCGAGCAACGAAAACGACTCTGTGTTCGTGCCGCATCGGATTTTCTCACCTGCCAACAAGCAAATGGATTGCCACTCGACTGACGATGTGGCAATCCATTGTTTGAGTATCAGGCGATCAACAGAAGCAGGTTGCCCTTACTTCTCTGCTGGAGCTTCTGCTGCTGGCTTTGCTTCTTCAGTAGCAGGCTTTTCACTCTCAGGCTTCTTCTCTTCAGTTGCCTTCTCTGGTGCCTTTTCTTCAGCTGGTTTTTCAGTTGCTGGCTTGCCCGCTTCTGGTTTGGCTTCTGCCGGTTTTTCAGCGGCCGGTTTTTCAGCAGCTGGCTTTGTTTCTGCAGGCATCTCCGCTGGTTTTTCAGGAGCCGGAGCTGGCATTGCAGGAGCTTTTTCTGGTGTTTTTGCAGCTGGAGCTTCCTTGTCAGCTGGCATCGCCTTTGGAGCTTCGCCTTCCAGTTTCGGCAGTTCGATCTTCATCTCTCCGGCTGGAGCAGCAGGTGCTCCGCTGCCTGTTGGAAGCTGGAGATCTTTGAAGATGTCGTCTGGAGATGCTGGCTTTGAATCCTGTGGAGTTGGGCGGTCCGCTGGTTTTGGATTCTGCTTACGGAACCAGGCGTAGAAGCCTTCTGCATTCGGGGATTTCAGTGCTGCGATACGGGTGTTGACCCACAGTCGGTGCTGTGATTCCGGGTAGTCCTTCAACAGTTGCTCGTAAGCTTCGATGGCAGTTTTGTCGTTGCCGTCAGAGAGTGCTTCGAGCGAGGTTGCGAATCCGTAGAGGGCTTCTTCTCGGAACTGTGGGCTTCCGCCTGGTTTCAGCAATGCGTCAAAGGCGTCTTTCGCCTGTTTGATGCGTTCGTCGCTGACGGCGCGGTTGGTCAAAGATTGTTCAAGCCCTTCACGAAGGTATTGCCGACCTGCCTGCAGTCGGGCAGCTTGGCCAACTGGTTGAGTTGGGTATTTATCGGCCAGTGCCTGATAGTCTTCTGGAGCCCGACAGACTGCGAATTCGTCCCAGCCGACGGTGTTCTGAGCGTGTGTTCCACGCAACCAGAACATCGCTCCTGCCAGGACGACAATGAATGCAATGCCGCCAGCCAGAAGCTGGTTTGTGTAAGGCTTCGCAACGCCAGCACCTTTGTTCAGAAGCTTCCCGAATTCGTTCGGCTCAGAATGACTGTGGTGGTGTTGATCTGGTGAGTCAGTAGTTGGATTTGGTCCTGTCATCGCCAATCACAGCCTGCGGCCTGTTCCGGCCAGTTCGTTTGTGCATTCTCCGGTTTCCAGGTATTGGAAAGTCCGATGAAGGCACCGTCTGTTAATTAAGTGTGCGGCTCACGACATCCGTGAGTGAATCCTGCAGGCATGGCCTGTGGAGCCCGTCAAATTGTGAGGAACAACAAGATCGGAAACCATGTCGTCCGCACCGTCGAATTGCTGGAAAAGATCAGAGTGACAGGGGCCTGTTCTCGTGCTTTTTCAGCATTTGTAATGGGGGAGTATAGATGCGTTATCGAAAAATGGTCAAGTTTCAGATACGTTCGCCATGACATGGCGACCAATGATTGACTTGTAACAAGATCAACCGAATCTGGAGCAATCCAGAGTAACAGAATCTGGAGGGCCCCCATGAATTTCTGTCGAATCTTCCTCGCTTGTCTGTTTCTTGGAACAGGAATAGTCGATGCCGATGAACCGCAGTTGACGTATTCGATTGATCTGACAGTGGTTCGGGAAGGGTTTGATGGGAAATCGTGCTGGGTTCACCCACGAGCAGGGGCGATTCCTCCAGGGGCACCGGGAAATGAAAAGGGAACCAACCCGCTTGTCATGATGACGATGCAGAAGCTGCGTCTCTCCGGTTCCGATGTGTTTTATGCGTTAAATGAATTGCATACGTCTGATTTCTCGAAAACCTGGTCTGCACCGGCTGAACAGCAGGATTTTCATCGACAGGTCTATCGAGTCGGGAAATCGCCTGTCCCTCCGGGCGTTTCCGGAAATGAAGACCTTCTTCGTGATGGAGATGACGTTGTTGTATGCGACTTCACTCCGAAGTGGCATGAGAAATCGCAGCGTCTGCTGGGGATTGGTCATACGGCCTGGTATCGCAGCAATGCGATCTTCAATCCACGTCCTCGGGCGACAGCATACTCTTGCTGGAACCCGAAGCAGGGAAAATGGGAGCCTTGGAAGGTGCTTGAATTGCCGGAGACTGTTCCGGAGTTTCAGGCGTCAGGGGCAGGCTGTGTTCAGAGATTCGACCTTGAGAACGGCGATGTGCTCCTCCCGATCTATGGAAAAGCTCCGAAAGATCCATTCACTCAGGTCTGTGTGATCCGCTGCCGGTTTGATGGAGAAACATTGAACTATGTCGAACATGGAAATCTGTTGACCGTCGCAGAAAAACGGGGGGTCGGTGAACCCTCGCTCACACGATTCAACGGGACATTTTTCCTGACAATGCGTCATGATCTCCGCGGGTATGTCAGCACCAGTCACGACGGAATTCAGTTTTCAGAACCAAAGCCCTGGCAATTCGACGATGGAACTGAACTCGGAAGTTACAACACACAACAGCATTGGGTGACTCACAGTCAGGGGCTGTTTCTGGTGTACACAAGAAAAGGCGCGAATAACGATCACGTGTTTCGACATCGGGCGCCGCTGTTCATCGCTCAAGTGAATCCGGAAACGCAACAGGTGATTCGGTCGACCGAGAAGGTTGTTGTTCCGGAGAAGGGGACCCGACTTGGCAACTTTGGTGTCGTTGATGTGAATCAGAATGAAACCTGGGTGACAACGGCAGAGTGGATGCAACCGGCAGGTGTCGAGAAATATGGGAGCGACAACCGCGTATTTGCGTCCCGTCTTCTTTGGAGTCAACCGAATCTTCTGGTTCCTGCTCCATCCAGTTCGTCCACCTCCAAGTGAGTTACTTCGGAGAAGAAGTTCATATGCGATTGACGCACGGGTTTGGAAACCGAAACGACATCAGTGTCGTCACAGGATGGAACGAACTGGTCGAGAATTCTGTTTGTTGCGATTAATTGCTCAAATCGTGATGGACTTCATCCACGTCGCGACTTTTTCTTGCTTCTGCATTTGTTACTATGCAACACTACTGTTCAATGATCACTGATGGGATTCGGTTTGGCCGGATTTTCGACTGTGACTGGCGATGATGTCCCTGTCGACAGATGCCGTTTGGGAGAGAGAAATCGTGCGTGTTTTCGCGACTTTACTGCTGACTTGCTGCATGGCTGCCTGTCTGGTTCCGTCTGCAAAGGCAAATGACGGATTTGTCGAGATCTTCAACGGCAAAGATCTGACAAACTGGGACGGCAATCCAGAACTCTGGTCTGTTAAAGACGGTGTGATCACCGGTGTTTCAGACGGTTCGATCAAAGCGAATCAGTTTCTGGTCTGGACCGGCGGAAAGGTCTCTGACTTCACCTTGGTTGCTGACTTCCGGTTGGAAGGCAATAACAATTCAGGAATTCAGTACCGATCACAGCGTCGCCCAGACGTCGGCGATTGGGTCGTCAGAGGATATCAGGCAGATATTCACGCCAATGCTCCTTACACCGGTATGCTTTATGAAGAAGGCGGCCGAGGCATCATGGCCGAACGTGGACAGAAAGTCCTTTATAAGGCTGATGGGAATAAAGAAGTCACAAAGCTCGACGTTCCTGTGACTCCAATTGAGCTCGCTGAATGGCATGAGTTGAAGATCGTCTGTCAGGGTGACCACATCACTCACTACATCGATGGCGTTAAGACCATCGAGATCATCGATCAACAGTCTGCGGCTCGTAGTCTCGAAGGGGTTCTGGCGTTGCAATTGCACGCTGGCCCTCCAATGAAGACTCAATTCCGCAACATCAAGCTGTTGGTCAAAAAGGAAGCAAACACATCGACTGCACCAGGACAGCCTGCGGAATCCCGAGCGGCTGGAACAAAATAGCTCTATCTCTTTCAGTGATTCCATCCTGAGTGGATTCAACCGAAGTCTGTGAGAGCTCATCTCTGCTTGTTCGCGAGCAGACGTCGAAGCCTGATACAAAACAAACCGCCGTGAATCGTGTCTTCCTGAGTGGAAGACTGATTCAGGCGGTTTTTTTCATGCCGATTGAGTTTTGCTGCTCGATACTTGCGGTGTTATTTCTCAGTGAATTCCGCTGGAATCTTCTTCGGGATGGCATCGAGTTCATCGAGTCGGAAACGGACGGCGACCACGGAATTCTTTTCACCTTCAGGAACCAGTTGCACGTAAGTGACGGTAAAGAACGTTCCATCCGGAAGAAGTTCCAAACCTGGATATCCAGTGTCGAACTTGCGGCCATGTTGGTGAAGCAGTTTCACACGATACTGACCATCCCGGCCGTGAATCACATCGTCATATGTCCCCACCCAGCCGACAAAGTGACCGCGTGTCGGGCCGTCTGCGAGATCACGAAAGACAACAACCAGTCTTCCGTCTGGGGCGTATCGGGCGAGGTGTCTGTCTCCGGTTAACGACGCGGTTAGCTCTTTCGGGGCAGACCATGTTTGGCCTTCGTCGTCACTGGTGATAAAGAGCGAGTTCCATTTTCTCGTGTTTTCTCGAATGAACATCAGCAACTGTTTTCCATCAGGAGAACGAATCGCTGCCGGTTCGCAGGGATAACCGCCAGGAAGTGAGCAGACAATATGGGAGTCTCCCCAAGTCAGACCGCCATCGATTGAGGAGCTTTGCCAGATGGATCGTGGAGTCTTGTCCTTTCGCTCATCAACCATTTCATCGCTGATTCCCCGGTGATACCACATCAGCCATTTCTTGCCCTCTTCAACGGCAATGACACTGATTGGGGCCACGATGCACTTCAGCCCGTTGGGCTTCATCTCAGACCATGTCTTGCCATCGTCGAGTGAAATGGACTGGAACATTGCTCCATTTCCAGCGAACGCAAAGATTCTGGCAACGCCATCTGGTCCGACAATTCGATGCAATGTCGGGCAGTTGATGACCTGTTTCCAGTTCTCAGGAACCGGCAGCAGTTCGCTCCATGTCAGTCCGCCATCGGAACTTTTCTTGATCGGTCCGCAACTTCCGCCATGGTTGAGTGTCCACGCGACGAAGATGGTTTTTCCATCCGGCATCAATAATGAGTGAGGGTGACCTTGGTAAACCGATTCTGTCCCGCGAGCGATGACAGTCATTCTTGAAGCGTCGGTGGAGAGATCCGCAATTGGAAGCGTTGACTGCTTGGACAGACGTGGCTGCAGAACATTCGTCTCATCTGCATAAGCGGCAGACGTTCCAGAAAATGCGAGGAGCCCCGCGACAAGGAGATTGCTCAGGAACTGGCGGAATTGAGTGGACAACATCAAACCTCCCTTGGTCTCGACGCTTAAAAAGGAAGCTTGTCAGGGCGAATCGAGTTGACCCTTTTGCCCGATCAGACTTGCTTCGATGCCTCTACTGCCTGTTTCTGTTCCAGCTGCTTTTTGCGTCCTGCCTGTTCCAGAATGGAGACGATGACGAGCAGGCAGAATACAAAAGCCAGTACCAGAACGGCTCCGCGGCTGTCATTGACATGATACAGCAGCACGGCACCCAGTCCGGTTGTCAGAGTTGCGAAATGAACTGTCAGCACCGATTTTTTGCGGCTCAAACCGAGGTCGTTTAATCGGTGAGAAAAGTGATTGCGGTCCGGTTGAAAGGGGCTGTTTCCATTCCAAAGTCGAATGCTGATGACCGTGATGAAATCGTACAGCGGAATCGCGAGGATCAGCAAAGGGGCGAGGAGCACATGATGTTGCGTATGTTCCTCTTCATAGAACGTCCCCAGGATTGTCATTGTCGAGAGGATTAAGCCAATGAACGTGCTTCCGGCGTCTCCCATGAAAATCTTTGCTGGCGTCCAATTATGCCAGAGAAATCCAGAGATCGAACCAGCAAGGACCAGTAAGGCACCGCCGACCAGCCATCTCGGTTCGCCAGGCATTTGAAGCATGATCCATGCGAACATCACGGAGGCGACGAGACCGATTCCTCCGCAGAGTCCGTCCATGTTGTCGAGAAAGTTGAGTGAGTTGATCAGGACGACGATCCAGATCACGGTGAGACTCGCTCCGACAATCGGGTGCGAAATAAAGATTGTTGCCCGAACGCCTCCGCAGACGAGGGCGATGGCCAGCAGAAATTGAACTGAAAGTCTGGCTTTCCATGGAAGACCGTAGCGATCATCCAGCAATCCCATTGCCATCAGAACCGAACCGGCAGCGATAATGCCCCAGAGTTGCCCGGAACGTTCCAGAACGCCGGGGAGATGGACACCCATCTGCTCCAGAATGCCAATGGATGGTGTTGGGAGTTGGGCCTGCCACCAGATGACAAGTTGGGCGATCAGCAACGGCAGAACGACACCGAAATAGATCCCGATTCCTCCGCCGAGGGGCGTGGGAGTGGTGTGGACTTTTCTTGCGGCTGGCTGGTCAACCAGTCCCCAAACCGGAGCCCATTGTCGCATGAGCCAGGTCACGATCCAGGAAATGACAAAGGCAGGGATGGTACAAGCGCAGACAAACCAAACCATCCCCAACACCCCTGAACTGCTTGATATTCAATTCGAACCTGAATGGATGCTTCAAGTCTCTGCGAAACAGAAATGAATCCGTTACGGAAGGTCTTCACAGAAACATGTTTTCGCACGCCTGTGATTGGACGCAATCTCAAGGTAACAGATTCTGCGACTGTTTCCTCAGAATGGAAGTCAAAACAGGTCCAAATGAGTGGGGCAAAAAAGAAGAGGCGTTGTCGAAATGTTTCGACAACGCCTCTTCCGTTACGGTGGATATCCGTTTGCTCATCACGCAGCAGCAACCCGCGAAGTTGTGCCTGAAAGTGCGGAAGCATGTTTTAATAGCCGTGGTGCTGTTTCGTGGCCCATCGGCTTCAGCGAATTACGAAGCGGATGACTTCTGTTCGCTGATTGTCTGGATTGAGCGCTCTCGGAGGATCGCTTCGTAAACTTCCTGTCGATGAACTGGGATTTCAGCTGGAGCCTGAATCCCCAGGCGAACTTTATCTCCGCGGATGTCGACGACGGTGATCACGATGTTATCACCAATCATGATACTTTCGTCGCGGTGGCGTGATAGTACGAGCATCTTCCTGACTCCTCGTTGTTGTCCAGCACTTCAATTTGCGGACATTGATTATCGTAAATGTGGGACGTTACCCGCTGTCTCAGATGGCTTTACATTCCATTTGCTGACACACCTTTGATCGTCCATCTGGAATACTGGAGTAGAGCAGAAGGATGCGTGTTCTGAGTGATTTGGGTTGTGCAGGTTGGGTGTGGTGATTGTTTGAATTATTCGTCGTGGAATCGCTTCCGATCGGAAAAATGGAGAATTTTCTGGAAATTGTTTCAAGGTGTCGAAGGCATCAGAGAATCAGGACTTTCCTGAACGACGTTCAACTGCAATTGTGCTGGCGGAACCGACCCTTGTTGAAATCTCGCAGTGATGCCTTCTCCTTGAAAACGATGGGAAGATGCGGCGTCAGAGATTCCTCATTCAGCCACTCGCTTGCCGCACATCTTTCTTCAAGATGTGCGATGATGGAATGAAGAGTGCAGTGAGCTGATGCCACCAGAGCTGACCACTTTGCGTCTCACTCTTTGTGGACATTGGCCTCAGTAGGTTTTCCCGATCGACTACCAGAATGATCGGAACCTACTCCGAACTGTTGGGGTTTCATCAGACAACGACTCAGCGAATCACGTTGAGTGTATGGAATGAAAGACGAACGACATGAATCGCTCACTATGGGCCGCAGCCCTGATCACTTACGGCGTTTCTAGCTCAGCAATGGCTCAAGGAATTCCTCCGGAAGATTTGTTCCGGCAGCTCGATAAAAACAAGGATGGGATGCTGACACTGGAAGAACTTCCAGACGGGCAAATGCGTTTCTTTGAGCGTGTCGTGCGGATCGGCGATACGAATTTCGATGGCAAAGTGACATTGGAGGAATTTCAAACGGCATTGAAAGACCAACAGTCGGCTTCGGACTCACCTCAAATGCGTGAGGCAATTCGTCCCGACTCGAATCGTTCTGAACAACAGATGCCGGAAGGGGGGCGTCGGTTTGATCCGGCTGAGATGTTCAAGCGACTGGATCGCAACGGAGACGGCAAAATCAGTCGAGACGAACTCCCGCCTGAAACGCCGCAGATGTTGATTTCCATCTTCGAACAGGCTGGGACCGACAGCATTACCCTTGAACAGTTTCAACGAAGTTTCCCGACGCCGCGAGGAGATCAACCGTTTCGAAGCGAGATGGGTGGCCCGCGAGAGGGCTTTCGTCCACAGATTAGTTTTCCATTCATCAAAGTCCTTGATGAAGATGGAAACGGGCGTCTGAGTAAGCAGGAATTGTCCAAGGCCATCGAGCATTTCGACAAGCTCGATACCAATGGGGATGGGGAACTGGATGTCTCCGAGGTGACCGGCTTTGGTGGAAACCGAGGACGACCGGATGGAGGTTTCGGGGGAGGTCCAGGTGGCTTTGGTGGTCCCAATGGAGGAAGGCCTCGGGGAGGAGATCAAGATGCAGGTCAGCGAAACATGCCAGAGCGACGCCCTGACTTTCGAGATCAGTCCGGAAGTCCAAACGCCGGCCCAGACGCTCGTGGCATGTTCAAGCGGATCGACGTGAACGGCGATGGCTACCTCTCACTGGAAGAACTTCCAGAAGGGATGCAGACGGTCTTTGACCGAATTGATCGCGATCAGGACAGCCGCATTTCTGAAGAAGAGTTCTCAGGAGTTCTGCAAATGATGCGAGGACAATTCAATCAGGGGCGCCCAGCACCAGAGCGAATGAATCCAGGCCAGCAAGGGGGCAATCCGATGCCTCAGCCTCAATCGCAAGGATTGCAGCGAATTGAGTAGCCCATAATTGCCTCTGAAAATGGCCGCACTGTCTCCAACTCACGCGAGACAGTGCGGCCATTCTTTTGAGACATGTTATATCAGCAAGAGAAGCAAATTTGCGGCGGAGTGACTACGCCGATGCAATCTCGCTGAGAACCGAATCTGCGGCATTCAGTGTAAATTGAATGTCTTCGTCGGTGTGTGTTGCACTGAGGAAGTTCGCTTCAAACTGGCTGCACGGGAGATAGACTCCACGTTCCAGCATCCCGTGGAAGTACTTGGAGAATCGGGCGGTGTCGTTCTTGGCGGAAACGCGATAGCTGGTGACCGGCTCCGGATTAAAGAACAGCGTGAACATTCCTCCGGCTCGGGGAACTGAGTGCGGAATCCCATACTTCTGACAGATGGAACTCAGGCCATCGCAGAGGACAGCGCCCTGCTGCTCCAGTTTCGGGTATGGGTTGGTGGCCTTCAGAACGTTCAACGTTGCCAGCCCGCACGCCATTGCAAGTGGGTTTCCTGACAGCGTCCCTGCCTGATAGACCGGCCCGACCGGCGAGACGCTATTCATGATGTCGGCCCGACCTCCGTACGCACCGACCGGCATTCCACCGCCGATGATCTTCCCGAGTGTTGTCAGGTCTGGAGTGATGCCGAAACGCTCCTGTGCTCCCCCGAACGCGACTCGGAACCCGGTCATCACTTCATCGAAGATCAAAACTGTTCCATATTGAGTGCAGAGATCGCGACAGGCTTTCAGGAACTCAGGCGTCGGAAGAACGGTTCCCATGTTCCCGACAACCGGTTCGAGAATCAGTGCGGCCAGTTCGTCTCCATGCTGTTTGAATGCCGCCGTCAGTTCATCGACATCATTGTATTCGAGTGACAGTGTGTCTTTGGTGCAGCCAGCAGGCACGCCGGGACTTGAAGGACTGCCGAGAGTGAGGGCTCCGCTGCCTGCCTGAACAAGCAGACTGTCGACGTGACCGTGATAGCAGCCTGCGAACTTGATGATCTTGTCTCGACCAGTGAATCCTCTGGCGACACGCAACGCACTCATCGTTGCTTCAGTGCCAGAACTGACCATGCGGATCTTCTCGATCGAAGGAATCGACTTGATTACGAGTTCGGCCAGATCGGTTTCGATCTCGGTAGGAGCCCCGAAGCTGGTGCCGGTTTCCAAGGCTCGTTGAACGGCCTCTATGACGGCGGGGTGACGGTGCCCCAGAATGTGTGGTCCCCAGGACCCGACAAAGTCGAGATAACGATTCCCGTCGATATCATACAGGTGAGGGCCCTGTCCGCGAGCGATGAAAACAGGAGATCCACCAACTCCACCAAATGCACGTGCCGGACTGTTCACGCCACCAGGAATGACCTTGCTGGCACGTTCGAAGGCAGCTTGACTTCTCGAGTGATTCAACATGACGGAGATCCTTTCAAGTAGACTTCCTGAGTTAGAAAGTCATCCAGCAATGATTCGTTCAACTTTAGAGCGGCGACAACCACTTCTGGTTTTGTCTGCCATGTTTCGTGAGAGACAGACTGAACTCAGGCGTCGCTGAGTCGAACGCATCGCCAGTCTTTCTTGCCAGCACGAACAATCATTCCATCGTTGATCTTCACCCAGGTTGCTTTGTCAGCGATGGTTTCCTTTTCGTCTCCGTTAAGAACGAAAACAGCTCCCCCTTTGATGCGCTGCATCGCGACACTCGTTGATGGCACTAAGCCAATCTCTTTAAGAAGCTGAGCGGCCTGAACGCACCCATCTTCATTCAACAGGGATCGAGAGAGTGTGACTTCTGGAATGTCAGTTGGAAGTGAGCCTTCTCCGATCTCTTTCTGCCATCGCTGAACCGCTTCTCCAGCAGAACTCGCGTCGTGGTACTCGGCAATGATCGATTCAGCGAGTCGAAACTTGGCTTCCTTGGGATGCCCTGACAGAATTGTGTCGACTTCCTGCATTGGAATGTCAGTGAGCAGTTCGAAGAACATGCGCATCACTGCGTCTGGCAATTGCATGAACTTCTTGATCATCTCATATGGAGATTCCGAGATCCCAATATAGTTTCCGAGACTCTTGCCCATGCGGCGAGTCCCATCTGTTCCGACGAGGATCGGCGACATCATTCCGATCTGCTGTTGGAGCCCTTGCGTCTTCTGCAGATCGCGAGCGAGCATGAAGCTGTAGAGCTGTTCTGTCCCACCGAGTTCAATGTCAGAGCGGATCACAACCGAGTCCCAGGCCTGCATGACCGGGTACAGACATTCATGCAGAAAAATCGGGGCTTCAGCTGCCATGCGCTTGGCGAAATCGTCGCGTGTCAGCAACTGTGCGATCGTCACTTTTCCGCAGAGCTGAAGGATATCGACCAGTCCCATTTTGCCGAACCAGTCGCCATTGCGGTGGATCTCGGCTTTTGAGAGGTCAATAACTTTGCCGACCTGATCGAGGTAATAGGTCGCGTTGGCTTCAACTTCCTCTTCGGTCAGCTGCTTCTTTCTGGCTTCATCTCGCCCGCTGGGATCTCCAACCATTGCGGTTGCATTCCCGATGATGATGACGGCCTGATGTCCGAGTTCCTGAAACTGACGCATCTTCCGCAGTGGAACCGTATGCCCCAGGTGGACGTTCGCCGCAGTTGGGTCGATCCCATACTTCACCCGAAGAGGAGTGTTGGTATCGCGACTTTTGGTCAGCTTTTCCTTGAGCTCGGCTTCTGGAACAACCTTCTCAACTCCACGCATCAGAACTTCGAGCTGCGTTTCAACTGCAGGAAAAGACATTGGGCACTTCTTGACGTCGTTCAGGTGATAAGAATGCGAATAACGGCAGGGACATATCCTAGAGCATTTCCAGAAACCGTGTAGCCCCTCTGGCACGCGGGATTCAGCTTTTCTTCTCCAGAGAAGGCTGCTGCGCGGCCACCTGATAGACCGAAACGGTCTAAAACAATCCGCTCTGGATCATAATGGATAGGTAGAAAAAACGCAGGCAGCCGCGAGATTCGCGGCTGCCTTTTCCGAACACAGGATTCCAAATCGATCCGAGTTCAGGTTGATGTCAAAGTTTCGACATCAACGAATTTCGATATCACTGAGCTTCGCCCAGCTTTTTCGCCCATTCGCTGGTCGGATAGTCCTGTTGCAGTCTGCTAAGTGCTTCCGCACCGCGATTAGGTTGCCCGACTGCTGGCCACAGCTTTGTCAGATTATACAGGGCTTCCGCATGCAGATCTGCATGAGCAGCCAATTCCGGAATCACATCGACATGCAGGTAAGCCAGCAGAGCTTCTTTGTTCTTCTGGACATCCAAAGAGAGAACATTTCCGAGCTGCAAGTAGGACTGAGCCAGAACTCGACTGTCATTTGCAGTGGCTTCAGCGACAACCTTCTGCAGAACCTCTGTTGCCTGGGCGGAATCATTCTTCAATTGCAGGCACTCTGCCTGGCCGAGCATTGCTTCCAGAAGAGCATTTTTCTCAGAAGGAGTCGTCCCCTTCGAACTGGCGACGGAGTCAAAAATCGCTTTCGCTTCGTCGACTTTCTTCTGATCCAGTAACGCCCGGGCCGTTCCGTTCTTTCCGATCATTTGCAGGTCTGGCCAAGGTGCCTGTTGCAAACGATCAAATGCAGACTCGGCATTCGGGTGGTCGTGAATCAGCAGGGCGGTTTCGCCGAGTAATTGCTGTACTGGATAGAACCTGTAGTGATCGCGGCCAGCGTTTGAAATCGCATTCAGTTTTTCGATTGCCACAGAAGCCTGAGCTGGATCAGCTTGAGCCATTTTGGCCAGTGTTCGAGCCATCAGGAAGTTGATTTCTGCTTTGAGGTTTTCTGACCCGCCTGCAGCAAATGCTTCCTGATACCCGGCCATCGCGTCATTCAGACGACCGGAGTTCTCGTTACTTCGGGCGAGGTTCAAAATCGGTGGTTCACCTTGAAACTCGACTTTGACGATTTCATTTGCCGGAATTTTCTCCTCTTTATTTCCAACCTTCTGTGTGACGACCACTTCAGCCTTGGTGATTGAGGTGATCTGCCCTGCAAATCCACGGGATTCACCGCGTTTGAACACGGTGTCGAGGTCGGCTGCCTGCAACGTGGCCGATGTCAGTGCGAAGCAGGACAAGACCAACAGATTGGAGCGAAAACGTGTCATCGTGTTTGACCTGAACGTTTGATGAGTCATGCGAATGAAACCGGGACCTGTTCGGTCTTGTGAATCGAAATTGCGAGAGTCAGGGAAGCGATCGTCCTCAGTAAATCCGATTATGAAACAAATGGATTTGGAGGTGTCGGCGGGTTCCCTGATTTCGGTGGCCGTGGAGCTGGGAACGGTGGTTCCCCTCCGGCGGCCGATGGCTTTGGTTTACTTGCTGCTGGCTGTGGTTTTGCTGCTCCAGGCTGAGCCGGTTTCGGAGCGGCAGGTTGAGTTGCACCTGGTGCTGCCTGAGGCTTTCTTGCGACCGGTTGACCGGCGCCTGTTGCAGGAGCTGTCGCCGGTGCGGCTGGCTTGGCGACAGGTCGCGGTTGACCTTCAGGTTTCGCAGAAGCCGGCGCGGCCGCTGCAGGGCCGGTTGGTGACGCCGGTCTCGGTTGTCCTTCTGGTCGCGGCGCAGCTGGCCGTGGGGATGCTGGTTTTGCCGCCGGTGGAACGAAGGTTGGAGCTGTCCCCGGAGGACCGCCAACTGGTGGTCTGGCAGTTGCAGTTGCACCTGTTGGAGCGGGCTTCGCAGTGGCTGGTTTCGCTGTCGCCGGTTTAGCGGCATCTGGCTTTGGAGTCGCTGGCTTCGCGGATGCCGCAGCTGGTGCTCCCGTTGGTGCCGCAGGACGAGAGACTGGCTTGCTGGTTGCCGGTGCAGATTCAGTCAAGGCGTCGAAGGATGGGAACGCAGGTCCAGCCGGAGCGGCATGCTTGCTTGAGTGGCCATTTGAGTGACCTGCATTGGCTTTCAATGGCCCACCACTCGGAGGAGCAAAACTGGCTCCTGCCGGAGGAAGAACAGGTTCTCCACCTGCTGTTGCGATCGACCCGTGCTTCTGATTCTTTCGCATTTTCTGTGAGACGATCCACGCGCCGATTGCTCCCGCACAGGAGAGAACAACGACCAGAATCACCATGATCGGGCTTTCCGCTTCTTCTTCGGGAGCCTTAGCCGCTGGGGTTTGAGCAGCAGTTTGCGGAGTTGTTGTGTCAGCGACTCCTTGATCGTTTGTCTGCGTTGGATTCGCCGTGGAAGGGTCTCTGTTTGCCAGTTCGCGAGGCAAGTCAATCACTGGCTCGCCAATCTCGGCCAGCACCGAACGGTAGAGTGCGTTGAAACGCTGATACTCTTCGTCAGGCCAACGCTTTGAAACTCGCTGGAAGCTGTTGATGTTGGAGAGCGCGCGATCGAGGTGGAGCCGCGATTCTTTCACGTCGCTCAATGCGAGACCAAACAGCTTTTCGGCCTCTGCCTGGTTGTAGCGTGCGTCAAAGTGCAGTCGTTCAATTCGCTCTTCTTTCTGGCGGAAGAGAGCCTGTTGCAGAGACTGTGCGGTGTAAGTCCACCCCCAGATGTGCTCCGGAGTCTTCTGTCCGTACAAAGCGACGTTGAACTTATCTGCCTCACCAGTCGCCTGAGCCCAACTCTGATAAAGCTGTGCGGCTTCAAACTGGGCATCTGGTGCGTTCGGGCTGTTTTTCAGGACTTCAATAATGACTTCCTGAGCCTTGGGGAAGTCCTTCTGATTTCGCAGGCTGTTGACCATTCTCAGTTTGGTTGCGACGAGCTGCGGTGCCGTAGCGAACTTTGGATTCTTCGCGGCATTTTCGATGATGGACTGATAGGCCCCGGCAGCTTTCTTGTAGAAGTCTTCTGCCTTTGCCGGGGTGTCGGATGAACCTTCTGCAAGACTGCCGAAAGTTTCCCCAATCCACAGCAGGGAATACAGAGTCTGACCTTCCTGACGCTTCAGAAGGTCATTCAGAAACGACTCGAACCCGGCTCGAACGCTGTCGAGGCGTTTGGTGTCACCAGCCAGACGAAGCCGGTCCAGTTCTCGTTCAAGTTCGCGGCCGAAGTCAACGAAGACCTGTGTTAAAGCGGCTTCATCGCCACCGGCTGCAACTTCTTCCAGCTTGGTTCTGGCCTTATTCGCTTCTTCCAGATTGTTTGTGCCGATGTAAGCACGCAGCAACTGCTGGTAAGCGAAACTTGCCATCTGACGGCTTGTTGCTTTGGCTGGATCAGTTGGGCGTTTCTGTCCTTGTGGGACGTCAACCGCCTTCAGGACCGGGTGCGGATCTTTCAGCAACAAATCCAGTGATCCCGGTGGGCCTTTCGGGTCCTTTTGTTGGAACAGACCGTCGAGGTTGCGAATGTTCACCAGGGTCAGTTTTGCACCGATGAGGTCGTCCGAGAGCGGGCTTCCTGCTGGAACAGCTTTCTGGGCCTCGTCCAGACCTGTCGTCAGGTGCAGGATCGCCGCCTCTTTCCACTTGTTGAGTTCTTCGGCTTTAGGGGCCTCTTCTTCGGCCTTGGAAACGGCAGTCACATACTGACGCCAGTACGCTTTCCCTGCACGAACCTGTGCATCTGCGTATTGGGCCGTCCCTTTCGGGATCTTCTGCCACCATTCAGCCGCGGTCAACAATTCGTTGTTGTTCCAGAAAATCTTGGCGACGGTGTTTCGAGCGTCGTTCGCACGGTCAGACTCTGGCCAGCGTTCGCAAATCTGATTTGCAGCAGCGATCACCTGACTCTCTTCAAACTGGCGTTGCCCTTCTGGAGCCGCGCTATAGGCGTGGTCAAAAGCGGCCATCATCAGGAAGCCAGCTTCTTTTGCGAACTCGGAGTTTGCATCTCCATGCCGCAACATCTGATCTTCAGCGATGATTGCGGCTTCGTAATCGCGTTTCTGCAGCAGATATCCATAGGCGAGTCGTAACCGTGCCGTGTTGACCATCAATGGGTCGGAGGCTGGTTGGGCCAGTTTCAGGGCAAGGTCGTACATGCGTGTCATTTCGGCACTGGTGGCCATCAATGACTCATATTGAGCGAGTGCTTCCTTCTGCTTGCCTTCCGCCTGCAGTTTGCGAATCTGGGCGTTGACGACAGAGACCTGTTCGTAGAGTTGTCCGCCGTTTCCGTACGCTGTATCAAAGTCTTTCGGATCTGACGGATCACGATTCATGAGAACCAGAATTCTCTGGATCAAGCCAGACGACGGATTCTTGAGTTCCCCAGGATACCGATTGATGGTTCGAGCGCGGTTCAGAGCTTGTGTCAGGTAATTCTTGCGAGTTCCCTCTGGAATGTTTCGGTCGGTTCCCAGTGCTTCCTGAGCACGACAGAGTTCCCACTGAATTCCCAGGCCGACATCGGATCGAATTCGTTCACGAGCTTCTTTCAGCCACTGTTCGGCTTCCTGAATCACGAGCTGATAGTCGTTACGGTGGGTGGTGTTCAAGCAGATCAGGCGGAATCGCAATGCGCGGTCACGCAGATTTCGCATGGCCGGAGTCGATCCTTCGTGCTCAAGAATCTCCCCATAGATCCCCAGCGCGATACGGATTCCTTCTGCGTCTCCCTGTTCTTCAAAGCATTTTCCCTGCCAGATACGAGCAAAGAGTCCGCCTAACTGGCTGCGGTATTTCTGGTGAATGACCTCGAAAGCGACTGCGGCATCCTGCAGGAGTTTCTTACGCTCCGGGCTGCCTTTGTCGTATGTCTGTGCGTTCCAATAGATGCACTGAGCGAGATCGAGCTGAGACCGGATAAATTGTTCTTCGGCTGCGTCACGAGCGGCTCGCTCTGCCTTCTGGTCTTCCGGAATGTAGGCAGGGTATTTTCGCCAGATTGCTTCATGCTGTGTCTTGGCTTCTCCAAAGATCTTTTGCGCGCTCGCAATTGCAGTCCGAGCGGATTGTCGCAGCTTTGCACGATTCCCTTCGTTTGATGGCTTGTCGCCATCCCAGATATCGACGCGGGCCTTTTCCATGAGGATCTGCCCACGAGCGGTGTTGGCCCGTCCGGCGAATTCGTGGTTTGGGTTGGCCTTCACAAATGCTTCGAACGCTGCTTGAGCAGCATCCAGCTGTTTGCGCTGGGAGTCGAGATTCTGAAGTGTCTTTGCGCTTTCGAGCAGGGTTTGTCCCCGTTCGAATGAAAGAACTTTGCGAGAGTCATCAGGCAGCGTTTTACTCGCTTCCATCTGGTCCAGATAGAGGAGTGCGGAGTCGTAATAGCCGCGGGTACGCAGGCCATCGAGGAACTCAAGGAATGGTTCAGCTGCAGAGATCTGCTGTGATGAACTGGCGATTCCCAGAGAGAGAGCTATCGCAGTCAGCAGTCGCCTGGTTGGCCATGCCGGTCGTCTGTGTGGGAGAAACTGCATGATAGAGAAACTGCCATTCTTTAGTATGGTGCATCACCTGAACAGTGAACTCGCTCGATCGTGTTGAAAATGCTTGCGTTCTCGCTGCGCCGATCCATTGGACGGGATTGGAAACGCGCGAAATCGATTCGGATTCAGGTCGTTCAGTTACTGGTGACGTTTTATATCGATCTGTCAGTCGTCCAGATCACCTCTGACGTCTGAATTTCACAGACTTCAGGAAGGCCGGTCTGATGTTTACGGAACGATTGGGGTGTTCCGTAAAGTGAACAGATTCAAATTCACTTTACTGTTTTTCTTATCTGAAATTCAAACGATATCTCGACTCTTCTTGATACGACGGAGCGCGAGGGCAAGTTTTGTTTCGTCACTGAACCGGAGGAATGATCCCTGTTTGGTGCTTGAATCTGGGGGGAGTCGTGTACTTCCGGGTGGCTTTAATGCCGCAAACCAAGCCGGTTGTCGAGTGAATCCAATGGATCAGGACGACGCGGATCTCACTGTCTTATTACCCCTGTTGCGGCGCTTTCTTTCGTGCCAATTTCGAAAAAACGTCAAGACAGATCCGATCCGTCTCGGTATGATGCCGGTGCGGTGCAAGTTCTGGCTAGTTCGAATAGTTGCGTCACGTCGATTATTCTATCGCGGGTCTCAGCTGGCGGGTTCAGCAACTTGAATTGTTTCGTCAGCCTGTCTGTTTCGTATGCTCCCACTCGTTTTGCGGAAATGAAGGCATTCATATGCGGTCCGATTTGGATCTGGCCTATTCCCATTGCGAGCAGATTTCTCGTCAAAGCGGCAGCAGTTTTTTCGTGGCATTCCGGCTGCTCCCTCGGTCGATGTATCGCGAAATGTGTGTTCTCTACGCATTCATGCGGCGTACTGATGATTTGAGCGATGACCCTCAGGTGCCGGTGCCAGTTCGAATCGAACAACTTGCTCGTTGGCAGCAAGAATTGGGAGCGGCTCTCCACGGGGAATTTGTGGCGAGTCGTGAGTTGACTGCACTCGCGGATGTGGCGATGCGGCGGCAGATCCCTGAGGCCTACCTTTTCGAGGCAATCAACGGCGTGCGGTCTGATTTGCAGCCACGCACATTTGAGACCTTTGCGGAACTGGAACACTATTGCTATCAGGTCGCCGGAGTCGTCGGTTTGAGCTGTCTGCGGATCTGGGGTTATGAAGATTCAGAGCCGCGAGAATCCGCAATTGCCTGTGGAACAGCGTTTCAGCTCACCAACATTTTGCGTGACCTTGGGGAAGATGCCGCCAATGGGCGAATCTATCTGCCAGCCGATGAACTGTCCCGGTTCGGCTATTCCTCTGAGGAATTGAAGGCCGGGGTTCGTAACGCAGCGTTTCACGATCTGATGAAGTTTCAGGTGGAACGTGCCTGGAGCTATTACGACGCGGCAATTCCTTTGCGGCACAGGCTTTCACCAGAAGGCCGTAAGATCTACCGCGGACTGTTCGAACTCTACAGCTCTTTGCTTGAGCAGATTGAACGCGCTGATTACGACGTCTTTTCGCGACGGATTCGACTCTCGTTCTGGAAAAAAGCACGTATTGCGGCGCGCTGCCTGTTCAGCTGGGATCGGGTGCCGTTCGGCGTGCGTTCCGAGTCGCAAATGTTCGAGCACGTGTCTCATTAAAGGCATTCCGCCTTCAGGTGTCATGCTCAGTATCTCGGTCGGGCGTCTGCTGCGATCGCGTGTTGTTGCAGCGACACTCCGTTCCACTGCTGAATTGCCTTAATGCTCTTAAATGAAAACACACTGCTCGCCAATGTGACGAGCAGTGTGCATGTTTCGCACCATAAGACCGAGTCGGTCTAGAATTGGCTCAGGACAGGGAGTCCGTTGACCATTGTCACTGGACAACGTGCTGGTTCCCTCGCTGCAGCGGCTTGCAATTCCGCCATTGGACAGCGGCTTGCAGTCTGGGACGGAAGTGGTGGAAGCTCTGTGTGGAAAGAAGCGCTTTGGGCGTCGGCTGAGTGTGGAGGAGGAATATGGACCAGTGAGTGAATGTTCCCTTCGACGTGAACGCTTTGGAACTGACCGTCGTTTGGTTCGATCTGTACGGGGATCTCTGAGTCCGGGAACAGCATCGTCGAGAGGACTTTGACGTTGATCTCACGTCCGGGAACAAGTGTGAACTTGAGATGCGAGAGCAGGATTGCCAGTGTGATCTTGAACTGCATCATCCCCAATGTGGCCCCGACGCACATTCTGGCGCCGGCACCAAACGGGAAGTACGCATAGGGAGACGGAGAAATTCGATCCCAGCGTTCCGGGATAAATTGCTCCGGCGATTCAAACAGCTCTGGCATGTGGTGAGTAATGAGCTGGCTGAAAACGACGATTGAACCACGTTGCAGTTGAAACGGCCCGAGCGTCATGTCTTCTGCGGCGACTCTTTGTGAATAGGCCGATGCAGGGAGAATTCGCATGCTCTCCTTGATGACCATCTCCAGATAATTCAGTCGTCCGAGGTCTTCTTGAGTCGGGATCCGCCCGTTCAGTGTTTCTTTAAGTTCGCAGTGAAGCTGAGCCATTACTTCCGGATGCTGTGCCAGCAGGAACAGGATCCAGGTGAACGTGTGAGATGATGTCAGGTGGGCAGCGCCGAAAAGCAGGGCGATCTGGCCGATCAGTTCGTCCTCGGTGATTCGTCCTTCTTCTTCGTGAGCGTTCAGAAGGAGCGAAAGAACGTCGCCGGTTCCGCGATTTTCCATGCGCAACTGAATCATTTTGCGAATGGAGACTTCAAGTTCTTCAGCGGCTGTCAGCAGCTCCTGATACTTGACCGGGTCACGAGTGTCCGGATCAAAGGATTCAAATCCGACTTCATGGTTCAGGTCGACCCAGCGTTCGGTCAATTCGCCAACGCGGATTGCCAGGTCGGGAATGTCGAACCCAAAGAGAATGCTGCTGGTCAGTTGCAGCATGAATCTGGTCAACTCTGCAGAGACATCCCAATCAGTCTGCTGACTCCAGCGATTGAGCAGCTTGACGGCATGGTGGACGATGGCATCGTGGTAACCTGCAACGGCCTTCTTCTGGAAGACTTGCATGACGATGCGGCGCTGTTGTTTGTGGCTGTCCCCATTCATCGTCAGCAGACCACTGGTCAGACGACGTTGGGCCGAGTTACGTGGACCACGAACGGCGAAGAATTGCGAATGAAATCGTTGAGAATCACCAAGCACCTGCCGGACAAATGTCGGGTCGAATGCGAAGTGAATCTTTTGGGCCCCACACTGAAACTCTGCAACATCACCGTGGCTCTGCCATAAACGTCGCAGGAATGTCAGTGGGTTAGCCGAAAAATCTTCAAGGCGACCTATGGTCGTTTTGTCTTCATGACTTGCAACAATGGTGCCAGAAAAACTCATACAGGCCTCCACAATCCCGTGATCTTCCCAGGATTTGGTGATCGAAACAAAAACACAGCGGCAAGCCAGTGTGATTCCCTCCTTAGTAAATAAGGTGCATTTGGCGCTAAAAATAACACCCAAATTGCGCAATCCATTAGTTCAGTACCGGGTGACTCTGCTGCTCATTCATTACCGCATGGGCGGTCCAGCAAACGCAATCCCAAATTTTTTGATTCTGAACTGTGCTCTTACGCAATCTGTGCTCGGGAAACGGACGACTCTGCTCAGATCCTTGATAAGACGTCAAATCCGCATGCGAAAGTTACACGAGTTGTTACGGTTATGCCATATCGAACAAGTTCAAATCCGGCGGAACTTGCTTTAGATAGACTACATCAGCCAGATTGACTGGCAATCTGCAAGTTGCCCATTTTGTTAAAATGGGCTGTCTTACGGAAAGTGATGCGGCACGATGTGACTGAACCTCGTTCAGCTGAAATTTGATCTCTCTTTGACCGAAGCGGGAAAAGTACCTAAAACGTCATTTCTTCGTTTGAACTGCTCCTGACGCATTTCCTTTTGAACTGTGTCGTTGAAGAAATCGCGGGTGAGACAGCGTTGCCGGATCTGGTGTTGCTGGTTCTCCGGCAGTCCTGCTAAAGATCAGTCGATTGCGTCTCATGTGATGAAGTTTTGGCGGACACCTTGTTGTGGCACGGGGTTTCTAGTGCCAGTTGAGTGATTCCCCCGGAAACGGTGCTTGTAAGGAGTTTTCGTTGAAACTTGCTCGAGAGATTTCTGGTCCAGTGGCCGTCATTGGCGACGTACACGGACAAATCGATCAACTCGGGCGTGTCCTTGATCAACTCCGTTCACTTCCTGATTATCAGGACCGCTGGATTGTTTTTATCGGCGATTTGGTTGATCGAGGGCCAGACCCAAAAGGCGCAATTGAGATGTTCCTTCAACTCTGGAAGGAGCATGAGCGTACGACACTCATTTGTGGAAACCATGAGTTGGCGATGGGAGCGGCGTTAAATCTGGTCGAGACCCCCGATTATTGTGATTGGAGTGGTCGCTGGCTGGACCACTACGGCTGCGGCCCAACTTTTCGCTCGTATGGAGTTGACGATGTTGGGGACTTTGAGGCCTTGCTAAGCAAGATGTCAGAGGATCACCGGCAGTTGCTCTCGGATATTCCCTGGTGTGTCGAGCATCCAGAGTACTTTTTTGTCCATGCTGGACTTGATATTTCGGTTCCGTTTGAAATTCAGCGGGAAATCTTGCGGGAACGTGATGTCACACTGAGTCGCCCTCAATGGCTCTGTTCGCGCTCATTTACATTTCAGGAACCCCCGGCGGACTGTGAGCAGATTGTGGTCTCTGGGCATGTTCGGGTTCCACAAGTGACGTTTGGGATGAAGCGCCTTTTGGTCGACACCACTGGTGGCGAAGGAGGCTCGCTGAGTTGCGTGCTACTTCCAGAGAATCATGTGATCCACTCAGATCCAGAGATGGGCCGACCTCCAGCGCCGTTGGCAGACGTAAAAGCTCAACCGCTCATGAAGAAGAAAAAGAAATGGCTTTTCTGGTGAGCCTTGAGGTTCGGCGACCATAACGTCTGACCGAGACGCCACTTGTCAGGTGCAAAAACGAAAAGGGCGTAACCTGTTGGTTACGCCCTTTTCATGCTTACAGACCGAACAGGTCTAGCTTGCTTTGGTTGTTGCTGGTCGTTGTTGGCGATGATCGCGGCGAGTTGGTCGTGCTGCCATCTCATACGACATTCGTTGAGGAATCGCTGTCTTCGCCGAAGTTGTTTTCACAACCGGATGAGGCTGAACTTCCGTGTCGACTGTTCGCCAGTTCCAGACCGCATAAAAAATTGTTGCTCCTGCCACTGAGACGCTTGCAATGGTCAGCATCGGATGGAAGCCGTGGTGGTCAATCATCCAGCCGACAGCGGGAGCCGTTGTCATCGTTCCCAGGTCGATCGCAGCGAGGCAGAGAGTCGTTCCTGTCCCTCGATACGCTTCTGGAAAGGCGCCTGCTCCCAGGGAAACAATACAAGGGAACAACAAGGCGTGCCCGTATCCAAAGCAGATCGCTGCTGGAAGAAACTGCCATTCCTGAGTCACGAACAACAGGAGAATCTGTCCAATTGCGTGACTTGCCAACCCGTACACGATCATATGGTGGCGGCTGACTCGTTGACTCCAGCGTCGGGTCATTAATCGCACCAGAAACGCGGTTAACGCATACGCTGAGAAGAACGTTTTAATTCCACTCAGACCCAGATGAGTCGCATATCGTGTCAGGAAGATCGTTGTTACGGTCAGAACGAGGCCCATCATCAGGGTGACGACGAGCAGCATCGGCGGCCAGTATCGGACAAACAGTTTGTGGACTGCTGGTGTTTCTGCCGGACGTGTGTGAACAAGGTCGCGAGTCATATAGATGCCCAGTCCTCCATGAACCAGACCCAGCAGTGTGGTCAGGCCGAAGAGGGTGAAATAGAGCGCGTTTCCTTCAGGAAATGACTGAAAGACGATGTCGCCAGCAAGTGCCCCGAGGATCAGTCCAAGGAACCCTGCTGCACCGTAACTTGCAATAATCTCTGTCCGCCGATGTGGCGGAGCAAGCCCCTGAATGTGAGCAAGTGCACATGTCAGCATGCTCGCCAGTCCGATCGAGAAGAGAATTCGAGCGACTGTCAGTGTTGTGCCAACCGATGTGGTCGTCGCGATCATAAGTGATCCGGCGAAGTACATCAGGGTGCTGGCGATCCAAACCGTGCGGACACCAAAGCGGTCCATCGACTGTCCGAGAAATAGACGCCAAATCAGGGAACCGACGAGACCAATGCTGATGATCTGGCCTGTGATCGCTTCTGTGCCGCCGAGGAATCTCACGAATTCGGCGAAGCGAAAGGTCAGTGTGTTTGCCGCAACTAAAAAGAGGTTTGCAGCAAAAGCCAACCAGAAAGTCTGGTTGTAGATAGAAGACGACGACTCTATGGAGTCGGCCGTGGTCGTATAAGACATTTTTTGAAGCCCGGTCCTGCCGAGGCTCCTCCAGAAAAAGGTTCTGATCCGAATCGGGGACCAGTGCCGAAATCCTAACACGTTCGCAGTTGAGGCAAAGATGACTTTCCAAGACTTTATCGATTTGTCATCCGGAAGACGCCCCGTCGCGTAATTAAGATCGGCATTTTTTCTGCTGAAGACTTAAAATCTCAATTCTGAGAGTCGAAGTGTCAATTTTAGCGGAAATTCACTCGTTTTAATTGAGGGAATTCCTGTTCTCCTGTGCGAATGATTTCCCTGTGGTGAACGAGGTGCCATTGGAGAGTTCACTTTCAATGGCACTTGACCAGCATTAGACCTCTTGGAATGACCTACTATTTGAACGAGTATCGAGGATTGCGGCGGTCGAAGTCGCCTGCAGTCAGACCAACATTCGTTTTAACGTTCACGTATGTGTACTCTTCAATGAGAGGAGCTGGCTGGCCTGGTTGTGCCGGGAAGCCATAGTTCTCGATACGAATTGGCAGGCGGGAATTCTTCTCGATGAACAGCCTGCTCATGTGAAATAGGAACTGCTTGCGCGGGATTGGATGCGAGACTTCGATGACTTCGCAGTCCGCATTTCCCATCTTTGCTTGAGGGTAATATTTCACATCGATTTCCCCGTAGCGTGATTCGATCTGCCATTGGTTCAGGACAAGTTCCAGCATTCGACGCATGCCCAGGTCTGTAATGACATGGCGATTTTCAGCCATCACCTGTGGGCTGTTGAGGTCGAGAGGAACCGTTCCCACAATCGCTGCGAGTCCAGATGCTTCGTGAGCGAGAAGTTGATTGTTGTTCTGCCCCTGAACATACAGAATCTCGCGGCCCGGATTTGGGTCTTCATACCGCAGGTAGACGCTGAACGGGGCTTCCTTGATTCGGATGAAAATCCTTTGGGTCAGGAGTTTGCCGTTGACGAGTTCTTGTTTGATCAGAGTCGACTCATAGTCCGTGACCTGTTGCAAAACACGGTAGGACTGCTCGGCAAGTTGAATCGCCGGAATCAGCGGATGCTCTCCAGCCTGCTGTTGCTGGTTTGGCGTTTGAGGAGGAGTCTGCTGGGCATTGGCTGATCCTGTGCCTGTGAGCAAGCTCATGCAGATCAAAGTGGCCCGACCGCTCCAGCGTTTGCAGCAAGAGGCAATTCGGTACATGGCAGTGCTCCCCATTTCTCTGACAAGTCAGAGTTCAGCTATTAAAATCGATCGATTCAGATTGAGTTGATCAAACTGTCCAATCGATCTGTCAGTAATTAAATGTGTGATGAACGGATCTCTTTTGAATGTCAAAGATCCATTCGATTACGGTCGATTCGGCAAACGAGGATCGTCATGTGTCCCACTCCAGATGGGAGGGAACAACGAACCTGTCGGCGTGAGTTTCGATTTGATGCTTTCGAGGTCGAATGATCGCTTGCGCTGGTGCAGGATCAGTGAGCCTGAGGATTTCGGTGGTGCAGTTTCTCCGCTCCATGCTCGGAACAAGATGGTCTCGTCGCCATAGACGACTCGATAGAGTCCGGTGGTGATGTTTTTCAACTGGAACTTTCCAGCCTGATCTGCGGTTCCCTTCCAGATCAGCTTCTGTCCCTGCCAGATTGAAATCAGAGCGTCGTCTTCGACTTCCCCCTGCTTTTTAAGCTGTCCTTCAAGGGTTCCTTCTCGTCCTAACAGCAAGTCCACGATTGTCGGCTTCTCTGGCT
The DNA here is from genome assembly GCF_051465645.1 of Planctomicrobium limosum. Lineage (GTDB taxonomy): Bacteria > Planctomycetota > Planctomycetia > Planctomycetales > Planctomycetaceae > Planctomicrobium. The sequence goes on along the minus strand of NZ_CP195790.1, from coordinate 2,426,491 downwards.
TCTTTACGCGCGAATTCCGTGCGTCCTGCCCCATTGATAAATCAGGCAGAATCAGTGCAGCCATTGAGACGGCGAGAAACAGGATGTGCGTTGAGATGGACATCAGTGAACCTTCCGTGATTCAGCCGCTACCAATTGGTGAGATGTGATATCAGCTCTATTTCGGGGTCGGCGAAACAGGCTTGTAATCTCCCACTTAATTGGGATTTTTTGTGATTGCCACGCGATTCAAGCAGGTGATCATGAAGAACTTGCCTGACTTGCCCTTCGCCGTGGATCAGGAAGTGGGTCCAGGCCCAGCTTTCCCGGTAATCGTCTCTGGTAATTTCCCTAAGTGACTTTAAGCCTTCCAGATGCGCGAGGTTCGGCTTCCAGTCGGACTCGATCAGGGATTTGAGTTCAGGGAGATAGGGATTCCCCTCGGTTCGGTCAGATTGCGCGACTTCAAAGTATTCCGCCAGCCCTTCGTCCAGCCAAAGCGGCAACGATTCATAAACGTTGTGAAGGACCGCATGCGTGCATTCGTGACGCAGATCGTTCAGTAGTTCTGAATGCTGATACACCAGCACACGGGATTCATTATTTTCATGCACGAACAGTGCGTTGCGATCAACGGCTTCCGGGTAATGCTTCTGAACATACTCGAGGTATGTTTCCCGTGACGCGAACAGATGGACTGTGACTCGTCTGGAATCCTGTGGAAGTTGCAGGAGTGTGATGACGTCGGTTTGCACGAGAGAGATTTCGCGCAGAAGCGAATCTCCCAATTCCTGTTCGATTGGAAATTCGGAAAGCAGCACGATTCCCTGATTCGCGTGAGCGCTTCGAGCGGGAATCAGATCTGGCTGCCAATACGCCAGAGCCACAGACGCACATCCCAGTAGCACGACGGCTGACCAAACGGCTCTGGATGTGGTGTGGGATTGGACCATCAGTTACGTGCTTTGAAGGGCGAACAGGAGTTCGGTGTCAAATTGAGGTGTTGCTGGAGCCTCGTGAGTTCACTGCTGTCTCATGAGGTCCGGGTGTCGCTCAGGTGAAGTGTCAGTTTCGTGTGAACGACCGGCAGAATTTGCCGAGAGACGGTGGGGATTCTTATCCGGTTTTGTCGAATGGGGTCAATGTCGAATTTGAGATCTGTTTCCCTTCGACCGCTGAAACTTGAATGAATTCGAGACTTATTGACTCAATTTTTAAAGCTGCCATATACTCCGGCCGCATATCGTCCTTGAATTGCCTCGTTTCCGAAGAATGCATTCGCCATTCCAGATTCGCAGACAAGGCGCAACTACTGACTACTGCAGACTTTCAGCTTCAATTCGAAAAACTCACCGTTAGCAAATCATGGATTTGATCCTCCCGTCCTGTGTCACAGGATTCCGTCTGTTTCGGACCGGAATCGTTGCTGCGCAGAAAACTCGCGACCATTTTCGGTCCAGATAACGTCGTTTCAAACCTTCAACTGATGCACGAGGCATTAGCTGAAGGCACTGATTGATTCAGTGTCATTTCGTCCCTACTCGCGAACGGATTCCGCGTGTCGAAATACCGACCGCAATGTGCAGGAAGCCTGCTGCTTGCGCTAGCCATTTGGCTGGTCGCAACGTCAGTGGTGCGCGCACAGGAGCCGTTCAATGCGACGTCACCTGCAACTTCACAAGGGGCGACATCCGGGGGGCAGCTGGGCCATAGTCTGGCTGCGGAGAAGACGACGGCGTTTTCGGGACAGGATCAGGCATCGTTGGTTCTGAAATCCGATTTCACGTCCGGGTTTGATGACGGAGATGAATCGGTTCTCATCCTGAAAGGGAACTGCCAGATCACATTGGGGCAGAAGCAGTGGACGGCTCCGCTGATGGTTCTTTGGGAACAGCCGACCGAAGGCAGTTCTCGCAAACGGATTCTTGCGTATCTCGAATCGAACTCAGAATTTTCGGCAGTTGCGTTAAGTCCGACACATCGAGAACAGAAGCCTTACCTGTTGGTCGAACTGGAAACGTCCGGTCCATATGAATGGCACGGACGGTCACCAGTTAAAATCAAGGGGGCGATCGAAGATCCTGTCTATCAGCGCGCCCGTCAGCGTCGTGGGGAACTCGGACAGAACATTCAACTGACTCAATATTCGTTTGAACGACCCGGCGGGATGTCTCCAATCTCGGCCGATCTCGCACAGATTCCTTCATCTCCGCCGGACTTAAGCGGGAGTTTCTTTCCAGCCCCGGGGCCACAGCGGATTCAGCAGCATGTGACAATCTCCCCTCGTTTTCTGGGGGGACGACTGGAAGCCAAAGGGGAGATCTCGGAAGGATCGATCCCGCCTGAATACGTGGTGACGCTGACTGGCGGTGTGAATATCGTTGTCGACAACGTTCCGTTGAATGTGGGCGGTCAGATGGTGCTGTCGCGAGTTGACCTGACAGCAGATCGGGCGGTGATCTGGACCGATGCCAACCATATTGGCGAGTTGGGTGGATTCGATATCGATTCTCAGACGCCGTTTCAGGTGTATCTGGAAGGGAATATTGTTGTTCGACAGGGGAATAACGATATTCGAGCCTCTCATGCGTTCTACGATGTCAATCAACGTCGTGGCCTCGCGATGAATGCGGAATTGCGAACCATGTTGCCTGATCTACAGGGAACATTGCGTTTGCGTGCGGCGGAAGTTCGTCAGCTTTCCGAGAACAAATATCAGGCGAAAGACGCCTTCTTCACAACCAGCGAGTTCGGCAAACCGAAGTACCGGATTCAGGCGAGCGATGTCTTTCTGGAAGAACAATTTCTTGGACCACCGGGGCGGATTGATCCTGAAACGGGTGCGCCTGCCGGGGGAATGTTCGTCGCGACCAGTTTGAACAATACGATCTTCGTTGAAGATGTTCCGATCTTTGTGGCTCCGTATCTCGCAAGTCCGGCACAGGACCCACAGATCCCGGTGCGGAAATTCAATATCGGCTATTCCGGGATGTTCGGAGCCACAGTTGAAACGGCCTGGGATCTGGAAACCATACTGGGATTGCGATTAGATCCGGGTATCGATCTACAGGCTCAGGCGGATTTCTTCTCGCGTCGTGGGCCCGGCGGTGGGGTGCGGTCGAAATTTGAGTTTGACTCGCTCTTGTTTGGGAATCCTGTGCGGAACGAAGGATGGGGGCAAGCGTACTATCTCAATGATCATGGCGAAGACAATCTGGGGTTAGGCCGCAGAGACCTGCCGTTGGCAGACGACAATCGTGGTCGGGTGATCTTCCGGAATCGCACGACATTCAGTGATTTTACCTGGTTGCAGTCAGAGATCGGTTACGTCAGTGACCGCAACTTCATGGAGCAGTATTTCGAACCGGAATGGGACAATCAGAAAGACCTGGAAAACTCTCTGGTGCTGAACCATCAGATTGACAATGTCACAGCGACTCTGATGGGCTCGATTCGTTCGAATGACTTCACGGATTCAACCAACTGGTTGCCTCGTGGAGATCTGACGGTCCTCGGACAACCGATTCTGAATAGCCCGGTGATCTGGAACTCGCACTCCATGGTCGGATATGGCCAATTGAAGCCTGCCGAAGCTCCATTCGATCCGACAATCGACCCATTCCAGCCATTGCCATATTTCGCCAATGTCGAAGGTGAAGTGGCAATGACTCGGCATGAATTGAATATGCCGTTTGATCTCGGGCCTGTGCATGTCGTTCCGTATGTCATGGGAGAACTGGCACACTGGGGAGAGGATTTAACGGGAAGCACGATGGACCGCGCCTGGGGAACGGCCGGGATCAAAGCGAGCGTCCAGTTCTCGAAGTATATGCCTGAAGTGCGCAACTCCATTCTGGGGTTGAACGGGCTGGCTCACAAAGTTGTGTTTGACGCCGAGTATTACTACGGAGACTCGTCGGAAAGTCTGGATCAAGTCGCGCAGTACAACGCATTTGATGAAGATGCTCAGGAGCGATTCAGGGAGCGACTTTCTCCAGTCGAATTGGGGGGCGCTCCGGTGCCTGCCTATATGGACCCAAGATACTATGCAGTTCGCTCCGGAGCAGGTCGGTCGATTACCGGAACAACTCATGAACTCGTTGATGACCAGCACACACTCTGGTTGGGAATGCGACATCGCTGGCAGACAAAAGTGGGACCAGCTGAGGATTCACGCGTTGTCGACTGGATGGAGTTTGATCTGGGAACGGCGATTTTCCCGAATGCAGATCAGGACAACTTTGGCGAAACATTAGGGCTGATCAACAGCCGCTATGCGTGGCATGTCAGCCAGCGGACCTCGTTCGTTGCGAACGGCGTCTGGGACATTTTCGAGGACGGCCAACGGGTTTGGAATGCAGGGATTCTGCATCAAAGATCCGCCAGAGGAAGCCTGTATCTCGGCTATCGTCAGGTCAATGTCGGCTCGATTGAAAGCCGTCTGATCACTGGAAGCTTGTCTTATGTGCTCAGCCCGAACCTTTACGTGATGACAGCGGCGGCTCAGTTTGACGTTGCAGAGGGGATCGATCGTGGAGAGTCGGTCACTATCACGAGAATCGGAGAGTTCTTCCTGCTGCACTTCGGAATTGGCTATGACCGCAGCCGAGACAACGTCGGCGTGGCCCTGTCGCTGGAGCCGAAGTTTGGAAGCTACGGAAGTAGCTCAATGCAGCTGAACTCCCTCCTCGGAATTCGCTAGGGCCTTGTCAGGCTTTGTTGTCTCCTGAAGTCGCTTATACGGGTTCTCAGGACGCCGCTTATTTCGCAGGCGACCCTGTCGACCCAGTCGTGTTCTTCTTGAAGAGGATGACATGCTGACGTGGGAGCTTGGGGAATGTTTCGACCCATTCCAGTTGAAACTCTGGTTGTGACGCTTCGAGTTTGACCTGGGCTTCCGACATCTTGTGGACCTCTTTGATAGGAACTGAAGGGTCCTCTTTTCGGTATTCCACAAATGCGATGCGGCCGCCGGGCTTCAGTGATTTGGAGATCGCCAGAAGCATTTCGTAGGGCAGATTGAACTCGTGGTACACGTCGACCATGATCGCCAGATCAATGCTCTCGTCGTCCAGGTTCGGTGAAAATGTCTTCCCAAGGACCGGGGTCACATTTTCGACTCCGAGTCCTTTGCACTTGAATTCCAGAGCCCGCAACATTTCTTTTTGAATGTCGACGGCCATTACGCGTCCTTCAGGGCCCACTGCTTTGGCAAGTGGGATTGTGATCACACCAGAACCGGCTCCAATGTCGGCGACGACCATGCCGGGTTCCAGTTTCAGACTTTCGATCAGTAGTGAGAGACGCTCTTCTTCTTCGCGTTCAGGTCGCTCAAGCCATGCAATGCCGGGGTGGCCCATCACTCTGGCAATCTCACGACCAAAATAAAACTTGCCGATCCCGTTCGGGTCGTGGATCTGTTTGTGCGCGTATCGCTTGGATGAGCCGGGTACGGACTTGCCGGGGGACGCTGTCGGTTCTTCACACAGGGCGGGGGAGACAAACAGGACCCCCAGAACGAATCCAACGATCAGAAGACGCATGTTCAAGGTTCCCTGGTGAGAAGCGATGCCGGAGTTGTACTGGGTCAGGATGACGTATCGGTATCAGCGGGATCTGTGTTTGGCGAACAGACCGCATGTCGCTGCATGGTACCGAAGCGATCTGATTTTCTGATGAAACTAGTTCTATAGACTGTATCAAGTTTGTCTGTTGTGCGATCCGCTCCCGCAGATTGAACCAGTTCGACCGCGAGTTCTGCGCATGCTTGTTTGGGCATGTTGAACGGACAATTCAGTGTCAGTCAATGATCGATTCGAATTTGAATGGGAGGTGAAGACCAGTCACAGCGATTGATTCGGCCGTAACGCTCGATTCTTTGCCAAATTCTAACAGAGATGCTTTTCGATCATCGCGTAAATTTCGTATAAACAATGGCTTCGTCTGAGAGATTTCAAGACAATATTTCAAGAGTAACGTTGCGTCTGTCAGGGCAATTCTCGGAATAGTGTGACGTAACTGGCACGCGGGATTCAGCCTTCATTGCGGGATGATTTTCTTCCCTGTCGGGAAGGCTGCTGCTCGGCCACAGGATAGACCTAACCGGTCTGATGCGGAGTGATTCATGAAGTGGGCATTCAGTCTGTGCGGCGTTCTTGCGTTGATGTGTGGAACTGCCTCTGCTCAGGGATTGATTCGGAATCTCCCGAAGGACGGAACCTGGGTGAAATACGAAGGGACTGTCACGCAGGAGACGAAGCGTCCGGATTCCAACGAAGGGGATCTGAAACTGGAGTGGCGCCGCAACCTCACGATTAAGTCTGTCGGCTCCGAGCAGGCAGAATACCGCGGACAAACTGTACCGGCGCGTTGGCTGGAGCTGAGTGTCGAAACAGGATTGGCGAAAGAGGGCGTGCTGGAGACCGGACCAGGTGGAGCACAGATCTATAAGATTCTCGTGCCGGAATCTGCGGTGAACGGTGAGAATTTCGAGACGGTTGTCGGAGAACGTAAGGCGTTTATTTCGCATCTGCCTGTTATTAAGGGGTCCCGTAAAAGCGGTGACGCTGCTGTTGAAGAGATCACAGCCGGAGTCTTTCAGCTGTATCCGTTTGTTTCATTGATGCAGCATTACCCTGAGAAGAATGTCCCAGAAGCCAGCGAACAGGTGACAGTGCAGGCTGGTTCATTCTCCGGCAAAGTCGAAACTGGAAGTCGAGTGACCGAGACAGCGATGGCTCGCATTACCACGAACAGTGAAGTCACGCTCGCCCCTGAGTTTCCGTTTGGAATCGTGAAGTGGACTTCCACAACGGTCACAGAGCGGAAGGGGTCAACGGATCTGAGATCTGATTTTCAGCCTGCGACGACAGTGACAGAAGTGATGCAGGCGACTGCAACCGGAGATGGTGCAGAATCCGTGCTGGCCAAATAGTCCAGAGGGAATGGCACAGGGGTTCGAATTTTGGTTGTGGATGCCTTACAGTTGCTGAATTGATTGACACCGCGAGTTGGACTGCAGGGTTTGTTCAACTTCGGTGGGTGTCTATTGTTCGTTCTCAACTGAATTCGCTCCCATGTCTGATGTCGGTAAAGTCTATCTGGTTGGTGCTGGCCCCGGTGATCCCGGATTACTCACGCTGAAGGGCCAGCGCTGCCTCGCTGAAGCAGACATTGTTCTTTATGACGGATTGGTGAATCCGCTGCTTCTGCGTCACGCACGTGTGAACGCCGAGCGAACCTGTCGAGTGGGAACCGGTTCCGGACGGTGGCTGGATCAGGATGAGATCAATCGTCATCTGATTGAAGCTGCGAAATCAGGGAAAACGGTCTGCCGTCTGAAGGGGGGAGATCCCTACATCTTTGGACGTGGAAGCGAAGAGGCTGCCGCGCTCGCTGCTGAGGGAATCCCATTCGAAGTCGTCCCGGGAATCACAGCAGCCACTGCAGCTGCTGTTTACGCCGGGATCTCATTGACTCATCGGGATGTTGCGTCTGCTGTTGCATTCGTTACCGGACACGAAGATCCGACGAAGCAGGAGACCGCCCTCGATTATGATGTGCTGGCGAAGTTCCCAGGGACATTGGTCTTCTACATGGGATTGCATCGCATTGGTCAAATTTCGCGGACTCTTCAAGAGCACGGGAAGTCCGGAGAGACGCCTGTCGTTGTCATCTCTCGGGGAAGTACCCCATTGCAAAGAACGGTTGCTGGATCGTTGCGGGAAATTCCTGAGATCGTTCGATCGGCTCAGTTGCATGCTCCCTCGTTGATTGTCGTTGGTGAATGTGTCAAGCAGCGAGAGGTCATCAACTGGTTCGAGAAATTGCCGCTGATCGGTGTTCGAATCGGGATCACTCGCCCTGAGGGCCATACTGATGCGGCGATCAATCGAGCGATTGAACTCGGGGCCCAACCAGTATTGATGCCCACGATCGATATTCAGTCTCTCGAAGATTGGAGTGAAGTGGATGCGGTGCTCGATCGAATTGCCGAGTATGACTGGCTGATCTTTACGAGCGTCAACTCCGTCGATGCGCTGCTTGGCCGGCTTTGGGATCGTGGAGGAGATGCGAGACAACTTGCGAATGTAAAGCTCGCGGCAATTGGTCCTGCGACGGCTGAGCATCTTCATCAGTATCGACTCCGTGCCGATGTCGTTCCGGAAGAGTATCGAGGTGAGGCGCTGGCCGCTGCACTGGTCCCGCATGTTGCTGGCAAGCGAGTTCTCTGGCCGCGAGCGAGCCGAGGACGAGATGTCATTCCTGAGCAACTTATTGCAGCAGGAGCACGCTTTGAATCATTGGTTGTCTACAAGCATGGCGATGTTGATGAGTTTCCTCGCGAAGTCGTCGAACAGCTGGATGCAGGAGAGTTGAACTGGATCGCACTCAGCAGCCCGAGCATTGCACGAAATGTGGCGAGGTTGTTGTCGCCAGAGCAAATCACGCGAACTCGATTTGCTGCCATCAGTCCCGTGACAGAAGCGGCGGCAGCAGAGGTTGGTCTGCCTGTTGCTGTCGTTGCGAAGGTCTACACATGGGATGGAATCTTTGAGGCGATTCAGTCGGCATCGATATAAAAAGCAGTTGAGATCTCCGACTCTGCGAAGCACCGTGATTGGCAGTGATCACGGTGCTTTTTCGCTTCAGTGATCCTCCGCGATCGGCAACGCCCCACGTTGTGTTTGTCAGCTGTTCTTTGAGGCTGTTCGTCCACGCCTGAGGTTCATGTCGCAGGTCTTGTGGGCAGGTTTCCCACAATGCTGACGTCGGACGTTTCTGCGGCATTCATGCCACTCTTCTACTGAGTCACCATCGCTTGTGGTGAGGCTCGTGATGCTTCGCGTCAACGTTATCAGGGGCCCCAAAGTGCCCTCTTCAAAGGAATCGAGATGAGTCAATGTGAGTGGCTCTCGGACACATTCCCAGTCTTTTTTCAGTCATTGGATTTGTTCGTGCCTTCTCAGTGTTCACTGACCATGAAGATTCATCATCGTTCCCTGAAATCAACTTCCGACAAAGTCAGCAAAATCGCCTCAATCGGATTGACCCCGGCAACGATCAGGGTAATATCCATCTCCGTGGGAACATAGCCCACAAAGCTCTTTAGAAACTCATTGAAAGTGGGAAGTGAACCCAATAGACTGGTGAAGTCTTTAGGCACTTTAATCGTTCAATATCTATGTCCGACAAAACACCAATCTTTCTGACAGGTGAATATCGTCGGGCACTTGACGAACGGTTTCGATTGACACTGCCGACTGAGTTTTCGACGGGTGTCACTGATGATGCTGGTGAGACGATCTTGGCGAAGGAACGCTATGGTTGTCTCAGTCTGTGGAAAGCAGATGAATGGCGTCAGCGAATGGAGGACGGAGTCTCTCTCATTCGCAAGAAGATCAACGCCGGACGTATGGAACAACGATGGACTGACGTTCAACGGCTCGGCAGACTTCTTTCAACTCGGGCCACAAATGTGAGCCTTGCAAACCGCTCTCGACTTTTGATTCCGGAGGGATTTCGCGAATTCCTCGACGTCCCTAAAGGTGGGGAAGTCGTGGTTGTCGGGGCCGTGGTTTGCGTTGAGATCTGGCAACCTCAAGCATGGATGGATCAGCTGAAGAATGACATGCCTGGCTTTAGTGAGCTTTTCAACGAGCTCTCAGGCTGAAGTCTGAAACTGATTTTTCTGATATGCCAATTGTTGAGTACCGACTGTCGAAGATCGCGAAGGATCGTGGATCACCGACAAGGTTTCTCGCTGAATTGGCAGCATGTTTGCCTGCAGCTTTTAAGTCCAAATCGCCATTGGAATGTTTCTTCATTGCATGTTCATCGAACCCAGGAGGGTGCTTCGATGGAAATTGCATTCTGGTGAAGATCACCCTTTGGCAAGGCAGTTCATTTCTCACTAATTCGGGTTCAGAACCATGCCCGGCGACTTCGAGAAAGTCTCACTCAACACTCCCGAGCCCCACACTCGGTACCATGGATGGAATTCGGCATGGATGCCACTTTCTCAAATGTCGCTGGGCATGTTTTATTTCCCGGTTCAATGATCTCTCGTTCTGATTTCTAAGCCTTGCAGTGAGCGACTCGCCCGGAGTCTGTTCCTGTGTGATGAATGGGTGTTGCGATCTTAAGCAACATCACTCTTGAGGAAGGTTCGTACAGACGCAATTTGTCGTATTGAGCATCAATCAGCCTCAGGCGTTGAACCTGGACTGCAATGCTCTCACTCCAGACTTGCGACTTTTCATGTCTGTGCGATTTCCACTCTTTTCAAGACTCCAGTAGAATTCATACTCAATTGCTTCGGTTGGAATTCTGTGGCATGTTCATGTTGGCCACGACCGATGTTTCTGTCCGCGCGCTATCAGAGGAGTCCACCATGGGGATTTTCGACAAGCTTCGTAATGAACTGATCGACATCATCGAGTGGGTTGATGATTCACGACATACAATCGCCTGGCGGTTTCCTCGCTATCAGAATGAAATCAAGAACGGGGCTCAGCTGATCGTTCGTCCGGGACAGGTTGCTGTGTTCGTTCTGAACGGGCAGCTTGCCGACGTCTTTGAGCCTGGCCATTACACGCTGACCACTGACAACCTGCCGATTCTCAGCACAATCGCAGGCTGGAAGTATGGGTTCAACAGCCCCTTCAAGTCCGAAGTCTACTTCGTCAGTACACGCACGATCACAGATATGAAATGGGGAACTCCGAACCCCATTATGTTGCGTGATGCTGATTTTGGGCCGGTACGACTGCGTGCGTTTGGGACTTACACGATCAAGGTCGCTGATCCAAAGGCGCTGCTGAAAGAGTTGATCGGAACTGATTCACGGTTTGAAGCCGATGAAGTCACAGAACTCGTCCGTGCAGTGATCGCAACGGCGTTTGCGGACCTGATTGGCAGTTCCAAGATCAGTGCCTTGGATCTCGCGGCCAACTACCGATCATTGTCGGAAGAACTGCGCAAGTTGGCGGTGGAGAAAGTCGACGACGAATACGGACTCGATATTCCGCAGATGTTCATTGTGAACGTCTCGTTGCCGGAAGAAGTCGAGAAGGCGATGGACACCCGAAGCAGCATGGGTGTGATTGGCGACATGGAAAAGTTCCAGGCGTTCCAGATGGGCAAGGCAATGACCTTGGCCGCCGAGAATCCTGCAGGTGGCGGTGCCGCTGAAGGAATGGGGCTTGGCATGGGCTTCGCGATGGCGAACCGCATGGTTCAGGCGGGCCAACCAGGCGGGGCTCCTGCTTTGGGTGGTATTGCCCCACCTCCGTTGCCAACGCAGGCAGTCTGGCACGTTGCTCTGAATGGACAGTCACAAGGTCCATATGACAACAACGCGCTTCTGTCAGGAATTCAGGCAGGGCAGATTCAAAAAGAGACTCTGATCTGGAGTCCGGCAATTGGAAACTGGACACCAGCAGCTCAGGTTCCTGCATTCGTGAATGCATTCGGAGCGACCCCGCCTCCACTGCCACCACAGTAATAACTGTATTCGCAGACGCGTTGAGAGTCGATTACGGAACACTTCCAAACTGATGAGCCCAACCGGTTCGAGTAAGGAAGTGTTCCTTTTCATTGACGATGAGCACTGCGTCAGGCTGGGCCGTGATTTCGCCGATGTGAAAGACAGAAACGCCCTCTGGCGGCGATTGCAGAAGTTGCTTGCCTTCATCTGCAGAGAGCGTGAACAGGAGCTCAAAATCCTCGCCGTCGCTGATCGCATGATTCAAGCGGTCAGCGAAAGGGAGTGTTTGATCAACTTCACTGTGGATAGGAATTGAGTCGCCAAAGATCTTCGCCCCGACATTGCTGCGGTCGAGGATGTGAAACAGATCGCTTCCCAGACCATCGCTCAAGTCCAGCATCGCGTGTAATGAGACAGCCGATTTCAGCGAACGGGCCTCTTTCACTCGGGGAGTAAAATTCAGGTGACGCCCTGATGGAAGAGAGCCGCCGAGTGGACCGGTGACAAAAATCCAGTCGCCCGGCTTTGCACCATCTCGCCGAATCGCTGTTCCCGCTTCAACATGTCCGATGAGTGTGACACTGATCACCAACGGGCCATCCCAGCTATTGGTATCCCCACCAGCGATGGCGATGTTCCACTCTGCGGCTAAAGATTGGAGCCCAGCGTAGAGAGCTTCTGCGTCGGCTCTGGTGAATGTCTTTGGAAGGACAATTCCGATGAAGGCTGCGATCGGTCGAGCCCCCATCGCAGCAATATCGCTGATGTTGACCGCGAGAGCTTTTCGACCAACCAGATGTAACGGCATGTCTGGAGTGAAATGGACACCAGACATGATGACATCTTTGGTCACCACGCTTTCGAATGATGATGCCGCCAAGATTGCGGCATCATCTCCGATCCCCAGTAGAACTTCAGGACTTGTCGACGACTGGGACCTGATCCACTCGATCAATGCAAATTCCGGTCGGTTGTCACTCATGTTGACTGCTCTGGGAGTGTAAGGCTCCTGCCGAGCCGCTGTTTGAGGACTGCGCGGCCAGATGATTAACCGACACTGTCTAAATATTCACGAAGACTTTGATTGCCGACTTGTTCTCGGTGAGTTCGTGCATGATCTCTTTAGGATCATTGAAACCATCGATTGGATGGGTCAGCAGTTTCTCGGTCACGCCAGGAAATGTCACGTCTCCCAGTGCAAGGTCTGACATCGCGGAAGCAAAGTGATTGCGGTTTCCGTTGACTGATCCGACCAGCAATTTGTTCCCCAGCACCCATTCCAGATTGACTTTATCAGATGGGAAGTTGGAGAGAGACTTCTGCCCACCGGTTACACTGGTCCAGACGAGAGCGCCGTTCAGGTTCAGGTGTTCCATGCATTCAAAGGCAACCTGACTTGAACCTGTTGCTTCAACAATCAGATCAGGACGGCCGACTCGTTCGACGAGTTTCGCCATCGGGACCTTCTTGGTGCTGACATACTCCGCACCATACCCTTTGATAATCTCTTCTTTTAGCCCGGGATCTGGTGTTCGGGCGACGGTATAAACTTCAAGACCTCGCAGGCGCAGCATCATCGTGGTCAGCAACCCGATCTGACCGGCACCAGTGACGAAAGCCAGTTTTGGTTTCCAGACCTGAAGTCGTTGCTGTGCGAGGTAGGCTTGCTCAATCGCTTTTGCGCAGACGCTGGCAGGCTCGGCCAGAACGCCAAGGTGTTTCAGACCGGCTGGGACTTTGACGATGAACTCGGCATCATCAACAAACCGCTTGGTCATGAACCCGTGGAGCAGGTTGATTCCGCGCTCGTAGTATTCGTGATGACTGGTGATGTCGTTGCGGCCGATATTGTCGAACAATGTTGGGCCAGGGCGGCGGACTGTACAGGTGACATAGTCGCCTGGCTTAATATCTCTGACATTGGGACCGACTTCTTCCACGATCCCAAACACCTCGTGCCCAAGCACCAGGTGACGATCACCGACTGGCGCGCGGCCGTAGAGTGCTTCGTTGATTTCGGCGTCTGTTGCATCGACACCGACTTGGATCGTCCGCACCAGCACGCCTCGGCCGTCGGGGATATCTGTTACCAGAGGTTCGCGGATGTCAGCAACATACGCACTGTCGGGAACTCCAGGAGTGACGGCGAGAGCTTTCATAAGTCGTGAAACGATCTTTTCTTCTGGCAACTTAAAGAGATGCGGATTTGGGGGTAGAGCATCGCAGGACAGGGAGGATTCTGTCAATTGCGGTCAAATGAAATTTGAAGGAAGACGACGCTACCGGACATTGAAGGCAGGGGATTTCCCGGTCCCAACATCGTCCTGCGGCACTTTTCACGCCAAACGTCTGCGTTGATCAGAGTTCACCGCTCAATTGGCGAGGCGGAAATTCAGCTGGAGCGACGCACAATCGAGTTCGCTGACAGGGTACAAACTCCGCATTCCAGACGTTTGTGTCTCTCTTGAAGTGAGAGAACACGACAAAGAAGTCTGATCCAAGTGATTCGGAAGACGAATCGCAATCATCCCGGCGAGTGTCGCATCGACGGTTTCATCGTCACTGAAATTCCAGTTCATCTCATGAGAAGTCGCTGGAGAGGTGGCGACAATTGGGGACAGCATGATCGGGCCAACGCAGGGAATATTGAGGCTGCGGCTGAACGGTGGCTCATTGCCAGACACGAAATCAGTGAGATCCAAATCCGGAAGGTCCGGGAGCGTATCCTGTTCCAGTGATTTCAGAATCGCTTCTTTTGCAGTCCATAGTCGGCGAACTGCTGCGACGTGTTGAGCTACTGGCAAATCGGCCAGCCAAATGCGTTCTCGTTGAGTCAGTGCGACACTTGAAAGTGCAGAAACATGAATCGGGGAGGCTACTTCCTCGAAGTCAAACCCGACAGTGGCGGTCAGTGTATTTGACTCGTTTGAAGAAGGTGTGGCCGTCTCGGACCTGAAATATCTCTCGCTTAGAGCGATTCCAAAGTAACTACCAGAGTGAGTCAGACTGACAGACAGTGGCAACGGACTTCCTTCGCATCTCAGCAACGGGGCTCCTGTTGTCGGCCATTGAATGCGCCCGGGATCGATACCGAGCTTGGAAGCGATCACCTGTCGCCCAAGAATTCGTCCCAGCAGAAACTGGCGTCGCTTCGCAGGGAGGCGATAGCGTGCTGCCCTTGCCAATTCTTCCTGCGAGAGGAGTTCCGTTTTCAGCGGTCCTGACAATTTCTCAGTGCCAAGGAGCCAGATCTCAACGGCGATGTGACCGGCAGAGCAATGTGGGGGATGCAACTGATCTCGCCTGTTGAACCATTTTCGAAGTGAGACCGCAGCTTCCATTCCTGATATCAGGCGGCACCATCATATCTGGATTTAAGGGACAAGCAACGTGAGCAGTTCACTGGCGAACGTTTCGAGAAAGTGATCTGCTTCCTGTCTCGTGACATGATTGGAACTGGATCGCAATGTCAAAGAGATGCGCTGATTGGTTTCACACGATGCGAGACTGAGCGGAAGGTACGGCCCCATCTGCATTGTTCCAGAAATTCGATTGAGCTTCAGCCCCTGAAAATCGATGGTCCCGTCCGTCATCGGAAAGCGATATTGCAACGCGCGGGTGGTATCGCCGAGTCCTGTAAACTGCAGGGTCGGAACGAAGAACCCCCATTTCTGTAGTCGATCGGAAATCCCTTTGTTGGAATTGGTCAGAGCCATGCCTCGCAGGAACTCAGCTCCTACATAACGTTGTTTGATGTATGTCATTTCGCCGCGAATGGATTGCAGCAGCTCCAAAGGATCGAGCAAGTCTCGATAACTGCGTCGAGGAAAACAGACACCAACGCGATTGCATGCAGGTGTCCGCAGGTCAGACGGCCACCGCAAGTCGACAGGATGGAGAATTGTAATACGATGACGAGATCTCTTCGGGATCTGAAAACACCGCCCATAAGCGAGAAACGCTGCGGTCAAAGCGGCATCGTTAAATGTCACGCCGGCCTTCTTCAATCGTTGTCGCAGGTCGGCAGTTTGCTCGATGGAGAAAACGCGTTCCCCTAAATATTCACATGGTTCAGCGTCAGAGTGCGTTGCTTCTTTCGGGGGAAGCTTGATTGTCTTGCCGCTGATTGTCAGGTAAAGGTTGCGGAGACCTTCCCAGAGTCCAATCGGAGGTGTGGGAGTTCGGTAGACTCCACGCTGCGCTAACTGCTGGGGCTCAAGAGTGGAAAGCTTGAGTTCGCCACCTTCAAGGAGCTGGTGATAAAGCCCAAACCATTCACCGATGAACTGTCGCGCCCCTTGACCATCACAACAGGCATGATGGAAGTCGAGGAGAATTGTAATTCCGTGATCAACTTCCCAAATCTGCGCGTGGAGACCAGGCTGAGTCGTCAGATCAATCCACTGAACAGGAATCTGCTCAATATCAAACTGTGATTCCGTGCTGGATTGCCAGTGCAGTTCAGGATGCTTCGGAGCAGGTGTCCAGCTTCGGACGCATGATTCATTCGATGTCACGCAACTGGTGAGGAGCGGCTGGCGTCCGATGGCGATATTGAATGCCTGAGTCAACTTGTCTCGTTGAACGATCCCATCAAATCGCATCAGAACTCGAAAGACGATCGGGGTCGTTTTCGAATCTGAATCGATCAAGAACCGTTCAAACGGAACGAGTGTCAACGGTGCTCTGATTGTCTCTTGCATCTCTGGTCGTCTTACAGAAGTTGCAGGAGTCAGGCCGGACATGAACTGGAATTCTGGTGGTTTTGCTTCAGTAGGATGTGGCGTCATCCGTCTTTTGCTGAATCGGTCTAGACACGAATACTGACGCCACCGTCAACGATGATTGTTTCGCCCTGGATTTTATTCGCCAGCGAACTGGAGAGGAAGGTGACAACGCCAGCAATATCTTCCGGCAGAAGCTCTTTCTCTTTCACCAGCATGCAGTCTTGGGCCGCTTTTATCAAGCTGTCGCTTCCCGGCATAGAGCGGATGGCTTCAGTCGAGACTATTCCAGACAGGACACAATTGAAGTTGATTCCCTCAGGACCCAATTCGAAAGCGAGATGGCGAACTAATGCCTCCAGTGCAGCCTTAGAGGCGCCAATGGCTCCGTAATTGGCAAACGCCCGCATAGACCCATGACTGGAAATCGCGATGATCTTGCCGCCGGTTTCCTGCTGTTTCATGAAAGGAGCTGCGGCCTGAGCCAGCCACAATAGTGGGGCTGAATTGTGTCGCAGGATGCTGTCCCAGTTGGTGGGGGTGACATTCATCAAAGGACGAAATCCCCCAGCGGCAGCGTTACTGACGATAATGTCCAGTCGCCCGAAACGTTCCTGCACGAATTCGACTGCGGAAGCGATCTCTTGAGCATCGGAGACGTCCGCTCGCAGTGCGATCCCTTGTACGCCGTGTGATTGCACGAGACGCACTGTTTCCGACGCACCTTCCTTCGATGAAAGAAAATTTACGGCGACATGTGCCCCGCTCGCAGCGAGTTGGGCGGCGCACGCACGACCAATTCCTCGACTGGCGCCGGTTACCAAGGCGACCTTTCCCCGGAGATCAATCATGATTGCAATCTTTCAAACTGGATGATGCTGTATCCGGCGAGTTGTCTGCGGATGTTGTGGTTGAATTCACGCAACCATTGTTTTCTGACGAATTGCCTGATGAGCAAGCCTGCGTCGGCGAATCAGTTTCACAGCGAGATCCCGAAGTCTGTTTGGCTTCGCCTGCTTCAATTCGATCGGCAATATACTTTTGGATGGCAAACAGCCGCTCTTCGCAGCGTCCCAGAATCCCGATCAGTCTCGCCCCTGTTGCTCCGCGTTGAACTTCAGGAAAGATGTCGCGATCTTCGGCGATGATGGTTCTTGTGAGCCACGACGTGAATTTTCCCCATCCTCTGGCCAGTCTTGTGCGGATGAAGCCTTTACGAACAGGTTCGATTCCATACTGAATTGCCAGCGTGAAACTCTTATCCGCAGTCTCTCCCGGGTAAACAACCTGCGCGACGCTTAGGGAGTCTGTGTGGGAAAACAAAAGGTGTGGGAAGACATGATGATGGTCATAGTCCCCAGTGTATTTGATTCCCAGAAACCTCAGCAGTGTCCCTTCGACATCCCGCAGGCGACGATCAATCCAGCGCGGGGCTAGAAACACCGTCTGGAATGATGTTCCCGTCGGAAAGAACTGGTGAGTGCTCGGGTCCTCGCCGGGATCCTCATGGAACGTCTTGGGATGCACGCAAGGGATGTGATAACTCTCAAGAGAGCCTTCAACCGGGATCTTCCAGTTCGCGTTGATCTCGAACCTGGCCCCCATTGCCTGTGCATAATGAGGGACTGTGAACCACTGTTCGTAGAGCGGGTAGTTTTCCCCCAGCCATTCCTGCAGTGTTGGTCCAGTTTCACTGAGCCGGACGAAGACGAGGTCTCCACATTGAGCGACATGGAACTTGTCGAGACAAAAGCGATTGTGTTCAAACTTCGGGAAGTTGGTTGCGCCAGGGAGTTTTCGAGTTTTTCCGTCTGACCCGTATTCCCAGCCGTGATACGGGCACTTCAGTGTCGGGCTGCACCCTTCCGGCTTTCTTGCGATGATCGCCTGCCGGTGCGCACAGACATTCCGCAGTGCGACCAGCTCGCCTTGAAAGTTGCGAATGACAACTGGAATCCCAAAGAGCGTCAATGCGACGTACTTGCCATGCTGGTTGAGCTTCGTCTTCGTCGACACCAGATGCCAGGCGTCCTTGAAGACATGCTTCCGCTCCAGCTTGGCATGTCCTTCTTCAACATAGGCTGAAGGTGGCAGCGGCGGTTCAAGTGAAACTGGCGTGTGGTACATCGATTGAGCTTGAATTTGATGACACAGGGGTGATCAATCTGCATGAGTATTCAAACTCATCTGAACCAGTATTGTCGAGTGCATCTCACCTGACCTGACTGGTCCAGCTCACTGCCTGCTAATTGAGCCACCCGACTCGATAACCGGAAACGTCCATGAGTAGGTCGCCATTCAGGCCAATCAACTGGAAGGCCAGATTCAGTCCGCGTTCTTCTTCACCGACCAGTTGAACTTGCAACAGGCACGCCTCGCCGGGATCAGCAAGTCGACCCAGCACGATGCGGTCAAAGCCGACTGGCAGACTTGGCTTCTGGTAAAGTCGGCCTGCAAAAACAGCTGCCCCATAAAGGCACGCGTCCATGACTGCTGGATGAATCGACCATCCGAAAGTTGGGCGACGTCCTCCACCCAGCTGAACAGTTGAAGATGCGGAAATGAGCCCGAACGCCTCATTGTTCACAATGGAAAACTGCTGCAGACATTGCAGGTCTGGCCCGTGATAAATCGGAGCCTCTGGTGGCAGATATTGAATCGGTTCCCAAGAGAGCAGAGTCATATCTGGACGCGTAATTCGTTGTGTGGACCGCTGCTGTCCTAGATGGAATTCGCCTTCGAAATACCGCTTGTCTTTGGCGACCAGTCGCCCATCCTGACGGAACAGGTCTGCAGTAATTGCACAGTTCAGGACATTTTGAGACTTCAGTTCTGCATGAACATTGAGTGTTTGAGCCGCATCAGAATTCCACTTGATCGCCTGTAGAGCTTTCAGGTTGCGGATCTCCAAAACATCAAGTTCCAGTGCCTGATTTCTGGCCGCTTCGCACATCAGTTCCAGAGCCACCACAAATGGCAGCGTTGGCTTTGACTGCACAAGATGCTGATTCAGGAATGGTTCTCGTTTGGGCAGCAGAGTGATCGATGCCGGACTGCTTCTTGAAAGTGTGTTGTTCTCTGATGACAACATCGGCAGCGTGGCACGTTCACGCTGAAACGCACTCTGTCCGGTTTTGAGTCGGTCGACTGGAAAGAACTTTCGGAAGTAAGCATGATCGGTAATGAGGACTTCCGGTTCTGCTCCCCCATGTTCGAGTTCGTGCAGGAAGTGTGAAAGTCCTTCGCTGGCTGGCATGAATTCCAGATTGATCATCTCAAGTGCGAGTTTGGTCTCTGGCTTGGTTGCCATGCCGATATCGCCCCAAGCGTGCCAGTGGAATGTCACACTGCGAACGTCTGGACGCTCTTGTCGGTACTTGTCTGTCAACTTTGCGAGTGAGTCGTTGGCCAATGAATAATCTGTATGGCCGTTCGCCCCGAAGCGTCCAGAGATTGATCCGAACGAGACAAACCAGTCAAGACGGTCTGCTCGCGTGGCGTCCATCAGATTCAAGCATCCATCGATCTTGGCGCGCAGGCACTGATCGACTTTGTCTGGTCGTTTGCGATCAAAGCGAGCGTCTTGACCGATCCCTGCTCCATGAATAATGCCGTCGATGCGACCTTCTTTTTCCCGAATGCGTTGCAGTGTCAGGGAAAGATCCTCGAATCGGGAGACGTCACAACTGTGATACTCGGCGTTAATCCCTTCCGATCGCATCAAGCTGAGCGTGGCGTCGATCTCAATTGCTTTCTCGACATTTCGCCATGCTTCCATCCCGTTGCGATTCCGCAGGTTGGCGTCCTTCATGACTTCACGGCGCAACTGGAGTCGATCGACCTCCGCGGCACGTCGGATTGCGTCAGTCAGTTGAGGGACTGGTGCCGTGCCCACAAGATGCAATTTCAAGTGATGTCGCTTGGCCAGCTCGCGAGCAACAACAGATGTGATGCCGCGTGCTCCTCCGGTGACGACCCAAACTCCTCCTTGGCGAATCTGTGAGTGTCCATTTTTCGGGGCTGGTTGAATCTCTCCCATCGGGAAGAGTGGCCGGTGAATTGGCTGGACGGTGAAACGCTTCTGACCGTGATAGGCCACTTCCATGTCGTAACTTGGAACGGCGATCTCCGCGAACATGCCGTTGACTGCTTCATTTGGAGTCGTCGCTGGCGAGATGTCGATCACCTTCATTGGTGTTGCTCGAAAACCTCGCATCCAGCATTCAATCAGCATGGCCTTGATCAGACCAGCAAGTCCGCCTTCACTGCTGATGGCAGTTTGACCACTGAATCCAAAGTCTCCGCCAAGGTTTGTCAGCAGGACAACGCTGCCGCCATCCATCCGATTTTCATCGATCGTCCGCTGCATCCATCTTTGACAGACACGATATGGTACTTCCAATGCGGCATAGCGACGATGCTCCCACTGCAGGGCGTCGAGTCGATTCAGTGCGTCTGCGTCGTGCGACGTGGTG
Source organism: Planctomicrobium limosum (assembly GCF_051465645.1). Classification (GTDB taxonomy): domain Bacteria; phylum Planctomycetota; class Planctomycetia; order Planctomycetales; family Planctomycetaceae; genus Planctomicrobium. The sequence goes on along the minus strand of NZ_CP195790.1, from coordinate 2,405,825 downwards.
ATGAACAGATGCGGTGTTGGTGATGATGCCCAGGCCTGATCCAAAGCAGCATCGAGTTCGGTTTGTGAACTCGTTTCAGGCAGAACAGTGCAAGGATAGCCGCTCTCTTCAAATCGCCGGACGAGCGCCTGAGCAAATTTGTTGTTCCCGATGACCAAGCCAGGGCCTGTCAGAACAGGTGCCGTTGGCATGCCTTCACGTTGCGGAGCCGGGACGATTCGCAGCATGAATCGCATCGATTCCGTTCCAACTGGAGGGGCTTGCCCTGACAGGTCAAACGACGAAATCTCCGGTAATGAGAGTGGTGATTCGACAGGAGTTGTGGAGCTTGCGGACGAAGTTGCTGCTGCGGACTTTAGCCATGTGTAAGCCACTTTGACGGAATCAAATGAAACACCGGCTCCGTTCGCGAGTCCTGCCAAATCTGCTTCGACGGCAGGTGGCATCTGAGGCGTGAGAACGAGAGATTTAGCACCAGCAGACGTCGCAGGCATGATGTCATGCAACCGGCGAAGTGCGGACCGAATTTCTTGCCTTCGAAGTTGCCCTCGTTCTCGTCCTGACTGCCACGTCAGTTGAACCTGACCATTCTCCGGCACGACGAAGAACGGAGTCCACTCATCTGGAAACGTATCGGAAGGGGAAATACCACGGATTTCATGGTCCGAATTTCCCCCGCCGGATTGATTGTGGTGATCTTCAACGTCGAGTGAACGGTTGGATGGCTGCAGTGTTGCCGCCTGAATCACCCGTTGATGTGGTTCACCATTGGTGTTTTTTTTTAAGGGAGCGCTGATTTCGATTGTGGAATTCGCGACGGAACTCGCCTCATTCAGAATCGATTGGTCATCGCTGCCGAGGTGATCTTGCAGGAAATTCAGAATTGAACGCAGGGTCGTTAGCGTTGAAAGCGGAGTCCGTTCTGGACGGATATTCGTCAGTTCGAACTGCTGTTGAACTTCCCCAATTAACTGAGCCTGTTTGATGCTGTCGATTCCGAGATCTGCTTCCATGTCGGCGTCGAGGTCAACGACGTCCGGGGAATACCCAGTCTGGTCAACAACAAGGTCAATCAGAAACCGCTCTGCAGATGCGACATCAAATGCTGTTGCAGGTGCCGACGTTGCTTCATTCGAGACCGACTCAGGAATCTCAACTGGCGCCGGAGGTGCGAACGACGATTCGATTACTGATGAGCCTGATGACGCTTCAAGTGCGCCACCGGATTCAATCAATGATTGAGCCCCAAGCCGAGCGATGTCCCGCAATGTCTTCAGGTCACCGAGGCGAACACCGGACGGGGTCACGGCAAGGCTGAATTGCTCTGCCATCTCGCCAACGACCTGGGCCTTCTTGATGCTGTCGACGCCAAGGTCTGCTTCGAGATCGGCATCGAAGTCAACGACATCAGGCTCGTATCCTGTCAGATCGACCACGACCGTTTTCAGGAAGAGTTGGATTTCTTCTTCTGAAGTCGCAATGGCGGAATCTGACAAGGTTGTCGTGGTCGCGACTGCCTGGGGATACGAACGTACTTCAGAAGCGAATGCTTTCGAGACGTCAGGTTTCGAAACCTGACGTGCAACGTTTTTCTTTGGCGTTGCCCGACGCAAATCGATGATCTCAACGTCATCAACAGGCGGGGCGGAAGTGACCGATGTCTGGTGGTGACCATTCGCAGATGCAGAGAGACTTGGCAACACCGCACCGTGTCCATTGCTCTGGCTGTTACCATGTCCGTTGCTTAAGACGTGGCCGTTCCCGTTTCCATTCCCATTCGTGTAATGGACTGGCTCATTGATCGCTGAGCGAATGGATGCAACCGGCAGCGTGGTTCCAGTCGCTTCACTCGTCCCGTTGAAAGAGCCTTCACTGATGATTTCCTGGACCAGTCCCAGCAATTGCAGACGTTCTGAATGACCCTTCCCTGGCGCGTCAATGCTCAGGCAGATCGCGCGATCGCCGGCGATATCCTGATTCATGCGGCTCAGAACATTGTTCGGGCCAACTTCAATAAGCACGCCCACATCGTCAGCGAGCAATCGTTCAATTGCAGGGACGTACATCACCGGCCGAGTCATCTGGCCGACAAGACTCTCGCGCAAGTCGACAGGATCGATCAGGTAGCGAACCGATGTTGTTGACATCACAGCGCAGCGGGATGGAAGGAACCGTTCGCTGGCAAAATTCTGCTTGAGTAACGACTCCGCCTCATCCAGTCGGGAGGTGTGATACGCCACTGGAACAGGGACGACCACGGATGCCAGATTCGCGGCAGTCAAACGACTGCGTACGAATTCAACCTGATCAACAGAAGTTGCAATGACGGTCTGTTGGGGTGCGTTGTAGTGAGTGATTTGAGCCGGCAAAGATTCCTGACGAACAATCGCTTCTACAGTACTCGGCGTAGCACGAACAGAAATAAGTTGTCCCGGCTCTTTCACGGTGAGGCAGACTGAGTTGGCGCGCGCCTTCACCATGCGAATCGCCTGCTCGGTGGTCAGAACACCTGCGGCGACCAGAGCACTGTATTCGCCGAAACTGTGGCCCAATACAACATCTGGGCGTGGCGCGTAGTGACGCAACTCTTCGATGAATCCAATGCTCAGCCCCAGTACCCAGACCTGATTCCACCAGATGTCTGCAAACTGGCTTGCTGGTTTTCCGAGTTGTGGCTGCAGTGGTTCAAGTCGCTGCTTTTTCAACTCGACGTCGAATCTGGCGAGCGCATCCGCAAATGGCGAGTGCTCCTGCAATGCTGCAGGATGACCGCTGTATTGTGATCCTTGCCCAGGGAATGCCCATGCCGTGCGGACTGTCTGGGGGCGCGACTTCCAGAGAAGACCACGATCAGACTCAAAGGCTCCGGTGTGACGCCCGTTGTGAAGTTGTTTCAGCAGTGACGACAGCCGAGACTTCAATTGGTCAGGTGTGTCGGCCAGAACCACCAGACGATTGGCCTGTTCCGCATGGAATCCAGATTCCCCGCCATGGAACAATACGTCCGGGTGTTGGATTGAGTCACTCACAAGTGCGATCAACTCGCTCGCAGATCGACCTCCCAGACGGAAAGCCTTTGAGGCCGTCTTATCGGGGTGACGCCCTGTCGATTGGCCGTTTGTATGTCGGTTCACTGCTGGCTGGTTTGCTGTGTGCTGGCTCACGATGTGCTGGCTTACAGGGAATTGACCAACATTCTGCATCGCTGGACGGGGTGTGGCAGGTTGAGTATGTCCAGAGTTCAAAACAGACGTCCTCAGGTTTTTCTCAGATGAATTCAGTGGCGCGCTGATTTGCTGGCTCAGAACTTGATTCGCGTTCTGTGGAATCAGCATCTTGACATGAGCAGTCGCCGGAGAAGAGCATTGCGCACTGTATTGCACGCCGTCTTCAGTATGGCTTTGAATGGAAATCGTTTCTGGCGGAGCCGTGGAATGGCGGGTGCCGGATTCCCAATCAACGGAGTTCTTCACAAGTTGAACGAGGCTTTGTGCCCCCGTCAGATATCCAAATTGACGCACGAGCGCTGCGTCTTGAATTGAATTCGACTGGATCGGAGCAGTTGGCGTTGCATCCGTACAGGTTGAATGTAGTTCAACGTCATCGATGATTCCCAGGATTGTGCGTCCGGCTGCGACGGCATCGCTGAGCCGCTGTAGAAACAGAACGACAACGCCTTCACCGGGGAGCCATTTCTGGCAATCGTCAGGGATATCTTCTGGCCTGCCGGAACGAACCAGTTTTCCTCGAAGATCAAGCTGTTCGAATTTCATCAGATCCATCGAACGGTCAGCTGCCCCGCAGATTGCGAGATCCCAATCACCGTTTCGCAGGAGGTCGAGAGACAGTTGCAGTGCTGCCAACCCCGAGGCGTCATCCACGTCGATGGCACAAGCTCCGCCCATCAGGTCAAAGGTCTTTGCGACTCGTGACGCGAGCGTGCTGGCAGTGAAGCTTCCGGTTTCATCAAGAAGTGCCGGACGCTCAGCGAGGACATGATTGCGGTAAGATTTCGTCAGCTCATCAATGTCCTGTTGCGGGACCCCGTGAGATCGCAACTCCTGTGATAATTCACGGGCGATCTCTGGTATTCGCAAGCCCAGTTGCAGCTGGCTTCCGAAGTCGCCTCCGAAAACGGTGCCGATGACCACTCCGGCTCGCTGTGTATCTATGCTCCATTTTCCGCCATCAAATTCCGTCGCCGCCTGCGTCACAGCATCCAGAAGCATCATCTGGATCGGATTCGCCTGCTTCACCTGCTTTGGTGGAATTCGATACGGTTGCGCATCGAAGACATAGTTGCGAATGTACCCGCCGTGATTGGTCGGTGAAGAGAATGGCCGTCTCTGTCCAGCTGCGGAGAGATTGACTCCCTGACGCCAGCGATCCGCTGGAGCAGGGCCGATCATCGATTTGCCGCTTCCCAATACATCGCGGAATTGACTGATGTGGTGTGCACCGGGCAGAACGACACCACGTCCAACGATGGCGATTCGCTCAATCGGAGAGCGTTTCGCATCGTTAGTGAAGACGGTTCGTGCAGTGTCTGTCTGGCTGGTTTTCTTCTGCTCAAGTGATGTTGCTGCTGTCGGTTCTGTGACGGTGAGATGGGCGTTCAGCCCACCAATTCCAAATGCACTGACGGCAGAGCGACGAAACTGGTTGCGAGCGATCCAATGGCGATTCTTATGAACGATCTGGATCGATCTGGAATCCCAGTCGAAGTTTTGATTCGGCTGTTCGAAATTCAGCGAAGCAGGGATCTCCTGTCGTTTCATTCCCAGTAAAATCTTGACCAGACCTGCGACACCAGCCGTTTCAAGTGTGTGTCCCAGATTGGATTTCGCGCTTCCCATCAGCAGCGGCTCGCTGACCGAGTCCCCAACTGAGCGAGTTTCTCGAATGATTGAACTGACGGCATGCAATTCCGTTGCATCACCCAACTGTGTACTGGTGGCGTGGGCTTCGAGGTAGTCGATATCGAGTGGTGTCTGGCCGGGATATGCTCGACGAATCGCTAATTGCTGCCCTTCCTGTCGCGGAGCCCAAAGTGATTTTCCGCGTCCATCTGAAGCCGTTCCCAGTCCGGTGATCACTCCCAGGATTGGCAGCTTGAACCGCTTGGCTGTTGCAATCGGCATGACAACAACAGCGGCATAACCTTCTGAACTAATCAGCCCGCTGGCTCCCTGATCGAATGGTCGGGAACCAGACGCGCTGCATGCCTGTGATTGTGAAAACAGGATGAGATTGTCGACGCCGTTGGTGGTTGCACCGCCGACAATTGCGGCATCAATTCGACCTTGGCGGATGGCCATCGCGGCCTGTTGCATCGCAAATAAGGATGACGCGCAGGCAGCGTCGCACACGATCCGCGGCCCGTCCAAGCCAAGAATGTTTGCCGGAAGAGAAGCTGCGGTGTAGCCGTTATAGCCCGGCTTTCCATCATTGCGACGATGAGGACGTTCTGCGCGAATGCGTGCGGCAATCGCTTTCAAGGTGTTTTGGCGAATGTGCGGCGGCAGTTGTTGAAACGACGGAAGGTCGTTCAGAAAATCGAGCCCTTCTTCGATGTGGCTCGCGAGATTCAGGCATCCGCCCAGTTTGGTCGCGCCAGAATGTCCGACGAAGACCCCGGTCGATTTCCATTGCTGGTCGTTACGCGACAGACCTGCATTCAGCCATGCCTGAACCGCAACCTCTGCAAAGCTGAGATGCACAGGATCAATGACACAAGCTTCTTCTGAGTCGAGACCCAGCAGTTCCAGGTTGGCTGGTCGTTCTTCAACACAGCCTCCGAGCTCGGTGTACGAAATCCCTGGCAAGCCTTTACGGGATTGAAAGTAGAGAGACCGATCGAAACGAGATTCAGGCATTGGCCCAAAACCGCTCCGCCCCTGGAAGAGGAGTTGCTCGTAAGCTGCCACGTTCGGAGCGCCGGGCAAGCGACATTCCATCCCAACGACAGCCAATGGAATCATTGGCTGTGGAGATACTGCAGGGTAAGTCAGATTTGGCGTCTGGCTACTTCCCATGAGCTGTGACCTCCGGATGACGCTGGGATTGGTGATGAAAGGCGAGCGTCTGATGACGAAGCAGCTTGATCAGAGCAGCGAGGTTTTCTTCGGCCTCGTCTGATGGGTTCCCTTCAATCAATAAAGCCCCTGATTCGAGCGCAGTCTTGAGGTCACCGTCTCCTGCGAGTAACCCTGACCAGCATGCGGCCGATGTATAAACCTCGGTGCCCTCTTCTGGGGTGCTGGATGCTGGTTGAATCGAAAATAACTGAACGACTGCCAGAGAATCTGCGTGCTTTTGGTTGAACTGAAGCAACCAGCGGCCACCCTCTGTGCCTGTCAAAGTCAGGTGGATTTGGGAGCTGAACTCTGGTGTTCGTTTCAGAGGCTTGCGGTTCGAGAACGATTTCAGCAGTTGAGACCATGGGCTGATCTGCTGCTGGGATAGGACGTTCTGAGATGTGGACGTGTTGGGGGCTTTTTTTGCCCCTTTTGTCGACATCTGTTGGCGCGTAATCTTCTGCAGTGCCGCGGAATCAATGATCGGGCAATTCGGGATCTGGCAGACATTCAGTGCATGTTGCAAATTGGTCTGATCGAATTGTGGATCGTCTCGGAAGTAGGGTGTGAATGTTTCGACGAAATTTTCAATGACGCCGGTGATCGTGCCCCATCCAGCATCTGGCTTTTCTGCTGAACGTGTTTTGTTGCTGCCGGGCTGCACGACTTCCTGAAACGCATGAAAGAGCTCCGCAATCGAAGTCCCCTGCGGATTTGTCAGGTGATACGTCTTCCCATGCAAAGACGGACGTCGGAAGATTTCAATAATCGTTCTGGCGACCCAACTTGAAGGAACAATGTTCTTGCGTTCTTGACCAGTCAGCCCAACGGTCTGAAACAAATAGCTGTGATCCAGATTTCCGAACTGTTTGGTCAGGAGTTGGAACACACTGAACGCATAGTAAATGGTCCGTTCACCGAGCTGCTGCGCGCCTTCTTCCAGATCGACAACAATTGAAGGGCGGTATACGGTTAGGGAATCAAAACCAGCGGAATGAACGATTGCTTCCGACTGGAGTTTGCTCTCTTCGTAATCGTTTGAGAACTGCTGGCCATGCTGGCCTTCGGCTTCCATGATCCGACCTGTTCGCAGTCCGCAAACATAAGCAGTTGAGATGTCGTGGAACTCGCGAATCCCGGCATTGCTGCACAGGTCAACCAGCTGTTGCGTCCCGTTGACATTCGTCAGGAACGGTTCGTTGTCTGGATGTTGGGCCGCCGGCTTGAATGAGAGGCTTGCGGCGGAGTGGATGACCGAATCGCAGTTCGCCTCGATCCATTTACGGCTGTCGAGGGTGAGACCTAGTCCTGAGCTGGCGAGGTTCCCGTCCAGAACGACAGGTCGAGGGAGCCGTCTGGAGGTCAGCGTCTCGAAACGGGAAATCAAGTCATCGATTCGAGCCTGAGCGGATCGGGAACGATCTGATCGCGTAAGAACGGCGACCGGGATTTGACTGCGCAACAGATCCACGAGCAGGAACTGGCCTACTTGTCCTGTCGATCCGGTTAACAGCGTAAATCGTCGAAGGCCCATGCGGACGGACGCTCTGAAAGGTGACAATGATCTGGCAGTGAAGATGACGATTGAAGGTTGTGATCTTCCCCGTTGCACTTGCGACGCAGGCGCTGCCCGATAGCCTACCATGCGAAGTTTAGGGTCTCCCTTCCGCGAATGCACGAATAGTTTCGCAAAAACCCACGGGATACCTACAGTTTGCGATTGGAAAAATCATCACATACACACCAACCTTCACAGTGTGAACAGCTTGGTGTTGACTGAGGTCTGGTTCCCCCTGCAAGCGAAGGAGTAGATTGCCGTGCCTCCTTCAAATCGAGGGCTGCGACCAGATGTGCGGCGCTGGATGTGTACACCGAGTACGACTAGTGGGAGGTTAGGGGGGAATTTTACGATAATTTCAATGTTTCTCTGGAAAGCGGAGCCAATTCTGCTTACAAGTTGGGGGGTCAAGGAACTGCCGTCGGATTGCAGCACCGTCGCATTACAGGCTGAGGGGGCTGCTTGAAGTGAATTCGAGAGCAGGTTGATCAATCCAATAGCTGGAACCATATCGGGCGAGGAAATTTACAGAGCGAGTATTTAATCGCATCTTGTGAGCCTCGGCACTTTCGTCAGGATTCGTAATGACACTAGGAAATATTCCGGTGTGATTTCTCTTGGCGATAGGGAATGTGGTAATTCAAGGAAGGGTCTCTCCAGTGCAATCGGCGTGTTGCGATTTGATGCGCACAGGTGTAGCAGCCTGTTTTGCTTGTGTTTCAAATTGATTCACACGTGTCTGTTCCTGCGAGGCTTATTTTAAGAGGTTTCTCATATTCCATTTTACGTGTATGAAATATTCGTGCTGGTATAGGGAATGTGACGAGAATTACTCAATGTGATGATTTTGCACTTGATCATTGGGGGTGGAATAGGGAGCCTGCACTTAATGGGTCGTCTGTGATTGGTTGAATCGAGGTGATTCGAGAGAGCTTTCTCTTGGGGAATCGAGACTGCGAATTCACGGAACTTAATTGAGTGAGAGAACGACTACGGGTTCTGCTTGCGAATCAGCATTCAGGAGCAAGGGGTGTCCTTGTTCATTGACAGGTAGTGCTGGTTGTCCTCGCGACGAGTAACGGAATGACGACTCTTCCTGCAAAACGCGCTGTTCGGCTGGATGCCCACCTTTCAGGGGAAGAGGCAGCTGTTCAGGTGTCGGATGTCCCTGGTTCTGTTGTCAAAACAGAGACACAGCGGAAACAGGTTGTGAGCGTTCCGATCGGTCCTCACGTTCGCCCCGGTTCTTATGCGGAAACGAGTTCAGTCTCTGTTCTGGGGAGCTTTTTTCAGAATCTCCGTACCGGAATTCCGCTCCTGTTGATGGATGTGATTGGTCTGGCGCTAGGTTTGGTTGCTGCTGGAGTCTGTGCCGCGGCGATCGGACGTCTGCCACTTCTCCACCTTCATGATCACCCTGAGTTGTTTTTGAATGTGGTGATCTTTGTTGTTGTCTATTCCATCTTCGGGCTCTATCCCGGAGTGGGAATTAATCCCGTCGTCGAACTGAAGCAGATGATCCTTGGCACATTGGCCGGGGGATTCATTCTGCTTGCTTCAGCATTCATGTTTGGGTCTCCGAAGTTCAGTGACGTGGCGTTTATCCTGTCGATGACAGCGTTCAGTGTGTTCTTTGCTCCGTTGCTACGGTGCACCTCCCGGGAAATCCTCGCCGGCTACAGCTGGTGGGCGCAGCCTGCCTTGGTAATTGGTAGTGGCGAATCTGCAGTGCGCCTATTGGCGGCAATGCGTCGAAAATGCGGTTCCGGATTGAATCCGATCGGGATGGTAAGCGAGCAGCACTGTCTGCCAGATGATCCGTCCGGGGAATTTCTGGGTTCACTCTCCGAAATTGCTGAAATTGCGAGGGAAAACAAAGTTCACTGGGCATTGATTCCAATGGACGATGGAATTCAGGAAGAGACTCTTCCGCGAATTCTCCCGTATTGTGCTTCAATCCCGAATCTCATTGTCGTTCCAGCTTGTCAGGGATTCCCGAATCTTTGGAGTCGAACTCGGGACCTCGGTGGGGTTCTTGGACTGCATGTCCGCGAACGTCTTCTGAGCCCAACATCTCAGTTCTGCAAGCGTGTCTTTGACCTGGTTGCAGTCTCCATCGGTGGTCTGATTTTGATGATCGGACTGATTCCGGTGATGATCTGTGCCTGGATTTGCCTGAAACGGCATTCCCCTGGGCCAATGTTCTATAGTCAGGAACGTATTGGTAAGGGGGGAGAGAAGTTCCGGGTCTGGAAGTTCCGCACCATGGTTTTGGATGCCGAACGAAAACTGGAAGAATATCTGGAACAGCACCCGGAGTTTCTTCCGGAGTGGGAAGTCAACCAGAAATTGCAGGACGATCCGCGTATCATCCCTGGTATCGGAAACTTCCTTCGCAAGTCGAGCCTTGATGAGATTCCGCAATTGTGGAACGTCTTCAAAGGGGAGATGAGCCTGGTTGGTCCCCGTCCATTTATGGAAGACCAGAGTGATTTCTACGGCGATGTGCTTCCGCTGTACATGAAGGTGCGACCAGGGATTACCGGGATGTGGCAGATCTCTGGCCGCAATCACACGACCTTCGAAGAACGTGTGGCTTACGATGCTTACTATGTCCGTAACTGGTCATTGTGGCTCGACATCTTTATTCTTGGCCGGACCATTCGCACTGTGCTCTTCCGTGAAGGCGCGTTTTAAAGTCGGCTGATCTTCTGGTGGAGATCGCATTTGACTGAGACGTGCCCATGATTTCAGCGAAATGAATTGCGCAAATTGCTGTCGATTCAGTGGTTGAGAATTCCTGTGGAGAGTCTGTACGTCACTGAATGTGTGCGTCCGGACGGCAAAGCACGGCGCCCGAGTGGTTCGTTGGACCTTCGAATACACGCTGGACCGCAGTGAAGTTCATTTCCGATTGGAGTGGCTTCCTCTGCAGGATTGATTTCAATGAACTTCGACAGAACCTACCAAGCTCACGGCGTGACTTTTGGCTATCCCGGCCACTGGGAGTTAACTGAAGAGCCTCGTGACGATGCCATCACCGTTTCTGTGGGTGATAGTGGAGCATTTTGGTCAATCACCGTTTTACGAAGTCGCCCACGCGCGGAACGGGTTTTGGAAGAAGCGATCCAGGCTTTCAAAGACGAGTACGAAGATGTTGACGAATACCCGGTAGAAGCTGCGATGGCTGGCGAGTCTGCCATCGGGCGAAATATTGAATTCGTCGCGTTGGAACTTGTGAATTGTGTTTTCATGCGGACGCTGGAAATCGGCGGTCGGACTTTCTTTGTGATGGCACAGGTGACTGATCACGAACGCGAGCAGTTCGAGCCGATCTTTGATGCGATTACCGCGAGCGTTCAGCCAGAGGCCGATGATCAGGTCCTGCTTCAATAGGAATGATCGGGTGCGATCGCCTTGTCATCGCTCCCAAACTCTGCTGCCCGTCTCCCTGTCGGGAAGAACTCGTCTTTCTTAGAATCCGGGAGTGAAGGGCGATTCGTCTGGGCAATGCCGTGTCCTGCGTCTCTGCCCCTCTCGCGTCTGGAGTCAGGCTCCAGCCGAGGGTGCGAATAGTCCCAGAACCGGCAGGAGCCGAACGTCCATGGAAGTTGAGTCAACTGGATCGTCCCCAGAGAAATTGGACTTCATTCGAGAGATTGTGGCTCAAGATCTCGCAGCCGGGAAGAATGGCGGTCGAGTTCAAACCCGCTTTCCTCCTGAGCCGAATGGCTATTTGCATATTGGTCATGCAAAATCGATCTGCCTCAACTTTGGAATCGCCAATGAATTTGGCGGGAAGTGCAATCTTCGCTTCGATGACACGAACCCGACAAAAGAAGATGTCGAGTACGTTGATTCGATTCAGAATGATGTGCGCTGGCTGGGGTTTGAATGGGACGAACTGCACTACGCCTCGGAATATTTTGAACAGCTTTATGCCTGGGCGTGTGATCTGATTCGTAAAGATCTCGCCTACGTTGATAGCCAGACATTCGAAGAGATCCGCCAGCAGCGAGGAACAGCGACTGTGCCGGGAACAAACAGTCCCTGCAGAAGTCGCAGTGTTGAAGAGAATCTGGACCTCTTTGCACGCATGCGGGCAGGCGAGTTTGCTGACGGTGAACATGTTCTTCGTGCAAAGATCGACATGGCCTCGACGCACCTGATTCTGCGAGACCCGTTGCTCTATCGTATTCGTCACGCACACCATCACCGGACAGGAGATGCGTGGTGTATTTACCCGATGTACGATTATGCGCACGGGCAGTGTGATTCACTCGAACAGATCACTCACTCAATCTGCACACTGGAGTTTGAAACTCACAAGCCGCTTTACGAGTGGTTCCTGCAGCAACTGGAAATCTTCCCGTCGAAGCAATACGAGTTTGCACGGCTGAATCTCACCTTCACTGTGATGAGTAAGCGTAAGCTTCTCGAACTGGTGCAGGCAGGGGCTGTGACTGGCTGGGACGATCCACGGATGCCGACCATTTCAGGGTTGCGCCGTCGCGGATACACACCTGAGTCGATTCGCTCGTTCTGCAAGAACATTGGTGTCACGCGATATAACGGCCTGACCGACATGGTCGTGCTCGAGAATGCTCTTCGCGACACGTTAAACCGGTCTGCAGAGCGTCGAATGGCAGTGCTGGAGCCATTGAAGGTCGTGCTCACAAACTACCCTGAGGGACAGGTTGAGCACCTTGAGGCCGTCAATAATCCGGAAGATGCATCGGCAGGAACTCGCTCAATCCCATTCTCGCGTGAACTGTACATCGAGCAGGAAGACTTCATGGAGGTTGCTCCGAAGAAGTATTTCAGGCTCGCGCCCGGTCAGGAAGTTCGACTGCGTTGGGCCTTCTTTATCAAGTGTGAAGAAGTGGTCAAAGACGCAGACGGCAAGATCATCGAGCTTCGTTGTACCTACGATCCAGAAACCCGAGGCGGCAACGCTCCGGACGGACGGAAAGTCAAAGGAACGATTCACTGGGTGAGCGCTGCTCATGCGGTGTCCGCCGAGGTGCGTCTCTACGATCATTTGCTCAAAGTTGAAAATCCAGCTGACATCCCGGAAGGGGAAGACTGGAAATCAGCTTTGAACGAGAATTCGCTGCAGGTGTTGAAAGACTGCAAATTGGAACCATCACTTGTCGATTGCGTCGCTGGCGTTCCGGTTCAGTTTGAGCGAAAAGGGTATTACGTCATTGATTCGGAAGACAGTCGACCTGACTCGCTCGTGTTCAATCGGTCTGTGACGCTAAAAGACAATTGGCAGAAATCGCAAGCCAAGAGCTAAGTCTACTCAGGCGGGTTACAGGGCGGAAATTCCTCCCTGATTTACTCCTTCATTGAATTCACAGGGCAGAGCAAATTGTTTGCTCTGCCCTGTTTTTGTACCGTGGTATCCATAGGCGGTGGCTTACGTGACTTGTTGGGCTCGCCACCTTGACCGTACAAATTGTAATTGCGGGACTGATATTCTCTCAGCGTTCACACGGCATTCTGTGTGATGAACTCTGAAGGGACGAGTTCGCAACAGGAGTGGTGAAATGTTCCTGCGGATTGTCTTGATACTGGCTCTGGCCGCATCCTCCGCATGTAGTCAACCGGGGACCCCTGTCACTGAAATTTCTGTTGATACCGATAAGGAACTCGAAGTTGTTCCCATCACCGTGGCTGCGACTGACTGGCCCCTCTGGCGCGGGCCGCGACAAGATAACAATGCTGGTGATCAGGCAATTCCTCTTCAATGGTCAGAGGAGGAGAATGTCCTGTGGAAGGCAGAGGTTCCAGGGAGAGGGCATTCTTCCCCGATCCGCTGTGGAAAATCTGTTTATCTGACGACTGCGGATGAGGAAGCAGAGACCCAATCTGTGCTCGCATACGACTTCGAAACCGGGAAGCAACTTTGGGCGACTCAAGTCCACCAAGGAGGCTTTCCCAAAATGCATCGAAAGAATTCGCAGGCGTCAACGTCTGTGTGCTGTGATGGGGCGCATGTCTTCGCCGCATTCGTTAATCACGCAAAAATCTGGGTGAACAAACTCGATCTGGATGGGAAGATTCTGTGGTCGAAAGAAGTCGGTCCATTCACAACGGAGCATGGGTTTGGTCCATCACCAACGATGTTTGGTTCGCTGGTGATTGTGAATGGAGATAGCCTGGGGACAGGATTCATCGCTGCGTTGCATCGCGGCACCGGAGATGTCGTCTGGCGCACGCCGAGAGAAGGGCATCCAAGCAATGGAAGCTACGGCTGTCCGATTGTTGCGACTTATGGAGGCAAACCACAGATTCTGGTTGCCGGGATGAATCGTGTTTGCAGCTATGACCCTGACAACGGCAATCAGCTTTGGCAGATACCCGGGAGTGCTCGTGTCGTTGCGAATTCAGTTACCGTCAGTCCGCCGTTTCTTGTCGTCAGCGGCGGCTACCCTGAAAAGGAGATCCTGGCGGCCAAAGTCGATGATCTTTCAAACGTTTCAGAGTCGAACATTCTTTGGAAGGCATCAAAGAATGTGGCGTATGTCACAACTCCACTCATCGTGGGTGAACAGGTTCTTGTTCTGGCAGACGATGGCCCGTTAGCTTGCTATCAACTGGAGACGGGAAAATTGAACTGGCAACGCCGTTTGCCGGGAAGCTTTTCAGCTTCGATCATTCAAGTCGGCAATCGATTCCTTATTCCAAGCGAACAGGGAGAAATGATCGTCTTTGAGATCTCTCCTGAATTCAAAATCCTCAGTAAGAACAAGCTTGGCGACGATGGCGGGATGGCGACTCCCACGATTTGCGAGAATCGCGTTCTTATTCGCACTGACAAATTCCTTTACTGCATTGGTGAGAAGCCGAAGCAGTGAAGTGACACGTTGCTTTTTCCTCTTTACTCCGATTCACACCTGAGGCGCACAGAATGCTAAGACGTGATTTTCTATCAACGACGGTTGCGGCGGGCTTGGGAGTTGTTGCTACAGCAAAAGCACAGAACGTGTCGCCGTCAAAGGAAAAAGATGCAGGAGCGGCAAGACCTTTACTGGTGGGCCACCCAGTTGTCAGTGGACCTGCACCGGAATCGTTGAGCATTCTGCAGGCAATCAACGGTCCTGCGAGCGGATATCTGGAACTGGCAATTGGAAGTGGAGAGTTCCAAAGAATTGATGCCGAGGACATTGGCTTGCTTCCGTACGAGAAGGAAGTTCTCAAGTTTACGCTTCCCCCACTGCCGCCGAATCAGGAGATTCGTTACCGGATCGTTGCTCGAAAAATTGAGTTCACGAACGCATATAAGATTGGCCAGGGTGAAGTTGTTACGTCAGAGCTCAAGACGTTCCGTACGCTGAATCCTGCGGCAGAATCGACACGTTTTATCGTCTGGAATGACACTCACGAAAATCAGGAAACGATCAAGATTCTGCAGAAGTTGACGAGTGAATTTCATCCTGACTTCATGCAATGGAACGGCGATCAGACGAATGATGTTTATGAACCGGAGAAGATGAAGGCGCAGTATCTCGCTCCGAGTGGTCTTGAGATTTCGTCACAGTGGCCGCTGGCATATGCACGAGGAAATCACGACCTTCGTGGCCCTGCTGCTCGGCTTTTGCCGAAATTTACAGGGACGCCTGGTGATCTCTTCTATTATGCGTTCCGTAGTGGACCTGTCGCCTCATTAGTGATGGATACCGGTGAAGATAAGCCTGACGATCGCGAGGCCTTCGCTGGATTGGCAGGTTTCGAACGATTCCGTGAACGGCAGCGGCAATGGCTTGCCAAAGTCATTGAAGAGCCATGGTTCAAGTCGGCGCCGTATCGAATTCTCTTTTGTCATATTCCTCTGTGGTGGGAGAGTGACGGAAAGGAACGCGATTTCTGGATGTATTCGCAGGTGTCACGCGATGCATGGCTTCCTCTACTGGAAAAAGCCGGCGTACAGATTGTGATTTCCGGTCATATCCACAAAGCCACCTGGATGGCCAAATCGGCTAGCCAATCGATTGGCCAATTAAATGGTGGCGGCCCAAGAAAGGACAATGCGACGATCATTGAAGGTGTCGCCAATCAGAAGGCTCTTACGCTGACCACGAAGTCGCTCGAAGGAAAAGTCCTTTACGAGGTCGTCATCCCCGCATGATGCGGTTGCTGTGCAGAGCGAATAAATCGAAAGGCCACGCAGTGTATGAATCACTGCGTGGCCTTCGTTCTTTTTAGAGTGCGACAGTCAGAACGACTGGCGTGCCAAGCCTGCTGTCAGCTCTTTCGTCAAGCAAAGACATTTCGCGAGAAACGAACGCCGGACGCCTAAAACGTGAGAAAAATTTAATCGTCGATCTCGAATGCGTCGATGGCGTGCTCTTTCATTTCCTCCAACGAGGCAAACTCCAGAGTCGACATGTGCGTTGCGGAGAGAATGACAGAAGGAGCGACGCCAGCGTCATAGGCTTCCTTCCATCGTCCAGCACAAAGGCACCATCGGTCGCCGTGTTTCAGTCCTGGGAAGTCGTATTCTGGCATGGGGGTGGAAAGATCGTTCCCTGCACGTTTTGAAAACGCCAGAAATTCGTCTGTCACCTGCACGCAGACGGTGTGGACTCCGAAATCGCCTGGTCCGGTATCGCAACACCCATTTCGGAACCAGCCGGTCATTGGGGAAAATGAACAGGGGATGAGTGGTTTTCCCAAAACATTCTTGGCGCCAGCCATCAGTCACCTGACTCTTATTAACAGTGATGTAGTGTCGCCCGCCGCATCCGCACTGTTGTCAGTGTCAGCTTTCATTGCGGTGACTGGATGTTGTGAAATTGAGCCGCAAGCAATCATTCCGCGATGCATGAATGGGCATACGGAGTGAAAACGTAAAACTGAGTGATACGTATGCTGTGTTTGTTGATTCATGGTGTTACGGCCATGCCATCGGCCCCTGATCAGTCCCCAAGATCATAAGGCATTCGCAGGGAAAGAGGAATCAGGGAGCGTCCTCGCTGCATTTGGGGGCGGGCGAAAGCTGCTGGGAACTGGGTTTTGCGTCGAGCTGATCGCTTCAGGCTGGATTGTGTGCAGATTTTACCAGAAGTTGCGTGAAACTTTCGGCTCCGCAAAACAGGTGTGCCATCTAGCTGTCACTGATATCGCGATAAGACGCTCATCAACAAACTCAGTCTCTCACCCTGATAGCGGGCCACCCAATGTCGATCGATCTCCAGAACGCATTTGCAGTCGAAGCCACTCCAGCCACAATCTCTTCATTCAACCGGTCCGCAGTGAACTTGCCGTTGGCTTGCCCTGCCTGTCGAACACCGATCGGATACGTCAAAGGGTTGTGTGGAAATCGATTGACTCAGGCCGTCATGCTGCAGGCTGAGCGACTTGGAGCGGAATTGGAATGCGGGCATTGCGGGTTGCGATTTATTCACACTCGTCCATCAACCTCTGCGGCAAATCGATCAATGAACATCAATCGAGATACAATTCGCACGATCTGAAGGCGAATTCTTCACCGCAGCTGGTCATGCAGCGGTGTTGAATCCAACTGAAGTCTGGCTGCGATGCGGCCGTGGTCACTGATTCATTTCGAGATCTGTCGTCACTGTGGATCCCGGATTAATCTTTAAGCGGACTTTGTGATTTGATCGCTTTTGAATGCTTGACCGGTGGCGTCCAGTACGTCGTCAGGCATTGATGAATTTTGGCAAGCGGTCGATCATAGATGTCGAAGATCGGGATCTCTGCCCCTGCAATTTTGATTGCAATCACGCGACTGGCGTTTGGCCCCCGGAACCGCCCGAGGTTACGCCGTTTCGAATCTTCGATCCCCTGGATTTCTGACCATTTCAGATATCCAGTGAGTTCGCCTTGATGCATGGCAATCCCATCAGGGCTGATCACCAGTGCAGAGTTCTTCAATTTTGAGAAATTGGAATTGGAAGACAACTGCGTCAGGAAGATGCAAACGCGAATGATGAGCGACATGCAAATCGCAATTCCTCCGATGAACGCCCAAGCGACGTATCCCTGTCCTGCCAGGATCGAAATAATGACCCAGATGATTCCGGTCAGTAAAATGACGTAAAGAACAGGGCCAATCGCGATTCTGAAGTTCGACTTCCAGTTTCGTGAGACAAAGCTGAACACACTATTGTCGTCATATGCCGTGAGCTGACTGGTCAATCGAGGTTGCAGGACAGTGCAAACCGACCGCGAACCTGATGTCGGAATCTTTTCTAAAAGATTCTGATAGACGGTTTTGGATGTTCGTGTGGTCAGTGCGGGAAATTCCAAGACTCGATGTGGAAGGAAAATTTGCAGCAGTCCTCCCCGGATATTGGGCGAGTTGACCGAAGGAGCAATTTCATTGATGGCCAGTCCGAAGACCTCTCTGTACTCGAAGAGGTGGTTCCCGAACTGGTCTTCCACTGTGCTTTCTGCGAAAACGAATTCCTGATCTTTGGGACGCGTTAGATAGAAGTAGACGGCAAACAGACCAGGAAGAATCGCCAGAATCTGTAGATGGTTGCTACTGGTGAATGTGCCTGCGGCGACGAGTCCAAGTGAAAACAGAAACGCCAGAATCATCATCAGAGACGTTGACCGTTCAAGTTTCACTTGTTTCATGGATGTGGCCCATCATCTCTATTCAATAGCGAAGTTCCGTCCTTGTTCCGTCAGTGGGACCGGAACGGAGTCTCTGTCATGTGCTCTCGTTCGCGAACAGGAGCAGTGAGTCCATCTTAAGCATGCCCATTTTCTTCAGTGTGCCATGTTCTCCTGTTGAGATTCAAGTTCCTCACCTGAATCCGGGCGAATTTCAGGCTTTGGCTGGTCGCGGTCAAACTGCAAAGCGGTTTGGATTCTTGCAGCAGAAAATTTTGCAAACTTGAGGGAAAAACACCCGTATTGACCTCTTTTGTCTTCTTTCGTTACGTTCCCGACGAAGATTTGGCGAATTGGGGTGCAAATGGCAGCCAAATGCGAGGTCACCTCAGACACTAACAGAGCTCTCGCCCACTGATTTATATGGCTCAACGACGACTCACCGTGTTGCAAATGCTTCCGTCCATGGAGTCGGGAGGCGTTGAACGCTGCGCGCTCGAGATCAATGAGGAGCTGGTTCGAAATGGCCATCGCTCGATCGTGATCTCAGCAGGTGGTCGACTGGTTCCTAAGCTGGAAGCCGCAGGTGGCGAGCATGTTTCCTGGCAAATTGGCAAGAAATCGCTGAGTTCGCTGAAATGGGTCTGGCCGTTACGTCGTCTTCTTTCGCAGCAACACGTTGATATCATTCATGCCCGATCCCGAGTGCCTGCGTGGATTGCCTGGCTCGCGTGGCGTGGAATGCCTGCGAACAATCGGCCTCGATTTCTGACAACTGCACATGGAATCTACAGCGTCAATCGATACAGCGAGATTATGACCAGTGGAGAACGGGTCATCTCGATCTCGGAAGCAGTCGATGGCTATCTGCGAACCCAATATCCGCGACTGGATCAGTCAAAAATTCGTTTGATCCCTGAGGGAATCGATCCAGTCGAGTTTCCGCGTGGATTTCAACCGGACAGCAACTGGCTGAAGGCCTGGTATCAGCAGTATCCTCAACTTGCTGGCCGTCCTGTGGTTTGTCTGGTCGGTCGACTGACCAGATATAAAGGTCATCACGAATTTCTGGAAGTGGTGGACCGACTCCGCAAATCAGTGCCTGAAGTGAGGGCGTTGATCGTCGGGGAAGAAGATCCAAACCGTCGGAAGTATGCGGCGGAATTACGGACAGCCGTAAAAGAAAAAGGACTCACAGAGCATGTGATCTTTACCGGGCATCGATCGGATGTTCGGGAAATCTATGCCGTTTGCAATGTCTCGATGTCCTTGAGTGGACAGCCCCCGGAAGCCTTCGGGAGAGCAACTTGCGAAGCGTTGAATATTGGCACTCCAGTTGTGGGATGGGACAGCGGAGGGACTTCGGAACTCTTGCGTCACATTTTCCCGGAAGGACTGGTCCCTGTTGGGGATATTGATGTTGCCGTTGAAAAAGTGAAAAGCATCCTGACTTCAGGAGCAACTCTGAACCACGACCATCCGTATCAGAAGCAACTGATGTTGCAGAAGACGATGGAACTGTATGAAGAGATGGTTCTTTATGAGAACAAGGCAGCCTGAAGCAATCGTGTTTCAGTATTGAATTCGGTTATTGAAGTGAATGTGTCGGGCAGTGACACAGTGTCGGACAGTGACACACGGCAGAGCGAGCAGATTTGTGATTTGCCCACCATGAGGGTGGAGCCTGAAGCCGGTCCCTGATCGGTATGGAGAGGTAGAAGATGAGTTGGGACGGAGCCCAGATTCGCCTGCGAGCGAAATCGCCAATTGCCGCGATGCTAAAACAGAATCGCCTTGATCCGACTCTCGGATTTTTCTGGGCGGTGGTGCTCGTGCATATCATCTTCTGGACGCTGCTGGCATCGAAGACGCAGCCGAATGTCCCAGCAGAAACTCTCGACCTGCTGTCATCCGGACGGCAGCTCGCCTGGGGATATCCTTCTCAGCCACCAATGGGGGTCTGGGTTGCTTCCATCGCCGGAAGTATTGCAGCGCCTCGGATTTGGCCACTCTATCTGATGGCTCAGATCTGCGGCGTCATCAGTGTCTGGTCTGCCTGGGTTCTTGCGAGAAAGTTCCTGCATCCTTGGACTGCCCTGTGTGCAGCCATTGTGTTGCTTGGGGGGTATTCCTGCACGATTGCCGCATCTGAATTTTCCAGTACACACCTCGCCAGTGCATTCTGGTCGCTGAGTATTCTGACTTTTCATGAAGCACTGACAGAAGAACGTCGCCGGTACTGGGCGGCAACCGGGTTGCTGATGGCCTGTGGGTTTCTCACAAGCTATGCAACCTTGCTGCTGCTGGCCACGATGTTCATGTTCACGCTGTGGGATGATCGTGCGCGACGATGCTGGGATTCCTCGTGGCCATTTCTGGCTGGTCTGATCATGTTCGCTGCAATGATGCCGCATTTTCTGTGGCTGGGGCAAAACGATTTCTCAACGATTCAAAACAAACTGGCGACTGCAACCAACGTTGTCCATCACCTTGAGCAACCGCTGGCATACCTTGGAACGCAGTTACTGTGTCTGATTCCCGTTCTGGTTCTGTTGACTCCATTGGTGGCCTGGTTCAGTTTTGAAGAACCGGCGACTTCACAGGATGAACCTCGTGATTTCGCTCGGCAGTATTTGTTGTGGATGACCTGTCTCCCTCCCGTGATCATCTTTGGGCTGTCGTTGTTCGCTGGTCCTTCGTCGATCATCTTTGCCGGTGTGACGAACTGGACTTACCTGGGACTCGCTCTGCTGCTCTGGGGACATCTCAGTGAAACGCGTCTTGCCTGGCGTCGGTCACTGATTCGAATCGGAACCGCTGTCGGGGTGTTCGCTGCCGCTTTGATTGCGATCAACCTGATGCTGCCTCAACTGAGTCGACAGGCTTTCAACACGCATTTCCCAGGCAAAGAACTTGCCAGACAAGTTGAAAGTGCCTGGAAGAGCAGCGGGTATTCCGGTCCTGTCCCTGTGATTGCCGGGCCACCGCAACTGGTACGCAATGCCGTCTGGAATTCTCGTAGTTCAGGAAAGATTGCGGTCTACGAAGACGTGTCTGGCAGTCCTAAAGCCGGTTTAAATGATTTTGCATTCAGTCAGCATGGCGGAGTCATGCTCTGGGACATGAGTTTGGAATCGCCGCATTCCTATCAGGAACTGGCTCAGCGATTCGGTCGGGTCAGTCTGCTGGATCCCGTTCAAATGAAATGGGGAGGGTTGGCGGATCTTCCCGAGCTGAAGGTTGGCATGGCAGTTGTTCACCCTGCACTTGCTCAGGTGACCAAACCTGTTTCGACTCCGTACGCAAACTACAACGGTGTGAATCAGTCGACATTGCCGCCGAGCTATCCGAAGGCCGGGATTGTGCCTGCAACGTCCTTGCAAGGGACAGGGCTCAACTCGAATGCCAATTCTGTGCCGGCGACCTATCAGTTCCCGACACTGGATTCGTCGAAACAGACCTTCCCGACTCAACTGGGAACGACAACTCCAGCGGCGACTCCGACAAACCCCGCTCCTGCGTTGCAGGGATTCTCAGGATTTCCGAGCAACAGTTCTGCTGAGCAGTTTCCGCAGCCAGCAGCCAACAAAACTTTCTCACCTGCTTCCACTGGCGGAACAAGTGGGCCAGCCTTGCAAGGATTCAGTGGATTTTCCGGGGCACCGTCAGGGAATACTTCTGGGAGTTCTTTGAACTCAGCGACCCCAGCGGTTCCGACGAACGATCTGTTTGCGCGGCCAATTCAAGGTCAGCTTCCTGCTGGTGGAAACATGTCAAACTCGACAAATCCTTCCGGCAACGGAGCCAATTTCCCATCATCGAATCTGAGCGTTCCAGCGAACAGCTCGACACCCAAAGGAACGCCTTCAGGGAACGCTGATCCGTTTCTGAATTACAATTTAAATTCGAAACCGGCTCCGACATCGTCACCCGCATCAGACGAGGTTCTGCCAGATCTGTCGATGCCTGCGACAAACTCGTCGTCATCATCATTGAAGTCACCTGCGACTCCGCCCAAGAGCGGAACATCCTCACTCTGGGACCTTTCGAATTCGCTGTCGACTGGTTCTGCATCGAATGGGAAATCGTCGACAGGGACCTATTCGACTGGAAATCAGCTTCCGGCGATGGGGAATTCCACTTCATCAGGAAACTTGTCAGGAAATTCACAGCTGAGCCTCCCTGCGAGCGTCGGTGCAACTGGAGCGTTGCCATTGGGAGGGAACCTCAATTTCCAGAACTCGAATCCAAATTCGAACTTGAATTCCAGCAGTAAGACGAATTCCAATCTGACCCCAAAAGGGGCAATGGATCTTGGATTTCCAGCAGGTTACCCAAGCTTGCCGAGCACTCCAATGCCAGCGACTTCGACACCAGCAAAAGGGACAGGAACGAGTTCTCTCAATGGATTCAACCTGCCGTCCGACGTTCTTCCAACGCTGTCGAATGAACCCAAGCCAGCGGCACCTAATCTGAATCTGAACACGAATTCCAAGGCTCCTGAGGGACTGACTGAGCAATAAGTCTTTCGTCTTCGAGTCTTGTTTGCAGGTGAAATGAGTTCATTGCGGTGCAGGGGACATTCCTGCCAGAAATTGATTACAATCACGAGAGCGGCCTCTGATAATGAGAGGCCGCTCTTTGATTTTTATCGTTGATTTTATCCGGCAATGAAGTCCTGGAAACACTGCGTAATTTCGAGAAGTGTTCTAATTCAGAGAATTCGCTATGTCTCAGACGTTTGTATTTGATCTCTCTGAATGGACTCAGATCGAGATGACAGGTGGGGAAGCCAGAACTTTCCTGCATAATTTTTGCACGAATGACATCAAAGGGTTGACCGAAGGACGACGTTGCGAAGCCTTCCTCTGCGATATCAAAGGCCGCATCCTTGGTCATATTCAGGTGTTGGCAAACGCCGGCGGATTGCATTTGATCAGCGTCCCTGGTGCAGCCAGCCAGCTTGTGAGTCATCTCACCAAGTATCTGCTGGGGGGAGACGTCACGTTTGCGGATCGCACTTCAGAACTCGGATTGTTCTGTGTTCAGGGGCCACGGCTCGGAGAGATTTTACAAGGTCTTGTTGGAAACGCTGTTCCTGTTGAATTGGGGCAATGCCAGTCAGTAACGATTGGAAATACTCCATGCCTCGTCGCAGCAACGGACATGGTGCCGGGGCCTGCGGTCCTCATCTCTGGTGAGCGTCAGGCGCTGGGGGAAGCACTGGGAAACGCGGTAGCAGAAGCTCAGAACCAACTGCAGTTCGGGGCGGCTGATTTGTTTGAGCGTCTTCGAATCGAAGCGACTTTCCCAAAGCTTGGTCAAGACGTTGGCCCAGAGAACATTGCTCAGGAGGCGGCGCGAACGGCTCAGGCGATCAGCTTCACAAAAGGCTGTTACCTGGGGCAGGAGCCGATTGCCCGACTTGATGCGATGGGGCACACCAATAAAGAACTGCGACGGCTAAAGGTCAAGGCGACTGGAATTCAACCTGGGGCCACAGTTCAGGGCAATGGGGCAACGGTTGGGACTTTGACTTCAGTGGCCATCGGAGAAGATCCTGCAACCTCCGTGGCGTTAGGAGTGATTCGCACCAAGTTTGCAGAACCAGGCACGGAAGTGACTGTGATCTCGAATGGAGAAGAGTTCCCTGCCGTCGTCTGGTAATCGCGAATGATGCATGACACGATTGGCTGATGCACTTTGAAAATCGAAACAGGGCCGGAACTTGAATTCAAGTTCCGGCCCTGTTTATTGAATGAGCATTCATCGGCAGGCGTGCCGACGACTCGTCGCCTTATTCTGAAAATGCAGCATCGAATGCACGTGTGCTGGGGCGGAAGTCGATGTTGCGAACATAATCGCAGGCTTCGGCTGCTCCCATTTCGCGATCCATTCCGGAATCTTCCCATTCAATGGAGAGTGGGGCATCGAATGGATAACCAGCGGCATTCAAGGCGCGGATCACTTCTTCAAAGCGAACGCCTCCACGACCAACGCTGCGGAAGTCCCAGCCTCGACGTTGATCACCAAACGACAGATGACTGGAGAGAATTCCAGAGCGGCCGTTGAGTGTTGTGGCGGCGTCCTTCATATGGACATGATAGATGCGGTCAGGGAATTCACGAATGAACTCGACTGGATCAACACCCTGCCAAATCAGATGGCTCGGGTCAAAGTTGAATCCGAACTCTTCTCGATTGCCGATTGCGTCGAGCGCGCGTCTTGCAGAATAGATATCGAAGGCGATTTCGGTGGGGTGAACTTCCAGAGCGAAGCGAATTCCGCAGTCCTGGAACACATCGAGAATCGGATTCCAGCGATCAGCGAACAACTGGAAGCCACCGTCGATCCATGATTTTGGAGTCGGCGGGAAATCGTACAGCAGATGCCAGATACTCGACCCTGTGAATCCGTTGACGACGCTGACACCCAACTTTTGAGCAGCGCGAGCAGTGTTTTTCATCTCTTCGGCAGCACGAGCGTTCACTCCGGCAGGATCGCCATCTTTCCAGATGTATTCCGGAAGAATGGTTTTGTGCCGCTCATCGATGATGTCGCAGACAGCTTGCCCAACGAGATGGTTCGAGATGGAGAACAGCTTCAGGTCGTGCCGTTCGAGCAGATCTCTTTTACGTGCGCAATAGGTGTCGTCTGAAAGTGCTTTGTCGACTTCAAAGTGATCGCCCCAACAGGCAAGTTCCAAGCCGTCGAACCCGAACTCTTTAGCTTTCTTACACAAGGTTTCCAGTGGTAAATCGGCCCATTGACCAGTAAACAGAGTTACGGGACGTCCCATGCCAAACTCCTTGTGCAAGCGGTACAAACGAGAAGGGAATCACTGCGCAGCCACTGTATCGAGCAACGTCATGAATTCAAATCATCTCAGACGCAACTTCCTGAAGTGTCAGGAGATTCTGATGTCTCGCGGAATCACACTCTCCTCATCTCAGAGACATCGTTCAGGCTCGACGAATCCTTCTCACGGTCACAGAAGGCTCTCTGCAGGACGAAACCGCATTTGAAAGCAGGAACTGCGATGATGGGTGTTTTCGAGCTTGCCCAGCGCAGACTGGCCTCACTCGGCAGTCCGACATATAACCTTGGGAGAATCACTGGAACCTTGGAGTGATGGGTTCATGGCGTGGCCTCGCAGCAATCGTCTCATCGGATGAAACTCTGCTCTCCAGCGTCGTTGACCGCCACTTCATTGCAGAAATTCTCTCAGCCCGGTTCAAAGAAATCACGAGGAATTAAGATGGACTTAGCCCTGCCTGTCTCGTCCCGAATATTGCACATCCTTGGGGCAATCGTCCTGTTTGGCGGCGCGTACTTCATTCGCTATCTGCTGACACCAGCTGCTGAAGAGAGTCTCAATGACGAGCAGCATGCGACACTGAAAGAAAGTGTCTCAAAGCGATGGCGGAAGATTGTGGGGATGGTCATCGGAGTCCTGATCCTGACCGGCTTTTACAACTACATCGCTGTGATGATTCCCCTGCACAAAGGGGACAAGATGTATCACATGCTGATGGGGATCAAGATTTTGCTGGCGTTTGTGGTCTTCTTTTATGCGTCAGCACTGTCTGGCCGTGCCAAGTCGTTTGAAGGAATCCGTCGGAATGGGAAATTCTGGATGGTCTTCAATCTCGTCTGTGCAACGATCATCGTCGGGATCGCCGGTTACCTGAAGGTGCGTGGCGCTCCGTAACTGATCTTCCCAGTCGTAATCAGCATGCTGAATCACGCCGTTTGCTCCGCCGACAAGTCATGTCGTCCCAGGGCAGGCGGCGTTTTCTTTTGAGAGACAGCTTGCTCGTTTCCGATGACTTTTATTTTCAATAGGTGTGAGTTCTTCACAGCGAATCGCAGTGGCTTCCTGATTTACTTCTTCCCGCATTTCTTTCGCATCCTCCACATCTTCCAGTGACGGATCGTCTGTAACTCTTTCAATATGCAGAATCTGCCGGTCCAAAATTGCCAAAATCGGCTGTTTCTGCCGCTCCAGATGGAATAAATGTTCCCTTCCTGCCGAGCTGCCCACCATTTTCGTCCCATCAAGTGGGTTCGTGCGACAGGGAATTTCCACTGACTCATCAGCAAAAGAACACGAACCGTTTTGCTTTGTCTCGTGTGCTGGAGTCGGTTCCTGTTTGAGAAGGGGGACGCCACAAGATTGCTCGCTGCAACTTGTGGAGAAACGCAATGGAGTGCGGAGATGGTGATTCACTTCTGCAGTAATCAGGCATATTCAGCCAGCAAATGGGCAAAGGCCCAATCTGCCTTGTTTCTGGCCTGCGTGGGGACGGTGGTCCTTTCGCTTGTCGGATGCACACAACCAATTCATCGCACGACATACGCACCACATTCACCGCAAATGATGGTCGGAGCGAACTCCGTTCCGGTTTCTTCTGCATCCATGACGGCATGGCCATCGGCGTCGACTGGACCGATCGCTTATCAGGCGGGGTACACCACGTCGGCCGCGATTCCAACATTCTCTTCGTCGCCCTTGTACGGGACGTTTGCAATGGGAGCAGCGACGGCGCCGATTGCAGCTCTACCATCTCATCCGATGCCGGCGTCAGGCTCAATTGCTGCTGCAACGCCACGGCCAGAACCTGCTCACCCTACTCGGGCGGTTCCTCAGCAGGCACAGGCTCCACAGCCAATTCCTGCACAAGCTGCGCCTCAGGCAATGCCGAAGAAAGCGGTTGCTGCCTCGACTCCCAAAGACAATCCAATTCCGATGACTGCGATTCCTCCGCAGGCTCCTGCTTCGAATCCGCTAGCTGCAGCGACGCCGAAGCCACCAGCAAAGCCGCTGCCGCAACCAATCGCTCAGCCTATGGCACCAGCGTCGCCACCGGCCATCGCGTCTGATCCACTGGCTATAGCGAAGCCGATTCCGCCAATTGCTGCTACTCAGAAGGCGATGCCACCTGCGAATCCGATCCCAAATGAATTACCAGCCATTCCCCCGATTGCAAATAACCGTCGACCAGAGCCCAAGGAAACCTCTTTAGCGTGGGCTCCGTGGCCATTCACCGCCAAGTCTCCTGAGAGCGTTTCCAAACCAGACCCGATTGCCGGAGCACGTGGGTTGATCCCGTATCGCGGGGCAACGCTTCCCGGTTCAAAAGCAGCCAAGGCTTTTCGTGATCGCATGGCGAGTAATACTGCTGTGGCATCGTCAGCAAGCAGTGGACTGACAAATGGAATTGCCCCGCTTGCGCGACCTGGACTTCAGTTTCGGGGAGGACGAACGCTGCAGGATCTGGCATTTGTGAATCTCTATATTGGCGGAGAAGATCGCTGGAAACAGTCGGATGTTCTGGCAATTGATAAGGCGATTTCTGCGGCCATGGCTGATGAGCAGTTGAACAAGCCTTTGCTGCAGTATTTTCATGGAAAGCCGATCAAGAGTGTCGCACTTCCGTCTCATCCACTGGTTGGAACTGTTGCTGAAAAGCTGACTCGAGCAGACGTTCATCAGACGTTGCGATCGCTGCATGCTCAGGGGTATCTCGACGACTACGATCTCGATCACACTGTCTTCAATGTCTTGTGTCCGCCGGGAGTGATCCTGAGTGATGAGACGCCTGAGGTTGATTCCACTGCCGGCCTGGCAGGGTATCATGGATCGGTTCCGTCGGAGATGGAATCGATTCTCTATACGGTCGTTGTTTCGTCGGAATTGCTGCCAGACGGGCGTCAGAATGGAATTCCTGCATTTCAGCAGAGCTGGAAAAATACCGCGGCGATCTTGTATCACCAGTTGCAGGAAGTGAGAACAAACCCTGATGCGGAAGATGCGTTGCGAAATGCAGGCGACCCGGACGGGGCCGGTAAGTTAGGCTGGACTGCAGATAGCGGCGACGAGTTGGGTGACCTCGCTCTCAAGGACGGGACACCACTTACAGAGATCTTCCGCGAGGTCCCGTTGACGAATGGAAGCGGAACTGTTCCGGTTCAGATTCTCCTTCAGGAGCAACCAGCGGCACCAGTTCTGTCTCCAATCGGGGACCTGCCGCCGATTGATGGAAATCTCTTCTCGAAGCCGTGATTCTGCGAATCCGTCTGTCCTGCAGAAATCCTAAAGTTCGATCGTGGGCGACTGGCCTGGGCGTTGAGGGGAAGCTGTTTCGGAGTGGACCCACTGAAAAAAATCAAAATTTCCTTCGGCGATGTCCCAGGAAACGATGCATGGACATTCATAAGAGTGGATGCATTTGATTCGTTCAGTGACCTTCGAAACGAGTTCCGGACGGGTTTTCAGTAACATCCCGACTTCTGTGGACTCGTGGTTGCTTCCCTCCCAGTTGTAGACCGAAGTGATTTCCCCAGTGATGTTTGCGCACGCAATCAGTTGCTCGGACAACAACTGCCTCGCGATCGAAAGGGCTTCTTCTCGCTTTTCGACAGTGACGTACATCATCGATAAATTCATTAAATTCCCCTTCTGGAAAACAGATTGGCGGAAGTCTTGAAAACAGAAGTGGGAAGAGCTATCGTTCGGGACTTTCCGCGATCCGGCTGAGGAAGCACGACCTGTGAGAGTGTGTCGGACGGAACTCAATCGTCAAGACTGAAGAAATACGGATTCATGTCACATATCGTCAAAGTCTCCGGCAAAACGCGAACTGAGGTTGGAACGGCCACCACTCGCCGGATTCGGGCACAGGGGCAAGTTCCTTGCAATTTGTATGGCCACAAGCAGGCATCGGCAAATCTTGTTGTTGATGCTGAAGCAATTAGTAGTTTGGTCAAGAGCGGCGCCCGTGTTATTGATCTCGACGTGGACGGAAACGTTGAGAAGGCGCTGGTTAAAGACATTCAGTGGGACACGTTTAGCACACATGTGCTGCACGTTGATTTCCTGCGAGTCGATGTGAACGAGCGAGTGGAACTCGACGTTCCGCTGCAGCTTCGTGGTACAGCTCCAGGTGTTGTTGCTGGGGGGAACCTTGAGGTTGCTCACCACAACATCCGAATCGAGTGCCTGGCGGTCGAAGTTCCTGATTTTATTCAGGTTCGGATTGCCAGTTTGAACATTGGTGACTACCTGCGTGTTTCTGACCTGCAGGACGTTCCAGCCGGTGTGAACGTACTGACTTCTCCTGAGACGATTCTGGTTCACGTCGCTGCACCAGTTGTTGAAGCTGACGAAGCAGAAGCGGCTCCAGCGAAGAAGTAATAGGATTTAGCTGTAAGGTGGCAGGTTGTAATGTCCTGCCACTTTACGTTTTGCAGCTGTGTGCAAAACCGTCATGAATGTGCTGGAGTGAGTGTTGAAGATTGTCGCAGGATTGGGTAATCCCGGGCGGAAATATTCTGGCACTCGGCACAATATCGGTTTTGAAGTCGTGGCTGAGTTGGCAAAACGATTTTCAGCAGATGGCTGGAAGAATCGCTTTGAAGCAGAGGCAGCTGAGATTTTGATCGGTGGAGAGCGGGTTTTATTGCTTGCTCCGCAGACCTATATGAATCTCAGCGGACGCAGTATTCGAAGTGCGGTTGCTTTCTATAAAGTTGCCCCTTCGGATCTGTTGGTGATTTGTGATGATTTGAACCTTGATTTGGGCCGCCTCAGACTCCGGGCTTCCGGGACTGCGGGGGGGCAAAACGGGTTGAAAAACATCATCGATCAATTGGGGACAACTGAGTACCCCAGGCTTCGCGTCGGGATTGGACGGCCTCCTGAAGGTCAGGATACCGTTAATTATGTTTTGCAGACATTTGCAAAATCCGAGCGAGACACGATGATGGATTCTGTCTTGAAGGCCTGTGATGCCACTGAATTGTGGGTCAAAGAGGGCATCGGACAGGCAATGAATACATTCAACCGTTCTGACAGTTAAATGTCTGGCGGAGTGAGATTAGAGTCGGAGCCGGTACGGATCGGTCTTCGATGAACGCGATACCTGATCTGCCGGCAGTCAGCGGCTGGCCGTCAAATTGTGAAGGGGATGAACTTGGCTGAACGGTTGTACGAGTGCATGTTTCTGCTGGATAGCGGTCGCTATGCTCAGGACCCACAGGGCACTGAAGATGCAGTTAAAGAATTCTTGACCCGTTGCAATGCCGAGCTGGTCGCCTTGGCCCCTTGGCAGGAAGGCAAGCTCCCTTACGAGATCGATGGTCATCGTAAAGGTTTGCACCTCCTGACATACTTCAAGATGGACGGCTCACAGGTTGAGCAGCTCAATCGCATCTGCAAGTTGAGCGACCTGGTGCTTCGTGTTCTGGTGATTGAGCACGAAGCTGGACTGTTCGAACTGATGACAAGTCAGCTCGCACACGGCGGTGCTCAGCGAGAAGAAGAACCTGCTGCAGCTGAGTAGTTCATGGGGAGCTTCTTCATCGAAGCTCCTTTTGGTTGTGCCCTGCGTTTGCAGTGACCAGTAGTATCATGTTGGCGTTACGCCAGCATGGGGTGAGTTGATTGAGCGACTCTTCGGGTTGACGGCACTGGAGTTTATCTGTTCCGTCAGACACCACGGTGTGAAACGAAGCCGCGAGGGAGAATATGGCCAGCTACAACAAAGTCATCCTTGTTGGAAACCTCACTCGTGATCCGGAAGTGAAGTACACCACTGGTGGGACTGCAATTGCCGAGATTGGCTTGGCAGTGAGCCGAACCTGGTTTGACCAAAAGTCAAACGAGCGAAAAGAAGAGACGACATTCGTCGATATCACCCTTTGGGGACGTCAGGCAGAAGTCGCAGGGGAATATTTGTCCAAGGGTCGGCCTGTCCTGATTGAGGGACGGTTGCAATTGGATACTTGGGACGACCGGGAATCGGGTAAGAAACGTTCGAAGTTGAAAGTCATCGGCGAAACCATGCAGATGCTTGGCGGCCGAGGAGAAAATACTGGCGGCGGCGGTGGAGGCGGGCCTCGTTCCTCATCACGTGGAAGCGGTGGTGGAGCGCCTCAACAAGACCCGATTGACTCCTTTTATGACACTCCTCCACGCGGGGGAAGCGTCAGTGACGAAGACGTTCCGTTCTAGTTCTGTTT
Organism: Planctomicrobium limosum; assembly: GCF_051465645.1. Classification (GTDB taxonomy): domain Bacteria; phylum Planctomycetota; class Planctomycetia; order Planctomycetales; family Planctomycetaceae; genus Planctomicrobium. Next base: position 2,374,577 of record NZ_CP195790.1, on the reverse strand, counting down.
CTGGACCGCATTTGTGCTGGTCAAGAAAACGGTTAGATCGATATCATGCAGTTCCCGGCCATGTTCCGCCTGCATCTTTCATATAGATTAAAGTCACCTGCATTTACGAGTTGAGATTGAAATGGTCGTTAAACGCAAGCACGGACAGAAGATTCGCTCCAAAGATCGCAAGGGGGGGATTGAGCTGCTCCTTGCGGAAAACGTCGAAAACCTGGGCAATCAGGGTCAGATCGTTCGAGTAAAGCCGGGCTACGCCCGTAACTTCCTCGTTCCTCACGGGTTGGCAACAGTCGCTACTGAAGCCAACAAGCAGATGGTTGAACGCCATCGTAAACGTCAGGACGAGCTCGCACTGGCCAAGAAGAAAGAACTGCAGCAGTTCGCTGAAAAGTTGCGTTCTTACAGCGTCACGCTGGAAGCCAATGCAACAGACGATGGCCAGCTCTATGGTTCTATCGGTCCTGTTGACATCAGCAAGGCATTGAAGAAAGCCAACTACCCAGTTGAAACTTCAATGGTCAAGACAGAAGGGGCAATCAAGAGCCTCGGTATGTACACGATCAATGTCGAACTGGCAGAAGGTGTGACAACCGAAATCAAGGTTTGGGTTGTTCCAGCAGCAGCAATTAAGTAACGCTGGACGTGGGCTGTCGCTCACGGTTTCCCGGTGAAAATCGACGGTCCGACTCGCTATTAAAAAGCGAGTCGGACCGTTTTTCGTTTCGGTGTCAGGGGATCGTTGAAGTGCGTCACTCCGATGTTTGGGAGGCGAGTTTCAAACAGGGCTGGCTCTGGATAGAATGCCTGTCTGTTCTATTGTTTCGCCCGGAACCCCGGTGTCTGTTGGCCTGTCTTGGCTTCACTTCTGTGAAGGTTTAAGTGTTTTGCAGCCGACTCCCTGGTTCTTGAAAATTGTATTCGTCTTCTACGATTGAGAGTTCGAGGCCAGTCAATGGAAAAAGGCCGCACAGCGGGTGGTCCTTCCAAGAACGCGCCGCGTTTGAATGAGTTGGATCCCCGGATCAAAGTTCCGCCACAGGATTTGCTCGCCGAACAAAGTCTGTTGGGGGCGATGTT